>NZ_JBQAEF010000002.1:0-675067 GCF_051915185.1 Bacillus cereus group sp. MYBKT14-1 | reverse complement strand
CTGGTCCTTGAGCACCCGTAGCGCCAGTAGCACCCGCTGGTCCTTGAATACCTTGAGGCCCTTGAGGTCCAGTAGCACCTGCTGGTCCTTGAGCACCTTGAGCACCCGTAGCGCCAGTAGCGCCAGTAGCGCCAGTAGCACCCGTAGCACCCGTAGCACCCGCTGGTCCTTGAATACCTTGAGGCCCTTGAGGTCCAGTAGCACCTTGAGCGCCCGCTGGTCCCTGAGCACCTTGAGGTCCTTGAGGTCCAGTAGCACCAGTAGCACCCGTAGCACCTGTTGCTCCTCTGCCTCCAAGGCAACCTGATCCGTATTGAACTAGGATAGTTTGGATCTCTGTTATGAGTCTAACTAGTTTGTCAATCGTACAACAATCTACTTTGAATAACTTAGCGATATACAATAAATAATTAAGCAAGCTTTGTAGCTCAACGTATAATGCTCCGCATGAGAAAGGTGTTGTTCTTAAAATAGTTAATAAATTAGCAATAATAGAATTTCCAATTTGTTTTTGTGCTGGGGATAAATCTAAGCAATTGAGGAATTTTTGTAAGTTATTTAGGGCAGCGATCAAGTTATCTATATTATTTTGAGAAGGGTTTTGAAAGACAGCTTGAATAGCTTGGCCAAGAGCTTGAAGAAGTCTAACGAATTCTGTAAGTTCGGACTTAGAGATGTTAATATGACTACAAGCTCTTACTTCGCAACAATCGTTACCATAAAATACTTTTCCTTTATTTTTATTGTTCATCTTTTCATTCCTTTCTTTCATAGAATCAATAGTCATTACTATATATTAAAATGAAATTTATACTAAATTCGTAATGGACAAACTACCATTTATAAAAAAAATAAGGAATTGGCCCACTTAGCAAAAAGTAAGTAAGGTATAGAAGGCTTTATATAATGTAAAGAAGAAAAGTTTAACATAAAAAACTGCATGTCAATTGTTGAAGAATTAACAATTGACATGCAGTTCGTGGATTGGATTTTATTTGTATTGATTTAATCTTTCAAGGGCTGTTTTAGGTAAGATTGGAATTGAAATAGTAAAAGTAGTACCATCTTCATTACTAGTCATTTTTAATGTACCGCTATGATTTTGAATAATTTTTTTCGTTACTGACAAGCCCAAACCTGTGCCGGAATCTTTTGTTGAGAAGAATGGATCAAAGATATAGTCTTGAATCGCTGGTGGAATACCAGTCCCATTATCAGTGAAAGTAATACGAACAAAATTATCTAGGCGGTAACTAGTGATTTGGATAGAAAGTTTTTTTTCTCCTTGAGCATCGACAGCGTTCTGGAATAAGTTTAAAAAAACTTGCACAAGTTCATGACGATCAATATGAACTAATATATCATCTAATTCGGTAGAAAAATTATAATCAATTGAAATGTTATGTAAAAAGACTTCGCTAGCTAGTAACTGTTGAATATACTCACGTAAAAATGTATTAATGGGAAAGGGTTCTCTTTTAAATTCACGTGTTTTTGAAAGAGATAAAAATTTTGTAATGATACTATTTGCTCGATCTAATTCAGGAATAAGTAAATTTTTAAATAGTTCTTTATTAGATGGAGAAACACTTTCTTGTAAAAATTGTAAGTATCCTCGTACTGTTGTAAGAGGATTTCGTACTTCGTGTGCAATTCCAGCTGCGATTCGCCCTGCTAACGAAAACTTCTCTGCATCACGTTCTGTATTTAAATAATGAAAGACACTAATAACTCTAAAAATCTCCCCGTTATAATCACGAATAATTCGGTTATTTATAATGCCATAGTTTTTGTCTAAAACTTCTTCATTATATATTTCTGTTCCCGTTTTTAATGTTTCAATCGCTTTAATTTTTTCTTCCGGCAAGTTTAGTAATTGTTGAATCGGTTTTCCGATAATATCATTTCGTATTACACCGAAATCATCTGCAGCAACTTGATTACATAAAGTAATATTCCCTTTATTATCGACAAAGGTTACATGATGTGAAAAGGCATCAAAAATATGTACAAAGTGTTTTTCGAGTTGTTCAAATAAAAATAATGAATCGCAAGTAAGTTGAAAATGAGCCTCTTTATTCTCTTTTGGTATTTCTTGAATGGAATGGGTTGTTCTAGTTTTCTTTATTCGTAAACCAATATGTGGATTTTTGTATGTGAAATGATGTGGTAATTGATTCACAAGTTCTTCATAAAAACGTACTTTATTTTCTAGTTCTTCAATTCGTTTTTCATGAGATACAGTAGCATCGTTTGGAAGCATAAATAAATAACCCCTCATTTTAAAAATTCTTCCATATAGTATATCATATTTTTATAAGGATACTCTTAAAGAAAAGGCTACATGATGCAAAGTGTTTGGAAAGTGAATAGAAGATGAAGTTAAAAAGGGAGGGGTATATGTGCTGTTTATTGGAGTGACAGGATGGGGAGATCATGATTCTTTATACATAAATCCCTATGAAAATAGAAATAAATTACGAACATACAGCGAGTATTTTCCTATAGTAGAAGTGGATAGCTCATTTTATGCGATGCAACCTGCACGAAACTATACAAAATGGGCAATGGAAACACCGAAAGATTTTTCTTTTATCGTAAAAGCATATCAAGGAATGACAGGACATATGAAAGGTGAAATTCCTTTTTCTACGTTCGATGAGATGTTTGATGTATATAAACAATCTATTCTTCCTTTAATTGAAGCTGGTAAATTAAAAACGATTTTATTTCAATATCCACCATGGTTTGATTGTAAAAAGAAAAATGTAGATTTTCTTCGATATACGAAAGAAAAAATGGAAGGTTTACCATGTGCAATAGAATTTCGAAATCAAACATGGTTTTATCCAGAAATGAGAGATAAGACGTTACAGTTTCTAGAACAAGAGAAATGGATTCATACAATTTGTGATGAACCACAGGCTGGGATAGGTTCTGTGCCACTCGTGTTAGAGGTTACGAATTCAGACATGGCATTAATACGTTTTCACGGTCGAAATGTTCATGGTTGGCTTGATAAAGGGGAAAACTGGAGAGCGGTTCGCTGTTTATATCGCTACAACAATAAAGAACTGGAAGAATGGGTTGAACGATTAGAGCAATTAAAAAAGAAAACAAAGGATATATACGTACTGTTTAACAACAATTCAGGTGGGGATGCAGCAGATAATGCGAAACAGCTTATGAAAATGATGAACATTACATATGGTGAGCCGAAGCCGGAGCAATTAAATTTTTTTGAATGATAATAAACAAGAAAGGCACTGTACAAACAGGGGGAATGTACAGTGCCTTTCTATATGAAAAAGAGGGGTAACAATGTTACTGAGCGTTTGGTTGATTCATCAATTGTTGGCTTCATAATAAATGATAATGGTTATCATTATCATTGTCAATGGTTTTTCTAAAAATATATAAAAAACTTTGTATATTTTAAATAGAGATAAAAAAAGAACAGCAATTAATGCTGTTCTTTTCCATTGACAAATTGTTGTAAATCAAAAGGAGTTATCGCTTGGATAAATTCTTTTGAGATAAGTGTTTGAACGAGAGTGCTCTCAGAGATAGAAGCACCTGTTTTCTTTTCATAAGCTTGTTTTAATAAATCAAGTTTTTCAGCCGTTTCTTTTGGTAATTCAATTGTAAGTGTGTTCATAATTTCTCCCCCTTATTATTAGAGTACCACTACAGTATAGGAGAGACAAGAAAAGAGAATACGAAATGTAAAAAAGGTTACCAAATTTTCAAATGGTAACCTTTTTTATGTATAAGAGTTATTAAGCAATACCGATATACTTTAAAGTTTTTGATGGAGTACTGTGATCAAAGAAGTGTTGTAAAAATGCAATATCAACACCTGATTTGTATGCACAATAACCCCAAGTTTTTCGAAGTGTATGTGAGCTAATCCCTTCTAATCCAACTTCTTTTGCAGCTTTGTTTAAAATGTACCATGCATGTTGTCTCGTAATAGATTTTGTTCCTTTTTGAGATTTTAACAATGGTTCATTACGTTTCCAAGTTTTACGTTCTTTCATGTAGTCTTCGATTGCGTGCTGTAAGTCTTCATTTACAGCAAACCATTTATGTTTCTTCACTTTTTCATTGTAAAATAAAATGGAATGGCGAACATTTTCATTTTCATCGATTACATCACTAACTTTTAATTGTAAGATTTCACTTACTTTTAAGCCAGAATTTACAGCTAATACGAATAATAAGCCATCACGTTTCGAAGATTGTAAAAGTATATTTTTGATAGTTTCTAATTGTTTTTCATTTTGAATAGGTTGTCCTGCTTGTTTCATTTCACGCACTCTCCTCTTTTATATGTGTAAAGGAAAGGATTAACTTGTTTCTTACTATAAAGGGAGAGTGTGAATTTCATGTGAACTCCTAGTGAAATTAAGACAAATTATTTGACTTCTTTTACTTTTTGTAAATTGAAATAGAATACAACACTGTTAGTCGTATTATACACACCGTATTCGGCATGATGGAGGTCTAAAATGTTTTTTACAATAGATAATCCGAGACCGGTACCTCCAGTGTGACGGCTACGTGATGCATCTAGACGATAGAAGCGATCCCAAATTTTTTCAAGACTTTCTTCAGGGATAGGGTTTCCTGTATTCTCGATTTCGACTTTTACGGTATCTTCTGCTTCTATAATGGAGACTTGTATTTTTTCTCCCTCTGGCGTATAACGGATTGCATTACTTAGTAAGTTCACAACTACTTGCTCAATGCGACTGCGATTTGCTTTAACAAGTATAGAAGGGTCTGCATCGATGTTCACTTGTAAATGTTTTTCTTCCATGCTAAATAATAATTTTGTGTAGACTTGTTGCGTTAATTCACCGATTGAGAACGTCGTCATATCTAGTTTGTAAGTACCAGATTCCAACTTTGCTAATTCTAACATTTCAACAATCAGCCTGTTCATATTTTCTGTTTCTTCTAAAATAACATCAGTATAATACGAAGTATCCTTACTAACACCATCTTTAATTCCTTCTGCAAAACTTCTAATTACACTTAGCGGTGTTTTTAATTCGTGTGATACGCCAGAAATGAATTCTTTTCTTGTTTTTTCTAATTGACGTTCACGTTCAATATCTTGTTGTAACTTTGTATTAGCAACATTTAATCGATCGATTCGATCTTTTAAATTTACAGATAATGTATTGATACTGCCAGAAAGCCCGCCAATTTCATCGTCAGCTGTAACAGGTAATTTCTCGCTGAAATCAAAATTAGCCATTTTTTTTGTAACACGATTTATTTTAATTAATGGCTTAACAATGATTTTTGAGTAGTAGAAGGATAACAAAATAATTACGAGAAACACGATGATTAAGGCATAGACATAATAATCTTTTAAAACGAGCATCGCTTCATTAACAGGCTGCAAAGATGCTATCGCAAAAGCGTATTCTGTAATCCTTCCATTTTCTATAATCGGTTTTACAAAGATACTATTTTTTATATTTTCTCCGCCATCTAATATGAAAGTACTTAATTGGTTCGAGTTAGAAGTTCCCTCTCTAATCATATCTGCAAAATATTGAACGGCTTGTAATGTTTCAATATCATTTGCAAGACGAACCTCCGCTTTGGATGGGAGCTGTAACTTAGTTATAACACCTGTAAAGACGATTCGAGTTGTAGATTTGTATCGGCTTGCAAGTCTGTTCTTAGAAGGGTTACCATTAATTGACTGAAAATCCGAATAGAAATGTTCGTTCTGCCATTGATTATAATTCGTTCCTAATTTTTGTGGTGTGATTATATTATTCTCTTGTACGACTCCATCAACATTGATTATTACATCTTTTTTTAAACCTAAATTTTCGAATTTATTATATTCTTCTGGTGTTAAAAGATTGTTGAGTGGAATGGAATACTGTTTATTATTGTTGGGATTAAATACATCGATATAGTAATTGTTATCACTTTTAATAATACCGTTAGAATCCAAAAACTGCATATCGGCATTTGTTTTATCATGAAATTCTTGTTTTAGTTTTCTAACCTGCTCATAACTTTTATCACTTTTATCATAATTATCTACGAATTTTTCAAAAGCAGTTTGGACTGTTTTTACTTTCTTATTAATATAAAATTTCTCTAAAAATAGAGATTGTCCTAGGAAAAAAAGTAGGAATATGATTGTAAATAAAGTGGATGTTAATAAAAATAGTTTAAAGACAATACTTCTGTTTTTCACTGCGTCACCTCTTATGAGAAATACTGTAAATGATTTCTTTATCCCGTTAAATCCGATTGGTTCAACTAATAATCAGTGGGGGATGGAAAAAACCTCCACTGATTAAAGTTTCACTTCATTATAACAAACGTTACAAGAAAGTAGAGGGGAGAAATCTGTCTCTTTATAAAGTAGTTATTTATAAAAAGTCACATAAAAAGAACTCGCCAGACGTATGACAAGTTCTTTAGTGTATTATTGTTGAATTGCTGCATCTAAAGCGATTTCAATCATTTCGTTAAATGTAGTTTGACGCTCTTCAGATGTTGTTTCTTCGCCAGTGAAGATGTGATCGCTAACTGTTAATACAGATAATGCATTTACACCGTATTTCGCTGCTAATGTGTAAAGAGCAGTTGTTTCCATTTCTACTGCTAATACACCGTAATCTCCAAGTTTTTTAACTATGTCCATGCTTTCACGATAAAACACATCTGCTGTTAAAACGTTACCGACACGAACGTGTAATCCTTTTTCAGTTCCAGCATCATAAGCTTTCTTTAAAAGGTCAAAGTTTGCAGCTGGTGCAAAATCAAATCCTGGGAATGTTAAACGGTTCATATTAGAATCAGTACAAGCCGTCATTGCGATAATAACATCACGAACTTTTACATCTTTTTGAATTGCACCGCAAGTTCCAACGCGAATTAAATTTTTAACTCCGTAGCTTTGGATTAATTCGTTTACATAAATAGAAATAGAAGGAACACCCATACCTGTACCTTGAACAGATACACGTTTTCCTTTATAAGTTCCAGTGAAACCTAACATACCACGCACATTATTATAGCAAGTAACGTCCTCTAGAAATGTTTCAGCGATATATTTTGCACGTAATGGATCACCAGGTAATAGAATAGATTCAGCGATTTCGCCTTGTTTTGCTTCGATATGTACACTCATAAAAAAGTCCTCCTTATAATGTATTGATAGAAATCAATATCATTTGCATTATACACTACGAATCCTTTCAATTAAAATCTTTTTATTATTTGTAATATGTGCAAAATAGGAGGATTTCATAAATCATAATCTAGAATATATATCTTAAGAAGTTTTGTATGAATAGAGACAATAAAAATGGTAGGTGATGTTTTGAAAAATCTTGTCATTGGGCTTATTGCGTTAGTACTTATTGTGGCAGGAGGATTTTACATAAAAAAATATCAAGAAAACGAAGAGACTGTAGGAGATGTTCAGGAAGTAAAGTGGGATGTTTCAAATGGAAAGGGAAATGAGAAAGTAGATATTGTATTTCAGTTGTTAAACAACAAGAATAATGAAATTCGTGGTGTAAATGATCAAATGCGGGCAGTGATTGTAGATGGACAGTTAAAAAACATACAACAAATTAAACCCACATTTGCAGGGAACGGGTCATATAAGTTATCTTCCAAAATAGCGAAAGACGAAGAATATACAATATTTTTATACGAAGACAAAAATAAGTCCGTAGAGTCATTCGCTAGGAAGAATTTTGGTAGAACGAAAGAGGAGAACAATAAGAAAAAAGTGAAATTTCCAATCGACAGTGTACTTACAAAAAAAATAGGAGAGTATGAAGTTTCTCTTTTATTTGGCGCATTACATCCGAATGAACCAGTTACGTTAACATTTCAGTTTCAAGCGAAAAAGGGTGAAAAATTGAAATTGCATTCAGAGAGAGGAGAAGTAGAGTCACTCTATATAGTGGATGAAACGAAGGAGAATTTTTTATACGCTATGCCTGTAGATACGGATGAGCAATTACAATACCGAATTACATTTCCTGCCGAGGGCACGTATAAAATGTGGGGGAATTTCTATATAAATGGTAAGAAGTATGAAAAAGAATTTATTGTACAAGTTCAAAAAAGAAAAAACAGCTAAGAATTTAGCTGTTTTTTCTTTTTCCTATTAATTTTGTTACAGAGAGCATTGTAATTGGTAAAGAATGATTCTTCCTAAATGCTAAATATTTACCGCTCCATGCTGGTTTATATTTTTCTTTAAAATGTCGTAATCCGCTGAAACTATACGTATAACGAACGTTATTAAAGATTGCAGCAGCCACTCGTTCAGACCAGAAAGACTGTGTGGATAAACCAACATTTGAAAGTGGTGCCATACCGATATTAAAGGAGTGGTATTCATTTTCTTTTGCCCACTGGAATAAGTGGATGAAAATTGCGTCCATAATGCCGCTAGGCGCATCTGGATAATATCGCATTAAATCGACAGATAATGATCCGTTTTGATATACAGGCATGAATGTTGTGAATGCAATAATTTTTCCATCCGCATCAGATAATGTTGCGATAGGAGCGCGACTAATATATTCACGATCGAAGTATCCGAGTGAAAAACCTTTCTCTTTTTTTCCACCAAGCCATGCATCTGAAACTTTTCTTAACTCTTCATATAATTCGTCGGAGAAAGGTGGCTCATGAATAGAGAATGTATAGCCTTCTCTTTCAAAACGGTTGAAAGTAGCTCGCATGCCAGCGCGTTTCTTTCCTGTTATTGTAAAGGTATTTAAATCAACAACAGCTTCTTCACCAAGCTTAAAGAAGTTATAACCAAAATCGTGGTATAAACTCATCCATTTACTTTCAATTTGATAGAATACACAAATGTATCCAAATCGATCAGCCTCAGCTAAAAACTCTTGCAATACAGTACGATAGGAGGAAGGGTCCCCAATTGGATCACCCAGTACAATAAGTCGTTTTCCAGTTATTGAGAAGAGAATGAGTGCTTTTCCATCACTACTGAAAAAGAACTGTTTATCTCCTAAAAAACCTAAATGACTAAGTACATTTCCACCATGTTCATCTAAGAAGTTTTGTAATCGTTTATCATTAGCTGGTTGCCCGGGAAATTCATTTCGATAACGATTTGCAATGAGTGAACCAATTAGTAAAAAAGTAGGAACAAAAAAGGCAGCTGCTAATGCACTTCGTTTTACTTGTGTAATATTACGAACGACAAAATCAGGTTTGAAAGCTTCTTTTGCACCTGCAAATAAAATACCTAAGTTTTTATATAAATATAACGTTACAAGTAGGAATATAAAAACTTTTACGATATCCGAAAGTGAGACTTCCATTTTCTCACGTACAAACCTTTTACGAAGCATATACAATACAGCGAGTACGATTAATAAAATAAAAGTTTCTTCAACATCAATTCCTTTTAGTGTGTTAAAAATAGCCGCTCCAATTAAAGATACAATCGTCATATAATAAGAACGTTTTGTTCCGTAATATATCCCCCGCGAAAGAATGAGGAGGAGAATACCGAATGTTAGCGATAAGCTAAAAGAAAATTGAATAAGATGTTTTGGAGCTAGAATATGTAAGGCGTGTGCCCGATTTATACTTGTCGGTAGAATGGTTGATAAAATAACCATTAAGCCAGCAAATACTGTTAAAGCAGCAGATGCCCAAGAACCTAACTTTCCTAGAAAGTCACGCTGCAAAGTCCATATAACACCAGTTGTCTCTAATGCAGGCGCAATAAAAGGTTTATCTTCAAACTTTTTAATGGCTACTCCTGTCATTTCAAAAGCTGCAAAAATGAGACCAAGGCAGAAGGGCAAGATGTAATAGACGAGACGATATAATAACATAGCAGGGAGTAAAACACCTGTATCGATGCCGTATTGCCCAAGCCCAGTTAAGAAGACAAGATCAAATGATCCAAGGCCACCAGGAACAAGACTAACGACACCAGCTAAAGCAGCAATAACATATACGCCTAAAAACTTTTGGAATTCGATTTCAATGCCAAATAATAGTAATATGACGTACATAACAATACCAGCAGATACCCATTCGACTAATGAAACTAATGAGTATAAAACAGTTGGGTTTTTCTCCTCTTCTTCTTGTTCCTCTGTTTGCGTCGCTTTTCTATTTTTTAATTTAGAAAATCCGATATATATAGGGACGAAAAGAGCGAAGAAGATAAGAACAGGCCATAGCCATGGTTTTTCATGCAAAATAAATCTCGTGTCTAATATTCCGATAAGACCAAGAAATGAAAGAATGGCTAATCCATTAATAAAGGCAGTTGTCATCCAAGCGATACTTTTAATAAGTTTTCCATTTTCTTTTATATATGGACGATAAAGCATTGTGCGTACGCCGGCTCCAACAAGACCACCAAACCCGATAAATCCATTTAAAGTATTAGCAATCCACGAGATACGGAAAATCTTTTGGACAGGAATATCAGCTTTTAAGTAACGAAGCATAACATAGTCATAAAAGAACATTGTTGATACAGCGAATGCACCAAGTGTAATTGCTAAAAAGACTCCTCCAGTTGGAATGTTTTTAATTGTATCAATCGCTTCTAAAAAAGAAATGCCCGCTAATTCTTTTTTTGCTTGAAAGAATACAATTGTTAATACAACAAATGGGAAGATAATTTTCCCGATTTGTAAGAAACGTTTCCATGAAAACGACATAAATACAACTCTCCTTGTATAAGAAAACTGAGACAATAATATTATTATGACAAACTTCAAGAAAAATAAAAAGGTAATTTCCTGTATAGGGGAGCTATTTTTTATATAGGTATATTTAAAAGAATATTTTGTTTATCGGAAAATTAAGTTAGAATAAGGTGAAAGAAGGGTGAGGGGGGAGTATATGATTATAAAAGGTTACGTAGGATATGAGTTAGAAAAAGAGAAACCTAATACATCAGAAGATTTTTTTAACAGATCTGAAGTGACATATATATTAAATGGTAAAGAGAAAACTTTTTCGGTTTTATACGTTCGATATTTTGAAGAAGTTTTACAAGAAATTACTCCTTTTGAAGGAAATCCAGTGTATAAAGTAGAAGAACAAAACATATATTTGCGCGATATTGTAGCGATATGTTGTTTAATGAAAGATAAGGAGCTTCGTGCGCAAAAACGTTTGTATTTAAATAATATGGAAGAATTTCAACAATATTTTGATGAGGGAACGGTGTCGAAAGTACAAGAAATATTGGCTGAATTACATAAAAATAAAAGAGTAGAAATAGCGTGAAATGGCAAAGGAGAGAGAAAAAATGTCTAATTTGATGGTTGAAAATCAAACAGAACAAGTTTCTATATTTTTAGAAGATGCTATTAATTTGATAACCAATTATGTAAATTATCATACGTTACCTTCTTTATTAGAGGAAACACCAGCAGGGAATGAGCGATATTATAAAGGGTTATTAGCATCAATGAGACGACTTCTCGTTTTTTGCGAAGAAGGACAGGATGCATGTTTTGTTTTGTTGAATAGCCAGCCATTTCGAAAAACAGCAGCTGAAAAAATTTTATATAAGATTTACCATCAAGTAATTGCAGAGTTTTTTTCACCGAAGAGTGATCATTGGTATGAAAATAGTCGGTGTGCATATACAGGGAAAAATTCTATCGTTTTTCAACAAACACCACCTGCATCTTTAGAGCAAGTGATGAAGAGTTTAGAAGGTAAATTTCAATTGATGCGTGAAGAACTAGAATATTATGAGACGGATTATCAGACAAAGATGTTACACAAATATTGATTGAGGAAAAGAAGCTAAGGTGACTTAGCTTCTTTTCCTTTTGTACAGTTATATAAGGGATTTTCATTGAATATAGTTAAGTGGATAGCATTAGGGAGGTGCAACATGAATCAGCAAGGTGTATTTACAGATTACTTTCATGAAGTAGAAAATTGGTGTGAAAGTGTTCTTCACGTATTAGATAGTCGTGCAATGGAAGTGTATGATGTCCATATGCTTGCTTATAAAATTCAGACGTTATTAGAGCGTATGAAAGAGCATGAGTATGAAACAGATGCAGAGTTTATGTATGAAATAAGCGATGATGTAGAACATATTCAGCATCACTTGCAGGAAGTATTTATGCAAGAAGAAGAGGAATATGAATTATATGAAAGAGGGGATAGTGAACGAGCTGTCCCAATTGGAGGACATACACTCCCGCCATTACCTTATCCATATAATGCGTTAGAACCGTATATTTCTAAAGAAATTATGATGTTACATCATGATAAACATCATCGGAGTTACGTGGAAGGATTAAATAAAGCAGAGAAGATGATGGAAGAAGCGAGAAAAACAAATAAATTTGATTTAATTAAGCATTGGGAAAGGGAAGCGGCTTTTCATGGGTCAGGTCATTACTTACACACGATATTTTGGAATAACATGAAAAAAGACGGTGGTGGAAGTCCAAGAGGAACTTTTTCACAACAAATTGAACAAGATTTTGGGAGCTTTTTACGTTTCCAAAAACATTTTACAGAAGCAGCCTCTAAAGTAGAAGGTTCAGGCTGGGCAATTCTCGTTTGGGTACCCCGGTCTGGAAGGTTAGAAATTTTGCAAAGTACACTTCATCAATTATTTACACAATGGGATACGATACCGCTCCTTGTACTAGATGTCTGGGAACATGCGTATTATTTGCAATACCAAAATCGAAAAGATGAATATATTAAAAACTGGTGGAATGTTGTAAATTGGCCTGATGTAGAAAAAAGGTTTGAAACTGCGAAACAAATTGAATGGACACCATATTAGACGCAAATTCTCTGCGTCTTTTTTAATGGAAGTAGAAGGAAGATTTCGTTCATATTTTAAAAGGCCAAGCATACACTTGTACAAAAAGTGCCAAAAGGACGTGGGGGGAAATATGAGACGAATTTGTGTAATCATTACGCTTCTTATGATGTATGCAAGCGTTATGCCGATTCCTACATATGCAAAGATGAACAGCAATGTTAGTGCTCGAAATGCTGTATTAATGGAGCAACAGTCTGGTCGTGTATTATACGGAAAGGCAGAACATGAGCCTCAAAAAATTGCTAGTATAACAAAAATTATGACCGCCTTATTAGCTGCTGAATCAGGGAAGATGAAAGAAATGGTATCAGTTAGTAATGAAGCGGTGAGGGTGGAAGGATCGGCAATCTATTTAAAGCCTGGACAAAAAGTGAAGTTAGAAGATTTAGTATATGGACTCATGCTTAGATCTGGTAATGACGCAGCGCAAGTAATTGCTGAAAGTGTGGGTGGGAGTATAGATGGATTCGTATATTTAATGAATCAAAAAGCGAAAGAAATTGGAATGAAAGATACGCACTTCTCAAACCCTCATGGCTTAGATGGAGATGGATCACATTATTCGTCGGCTTACGATATGGCATTATTAACGAAATATGCAATGGGAAACGAGACATTTAAGAAAATCTTTGGAACCAAAACATATAAATCAGATTCTTGGGATTACCCGTGGAAAAATAAACATAAGCTGGTAACGTCTTATTATGAATTTGCAACAGGGGGAAAAACAGGTTTTACGAAGAAAGCTGGGCGAACGCTTGTTACAACGGCATCAAAAGGTGGACTAGATTTAATTGTCGTAACTTTGAGTGCCTCTAGTGATTGGGATGATCATATGAATTTGTTTGATAAAGGTTTTGACCGTTTCAAACAAACGAAAGTTTTAGGACAAGGAGCAATTGCTGAAATAAATGAAAAGAAGTATGCCAACCATGTTTATACGAAAAATAGTTTTTCGGTACCGTTAACTGAAGAAGAAAAAAAGAACGTAGTATTAAAAGTTGAACTCGATAAAAGTACAAAACTTACGGATGGAGTAAAGGTTGGGAAGACAGACATTTATGTTGGTAATGAAAAAGTTGGAGAACGGAATTTATTTTATAGTAAACGAAAGTTAGTAGCTACAACGGGACTTTACTGGAATAATGTGAAAGAAATTTTTTCTTACATGATAGGTGTTGGGAACGATGGTTAATCTCGTATGGGTAGCGATGGCTGTCATTGGGATTGTATACGCCATGATAAATGGAACGATGGAAGAAGTGAATAAAGCTGTATTTGACGGAGCAAAAGATGCGGTAACGATTTGTATAGGACTTATTAGTGTTTTAGTATTTTGGCTCGGTTTAATGAAAATTGCAGAGGAAGCCGGATTGTTAAAAAAATTAGTTACACTTTTTATGCCGATAGTAAAAAGGTTGTTTCCAGAAATACCAAAGGATCATCCGTCTATGGGATTTATTCTATCAAATATGATGGCAAACTTTTTTGGTCTAGGTAATGCAGCGACCCCTCTTGGTATTAAAGCGATGGAACAACTGAAAGAGTTAAATGGAGGAAAGGATTCGGCGAGCCGTTCTATGGTGACGTTTCTAGCATTAAATACATCAGCTATTACATTAATTCCTACGACAGTCATTTCCATTCGAATGACGTATGAATCAGCGAATCCTACTGAAATTGTTGGGGTAACATTTATTGCACAAGTACTTTCTATGATTGGGGCAATTTGGATTGACCGCTATTTTTACCGAAGAAGGAGTAGAAAGGGGCGGAAAAAATGAGCATTGTAAATACAATTTCCTTATGGGTAATCCCTTGTGTAATTGGTTTTATCCTTTTATATGGCACAATAAAGAAAGTGCCGACGTATGAATCGTTCGTTGAGGGAGGAAAAGAAGGGATTCAAATTGCAATTTCCATCTTACCGTTTATGGTTGGAATGCTTGTGTCTATTTCTATATTCCGGTCTTCAGGTGCGTTAGATGCAATGATATCGGTAATGAAGCCAATGTTAGATTTGATCCATGTTCCAGCAGAAATTGTACCCTTAGCACTTATACGCCCTATTTCAGGCTCTGCTGGTTTAAGTATTACGACCGATTTAATTGCAACATATGGGCCAGATTCGTTTATTGGGAGATTGGCTTCTACGATGCAAGGGAGCACAGATACGACTTTCTATATTTTAACTGTATATTTTGGAGCGGTTGGGATTAGAAAAATGGGGGATGCACTAAAAGTAGGACTTTTTGCAGATTTAATCGGGATTATATGCTCAATTGTGTTCGTTTCTTTATTGTTTCAGTAATACTATTCATTTTTTACGCTATTTCGCTTATAATACGTATACGACCACTATTAAGGTGTAGCTTAATAGTGGTTTTTTTATGTGGTATTTTTGACAAAATGATGAACTTTTATTGTGAGAAATATGAAAAATATGGACAATAATAAAGGGTAAAAACATGATTTGACCTTTATATGTTTATTATCATCGCTATGTTGTTTAAGTAAGATGAAGCGAATAGCCGTAAAGCGTATGCGGTTGCCAAGTCTTTCTAATGTAAGGTAAGATAAATTCGAGGTGAAAAAAAGAAATGGAACGATTACAAAAAGTGATTGCGCAAGCAGGTATTGCATCGAGAAGAAAGGCTGAGGAATTAATTCAGCAAGGAAAAGTGAAAGTTAATGGAAAAATAGTGAAAGAGTTAGGGACAAAAGTAACTCCTCAAGATAAAGTAGAAGTAAATAATATCCCTCTTGAAAAAGAAGAACCTGTTTATTTTTTACTATATAAACCAACTGGCGTAATTTCAAGTGTATCAGACGATAAAGGAAGAAGTGTTGTAACGGACTTTTTCCCGGAAATTACACAACGTTTATTCCCAATCGGACGCTTAGATTATGATACGTCTGGCGTATTATTAATGACAAACGATGGGGACTTCGCAAACGTATTAATGCATCCTAGATATAAAGTTGAAAAAACATATGTTGCAAAAATAAAAGGGCCATTAACAGGTGAGAAAATTCGCATGTTAGAACGCGGTGTTACGTTAGAAGACGGTAAAACAGCACCAGCACGTGTGAAAATTATTTCTTGGGACAAGCGTAAAGAGATGGCTATTGTACAATTAACAATTCATGAAGGACGTAATCGTCAAGTACGTCGTATGTTTGAAGCGTTAGACTGTAAAGTAGTGAAATTAAAACGTGAACGTTATGCTTTCTTAGAAGTAGGAAGCCTGCGACCTGGTGATGCGAGAGAATTGACACCACATGAGGTGAAACAATTACGCGCGCTTGCTTCTACAAAGCCAAGATAAGCTATAGAGTTAAAAATTCACCAGTGGAGTGCTCTGCTGGTGATTTATTCAATACAACATTTACAGAAGATAATACATAACATTTACCGAGGAGAGGAGAGGTAATATGAAGAAAAATCGCTTATTATTTCGCGTTATTATTCTACTCATTTTATGTGGTGCTGTAGGATTTACCCTTTATCAAGGATTCTTTGCTAATAAAGAGAAAATGCAAATCGGAAAAGAAGCACCTAACTTTATTGTGACGGATTTAGAAGGAAAGAAAATTGAACTAAAAGATTTAAAGGGAAAAGGTGTATTTTTAAACTTTTGGGGCACGTGGTGTAAACCTTGTGAAAAAGAAATGCCTTATATGAATGAATTATATCCAAAGTATAAAGAAAAAGGCGTTGAAATCATAGCGTTAGATGCAGATGAAACGGATATTGCAGTAAAGAACTTTGTGAACCAATATGGTTTGAAATTCCCAGTTGCCATTGATAAAGGACAAAAGATTATAGGAACATATGGAGTAGGTCCTTTACCGACAAGCTTTTTGATTGATAAAGATGGAAAAGTAGTGGAGCAAATTATAGGGGAACAAACGAAAGAACAGTTAGAAGGGTATTTAAAGAAAATTACTCCGTAATAAAGAAAGCCTTTACATAAGGGGTGCGTGTTTATAGTGCCTCTGGTTTAAAAATTCTGAGTATTGCGGTAACTTGAGGTTAGAATATACAATAGTACATATAGATACAGGGGCGGTGAGAGTGTTGAAAGAAATTAAATGTGAATGTGGACATGTTAATCCGATAGGAACCGTTTTTTGTGAAGCTTGCGGGAAACCATTTGAAAGCAATGAAAATGCAAAACTATTGGATATGCGCTATGAGGGGAGTGCACGGAGATCTCTCACGCAGAAAAAAACGATAGTCGATAAAATTTGGAGCTTTTTCTCTTCTGTAAAAGTAGGTGTATGGCTAATCGTAATAACTTTAGCTGCATCAGCGATAGGAACTATATTTCCGCAAGAAATGTACATAACTCCAGGTATTGCACCAGCTGAATATTATAAACAAGAATACGGATTTTTAGGACAATTATACTATCAATTAGGGTTTAATAATTTATACGGTTCATGGTGGTATATGATTTTGATTGCTTCTATCGGTATTTCACTTGTGATATGTAGTTTAGACCGCGTTATTCCACTTTATAAAGCTTTAAAAAAGCAAGGCGTAAAAAGACATCCTAGTTTTTTAAAGAGACAGAGATTATATGGGACTGGTACACCGCAAGAAGGTGACCTGGAAAGAGTGCAAGAGAATTTAAAGAAAAGAAACTATAACGTGAAAGTGGAAGACGGAAACGTTTTAGCAGAAAAGGGACGCTTCTCGCGTTGGGGTCCATATGTAAATCATATCGGTCTTATTATCTTTTTATTCGGTGCGATGCTTCGTTTTTTACCGAGTATGTACGTAGACGAAGCACTTTGGTTACGTGACGGTGAAACGAAAGAAATACCAGGGACGGATGGACAATACTACTTAAAAAACGAGAAATTTATAAAAGAAGTTTATGATAAAAGTAAGGACAAGGAAGTTTTTGATGAAGCGATTGATCGTGTAGGTGATAAAATGATTGCGAAAAACTTCCAAACGAATGCCGTATTATATAAAGCAGTAGGAGAAAATATAGCAGGACAAAAACCGAAATTAGAAAAAGTAAAAGAAGCGGAAATTCGAGTGAATGAACCACTGAAATTTGATCAATTTGCAGTGTATCAAGTGGATTATAAAGAAAGTGAATTTAAAAGTATGTCCTTTAACTTGCAAAATAAAGAAAATAATCAAAAGTGGGGACCAATTAAAGTAGATTTAACGAATCCTAAGGAAAAATATGATTTAGGAAATGGTTATTCTCTAGAACTATTAAGCTATTTTCCTGATTTTTATTTTGATGAGAATGGAAAACCAAATACAAAAACGAAATTACCAAACAATCCTGCATTTGTATTTAAAATGTTTACACCTGAAACACCAGATGGTGAAGTGAGTTTTGTTGGTATTCAGCAAAATATAGAACCAGATGGAAACAACAAATATAAAATGTCGTTTGCAGGTGTTGAAATGCAAAATGCAACAGCACTTACTGTAAGAAAAGATTTAACGCTTTGGATTCTCGGCATTGGAGGATTTATATTTATGGTTGGTGTCATTCAAGGTATGTATTGGAATCATCGCCGTATTTGGATACAACGTGTTAATGATGAATGGTGGATTGCAGGGCATACAAATAAAAATTGGTTCGGTTTAAAGAAAGATATTGAAAGAGTACTAGAAGGTACAGCAATTCCACAGCCAAATGATAAAGTAATTGATAAAAAAATTAGTTAAGGTGGGGAAACGATATGGTGCAAATAAGTAGTAACTTTCTCTTTACCGCATTTATTTTATATTTAATTGCCACTCTATTTTTCGGGGGAGCAATTAAAGAAAAGGGTCATAAATGGGCAAATGTAGGAATAACGATTACAATTTTAGGGTTTATTGCACAAACAGTATATTTTGTTACAAGGTGGATTGCATCAGGACATGCGCCAGTTAGTAACTTTTTTGAATTCGGTACATTTTTCGGCATGATGCTTGTAGGAGCATTTATTGTCATGTATTTTATGTACCGTGTAAGCATAATCGGACTATTTGCATTACCAGTTGCGCTTTTATTAATTGCCTATGCAAGTATGTTTCCGAGGGAAATATCTCCGCTTATTCCATCTTTAAAAAGTAATTGGTTACATATTCACGTGACGACGGCAGCAGCAGGACAAGCCATTTTAGCGATTAGTTTTATTACAGGTGTTATGTATTTATTGAAAAATGTAGATCAATCGACGAGAAGTAAACGTACATTTTGGCTAGAGACGGTAGTATTTACACTTGTTTGTACAGTTGGATTTATTGGAGTAACAACGGTATTTTCTAGTATGAAATATGAAGCGAAGTTTCAATGGATTGATAAAAATGAACAACAAGTGGAAATGAAATACAATCTTCCGGCTTTAGTTGGACCGCACGAAGGGAAGTTACTGACAGAAAATAAATTAGAACCGGCAGTTGAAGTTCCAGCGATTGTAAATGCGAAAAAATTAAATACTGTTATTTGGTCAGTGTTAGTTGGAACATTACTGTATATTGTATTAAGACTTGTTTTACGGAAGCGAGTATCGGCGGCACTTCAGCCGTTAGTAAAGAATACGAATAGTGATTTACTAGATGAAATCGGATATCGATCTATTGCAATTGGATTCCCAGTGTTCACATTAGGTGCATTAATTTTTGCGATGATTTGGGCACAAATAGCGTGGACACGTTTTTGGGGCTGGGATCCAAAAGAGGTTTGGGCACTTATCACTTGGCTCTTTTATGCGGCAGTATTACATTTACGCCTATCAAAAGGATGGCATGGAGAGAAGTCAGCTTGGCTTGCAGTAATTGGTTTTGCAATCATTATGTTTAACTTTATTGTAGTAAACTTAATTATTGCCGGTTTACATTCATATGCATAGAGAAATAAAATAGGGGAGTGCATGTCACTTTCCTATTTTATTTTTGTCAACTTTTCTTCTTTTTTGAGAAAAACATGACAAAGTAGCGGTTGATTTTGTAAAATGATGTCGAGGACATTATATGCTGTTCAAAAAAAATACATAGTTTTGGAAAAAAATTGAACAAAATTTATTATTCTTGTGAAGCATAATATGGGAAGTGAAACATTTAGAAGATTGCTTAAATAAACGAGAATAGCGCAACATAATAGTTAAAGAAGGGTAGGTGTGAACCGCTGAGGTGAGAGTGCGCAGCGGGTAGAGATGGAAAATGAATCAAGAATTTTAATTGTAGATGATGAGGATCGTATTCGTCGTTTATTGAAAATGTACTTAGAAAGAGAACAATATACGATTGAAGAAGCAGATAATGGTGATACAGCTTTAGAAATGGCGTTGCAAAATGATTACGATTTAATCTTATTAGATCTTATGATGCCTGGTAAAGATGGCATTGAAGTATGTAAAGGGGTTCGTGAGAAGAAAGCGACACCAATTATTATGCTGACAGCAAAAGGTGAAGAAGTAAATAGAGTACAAGGATTTGAAGTTGGAACAGATGATTATATTGTAAAGCCATTTAGTCCACGTGAGGTCGTACTACGTGTGAAAGCGGTATTACGTCGTGCTGTACCAACAACATTCTTTACACAAGATACAACGACAAAAGATGTTACTGTATTCCCGCACTTAACAATTGATAACGATGCACACCGTGTTACTGCAGATGGTAATGAAGTAAACTTAACGCCGAAAGAATATGAGTTACTATTATTTTTAGCGAAAGCTCCTGATAAAGTATTCGATCGTGAGCAACTGTTAAAAGAAGTATGGCAATATGAATTCTTCGGAGATTTACGTACAGTTGATACACATGTAAAGCGTTTACGTGAGAAGTTAAGCAAAAAATCACCAGATGCAGCGAAAATGATCGTTACTGTTTGGGGTGTAGGTTACAAATTTGAGGTTGTGAACGACTGATGCTTTGGAGAAGTGTAGTAGGGAAGTTATGGATGACCATATTACTTCTCGTTTCGTTTGTTCTTGGATTTGTTGCGATTTTACTTTCACAGTTTTTTAGAACGTATTATGTTGATATGAGTGAAGCTAGGCTTCAAAAAGTTGCAACAAGTGTTTCAGAGTTAATTGAAGAAGGTGCCGATGTAAAAACGATTGAGAATATCGCTTACAAATTCTCTGACCCACTTTCAAGGATTATTATTGTAGAAGATGGTAAAGAAATCTCTTCTTCACCGAAACAAGAAGGGTTAGTCACTCTTACAATGGATGACTTAAAAGAAGATAAAGAATTAGCGGCTGTGTTTACAGACAAAAAAGAAATTAAGAATAATATTAGAAAAGCGTCTAATAGTAGGAAGAATAAAAACACCGAAAATGATATTATGATCGTCGGAAAACCAGTGCAATCAAAAAATCAAAGTGCAGTGTTCGTATATGAATCTTTACAAGTACCGATACAAGGTATGGAAAGAACAACTGATTTTATTTTCTTATCGGCTGGAATTGCGATTATATTAACAACTTTCTTTGCGTTCTTCTTATCTACTCGGATTACAGCACCGCTTCGTAAAATGCGTGAGGTTGCTTTTGAAGTGTCACGTGGGAAGTTTGATGCAAAGGCTCCTATGGTATCTCAGGATGAGATTGGTGAGCTTGCAACGGCCTTAAATCAAATGGGAAAACAGTTGAAGTTTAATATGAACGCCTTGCAACAAGAAAAAGAGCAGTTAGCAAGTATTTTGAGTAGTATGGCAGATGGGGTTATTACGTTAAATCAAGAAGGTGAAGTCGTTGTAATCAATCCGCCGGCCGAACATTTCTTACAAGTTTGGCAAGAAGAAAAAGAGATAGAGCTCAGTAAAAAACTACCTTCTGAACTTGTGGAATTATTCCATCTCGTTGTAGAAAGCGAACAACAACAAGTTGTTGAAATTAATTTACAAAAAGGAAACTATGTAGTTCTTATGACGCCGCTTTACAATCAAACGAAAATTCGTGGAGCTGTAGCAGTGCTGCGAGATATGACGGAAGAACGTCGTCTTGAAAAGATGCGTCAAGATTTTATTGCGAATGTATCACATGAACTTCGTACACCAATGGTCATGCTGCAAGGGTATAGTGAAGCGATTTTAGATGATATTGTGCAAACGAAAGAGGAAATAGATGAGTTTGTTCAAATTATTTATGATGAATCTGTTCGTTTAGGTAAACTTGTAAATGAATTGTTAGATTTAGCTCGTATGGAAAGCGGTCATGTAGAGTTACATATTGGTGAAGTGGATATACATCCGTTTGTTGAAAAAATTGGTCGTAAATTCCAAGGGATTGCAAAGGATAAAGAGGTCGCTTTAACGGTTGATTTCAAAGGTCCAATTGAACAATACCCGTTTGATGCAGATCGTATGGAACAAGTATTGACGAATTTAATTGATAACGCAATACGTCATACGAATGCAGGCGGACATGTAACGCTTGTAATTGATACGAAAAATAACGGTCTTATTTTTGAAGTACAAGATTCGGGTGCAGGCATTCCAGAAGAAGATATTCCATTTTTATTTGATCGTTTCTATAAAGCTGATAAAGCAAGAACACGTGGGAAAAAGGGTGGAACAGGACTCGGGCTTGCGATTGCGAAAAATATTGTTCAAGGCCATGATGGTAAAATTTCTGTATCAAGTGTTGTTGGAGGAGGAACTACATTCTCTGTATATTTACCGCATCGTATAATTTAGATATGCGTTTTTAAAGTTGATAATGAATAAAGTTCTGCTGTTTTTTATTTTTTTGTAAACTCAATTAAATAAAGAATGGTAGAACTTTTTTCTATGTTGCTCGAATAAAGAATAACAAGAGAGGTGCTGTGAAGAAATGAAATTATATACAAAAACAGGAGATAAAGGAACGACAAGTGTAATAGGTGGCAGGGTTGATAAAGATGATATCCGTGTGGAAGCGTATGGAACAATAGACGAGGCAAATTCTCATATTGGATATGTAATGACTAAGCTTCAAGGCGGGGCTTTTATAGATATTTACAATGAGCTTGAAAATATTCAACATGAACTATTTGATTGCGGAGGAGACTTGGCAATAGTGGAACAAAAAATTCCTTATAAAGTGACAATTGTGATGGTTGAAAGTTTAGAAAGAAAGATTGATTTATATATAGAAGAAGCCCCGCCACTAGAACGCTTTATTTTGCCAGGTGGTAGCGAGGCAGCGGCTACTATTCACATTGCACGTACTGTTGTAAGGAGAGCAGAACGCTCTATAGTATCATTGCAAAAAGAAGTGAAAATAAATGAAGTTGTATTAAAGTATGTAAATAGATTATCTGATTATTTGTTTGCGATAGCTCGAGTAATAAATGCCCGATTACAAGTGAAAGATGTGGAGTATAACCGTAGTGCATTAGTTTTTCGTGATAAGAAAGAGAAGGAAGTGGAGTAATTCACTTTCTTTTTTTGTATACTTTTTTCTGTAATATACCAAAATAGAGAAGGTATGGTGGTAATTAGAAAACGGAGGATGTATATGAAAGTTTTAAAATGCGGTGTCATGTTATTGAGTATACTGTTTGTATCTCAATTACATGTTTATGCAGAAGAAAATCGATGGACATGGCCTGTTGAAGGTCAGATAAGTGATTATTTTGGGACAAGGCATGGAAAACACTATGGTATTGATGTAGCTGCGCCGATTGGAACGCCTGTGGCAGCTATCCAAGATGGTAAGGTAACGAGGTCTTATTATTCAAGTAGTTATGGAAATGTTGTATTTATTAAACACGGCGAATATGAGGCTGTATATGCACATTTAAATAAGAGATATGTGGATCAAGGAGATTATATTTCCAAAGGAGAAAAAATTGGAGAAGTAGGGAACACGGGAGAATCGCGAGGTGCGCACTTACATCTAGAACTTCATCAAGGAAGATGGACGATGGCGAAAAAGAATGCGATGAACCCATTGCTTGTTTTAAGTGAACAAAGAAATGAAGTTGTTTCTTCGTCATTATATGTCGTACAAAAAGGGGATACTTTAGTTAGTATTGCACGGAAATTTAGTATGACACTTAAGGAAATTAAAGAAAAAAATGGATTGCAGCAAGAGCTAATTTATCCTAATCAACAATTATATGTTAAGTAAAGGAAACGCTTCAAAAATTAAACTTTGAACAAATTTATGTTCTTCTTAAATAAGATTCAATGTAAATGAAATTATATGGGCGCTTTTGCTAGAACTATTGAGTGAATCAGAGCATCTATATCTAAAAGAAAACCGTCCCAAAATTTATTTTGGGACGGCTTCTTTTACCAAAAAATAAAGACACATATAAATCCAGAAATAGCTAAATAGCTATATAAGTAAAAAACTTTTGTTCTTGTTTTCTCTTTTGTTCGAAACAGTACGATAGTCGGTTCAATTAAACCGATTGTCAAACAAAGTAGGCCAAGAAGCATACAACCAATCGAGATAGAATACAGGGCGATTTGTGGTGCTTGAAATGGAATCATCCATTTTAATAAAAATGCAATAAGTGCAGTGTAACAAATACTACCGATGTATTTATTCAGTGGTGTATTAGAACGAAAACCAGGAAGTTTTTTTAAGAAAGAGCGGGAAACAACTTCTGTTTGTAAAGATGTATGCTCTTCAATAATTTTTTGAGCTTCTTTTCCTTTTTGAAAAAGAGATAAGATCCAATTTCGCTCACCCTGAAAAATAAATTGAGAAGTTGTCAAATAGTGATCAATCTTCACTTTATTCCAACTCTTCCACGGATGACGTTCACACAATTTTAATTTACTTTCTGTTTTTTTATCATACTGATAAATACTGATGCCATCTTCATCGAAAGTAGCATAGTATGTCTCGTTTGAGAATGTGCCTAAATCAATTGGGCAGTAGAAAAGTAATTCTTTTTTTAAGTAAAAGTATTCTTTTCTTAAGTTTTTTTTCATTGCTTCTCGAATAGAATGTCTCTTGTCTTTTTTCATGACATTTCCTCCATAACTCAGAAAATGTTCTTATCTTAACAATTCAATATCTTATCACTTTTAATTATATATGACTAGGTAATTCAAAAGAGAAATGCCGAATAATAAAAAATATGGATTGTATTGTAAAATATCTCGCAATTTATTTGTTGTTACGAAAAATAAATAACTAATTTTAAATAAGTTACAATTTTTTAGTTCACAATGTTATGAGGTTGTTGTATAATGAAGGGGAAAATAGAATATCGGTCTATCTTCGGGGCAGGGTGAAAATCCCGACCGGCGGTGATGAACTATTTATGATTTTGTTCTAAGCCCGCGAGCCGTTAAGGCAGGATTTGGTGTGATTCCAAAGCCGACAGTATAGTCTGGATGGGAGAAGATGGAGGTTCAAGCGTTCAAAAAAGATATGGATTTGAACGTCTGTTTGATGTGCCTTAAATTCTCCCTTTGTGTAAAACACAAAGGGTTTTTTCGTTCTATGAAAAAATAGGCATAGCAGAACCTTTCCACTTTCCATGAGATGATCGATGGAAAAGGAGAGAGAAAGATGAAACAAAAAAACAGTGTAGTGCAGATGGTGAGTGTAGCGATGCTAAGTAGTATTGCATATTTACTAATGATGTTGGATTTCCCGTTCCCAGGGCTTCCGCCATTTTTGAAAATTGATTTTAGTGATGTACCAGCTCTAATTGCGGCAATTATCTTTGGACCAGTAGCAGGAGTGATTGTAGAGGCGATAAAGAACATTTTACATTACGGGATTCAAGGAAGTTTAACGGGAGTACCAGTTGGAGAAATTGCAAACTTTATTGCAGGATGTTTATTTATTGGGCCAGCAGCTTTCTTATTTAGAAAGTATCGTACTGTGAAGAGTTTAACTACAGGATTAATGCTAGGGACAATTACAATGGCACTTATTATGAGTGTATTAAACTACATCATCATATTCCCGGCGTACACTTGGTTTTTAAATTCACCAGCTATGTCTAGCGAAGCTATAAAAACAACGGTTGTAACGGCAATCTTACCATTTAATTTAATTAAAGGGATTGTTGTAACAATTGTATTTGTAGCATTATTCTCACGCCTGAAAGTATGGGTGTTTGCAAAAATGAAAAATGCATAATATATACTAAAACCATTAGTAGTGTGAAACTACTAATGGTTTTTTATTAAGGAAAATAAAATTTAGATACAAAAAACGCCCCTCATCAATAGGAGGGGCGTTTTTTGAAGTTAATAAAAGACTATTCGAATTTTAAAGCGTCTCCGTCGAATGATTCGTCAGCAACTTTAATTGAGTCAGTTGGACAGCCTTCGAATGCATCCATCATATCTTCAATTAATACATCTGGAATTTCAACGATACCTTGGTTATCATCTAATGTTACAAATGCAATACCTTCATCATCATAGTCATAAATGTCTGGTGCAGCAGCGCCACAAGCACCACATGCAATACAAGTATCTTTATCAACGATTGTATATTTTGCCATCTTTTTTCCCTCCTGATAATATGTATGTGAAAAGCTCGCCATAAAAATTATAACCTTATTGTAAAACGGTTTGTAAAACTTTTCAACATAAAATTATAATGATAATGCTTATCAATTAGAGTGTCAACTTATTTTTGAATTATGTCATAAGATTTTCAAAATACGTAAATATGATTTCGTTTGATACAATAGAATATATACAAGTATATAGTTCTTATATGATAAGTTTAATGAGCGACAGTAGATAGTGTAATTGTACTGAAAAGAATGAAGTTAAGATTGGAAGGTGGAAGCGGTCATGCAAATACAATATACTTTGTTGCATTGTTTAAAACAATTGAATGGTGAAAGAACCGTTTCTTCTATTTATTATTTACTAAAGGGCAAACGTTCTTCGCAAACTTTACAAGATGGAAATATGTTCCGAATTTCTTTTTTGTTCGGAATATATAAATCATTAAATAGAAATGACTATGATGGTGAAGTTGCAAAGTTGTTGCAAGCGGATTTTATTCAAGAAATATATGAAAATACATATGTGTTAACACCTACGGGTAAAATGCAGTTACATAAATGGGAGGAAGTTTATGCTTTTCCGGCGCATTTGCATGGTTTACATTATGGTGAATTAGGTGAAACATTTTGGAAAAGATTATCATTAATTATTCAAACCATATCAAATTTACAACAGAATAATACGAGGTTTATTCCAATTCAGCAAGATACAGAAATAATGATGTGGGTGAAACGTTTTCTAACAGGAAGGCCATATAAGAGAAGTGAGTTGGCGAGAAAACTATGGACGGAAGTACATAATCTTTTAGAAAAGAGTAATGCGATAGAAGCGACGATTGTAACATATCGATTAACGGGTTATGAACGCATTGGTTGTACATTGCAACAATTAGCAGAAATTACGAAACAAGATATATTCAGGGTGTATTTTTTATTTTGGGGTACAATACATTTCTTTATACAAGAAGTTCGTGATAAAGAAAATGAATTTCCACTATTAGCTGAAATTATATCTTATCCAAATGAGAGAGCTGAATTATTTAGTTTATCCACGAAAAAAACATATAATTTTTGGAGACAAGGACGTTCTTTAGAAGAAATAGCGACGATTCGGAATTTAAAGGTTGCAACGATAGAAGATCATTTTGTTGAAATTGCTTTGCGAGAAAAAGATTTTTCTATTGAAATGTTTATGGAAAAAGAAAAGATAGACAAAGTAATAAAAGTAATTGAAGCATTGCAAACGCGGAAGTTACGTGTTTTGAAACAAGCGGTTGGAGAAGATATCTCTTATTTTGAAGTTCGTCTTGTATTAGCGCGGATGGAGGGTGTAAATGAAACTTGAAGAATATTTATATAAGTGGTTTGGATATTCCGAATTTCGTCCAGGTCAAAAAGGAGTAATTACAGATTTATTAGAAGGAAAAGATGTGATAGCAATGCTTCCGACTGGAAGAGGGAAATCTATGTGCTATCAGTTTCCGGGGCTTATGCGAGAAGGAACAGTGCTTGTTGTATCACCGTTATTATCTTTAATGGAAGATCAAGTGACACAATTAAAGTATGTTGTGAAAAACCGAGTGATAGCATTTAATAGTTTTCGGACATTAAATGAAAAAAGAGAAGCGATGAAAAAATTATCTTCATATAAATTTATTTTTGTTTCACCAGAGATGTTGCAGTCGGAGTTATTAATTAGGGAATTGAAGAAAATTCATATTTCATTATTTGTTGTTGATGAGGCTCATTGCATTTCTCAATGGGGTTATGATTTTAGACCGGACTATAAAAAACTAAATGTAGTTATTGAAAATATTGGTTCTCCTACAGTATTAGCATTGACAGCCACAGCGACAAAAGGGGTACTGCAGGATATCGCAGATAGTTTAAATTTAAAGGGTGCCGCGGAACATGTATACTCTATTGATCGTCCTAATATTGCAATGGATGTGCAATTTGTAGAGACGATAGAAGAAAAGAAAGAGGCGCTTTTAGAGCAGGTGATGTATTTACAAGGGCCGGGGATTGTATATTGCTCAAGTAGAGCGTGGACAGAAAGGTTAACGGAATACTTGAGAGGGAAAGGTGTTACTGGTGTAGCTTTTTATCATGGTGGTATGGAACATGAAGAGCGTATGTTAATTCAACAGCAGTTTATGAACGATCAATTGCAACTTGTAATATGCACAAGTGCATTTGGTATGGGGGTAAATAAGGCGAATACGCGATATATTATTCATTTTCATTATCCAACTAATATAGCCTCTTACTTACAAGAAATCGGAAGAGCTGGAAGAGATGGCGAACCGAGTATAGCTATTTTATTATGTAGTCCGTTGGATCATGATTTGCCAATTTCAATCATTGAGGATGAATTGCCAAGTAAGTCACAAATAAAATTTTTATTTTCTTTACTACAAGAAAGAATATTTCAAACGAAGGAATTACCAATAGAAGATGTAGAAGAAATTTGTTATAATGCAGCAAGATTTAATGAGCAATATTGGCGTTTCGTTCGTTATCATCTCGAACAGGTTGGAATTATACAACAACGAAGATTATTATTAGAAGGTTTGTCAGATGAAATCATGAACCGATTAATAGCTGAAGTAGAAATAAGGTTGCGTAATAAATATAGTGAGCTAGAAAATATGAAGTCATGGATACAAGTTAAAGGGTGTAGACGTGAATATGTGCTGCAACAGTTCGGTTATAGGAAAGAGCAAGAGTTAATTAATTGCTGCGATTATTGCGGTATTACCAAAGAAGATTATAAAAAAAGACGAGCGCAACAATCGGATTTCGACTATAATTGGGAAACAGAGTTACAAAAGCTTTTCGGCCTAGAAAAGATGGAGGAATGATGAACATTCAAAGGCATAATGTTGAAGATATGAGTCCGCAGGAAATAAGGCTGAATCTATATATAACACAGTTAATTATTATCGGTATTGGCTGTTTACTGGCATATATATTATTTCAAGATGTAAAAGAAGTCTTTAATTTATGGAAATGGGAACCAGTATCTATACTTATTATAGGTGGTTTGTTAGCGATTGGTATTGTGTTATTAGATTATGTTGCAATGCGAGTGTTTCCGGAGTCATGGTTTGATGATGGTGGTATTAACGATAAGATGTTTCGAGGAATGTCCGTTCTACACTTACTCGTTATTACGTTCTTGATTGGTTTTGCAGAAGAATTTTTATTTAGAGGTGTAGTACAGACTCATTTTGGAATTGTAATTGCGAGCTTCGTATTTGCAGTGTTACATATTCGTTATATAACAAAGCCATTTTTATTTTGTTTCGTCTGTTTCATTAGTTTTGTCTTTGGTTATGTATTTGAATGGACAGGAAATTTGTTTATAACAATCTTTGCACACTTTCTTGTTGATTTTATAATGGGACTCCAATTAAGAAAATAAATGGAAGGTGGTGGTGAACAACATGAGGAAACGAATTCCTGATTTTGAAGAGGAATTAGAAGTTGAGCGAGTGGAAGAAAAAGAAAGTTTACCGCCGCGTAGTGAAATTCATAGAAATAAAGAGAAAAAACAAAAGTTTAAAATAAATCACATTTTCGTCCGGGTTTTAACATTTCTATTCATTCTTCTGCCGATTAGTATTTTGTGGTACACGGATAAATATATTCAGGTGAAGGGTGATAGTAATAATGCTGGAAAAAGTGCGTTTGAAGTAATCTTCTTTGATTCAGCTAAATCTGAGTCGCAGAAACATTCTGAAAAAGTAATAACGCATACTGTGAAAGAGGGAGAAACTTTAGAAAGTATAGCGAAGCAATATTTTTCAGATGGAAATGGAGTTGAAGTAATTAAAAAGTATAATAACTTGCAGGAAGATGAAGTGAGTGCAGGTCAAGAATTAAAAATTCCGATAAAAGATAAGTCCACAAAGCAAGAAAGCTAGCGAGTTAAGCGATCACAGTTTGTTATAAAAGCCTAGGATTATCTTTATGAGGAGGGAGTCAAAAATATGATATGGATTATATTATTCAGTACTCTCATAGGCATGGGGATTTTATTACTTTTTGTGATGTATAAAGAAGCGATGCGTAATACGGTGTTGGAACATACTTTAGTATTTAAAGAATTTCCGAAAAGTTTTCAAAAAGTAAATGTGTTTTTTATTTCTGATATTCATAGAAGGGTCATTTCGAATTTGTTAATTGAACAAGTAAAAGGAAAAGTAGATCTCGTAATTATCGGAGGAGATTTAGCAGAGAAAGGTGTCTCTTTATCAAAAATCTCTGCGAATATTCAAAAGTTAAGAGAGATAGGTCCTGTATATTTTGTGTGGGGAAACAATGATTATGAGATAGAATATCATGAATTAGATGCGTTATTATTAGAAAATAACGTAAAAGTTTTAGATAATACAAGAGTGGTATTTGAGTCTGAATTAGGAGAGAAAATTTGTTTGCTCGGTATAGATGATGTTGGATTGCACCGTGATCGTCTAGATTTGGCATTGGCGGATTGTAAAGAAGAGGGTTTTCGTATCCTAGTTAGTCACAACCCTGATATAATAAAAAAAATGTCTGGAAATGAACAGATTTCACTTGTGTTAAGTGGACATACGCATGGAGGACAAATCCGATTATTCCCATCTAAAAAATATTTAAAAGGTGGCGTATATAACCATTTGAATACGATTCTCTTTGTTAGTAATGGGTATGGAACAACATTGATACCACTTCGTTTCCGAGCACCTGCTCAAACACATATCATTACATTGTGCGGAGGGAAATGATGCCAACTCTTAGTGGGAAATATAATATAAAAGCCGTTTCGAATATAATTGGAGTTCAGCCGAGTACGCTTCGTGCATGGGAAAGACGATATCAAATTATTGCCCCAAAGCGGAATCAAGCTGGGCATCGCTTATATACAGAAGAGCATATTCAAATTTTAAAATGGTTAATGGAAAAAGTTTCTTCCGGTATGATGATTGGACAAGCAGTTCAGTTATTAGAAGAGAATCGTTTGCAGAGTACAGTTCAAAAAGAGATACATTTCGATAAAGAAGTTGTTTTAGTGGACGATTTGCTACAAGCTTTGTTAAAATTTGATGAAATTACAATTGCTGCATTATTAAACGAAGCTTTTAGTATATATTCAACAGAAAAGGTTGTTGCCAGTATCGTTCTTCGAGTGACAGACAAATTATTAACGTCAAAAAATAATAATGAGATTTCAATGGTGCAATTTCAATATGCACTATCATTTTTACAAACGCGTCTAGGGATGGTGTATCACAATGCCTCAATGTTTTCCTCTTTACACAAAGTTATTGTGTTAGAAAAGGATGCATTGAAAGGATTTATTTTTTCAACTTATTTACGCTTAAAAGGATATGAGGCGATATATATTAGGACAAGCTTAGCTGAAGATGGTATGTTATCAGCGGTAGAGGAAATACAGCCGAAATATGTATTTATATCTTTTGCTGACGAACAAGAAATGAAAAAGACGATGAACTTTATAAATTTATTACAAGAAAAAAGGGAATCTCTTTCTGTTGGATTTATCGGAAAGCTAGGCGTTCTAAACCAGTTGGACATTGAAACAATCTTAATTGGTGATACGAAAGAAGAATGGGATGGATGGTTAAAAATGTCGGAATAGTTGTTCGAAAAGAACCATCTATTTTCTATTTCATATAATAAAAATTAGATGCATTGGTTACGTAGGGAGGGTATGAGATGAGGCTGGAACGATTAAATTACAATAAGATAAAAATTTTTCTAACATTTGATGATTTATCTGAACGAGGATTAACGAAAGAAGATTTATGGAGAAATGCACCGAAAGTACAGCAATTATTTCGTGATATGATGCAAGAAGCAAATAAGGAATTAGGGTTTGAAGCAGATGGTCCGATTGCAGTTGAAGTGTTTTCTCTACAAGCACAAGGGATGGTTGTAATTGTAACGAAAGAAAATCAAGAAATGGATACAGATGATGAGTTCCGTGACGAGTTTATTGAAATGCAAGTGACTCTAGATGAAAGTGAGCATATATTATATGAGTTTGCTACGCTAGATGACGTAATTAACCTGTCGAATCGCTTATATAACCTTGGTGTAACTGGCGGAAAGCTATATACGTGGGATGAGCGCTTCTATCTTTGGGTGGAAGAAGAGGAACAAATTCAATTGTTAAAGGCGGATTTTATAGCTATTTTAGCGGAATACGGTAATCCGTCTACAGCAACCATTTATCGCATCATGGAGTACGGTAAAGAATTAATGGATGTTAACGCGATAGAACAAATACACAATTACTTTGTGAAAAAACAAAACCTCAGCTAATACAACATAGCTGAGGTTTTGTTTTTATTTGGAGAAGGGAAGGGATGATTGTAAATACTCGAACATACTTTTTGAAAATAAAATATGCAGTTTTATGGGAGTGTGGTTGATGAAAATAAAAAACATTTAAATATTTAAGTATTTTACTTTTCTAAAAGTAATAAAAGGACTATAATAATAGTGAAAACGCTTGCAACAGAAAATAGTTTGTATATATTTGTTAGCGTTTTCTATTGCATTCCAAATTTAAGGGTGTATACTAGGCAATGAAGGTTTACTAAACAAGTGAAATTACAGGGGGTTTACTTACTATGGTAGCCGAAAAGGGAACTCAAACAAAAACACAACAACAAAGGGAACAACATTTTGAACTATTGAATTCAACACAAATTGTTATTAGTGAAGCGTTAGAAAAATTGGGTTATCCAAACGAAGTATATGAATTATTAAAAGAACCAATTCGTATGATGACAGTGAAAATACCAGTTCGTATGGATGACGGGACTGTTAAAATATTTACAGGATATCGTGCGCAACATAATGATGCTGTTGGTCCAACGAAAGGTGGAATTCGCTTCCATCCGAATGTAACAGAAAATGAAGTGAAAGCACTTTCAATCTGGATGAGTTTAAAATGTGGTATTGTTGATTTACCATATGGTGGAGGTAAGGGTGGAATTATCTGTGATCCACGTGAAATGTCATTCCGTGAGTTAGAAAGATTAAGCCGCGGTTATGTACGAGCAATTAGCCAAATCGTAGGTCCGACGAAAGATATTCCAGCTCCAGATGTATTCACAAACTCTCAAATTATGGCGTGGATGATGGATGAGTATAGCCGTATTGATGAATTTAATTCACCAGGATTTATTACAGGTAAACCGCTTGTATTAGGTGGATCACATGGACGTGAAACAGCAACAGCGAAAGGTGTAACAATTTGTATTCGCGAAGCTGCTAAAAAACGTGGTATTGATATTAAGGGTGCACGCGTTGTTGTTCAAGGATTCGGTAATGCTGGTAGCTTCTTAGCTAAATTTATGCATGATGCAGGTGCGAAAGTTATTGCAATCTCAGATGCTTACGGCGCGTTACATGATCCAAACGGATTAGATATTGATTATTTATTAGACCGTCGTGATAGCTTCGGTACAGTAACAAAGCTATTTAACAATACAATTTCAAACAAAGAATTGTTAGAACTTGATTGCGATATTTTAGTACCAGCTGCAATTGAGAACCAAATTACAGAAGAAAATGCTAATGATATTAAAGCAAAAATCGTTGTTGAAGCTGCAAATGGTCCAACAACATTAGAAGCGACTAAAATTTTAACAGATCGCGGAATTTTGCTTGTTCCAGACGTGTTAGCAAGTGCTGGTGGTGTAACAGTATCTTACTTTGAGTGGGTACAAAACAACCAAGGTTACTACTGGACTGAAGAAGAAGTAGAACAACGTTTAGAAAAAGTAATGGTAAGATCATTTGATTCTATTTATGAAACAGCACAAGTTCGTAAAGTGAACATGCGCTTAGCGGCGTACATGGTTGGTGTTCGTAAAATGGCTGAAGCAAGCCGCTTCAGAGGTTGGGTATAAAATATTATATCTTGAGAAAACGTGATTTCCTTTCGAGGGAATCACGTTTTTTTGTTGAAGTATTAAATGAGGTGTTGTATATGGAGAATGAAATGCTGGAACGAGTAGAACAATTAGAAGAGAAGGTTAAGAGGTTAGAGGGAGAACTTGCAAGAACGATGAAAGCTCGAAAAATAAGTACCGTTCGGATGTTCGGGGAAGGGCTACTGTTTTTGGTATTTGGTGTGGTTGTAGTAGGGCCGATTATTGCCGTTGTAATCTCGATTTTTACTTGGCTTGCTGAAAAATAAAATAAAAATAAAAAGAACGCTTGTTCTATACGAACAAACGTGCTATACTCTCCTTAGATAAACAAAACGGAAATGATTTTAAGGAGAGATAAATGATGAAAATGACAGTAGACCAAAGATTTATGATGCCAGCAGATGTTGTAGAGCGAGTGGAAGTATTACGAAACAAACAAAGCAAGCGTGGCACATTATTACAATCGGTAAATAAATTTTTCGGTTTAGATACGAAAGAAGATTGTGTTTGGTTTTACGGTTTTTATGGAGTGGCTGTAAGTATCTTGTTGTTTATGGTGTTCACTTCAAATATTTTCGATTTTCTCTTCGCGTAAGAAATATGCGATAAGGACATTGCTACCGAATACATATATAAGGAAGTAAGGTAATCTTCTAGAGCGGGAGTTGGTAGCAATGGCGATGTTTCCTATAGAGCGCAACTATATTGGATATGGAAGTTCACGACCGGGGATTCCTCTGACTAAAGTGAGATTTATTGTAAGCCATGATACGGGGAATCCTGGAAGCAATGCGATAGGGAATCGAGATTACTTTAATGAATTACAACCGAAAGCTTCGGCGCATACATTTATAGATGATAAAACAATATTGGAGATTATTCCTATAAATGAAGTTGCGTATCATGTTCGATATGGTGTGCCGACGGATAATGACTTATATGGCTATGACGCGAATAAGGCGGCCATTGGAGTGGAACTTTGTTATGGTGGTGATGTTAACTTTTGGGAAGCATATAATCGTTTTACATGGTATCATGCGTATTTATGCCAAAACTTTGGCTTAAATCCGAAAAAAGATATCGTGTCACATAAAACGCTTGATCCAGCTAGAAAGATTGATCCTGAGAATGTATTAGGGAAACAAGGTATTAAATTTCAGCAGTTTTTAGCAGATGTCTATCGGATGTACGTTTCGTTTAGATGACAAATATATGAAAAATGAATACAATAAAGATAGGTGCCTACTGCTGTAAGTAGGTTTTTTCTTGTTTTTATAAATAGTGTATTGGTAGAAGACTAGGAGTGGACGAGTATGCAGAAAGAAACAGTTATTATAATCGGAGGCGGTCCGTGCGGATTAGCGGCTGCAATTTCGTTGCAAAAGGTAGGGATAAATCCGTTAGTAATTGAAAAAGGAAACATTGTAAATGCCATTTATAATTATCCAACTCATCAAACATTTTTCTCTTCTAGTGAAAAATTAGAAATTGGTGATGTAGCTTTTATTACAGAAAATCGTAAGCCAGTTCGAAATCAAGCGCTTGCGTATTATCGTGAAGTAGTAAGACGTAAATCTGTACGTGTAAATGCTTTTGAGCGAGTGGAGAAAGTTCAAAAAGATGGAGAAGCTTTTCAGGTTGAGACGACAAAGCGTGACGGAAGTAAGGAAATATATATAGCGAAATATATTGTTGTAGCAACTGGATATTATGATAATCCAAATTATATGAATGTTCCAGGTGAGGAATTGAAGAAAGTAGCTCACTATTTTAAAGAGGGGCATCCTTATTTTGATCGAGATGTAGTAGTTATAGGTGGGAAAAACTCGAGTGTAGATGCCGCGTTAGAACTTGTTAAATCTGGTGCACGTGTAACGGTACTGTATCGTGGAAGTGAGTATTCACCAAGCATAAAGCCTTGGATTTTGCCGGAATTTGAGGCTTTAGTACGAAATGGTACAATTCAAATGCATTTTGGGGCTCATGTGAAAGAAATTACTGAGCATACATTAACGTTTACAGTTGATGGTGAAGCTCTTACAATCAAAAACGATTTTGTATTTGCGATGACTGGTTATCATCCTGATCATAGCTTCTTAACGAAGATGGGTGTTCAGATTGATGAAGAAACAGGACGTCCAATTTATACAGAGGATAGAATGGAAACGAATGCTGAAAATATTTTCATTGCAGGTGTCATTGCTGCTGGAAATAATGCAAATGAAATATTTATCGAGAACGGAAGATTTCATGGAGATGCGATTGCGCAAACCATTGCATCAAGAGAAAAATAAAAAGGAGCTGTCGGGAAAACCTCGACAGCTCCTTTTTATTCGTGCATAAACATATTTTGAATGGATTCATGAGAATTTGTATTCTCTAATGCAACAAGTAATTTAATGCGTGCTTTTTGTGCATTTAAGCCGTATGTGAATACAATGCCCATATCTTTTAAGTGTTTACCGCCACCTTCATACGAATATACGTCTTGAACGATACCGTTGAAACAGCGAGAAACTAATACGACAGGAATACCTCTATTTAATAATCTTTCTAGACTAGGTAGTGTTCTTGGAGGGAGATTACCTTGTCCAAGAGCTTCGATAACAATGCCGTCTACAGGAAGATTTTCGATTGCTGCTAATAATGTATCATCCATGCCAGCATATGCTTTTAGAACAACTACATTTTTAGACACTTTGTTTATCGTATATGTTTCGTGATGTACTAAAGCGTGATGGAAGACAACGCCGCGTTTTGTTACCATTCCAATTGGTCCGTATTGTGGGCTTTGGAATGTTGCAACATTACTTGTATGTGTTTTCGTTACATTTGTAGCGCAATGAATTTCGTCGTTTAATACGACTAAAACACCTTTTTCTGCAGCTTCATCACAACTAGCAACTTTTACAGCTGATAAGAAGTTATATAGACCATCAGCACCTAACTCATTGCTAGAGCGCATTGCACCTGTCACTACGATCGGAATAGTTGCTTGTACTGTTAAATCTAAGAAATAAGCTGTTTCTTCTAATGTATCCGTGCCATGCGTAATGACTACGCCATGAATGTTGTCTTGTTTTACTCTTTCATCAATGATGACTTGTAATTGTAACATTTCGCTCGGTGTCATATGAGGAGATGGTAGGTGGAACACATCTTCAACGATTAAATCAACATCGCCTTCTAAATCAGGAATGAATTTTAAAAGAGGATTTTTTTCACCTGGTTGTACGACCCCAGTTTCTTTATCTTCCTCCATTGCAATTGTTCCACCTGTGTGTAAAACTAGGATTCTTTTCAATGCTTATACCCCTTTCAAGTAAAAAAATACATTTAGAACATAACATGTTTTGAGTAAATTCGACAATGGAAATGTATAAAAGTATGTCTCGAAAATGACAATAAAATTAACTGCTATATGTACGATGTATAAAATCATGAAACGAAATGTGCAAATATAGTATAGGAGGGAAGAATTCCGGTGAAAAAGATGGAGAGAATTTTTATTCGTATATTAATAATACAATTCATTTGTCTTTCTGTTGTGCAATTGTTATTTATACATAAGTCATCAGTGAAATATTTATCTAAAATTGTTTATTATGAGGGTGTCATGGTAAAAAACAAAGTGGAAATCTTGCAGGTGAATAGGTAGTTTTCATTTTCTTCTATGAAGGATTATGCTACAATAATTGAGGATTTAATGACGTGAAGCAAATGAGAAGAAGCAGGGTGAACACCTGCTTTTCGTTTTGTTTTATAAGTGAAAAAATGAGGTGTTACAATGGATAAACGAATTTCAATTGCTATAGATGGTCCAGCAGCTGCTGGGAAAAGTACAGTGGCAAAAGTTGTTGCGAAGGAACTTTCTTACGTTTATATTGATACAGGCGCAATGTACCGTACGCTTACATATGCAGCCCTTGAACAAAAAGTAGACATTGAAAATGAAGAGCAGTTAATGGAAGTTGTAAAGAATGTAAATATTGAGTTTCAGCAAGGAGAAAATACACAGCTTGTATTTTTAAATGGACAAGATGTTTCTGAAGTAATTCGTACACCTGATGTGACGAATCGAGTATCTATTGTAGCGAAACATCGCCTTGTTCGTGAAGAAATGGTACGTCGTCAGCAAGAGTTAGCGAAAAAAGGCGGCGTTGTAATGGACGGCCGTGATATTGGTACACATGTATTACCGGATGCTGAAGTGAAAATCTTTATGCTTGCTTCTGTTGAAGAAAGAGCGGAAAGAAGACATTTAGAAAATTTAAATAAAGGTTTCGAATCTAATTTAGAGCAGCTAAAAGAAGAAATTGCTCAGCGTGATAAATTAGATTCAGAACGCGAAGTTTCTCCACTAAAAAAGGCTGATGATGCATTGGAATTAGATACGACTTCTTTATCAATTGAAGAAGTTGTCCAAAAAATTATGAGCATTGTTTCTGGAGTGTTTGCGAAATAAAGAAAGGGGATAGTCCTCTTTCTTTTTTTGTTTAAATAGAAATGTAAAGGATACGTGAATTGTGAGTCTCTTTCCTTGACAAATGAGCTGATTTGTAAGAAGTTAGTTAAAGAGGAATAAAACTGTCAGAATATATTCGCTATTATATTTCAAAACATACTTTTTTCAAGCTGGTTTTGCTGTATACTATTTATATAGGTTTAATATATTTTCTTGTGAATGTTATTGAAAAAGAGTATGTGATGAGAAATTCTTAAACATGCAAATGAAAACTTTGTTTTCATTTCGTATATACATAAAAAATGCTTTGTCAATTCTGTAGGGAGGTATTTCCATGGTAGAGAAAATGAATGAAGAAGTTATGGATTCAAAAGAATTACAAGTTGGTGACGTTGTTACAGGTTCTGTAACGAAGGTTGAAGAGAAACAAGTGCTTGTAAATGTTGGATACAAAACAGATGGCGTAATTCCAATTAGTGAATTAGCTAACGTTCATATTGAAAAAGCAAGCGATGTTGTAGAATTAGATCAAACACTAGAGTTGAAAATTATTAAATTAGAAGAAGATGATCTTGTCTTATCTAAACGTGCTGTTGATGCAGAAAAAGCATGGGTAGAACTACAAGAGAAATTTACTTCTGGTCATGTATTTGATGTTACTGTAAAAGATATTGTGAATGGCGGATTAGTTGTGGACCTTGGTGTTCGCGGTTTTATTCCAGCTTCACTTGTAGAAGTACATTATGTAGAAGACTTTACTGACTATAAAGGTAAAACATTAGCGGTGAAAATTGTTGAATTAGACCGTGAAAAAAATCGTGTAATCCTTTCGCATAAAGCGGTAGTAGAATTAGAACTAGATTCTAAGAAAAAAGAAGCAATTTCTTCATTAAAAGAAGGGGACGTTGTTGAAGGAACAGTACAACGATTAACTGACTTTGGCGCATTCGTTAACGTTGGTGGAGTGGACGGTTTAGTTCACATTTCACAAATTTCACACGAACGTGTAGAGCAACCTTCTGAAGTGTTAGAGCAAGGTCAAAAGGTTAAGGTAAAGGTGTTATCTGTTGATGCTGATACACAACGTATTTCTTTATCAATTAAAGCAGCTCAACCAGGACCTTGGGAAAACGTTGCTGGCGAAATAAAAGCTGGAGATATTCGTGAGGGAGTAGTAAAACGCCTTGTTACATTTGGTGCATTCGTTGAGATTTTACCGGGCGTTGAAGGGCTTGTACACGTATCTCAAATTGCAAATCGTCACGTGAAAAATCCGAATGAAGTATTGGAAATGGGACAAGAAGTAAAAGTGAAAGTACTTGAAGTTCACGTAGCAGAGAAACGTATTTCTTTAAGTATAAAAGAAGCGCTTGAGGAAAATAATGTAACTGAAGATTATAGTCAGTATGAGCCAAATGCTGATTCTGCTACTTTCCAATTAAGTGATATTATTGGTGAACAACTGAAAAAATTAAAGAAATAATGAGGGGTACAAGTGGTAAGGGCAAAACGTAAATTAGATCATATTGAATACGCTCTTTCTACTGGTCAGTCTCGTACGCATGGCTTTCATGATATTGATTTTGTGCATCAAAGCTTGCCAAATTCAAATTATGACACAATAACATGTGAAACAAAAATCGGCGAACTTTCACTAAGTTCGCCGATTTTTATCAATGCGATGACTGGTGGTGGAGGAGAGAAAACGTTACATATTAATGAGCAATTAGCATATGTAGCGAAACATCATAACCTTGCTATGGCTGTAGGTTCGCAAATGGCGGCGTTAAAAGATGAAAGTGAAGCTGCTTCTTATAAGGTGATTAGAAAGGTAAACCCAAATGGTATTTTCTTTGCTAATTTAGGTAGTGAGGCAACTATCGAGCAGGCAGAGCGCGCCGTTGATATGATTGAAGCGAATGCATTACAAATTCATTTAAATGTCATACAAGAGTTAACGATGCCAGAAGGAGACCGTGATTTTACTGGAGTACTTCAGCGCATTGAGAAAATTGTTTTAAATAGTAAAGTTCCTATCATTGTAAAAGAAGTTGGATTTGGGATGAGTAAGGAAACAATGCAACAGTTAGTGAACGTAGGTGTAACAGCAATTGATATTGGTGGGCAAGGTGGTACGAATTTTGCTGCTGTTGAAAACGAAAGAAGACAGCGAATGCTTTCTTATTTTAATAACTGGGGCATACAAACAGCAACCTCGATTATTGAAGCAACCTCTACAAATAATAACCTCTCTTTTATTGCATCTGGGGGTATACAAACAGCGCTTGACGTAGCGAAAGCAATCGCATTAGGGGCGAATACAACTGCGTTTGCTGGTTATTTTTTACGTATTTTAATGCAAGATGGTATCGAGAAGTTAGTAGATGAAATTGAGCTTCTACATACAGATTTGAAATTTATAATGACAGCTCTTGGTGCGAAGACGATAGAAGAGTTGCAATCTGTACCTCTTGTTGTAAAGGGTGAAACATATCATTGGTTAATGCAGCGTGGTATTGATACTGCGCATTATAGTAGGAGATAAAAAATCAACCATTCGGTTGATTTTTTTTTGTTCTATTCTTTTTCGTAATATAAAGTGGAGAATGGAATTAGCATTATATAAAAATATCATTTCGTAAAAATTGTAATTGAAAAAGGGTTGAAAAATGTAGATGGTGTGTTGTCGAATTACTGGAGAGAACTTAATTTTTAATGGGAATAGGTGAAGGTAAAAAGAAGTAATGGGAGGATATAGTATGCGAAATATTATTTCGATATAAATAGAAATCATTAAACTGATTATGTAAAAGACGGTTTCGTACAATATAGAAACCGTCTTTTTGTATTAATTAGTGCTGGTTTTGTTTTCGAGCCTGTTCTGGTGTATCAAGTCCAGTTGCACCTGGATATTGTAGTGATTGATCACGATCGGATTCAACGCGGCGTGATTCTCGTAGTTTTCGTTCTTGGCGATCTTTACCCATAATGAATACCACCTCCTTGTTAAAAGTGTTGCTGTTATAAGAAAAAACTATGCGTAAATAAAGCGGATTAACTTTCATAAAAAGTTCCCATAATGGAAAACATAGGAGGTGAAGTTGATGGATGGAAGTACTTTTTATTTTGTAGCTTGGATAGGGTGGATCATTGTAACCTTTTTTATGAAAAAGGACCCTATCCGGTGGAAGTTAGGCGCTTGTATACTGATTTTTATAATTTGCTCTCCGTTACATGTAACGATTGCCTCATTCGTGGTATCAGTAAATGCTCTTTTACTTTGTATTATTTCTTTTATAGGGATCACGCTATATTCCTTCTGGAAAAAATTGTATAGCTTACTTTCGGCACTTATTATTGCAATGTTATATACAAGTTTTCATCTGTTAGAAATATATGATCCGATTTGGATTGTGGTGGATAGAGTGTTTCTGCTAAGTAGTGCTCTTGTGTATGCATCGGTGTTATTGCATGGGGATCGCATATTACGATTATGTTCTCTATATGTAGGGATGTTACAAGGAGAGCTGCTAGTGACATTTATTTTTAGGAAATTGAATTTTCCATATGATTACGGTAGTTTAGCATTTTTTGATATCGTCGCCATTTCTACATTATTCATGGCAATATTGTTTTGGATTGCAAAAGCATCAGTATACATGGAACGGTTTAAGAGAAAAACACGTAAAAGAAAGGCGAGGGTAATACATGACTGAATATACACCAGCCATTTTATGCGGCGTAATAGCGGGGACAGTTACAAGGGTGCTAATGCTTCGGACGGATACGCGGCAATATCCGACGAGGCTACATGGGAAAATTATTCATATTGCAATGGGGTTAATTGCAGCTGCTTTAGGAGCGATTGCAATCCCGTCTATTTTGAAAAAAGATTTTTCTGCCATTACATTTCTTACATTAGCAGCGACACAATTTCGTGATGTACGTAATATGGAAAGAAATACGCTTCAACAATTAGATGGGTATGAGCTCGTACCGCGTGGAAATACATACATTGAAGGAATTGCATTGGTTTTTGAAAGTCGCAACTATTTGGCAATGTTAACGTCGTTTGCAACGACGTTTGCGTATATAGGATTCCGTTCATGGATTGCAGGAGTAATTATGGCTATAATCGCATTTTTTATCGCGAAAAAATTAATGTCTGGTAAAAGGCTACATGATCTTGTTGAAATTGAGCACGTTCCGCTTCGTTTTGAAGGAGCAGGGCTTTATATTGACAATATTTACATTATGAATATTGGATTGCCAGCAAGACAAGAAGAAATTATGAAATATGGTATGGGTTTTATTTTAAAGCCGAAATCAATTGATGCGATGGTTACAATCTCAAATTTAGGGCAACGACAAGCTATTTTACACGATGTTTCAGTAGCGTTAGGGATTTATAGAGATTCTGGTACACCAGCGCTTGTACCGTTAGCAAAGCGTGATTTAGAGGATGGCAGGGTTGGGATTTTTGTCCTGCCGCAAGATCAAGATGCAGAGAAAGCGATAGGTGTCATAGGAAATGTACCAACGTTAGAAAGTGCTGTCCATATGTCATCGGAAGCCCCAAAAGGAAGGGGAGATAAGAGATGATGTTAGAAAGTGTTATTCTGGCAGTTATAACAACGACTCCAGAAAAATTTGCAGGTGGTGCTCCTTTATTCGTTTGCGAATCGACGGAGGAACTAGAATTTGTTGCAAATAATTTAGAAGCAATTTTAGATGGTATAGCACATCGCTTACAAGAGAATGTATATATTATTGTGAAACATTAGCAACGTGTGTTATAATGTGAGGTGTTTTGATACGTTGAGAAATATTCTGGAATGCAAATCCCTTCTTGCACAAAGAAGGGTTTTTTACATAATAAACAGAAGCAAGTTGAAAGGATGAAAGTATATGCCGAAACCAGTAATAGCGATAGTAGGTCGCCCGAACGTAGGGAAATCTACTATTTTCAATAGAATTGTTGGAGAAAGAGTTTCAATCGTAGAAGATATTCCAGGTGTAACGCGCGATCGTATTTATAGCGCTGGAGAATGGTTAAATCATGAATTTAACATTATTGATACGGGCGGAATTGATATTGGAGACGAGCCGTTTTTGACACAAATTCGTCAACAAGCTGAAGTAGCAATTGATGAAGCGGATGTTATCATTTTTATGACAAACGGTCGTGACGGTGTAACAGCAGCTGATGAAGAAGTTGCAAAAATTTTATATCGTTCAAATAAACCGGTTGTACTTGCAGTAAATAAAGTAGACAATCCGGAAATGCGCAGTGACATTTATGACTTTTATGCATTAGGATTTGGCGAACCATTCCCAATTTCAGGTACACACGGATTAGGGTTAGGTGACTTACTAGACGAAGCTGCACAACATTTTCCAAAGATTGAAGAAGACGGATATGATGAAGACACAATTCGTTTCTCTTTAATTGGACGTCCAAACGTAGGGAAATCATCACTTGTAAATGCTCTTCTTGGTCAAGAGCGTGTAATTGTTAGTAATGTAGCAGGAACAACTCGTGATGCTGTCGATACACCATATAGTAAAGATGGAAAAGATTATGTAATTATTGATACAGCTGGTATGCGTAAAAAAGGAAAAGTGTATGAAAGTACAGAAAAATATAGTGTACTTCGTGCGCTAAGAGCGATTGAACGTTCTGACGTTGTTTTAGTTGTTTTAGATGGTGAAGAAGGAATTATTGAGCAAGATAAAAAAATCGCTGGATATGCTCATGATTCAGGGCGAGCTGTTGTTATCGTTGTAAATAAATGGGATGCAGTGAAAAAAGACGAAAAAACAATGAAAGCATTTGAAGAAAATATCCGTGCTCATTTCCAATTCTTAGAATACGCACCAATTGTTTTCTTATCTGCAAAAACGAGAAAACGTACACAAACATTAATACCGGTTATCGATGAGGTAAATGAAAGTCATAGTATCCGTATTCAAACGAACGTATTAAACGATGTAATTATGGATGCGGTAGCGATGAATCCGACGCCAACTCATAATGGTAGCCGTCTGAAAATTTTCTATGCAACACAAGTTGCGGTAAAACCACCGACATTTGTTGTGTTTGTAAACGATCCAGAATTATTGCACTTCTCATATGAGCGTTTCTTAAAGAATCGCTTACGTGAATCATTTGGCTTCGTAGGAACGCCGATTCACATTATCGCTAGAGCAAGAGACTAATGGAGAGGATGTGATTTTATGACAAAAATCACAGTAGTAGGAGCAGGTAGCTGGGGAACAGCGTTAGCGATGGTATTAGCTGACAATGGACATGATGTACGTATTTGGGGAAATCGCCCAGAACTTATGGATGAAATTAATACGAAACATGAGAATAGTCGATATCTCCCAGGCATTACATTGCCAAGCACAATCGTAGCCTACTCTTCTTTAGAAGAAGCATTAGTAGATGTAAATACAGTACTGCTAGTAGTACCAACGAAAGCGTACAGAGATGTATTACAAGAGATGAAAGAAATTGTTACTGAACCAATTACTTGGATTCATGCGAGCAAAGGAATTGAACCTGGTACGTCAAAACGTATTTCGGAAGTGATTGAGGAAGAAATTCCAGAGCACTTAATTAAAGATGTTGTTGTACTGTCTGGACCGAGTCATGCTGAAGAAGTCGGTTTACGACAAGCGACAACAGTTACGTCTGCAGCAAAGCGTATGGAAGCGGCTGAGGAAGTACAAGATTTATTTATGAATAGTTATTTTCGTGTATACACAAATCCAGATATCGTTGGAGTTGAACTTGGTGGTGCGTTAAAAAATATTATCGCATTAGCTGCTGGTATAACTGATGGTCTTGGATTAGGTGATAATGCAAAGGCGGCATTGATGACACGTGGTTTAACAGAGATTGCTCGTTTAGGAAGAAAAATGGGCGGGAATCCGTTAACGTTTGCTGGTCTAACTGGTATGGGAGACTTAATTGTAACTTGTACAAGTGTTCATAGCCGAAATTGGCGCGCTGGAAATATGCTTGGAAAAGGACACTCTTTAGAAGAAGTGTTAGAAAGCATGGGTATGGTTGTGGAAGGTGTAAGAACAACGAAAGCTGCTCATGAATTGGCAGAGAAAATGGAAGTTGAAATGCCGATTACAGCTGCTTTATATGACGTGCTGTTCAATGGGAATAACGTAAAAGATGCAGTAGGCTCATTGATGGGACGTGTTCGAAAACATGAAGTGGAAGCTATACCTGATTTACTGTAAAGAAAAGCGACAGAAGTACATTTGTACTTCTGTCGCTTTTTTATTTTTTGGGTCTTTTCACCATTTTTTCATTTTTGCATAGGATGAAGAGTAACTTGAGGAGAGGGTGAAAAGAATGGATAATAATATTTTTAATAATATTGAGAAGGAAGCGAAAGTAAATAAAGAGGATATTTTTAAATTAGCATCATCCGTGCAAAATGCGAATTTACGTGATGAAACTGTACTTCGTCAATTAATTCATCAAGTGGCTCTTATGGCGGGACGTGAAGTGCCGAAAGAGCAAGAGGATCAAATTGTAAAAGCGATTATTAATAATAATATGCCAACAGATTTTGGTTCGTTAAGCAAAATGTTTAAAAAATAAATTATGAGAAACAAAGAGTTTGGAGATTGCATATGATAGCCATGAAAGAATGGGAATAGAGCTGTTTTTGGGCATATTTGGTCAACCGAAGCGAGAGATACAATCGCTTCGGTTTTATTTTTGCCTAGATTGGTGAGAAATGCTGGAAAACCTATTGATTAAAGTTACATACTCGCGATTTGTAGTAAAATGTTCTTTTTGTATTTGTTTAAAGATTTTAATTTGTTAAAATAGTATAAAAATAGATTAATAAAAAGGGGTGTGTATATGTCAGAAGGGCTTATGAAAATGTGGTTGGCTTTAGGGGCAATTGGATTTATGTTTTTTGCAGTAAGTTTTATTTTATTAAGTAGACATAGAATAAAGAATAAATTTTTGAAAGGGATTACAGCGTTAGTAGCGTACACCCTTATGATTGTGTCAGGAATTGTTATTTTTCTTGTTGTATTTAGTGGACCTGTACAGCAGTAAATGGAATGGTCTCGAAAATACTACATACGGAGCAAATTAGATTAGTATGAAAAGGTGATGCTAGTGAAAAAATTCCATATTATTTTAATATTTTGTTGTATGAGCCTTTTAACGGGGTGTCTGTATCCGAAAGAAAATATGAAGCAAAATGCGGTTCCTTATGAAGATCAGCTACAGGTTGTTCAAAAAGCTGTTGTGACATTTAAGGAGCAAAATGATGGGATATTGCCAATTAAGACGAGGGATATGAGTACACCTATTTATCAAAAGTATCCAATCGATTTTCAACAGATTGCCCCGCGTTACATACAAGAAGCGCCAGGGAATGCGTATGAAAGTGGAGGAGTATATCAATACGTATTAATAGACGTTGAAACAAATCCGACAGTAAAGTTAATTGATGTTAGGATGGCTGAACAAATTCAGGAACTATCTTTAAAGCTTAGGATGTATCGTGATGAACATCAATATCCACCTTTTAAAAAAGTAATTTCAGATGGTGTATATGAATTGGATTTCAAAAAACTAGGATATAAAGATGTGCCACAAGTGACAAGTCCATATTCTGGTAAAGGACTTCCTTTTGTAATTAATGAAAAAGGAGAAGTTTTTGTTGATTATAGAATCGACTTATATGACGCTTTGAAAAAAAATGAAGGGCAGTTTACAGAGGGAGAAGATATTCGAAATATACTTTCGAAAGGTTCCCCGTTTGTACCAGCTTATTCTTTACCGTACACAGTAAAGGACGGAGAACCAATTTTTTTAAAATGATAAGTCATGAACCTTTCTTTTAGTGAATAAGTTCTAGAAGAAAGGTTTTTTATGTTATACAACTTACGATGCAAACAAAAGATATTTTTTAATAGTCATATGAAATTGGACAAAATTATATGATATATTGTCCGAACTTCTAGAATACCATTATATTATATCAGATATTATAGGCAACGTTAGAGAAGGTATTAGTTGACTATAAACGCGGAATTATTCCCAAAAATTTTGAGGGAGGGAATCACTTGGAAAAGGTAGATATTTTTAAAGATATTGCAGAACGAACAGGCGGTGATATTTATTTTGGAGTTGTAGGAGCTGTTCGAACAGGGAAATCAACATTCATTAAAAAATTTATGGAACTTGTAGTTATTCCAAATATTGAGAATGAGTCTGACCGTCAAAGAGCGCAGGATGAATTGCCTCAAAGTGCTGCTGGTCGTACAATTATGACGACGGAACCGAAGTTTGTTCCAAACCAAGCGGTTTCTATCGAAGTAGATGAAGGACTTGAAGTGAATATTCGATTAGTAGATTGTGTTGGATATACGGTTCCTGGAGCGAAGGGCTATGAAGATGAGAATGGCCCGCGTATGATTAATACCCCTTGGTATGAAGAACCTATTCCATTCCATGAAGCTGCAGAAATCGGCACGCGTAAAGTAATTCAAGAACATTCAACAATTGGTGTTGTAATTACAACAGATGGAACAATTGGTGAAATTCCAAGAAGAGATTATATAGAGGCAGAAGAACGCGTTGTAAATGAGTTGAAAGAAGTAGGAAAACCTTTCATTATGATAATTAATACGGTACAGCCGTATCATCCAGATACAGAGCAATTACGCCAAAGTTTATCAGAAGAATATGATATCCCGGTTATTGCAATGAGTGTGGAGAGTTTAAGAGAAACAGATGTATATAATGTACTTCGTGAAGCGCTATTTGAATTCCCTGTATTAGAAGTGAATGTGAACCTTCCGAGTTGGGTAATGGTGCTAAATGAAGGGCATTGGTTGCGTCAAAGTTATCAAGAAGCAGTTCAAGAAACTGTGAAGGATATAAAACGTCTTCGTGATGTGGATCGCGTTGTTTGGCAGTTTAGTCAATATGAATTTATTGATCGAGCGAGCCTAGCTGGCATTGATATGGGGCAAGGTGTGGCGGAGATTGATTTATATGCGCCAGATGAATTATATGATCAGATTTTAAAAGAAGTAGTAGGAGTAGAAATTCGAGGGAAAGATCATTTGTTAAAGCTTATGCTCGATTTATCTCATGCGAAAATAGAGTACGATCAAGTGGCGGATGCACTGCGTATGGTTAAGCAAACAGGATATGGTGTAGCAGCACCTGCATTAGCGGATATGAGCTTAGATGAGCCAGAAATTATTCGTCACGGTTCAAGGTTTGGTGTGAAGTTAAAAGCGGTAGCGCCATCTATTCATATGATTAAAGTAGATGTAGAGTCAACGTTTGAGCCGATTATTGGTACTGAAAAGCAAAGTGAAGAATTAGTTCGTTATTTAATGCAAGATTTTGAAGATGACCCGTTATCAATTTGGAATTCTGATATATTTGGACGTTCACTTAGCTCGATTGTTCGAGAAGGAATTCAGGCGAAATTATCTTTAATGCCAGAAAATGCTAGATATAAATTAAAAGAAACGCTAGAAAGAATTATTAATGAAGGATCTGGCGGATTAATTGCGATTATACTATAAGAAAAAATCCCTCTCATTGTAGAGGGATTTTTTGTTTTTTTTGATTATAAAATAGAAAAATAAACAGTCATTATCTAATACATTGTTGTAAATTGTCAAGTTTCATCAGATTTTCACATTTTAAGAGTAACAATTTCCTTAAAAATATTGAATTATAAAGGAGAATCGTATAATATAGGCGTTGATAATGATTTATCTACATCTTTGTAGTATAGAATTTGCAAAAATTGCCTACAAATGAAAGTAAGACTCATTTTATGATCATTATACAGTCTTATCTTTGGGAGGAGGTGAATGGCATGAACAAGACAGATTTAATCAATGCTGTTGCAGAAGCAAGTTCCCTTTCTAAAAAGGACGCAACAAAAGCAGTAGACGCTGTTTTTGATTCTATCTTAGAAGCTTTAAAACAAGGTGATAAAGTACAACTGATCGGATTCGGTAACTTCGAAGTTCGTGAGCGTGCGGCTCGTAAAGGTCGTAACCCACAAACAGGTGAGGAGATTGAAATCGCTGCAAGTAAAGTACCTGCATTCAAACCTGGTAAAGCGTTAAAAGATGCGGTTAAATAATCCTTACATATTAACAGGGAAGAAGAGTTTCCTTTTTGGGAACTCTTCTTTTTGCTTTTAAAAACATAAATATGCTAGAATGTGTTCGTATCACTTTTAGGTTTTCGGGAGGGCTAGCGGATGGCAAAAGTTAATTTAGAACAAATTGAACATGCAGTACGCCTTATTTTAGAGGCGATTGGGGATGACCCAAATCGTGAGGGAGTACTTGATACACCAAAGCGTGTTGCAAAAATGTACGCAGAAGTGTTCTCAGGTATGCATGAAGATCCGAAAGAGCATTTGCATAAAGTATTCGGAGAAGATCACGAAGAGCTTGTACTAGTAAAAGATATACCATTTTATTCGATGTGTGAGCATCATTTAGTACCATTCTATGGAGTTGCTCACGTTGCATATATTCCGCAAGGTGGAAAGGTAACAGGGTTAAGTAAATTAGCTCGTACCGTAGATACAATTGCACGTCGCCCACAACTGCAAGAACGTATTACATCAACAGTAGCGAACTCTATTATGGAAGTACTAGAGCCTCATGGTGTAATGGTAGTAGTAGAAGCAGAACATATGTGTATGACGATGCGTGGTGTGAAAAAACCAGGTGCGAAAACAGTAACGACAGCAGTGCGTGGTGTGCTTGAAAATGATGCTGCAGCGCGCAGTGAAATTTTATCGTTTATTAAAACGAAGTAAAGAAAAGCGGGAAACTGCTTTTCTTTTTTTTTTTAGTAAATAAATGATATAGTTTTAACTAGACAGAGTGAGATTAGAAAGATTGCTTACATGAATGGTAGGTGTAGCCAAGTTTTGGTTATAGAAAATAGAGTGTATGTGTTATAATAAGTTTTATGAATTAGAAAACAAGGGTGATTTTTTGTGTGTGACATCTACGGAGGGTATGCGGGTATAAAAGAAAAATTGATGGAGAAATTACGCCATCCTTATTTTATAAACTATATTGAAGAACCATTTATTGATGAAGAAAAGATAGCATTGTTATATGGTGCTTTAAAGAGTGCAAACTTACATATAGAACAAATTGAGCATTACGTAGTAACAATTATGCTTGTACAAATTGCGCTTGATACGCATGAAAGGGTATCAAATAAAGCAGGCGAGGAAGAGATTGAATTCCATAAATGTCGTCAATTAACAGTACTTGCAGGCGATTACTATAGTGGACTATATTATTATTTATTGTCTATGAATCGTGATATTGTTTTAATTCGTGCACTTGCTGAAGGAATTAAAGAGATAAATGAACACAAAATTATGTTATACCAAAAAGCGCATGAAACGACGGATGACATAATGAAAAGCATAGTAACGATTGAGTCTGCGCTCCTTCAAAAAACATGTGATCATTTTCAGTTATCACATTGGAAGCCATTTATCACATACGTATTAGGTGGAAATCGCCTTCAAAAAGAAATTCAATTGTATGCTGATAAGCAACATTCACCTGTTTTTCAAGCTATGCAAGATGCTTTAGGGGATAAAGCAGAAGTAGTGATTAATGGTTGGATGAAGGAATTGAGAAAGAAAGAAAAACAATTTTTAGAAAATCACACAGACATAAATGAAATAAATTCTGTGTTAAGGAATAAATAGAAGACATAAGCAATTTTACATTGGAAGAAGGTACGAGCATGCAACAATCAAAAGAAGAAAGAGTACATGACGTATTTGAAAAGATTTCTGATAAATACGATGTGATGAATTCTGTAATTAGTTTTCAAAGACATAAAGCGTGGCGGAAAGAAACGATGCGAATTATGGATGTACAACCAGGCAGTCAAGCGCTTGATGTATGCTGTGGAACCGCAGATTGGACAATTGCGCTAGCTGGAGCCGTAGGTGAGCAAGGAAAGGTTGTTGGCTTAGACTTCAGTGAAAATATGTTATCTGTTGGTAAGCAAAAGGTAGAGGCGTTACAATTAAAACAAGTAGAACTTCTACATGGGAATGCAATGGAACTTCCGTTTGAAGATAATACGTTTGATTATGTGACGATTGGGTTTGGTTTACGTAACGTACCGGATTATATGCACGTATTAAAAGAAATGACGCGTGTAGTAAAACCAGGTGGAAAAGTAATCTGTTTAGAAACATCTCAACCAACAATGATTGGTTTTCGACAAGGGTATATTTTATACTTTAAATATATCATGCCGTTATTTGGAAAGATGTTTGCGAAAAGTTATAAAGAATATTCATGGCTTCAAGAATCTGCTAGTACGTTCCCAGGGATGAAAGAATTGGCTCAAATGTTTGAGCAAGCTGGACTTGAACGTGTGCAAGTGAAACCATTTACTTTTGGGGTAGCAGCAATGCATTTAGGAATTAAACCAGAATCAAAATAGAAAAAAGAAGTTTTAGGTTAAGGTGAACAATATGAAGTTACAACTTATGTACTCTTTTTTACGATCGGATATTAATGTGATAGAAAAAGAATTAAAAAAGACAGTCGCTTCTGAACAGCCATTAGTAGAAGAGGCAGCATTACAGCTTATTGAAGCTGGTGGGAAACGAATTCGTCCTGTATTTGTGTTGCTTGCAGGGAAATTTGGAGATTATAAGTTAGATGCGATTAAGCATGTTGCTGTTGCGTTAGAACTTATTCATATGGCTTCTCTTGTTCACGATGATGTTATTGATGCTGCATTTTTACGACGCGGCAGTGCGACTGTGAATGCGAAATGGGGAGATCGTATTGCGATGTATACAGGGGACTATCTGTTTGCTAAGTCTCTTGAATGTATAACCAATATCGAAATTCCAGAGGCACATCAAGCGTTATCACATACTATTTTAGAAGTCTGTAAAGGTGAAATTGAACAAATTAAAGATAAATACAATTATGACCAAAATTTAAGAACGTATTTAAGAAGAATAAAGCGAAAAACAGCATTATTAATTGCCGCGAGTTGTCAATTGGGAGCGATTGCTGCTGGTGCTAATCGTGATACGGTAAATCGTCTATTTTGGTATGGGTATTTTGTAGGAATGTCTTATCAAATTATTGATGACATTTTAGACTTCGTTTCTACAGAAGAGAAACTTGGAAAACCTGCTGGTGGGGATTTACTACAAGGGAATATTACACTTCCTGCTTTATATGCGATGGAAGATCCCGTACTTCGTCAGAAAATCACATCTGTACATGAAAATTCAACAGCAAGTGAAATGCAAGAAATTATTGATGCTGTAAAAAATAGTACAGCAATTGATCAAGCATTTGCGTTTAGTGAACGTTATTTACATAAAGCTTTAGAAATAATAAAACCACTCCCACGTGGAAAAGCAAAGTACGCATTACAAAATGTTGCAAAGTATATTGGAAAACGAAAATTTTAAGGTTTATTCTAAAAAATAAAATAATCTCTCTATTTCAAAACTATTGCACAATTGTGATAAGGGTGATAATATGTGTGTGGGGATATACAATTACATACATAATTCAGAAGTGGAGAGATTTTTTATGGAAAAAACATTTCTAATGGTAAAACCAGACGGTGTACAACGTGCCTTCATTGGGGAAATTGTAGCTCGTTTTGAGAAAAAAGGCTTTCAATTAGTTGGTGCAAAATTAATGCAAGTCACTCCAGAAATTGCTGGACAACACTACGCTGAGCATAAGGAAAAACCTTTCTTTGGTGAGTTAGTAGACTTTATTACATCTGGACCTGTATTCGCAATGGTATGGCAAGGTGAAGGTGTAGTAGATACAGCTCGTAACATGATGGGGAAAACAAGACCACATGAAGCAGCTCCTGGAACAATTCGTGGAGATTTCGGTGTAACTGTTGCGAAAAATATTATCCATGGTTCTGATTCTTTAGAAAGCGCAGAGCGCGAGATTGCTATTTTCTTTAAAGAAGAAGAATTAGTTGACTACTCAAAATTAATGAATGAATGGATTTACTAATTATTTTGAAATAATTTGTAAACGCTTTAATCACTGTGATAATAGTAAAAAGTGCAAGGAGAATAGGGGTATTCTTCTTGCACTTTTTTTATTTTCAGTTAGTTACGAAGTTTGAACTGTTATGATATGTTGATATTTAAATTAGGACTATCGGAAATATAGAATAAGAAAATGGTCGATTTATGATATAATTTCTTTAATATTTTTAGAATGATAAAAGTTAATATAGTGAGATAAATACATATACGAAAAGAGGAATAACGTATGCGATATATTACAGCTGGTGAATCTCATGGTCCACAACTTACAACGATTATAGAAGGTGTTCCGGCAGGATTGTCTTTAGTAGCAGATGATATAAACGAAGAGTTAGCTAGAAGGCAAAAGGGATATGGGCGCGGTAGACGCATGCAAATTGAAACGGATCAAGTGCAAATTTTAAGTGGTGTTAGACATGGAGAAACATTAGGTTCCCCTATTGCACTTGTTGTTGAAAATCGTGATTTTGCACACTGGACAAAAATTATGGGGGCGGAGCCTTTAACTGAGCAAGAAGAAAAAGAGATGAAAAGGAAAGTGACAAAACCAAGGCCTGGGCATGCTGATTTAAATGGTGCGATTAAATATGGTCATAGAGATATGAGGAATGTACTGGAACGTTCGTCAGCGCGCGAAACGACGGTGCGTGTTGCTGCTGGTGCGGTTGCTAAAAAGGTGTTAGCAGAACTTGGTATTAAAGTAGCGGGCCATGTAATTGAAATTGGCGGTGTACAAGCTAAGGAGATTACGTATAGTTCAATTGAAGAATTAAAGAGTATTACCGAAGCATCTCCTGTACGTTGCTTAGATGACGAAGCTGGTAACCAAATGATGAAAGCGATTGATGATGCGAAAGCAAATGGTGATTCAATTGGTGGAATCGTTGAAGTAATTGTGGAAGGGATGCCAATTGGAGTAGGTAGCTACGTGCATTATGATCGAAAACTGGATGCGAAATTAGCAGCTGCAATTATGAGTATTAATGCTTTTAAAGGTGTCGAGATTGGAATTGGTTTTGAAGCAGCGCATAGACCAGGAAGTGAAGTTCATGATGAAATTCTGTGGAATGAGGAGCATGGATATACACGAAGAACAAATAATGCAGGTGGATTAGAAGGCGGTATGACGACTGGAATGCCAATTGTTGTGCGCGGTGTGATGAAACCGATACCTACACTTTATAAACCTCTTCAAAGTGTAGATATTGATACGAAAGAGCCTTTTACAGCGAGCATTGAACGTTCAGATAGTTGTGCAGTGCCAGCAGCTAGTGTCGTTGCAGAAGCGGTTGTGGCTTGGGAATTAGCAACAGCTTTAATAGAACAATTCGGATTAGATCGTATGGAACTAATTCGTGAAAATATTGAGAAACATAATGAATATGCGAGGGGATTTTAATGGGAAACATACATATTCAAACGAAATCAAAAGAATATGATGTACATGTTGGTAAAGAAGTGTTGTCAAACTTAACAACGATCGTTCAGAATATGCAGCCAGCGGTATCTAACGTAATGATTATTTCAGATGAAGCTGTTGCATCACTACATTTACAGACAGTTATCGATGCATTACAAGTAGAGCAGCACGTGTTTTCGTTTGTTGTACCAAGTGGCGAAAAAGAGAAGTCTTTCGAAAATTTCTATGCGGCTCATACGTCAGCTCTTGAAAATAAATTAGATAGAAATTCTTTAATTCTTGCACTTGGAGGCGGAATGATTGGAGATTTAGCTGGTTTTGTTGCTGCATCGTTTATGCGTGGTATTCGCTTTGTGCAGGTTCCGACAACTTTATTAGCGCACGATAGCGCAGTGGGTGGGAAAGTAGCGATTAACCATCCGTTAGGTAAAAATATGATTGGTGCATTCCATCAGCCAGAAGCAGTTGTATATCATACACCGTTTTTACAGTCTCTTCCTGAAAAAGAGTGGCGTTCAGGTTATGCAGAGGTGATAAAGCATGCTCTTATCGGTGATGTGGAGCTATACCATTGGTTAAAAGAAGAAGTGCAAACATTAGCGGATCTTCATGATGAGAAGTTAATCCATATATTAACGAAGGCGATTCCTGTAAAGGCAAATGTTGTGTCACAAGATGAAACAGAGAAGGGTGTACGTGCTCATTTGAATTTTGGACATACGTTAGGACATGCTCTTGAAAAAGAGCTAGGGTATGGAAATATTACTCACGGTGACGGTGTAGCGGTTGGAATGTTATTCGCCATATTTTTAAGTGAGCAAGTGTACAAGGTTGATCTTGCTTATGAAGATATGAAGCAGTGGTTCTTGAAATACGGCTATCCAAAAATGCCAGGAGATTTGAATGTAGAGCGCCTCGTTCAATTGATGAAACAAGATAAGAAAGCAAATGCAGGAGCAATTCATATGGTGCTTATGCAGGAATATGGGGTAGTGAATGTCGTATCTATTTCAGATGAGACTGTTCATATTGCGTTAGAGGCATTTCAAAAAGATATGGTTTAAAATGATAGCGAAGTGCTGTGAAGTGCTCATTTAGAGGTATTCTCGTAATAGTGACGGTTATGACAAAAGATTACAGTAAGGGGCTATAACCGTATTGTAATCAAATTGAATGAAATGACTGGGGGAAGAAAAATGAGAGTGAAAGAGCAATTGTTAACTTTGAGAGCGTATGTGCCTGGGAAAAACATTGAAGAAGTAAAACGAGAATATGGTTTATCAAAAATTGTGAAATTAGCATCCAACGAAAATCCATTCGGTTGCTCAGCACGTGTGACAGAAGCATTAACTTCTTTAGCGAGCCAATATGCCCTTTATCCAGATGGATATGCCTTTGAACTTCGGACAAAAATAGCGGAACATTTAGGTGTAAAAGCAGAACAACTACTATTTGGTAGTGGATTAGATGAAGTCATTCAAATGATTAGCCGAGCGTTACTACATGAAGGAACAAACGTTGTAATGGCGAATCCTACGTTTTCACAATATCATCACCATGCTGTTATTGAAGGAGCAGAAGTTCGTGAAGTATCACTTAAAGATGGTATTCACGATTTAGATGCAATGCTAGAGCAAGTAGATGAGAAAACGAAAATTGTATGGATTTGTAATCCGAATAATCCAACAGGTACATATGTTGAGAAACAAAAATTACTTTCATTTTTAGAATCAGTTCCTAAGTCGGCTCTCGTTATTATGGACGAAGCATATTATGAATACGCGGAAGCAGAAGACTATCCGCAAACATTACCACTTCTTGAAAAGTATGAAAATCTTATGGTTTTACGCACGTTTTCAAAAGCATATGGTTTAGCTGCTTTTCGTATCGGATATGCGATTGGGGATGCGAAGTTAATCGGACAGCTAGAAGTAGCTAGGTTACCATTCAATACATCAACTGTAGCCCAATCTGTAGCACTCGCTGCATTAGAAGATCAAGCTTTTTTACAAGATTGTGTGCAAAAGAATGCTGAAGGTTTAAATCAGTATTATGCATTTTGTAAAGAATATAACGTATTCTATTATCCATCTCAAACAAATTTCATTTTCTTAAAACTCGGTATACCAGGTAATGAAGCTTTCGAACGATTAATGAAAAAAGGATATATCGTTCGTTCTGGTGCTGCATTTGGTATCGATGATGGTATTCGTATTACTGTCGGTTTGAAGGAAGAAAATGATGAAATTATAGAGTTACTGAAAGAGCTTGTAAATGAGCAAGTACAGAAAGAAGAAACATATTCTTAAGAGATTGTGAAGGCTCCTATTATAGGAGCCTTTTTTATCGCATTCAAAATAAAGGTTGAAGACTGCTAATTAAGTTATTCTGTAAACCACGGTTTGTATGGCTTGATAATTAGTGAGAGAAGTTATTTGCACGGTCATAAAAGAAAGCGGTACAATAGAAGATGATGATAAGGTATCGGTGTCATATCCGAACCTTTTGAACAATTAACTACTCTGTAGGAAGAAGTATAAGAAGAAGCATGCTCATTCTAAAGGTTGCGTTCTAACAGTGAGTTGCTTATGATAAATGAACAGAAAAGAATATTTTTTAGAATTAAAGGAGACGTTTATGCAAAAGTTTGAACAAGCTGTTTCATATATTGAAAATGGTGAAGCAGAAAAAGGATTACAATTATTAAAAGAACAATTAAAAATTGCGAATGATGAAGAGAAGTATGATATCGCTCGTTACTATCATACACTTGGATTTACAGATGAGGCATTAGCAATTACTGAAGACTTACGTTTACTGTATCCAGAAGAAAGTGAATTCACTGTATTTTTAGCAGAATTATATATTGATCTAGATAAAGAAGATGAAGCGATTGAAGTGCTTCATGATATTCCAGAAAATGACGATTTATATGTTCAATCGTTATTACTTGTTGCAGATTTATTCCAAATGCAAGGTTTTGATGATGTAGCAGAGCAAAAACTATTAAAGGCGAAAGAAATGATGCCTGATGAACCTGTTATTACGTTTGGGTTAGCAGAATTATATAGTAGTAAAGGTGAAGAACAAAAGGCAATTACTTATTATGAATCGCTATTAGCGGAACATAAAGTAATGGGTGGTGTTGTGATCGCACTTCGCCTCGCAGAAACGTTAAGCGCGATCGGAAACTGGGAAGAAGCGATTTCTTATTATGAAGCAGGCCTAGAGGAACAAAAAGATATTCACTCATTATTTGGATATGCCTTCACATTATACCAAGGTGAAGAATATCAGAGAGCAATTGGTGCTTGGCAGGAATTAAAAGAATTAGACCCTGAGTACGCATCACTGTACATGTATTTAGCGAAAAGCTATGAAAAAGAAGGAATGCTTCAAGAAAGCTATGAAACGCTTCATGAAGGAATTAAAGTAGATGAGCTTTCAGTTCCATTTTATGTAGAGTTAGCGAACATTGCGGCGAAATTAGGAAAAATAGTAGAAGCAGAGGAAGTTCTTCAAAAAGCGCTTGAGTTAGATCCAGGGCATTTAGGTGCAACATTAAAATATGCATATATCTTAAAAGAACAAGAAAAGTACGAAGAGTTAATTGCAATTGTAGAGCGTGCTATTGATAGTGGAGAACCAGATACACAACTACTTTGGGATCTTGCGTATGCAAAAAAACAATTAGAAATGTATTCGGATGCATTAAAACACTATGAAAGTGCATATACTTCTTTTAAGAATCATCCAGACTTCTTAGAAGAGTACGGTTATTTCTTATTGGAAGAAGGAAAACGAAAAGAGGCGAAAGAAGTATTTACCCAGTTATTACAACTAGACCCGACACAAATTCATATTGAAGAGTTGTTATATAATTTAGAGGATTTTTCATAAGTTGGAAGGAAACTGAATGCCGCTTCTTGAATCTAAAAAGAAAAGAGAAAGACAGAGGAGGGACTTAATTGCTATGAATACCCCTGTTTCTGTAAACGAGAAGAAGGATTTTGTAAAATGGTTTTTGAATAATTACCAACTGAAACAGCGTGAATGTGTATGGATTCTGAATTATTTAATGAGTCACGACCAATTGATGCATAAAGTCCACTTCGTAGAGCATGCAAAATATTGTCCGCGTGGCTTAGTGATGTCAGCGAATTGTGTGAAAGACACACCGTTTCACTTTTTTAAACAAAATGTTATGACAACAGATGCTGAAAAATCGTTTCATGATATTCGTTTAAATCGAGATGAGGATATTTATATTCAACTCAACTTTAAATCATCGTTTCAAAATGCGAATTATGTAGCTGTATTAGAAGAAAACCCATATCTACCAAAGCATATTGAAGTAAATGAAAAAGATCGTTTACTTGCAGAAAGGTTTTTGGAAGAAAGTGTATTTTCGTTTAGGAGAGAACGCCTTTTGAAACAAATTGATGAAGCGTTAGATAAGCAAGATAAGGAAGCGTTTCATAGATTAACGGCAGAGTTAAAAACTTTATAGAATTTATTTGGATTAATAAATTTTTACAAATTTCAGACTTTCATCAAGAAAAACTACCTATATTGGGTAGTTTTTCTTTTTTTACCCCTTTTAGTATGGTTTAATATATATAAAGTGAAAGTTCTGTCATTTGTAAGTGAAGGAGGGAAGGAATTTGAAGTGGATTGTAAAAGATGTGGAACAGTTTGAGCAAGCAAGAGAGTATGTTGATACAGGAGTAATACCGCTGTTATCAATTTCGGCAGCAAAAGAAATGAAAATGGTTGTAGAACAAGGTGAATTTATCGAATTGTTGAGCACGGAATTGGAAAGAGAGTATAAGGGAAGAGTGCTTTTACTGCCTGCGTTTACGTATTTGGTAGAAAGTCAAAAGAATGAAAAAGGTCGTTTGCAAGAATGGACAAATCATTTACGAAGTGAAGGTTTTAAGCATATTGCTTATGTTACAAGTGATTTTTCATGGAAAGAGGATATGCAAGAGTTACAGGGAGATTTGTTTTGGTTTCCTTCATTAGCATTAGAACAATTTAGTGATCAAGCAAAAAGAGAAGTTATTCATGCACATATAAAAAATATAATGGTGATGTTGGAAGAGAAATGGGGAAATTCATAATAAACAGAAAGTTCTTATTATTATGAGTAGTATGATATTGACCTGTGCATGAGCGTATTATATCATGATAGTGTCCTAGTTTTTATTTTTTATATAATTTATCACGAGGGGACAATTTCTGATAGAGGGGGGAAATTTTCGTGAGCGAGAAAGAACATCGCGTGTCAAGAAGACAATTTTTAAATTACACACTCACAGGGGTAGGAGGCTTTATGGCTGCCGGTATTTTAATGCCGATGACGCGATTTGCGCTTGATCCGGTGTTAAGAAAAGAAGCGGGAACGGATATGGTTGCTGTTGCGCAAGTAAAGGATATTACAACAGAGCCGAAGCGTTTCGATTTTAAAGTGAAGCAGGTTGATGGTTGGTACAAGTCTGAAGAACCAAAATCAGCTTGGGTTCATAAAGATGAAAGCGGAGACATTGTTGCGTTCTCTCCAGTATGTAAACATTTAGGATGTACAGTTAACTGGAATTCGGACAAAGCACATCCGAATCAATTCTTTTGCCCATGTCACGGGGGTCGTTATACAAAAGATGGGATTAACATTAAAGGTACGCCACCCCTTGCTCCGCTTGATGTGTACGAGTCTAAAGTGAAAGATGGAACGCTGTATCTAGGAAAAGCGAAGCCAAGAGGGGGTGCAAAGTAGATGTTAAATAAAATTTATGATTGGGTGGATGAAAGATTAGATATTACACCAATATGGCGTGATATCGCTGATCATGAAGTACCTGAACATGTAAACCCGGCACATCACTTTTCTGCATTCGTCTATTGCTTTGGAGGACTTACCTTTTTCGTTACTGTAATTCAAATTTTATCTGGAATGTTTTTGACGATGTATTATGTGCCTGATATTAAAAATGCTTGGGAATCAGTTTACTATTTACAAAATGAAGTTGCTTATGGGCAAATTGTTCGTGGTATGCACCACTGGGGTGCTAGTCTCGTAATTGTAATGATGTTTTTACATACACTCAGAGTTTTCTTCCAAGGTGCGTATAAAAAGCCCCGTGAGTTAAACTGGATTGTTGGTGTTCTTATTTTCTTTGTTATGTTAGGTCTTGGTTTTACCGGATATTTATTACCGTGGGATATGAAAGCTTTATTTGCTACAAAAGTAGGGATTCAAATTGCAGAGCAAACACCGCTCATTGGTCCTTATATTAAAACATTACTCGCTGGTCATTCCGAAATTGTTGGCGCTCAAACATTAACTCGCTTCTTTGCTATTCACGTCTTCTTCTTACCAGCAGCACTTCTAGGTTTAATGGCCTTCCACTTCATCATGATTCGCAAACAAGGTATTTCCGGTCCACTATAAGAGATTGCTAAATTAAAGGGGAAAGAACTAAAGGAGGGAGATTATGCATCGCGGCAAAGGGATGAAGTTTGTAGGAGATTCTCGGGTACCAGTAGCTCGGAAACCAAATATTCCAAAAGACTATTCTGAATACCCAGGGAAAACAGAAGCATTTTGGCCGAACTTCTTGTTAAAAGAATGGATGGTTGGTGCAGTTTTTTTAATCGGTTATTTATGTTTAACAGTGGCGCATCCGTCGCCGCTTGAGAGAATGGCGGACCCAACAGATGCTGGATATATACCACTTCCAGATTGGTATTTCTTATTCTTGTATCAGTTATTAAAGTATTCGTATGCTTCCGGTTCATTTACTGTAATTGGAGCATTTATTATGCCAGGGATTGCGTTTGGAGCATTACTGTTAGCTCCATTTCTTGATCGAGGTCCAGAAAGACGTCCATTGAAGCGTCCTGTGGCAACTGGCTTTATGCTTTTAGCAATTGCATCGATTATCTTTTTAACTTGGGAATCTGTAGCACACCACGACTGGGAAGCTGCAAAAAAACAAGGAGCAATTGTAAAAACAGCGCCAGTTGATAAAAATGATGATGGCTATAAATTAATGCAAAAAAATACTTGTTTAACATGTCATGGTGACAATTTACAAGGCGGGGCAGCAGCACCGGCACTGCAAAACTTAACTTTAAAGCCAGAAGAAATTGCTAAAATTGCGAAAGAGGGAAAAGGTTCAATGCCTAAAGGTGTATTTAAAGGTACGGATGAGGAACTGAAGAAGCTTTCGGAATTCGTTGCAAAGTATAATAAAAAATAATAAAAAAGCTGACTACAAAATTTGTAGTCAGCTTTTTTATTTAGTTGGATGAAGTTTGTTATAATAGAGTAGGATTTAGTGAATGAATTACTTTGCTTGAAAGGTGTTGGACATAAGGATTGGTGTACTTGTATGCAATGTTAAGACAACGCTCGGTATTATTATTTTTATTAATTGTTAACTTATTAGGTACAATTTATGGATTTATATGGTATGGAAATCAATTGAAAGAAACGTCACCTATATTTTGGCCGTTTGTACCAGATAGTCCTATGGCGACTCTCTTTTTTGTCTTTGTTTTAATTGCTTTTTTGGCAAAGAGAAACTGGGGATTAATAGAAGCGTTAGCGATTGTAACTTTAATAAAATATGGTATTTGGGCTGTTGTTGTAAACGCGATTATGATTTACGTAAAAGGGCCTATAGGCCTTATGGGCTACATGTTAATGCTTTCGCACTTCGCGATGGCAATACAAGGATTTTTATATGCTCCATTCTATCGTATAAAAAAATGGCATTTTATAGTAGCAGCTGTGTGGACGTTGCATAACGATGCAATTGATTATTTATTTTGGCAAATGCCGCGATATGGAATTATGCATTTGTTTGTAGAGGAAATTGGTTATTTTACGTTTTGGTTAAGTATTGCTGTACTATGTATTACATATTATTGTTGCTTACGTGAGCAAAGAAAACAATTTTCTTTATGATGGTTAGAACATTTAGGGGGAGAACATGGAGAAAAATAAGAGTGGTACAAAAATATTGGATCGATTGATTACTTTAGTTGTTTCATATAGCATAGCATTTTCTATTTTTGCACTCGCAACAACGGCAGTTGTATATGGAAAATGGTTGTATTATTTTGAAATTGATTTTTTAAATATTCCTGATTTAGCGGATATGACGAAGGATGAAATTAAGAGAAATTACGATGTGCTTATTACATATTTATCCCCGTTTTATGACGGAGCATTACATTTGCCCACATTAGATATGTCCACAAATGGCCGTATTCATTTTGTAGATGTTAAAAATATTTTAGTAAAGATTCAATATGTGATGTATGCGACAATTATGATTGCAGTGATAGGCGGAATTTATTTATTAAAAAAGAAAAATGAAAAGTTTTTACTGCACGGATCGATTTTAACAATCATTTTTCCGATAGCGCTTATGTTACCAATTGCTATTAATTTTGAAAAGAGTTTTGTATTATTCCATAAACTTTTATTTAGTAATGATTATTGGGTTTTTGATCCTGAAAAGGATCCAATTATATTAATGTTACCAGAAGAGTTCTTTATGCATGCTGCGTGTGCTATTTTATTATTCATTTTAGGTGGGAGTATACTTTGTTACAGCTTATATAGATATCTCGTAAAAAAGAAAAGGATGTCACAGAAAAAATTCTCTGCTTAAAGAGAATTTTTTTCTTTGTAAAACGATAATATATTTTTCGGTCTAGTTCTGTTCTATTCTTGTCCAAATTAACATATTTTGTACTAGTAGTTAAGGGGGGACCGGGATGAAGAGAACATTAATTGGATTGATAGCATTTCTAATTATAATGTTTCCGTTACGTATATATGCTGAAGAGTGGAATGAGCTAACAGGGTTGTTAGACGACTCGTTACAGTTAGTGAAGCGTAATGAAGATGAAAAAGCGGTACAAGTATTACAACATTTCTCGGAGCAGTTTTTAATAAAGGGGAATGAAAAGAAGCAGGAAGTAACACCAGATCAAGTTAGAGTTATTTCTTTAGCTTACGATAAGGCGCAACAATCGCTCTCTGAAGAAGGTTTAGGTAAGCAAGCTAAAATTGATAATGTGCTGGCATTACAACTTGCTGTTGATGCACAAGTATCGAAATATCAACCACTTTGGATGGAAAGAGAAAGGAAAGTAATGGATGCCTTTTCTCAAATGGAAAAAGCGATGGAAAAAGAAGATGCTGGGCAGTTTCAACAAACGTTAAATACGTTTTTAAATGAATTCAATATTATTTATCCAAGCTTAATGATTGCTTTGCCAGAAAACGAGGTCCAGCGTGTAAATGTTCATTTATCTTATTTAGATGAATTTCGTAACGTTATGTTAAAAACGAAAGGCGGCCAAATGCAATTAGGGATTATTAAAGGGGATTTGCAAAAGATATTTCAAACAGTAAAAAAAGATGAAATTGCACCCTCTCTCATTTGGTTTATGACAATTACTGGGGGACTTATTTTATTCACATTAACTTATGTTGGATGGAGAAAGTATAAAGGAGAGAGAGAAAAAAGAAAAAGTAATGTACATTCTAAAAATAGATAATGCAATAAATAAAGATATGGATTGTAAGGTTTATTCATTGACAATAGTGGCAGAAGAAAATAGAATGAGAAGTACTATAATTAAAACTTCAATGGAGGTTCATGATGTTTTATTTAATTTACTTCGCGATCATAATGATCATACCGTTGTATGCACAGTCAAGAGTACGTAGTGCCTATAGCAAGTATTCACAAGTTTATTCAACATCAGGTATGACAGGAGCGGAAGTGGCTCGAAAAATTTTAGATGAAAATGGATTATACAACGTAGCTGTAGAAGAAACACCAGGTCATTTATCAGACCATTATGATCCAACCGCTAAGACGGTTCGATTATCAACAGATAACTATTATGGACATTCAGTTGCTGGTACAGCAGTTGCAGCACACGAAGTAGGACACGCAATTCAAGATGCACAAGATTATAACTTTATGCGTATTCGTCATTCGTTAGTTCCTGTGGCTAATTTTGGATCGAATATATCATGGGTATTTATTATGATTGGTATATTTGCGACAATGTCAAAACTATTGTTATTAGGTATCATTTTAATGGCAGCAGGTGTTGTGTTCCAGCTCGTTACATTGCCAGTTGAGTTTGATGCGTCAAAGCGCGCAATGCAACAAATTGAAGCGTTAGGTATTGTATCAACAGATGAATATGGGCAAGCTCGTAAAGTATTAAATGCGGCAGCATTAACATATGTAGCAGCTGCAGCTGTAGCGGTATTTGAATTATTACGTCTCGTATTAATGTATACTGGTATGCAGCGTAGCGACGACTAAAGACTATCAATTTTGATAGTCTTTTTTTGTTGTGTGGATTGAATTATATAATGTATTGCAAATAGAAATAATAGAAGTAATGCGGAAAGGTGGTGGGGGAAATGAAATATCCAGACCATTTAGTAAAACAAGTACAAGAGCGTAGTGCTCCTTATCAACTAGAAGGTTTTTTAAGTGGACAAGGTCCTGAAAATCCCAAATTTATGTTGTTAGGAGAAGCACCTGGTGAAACAGAAATTCATAATGGGATTCCGTTTAGCGGGAGGGCGGGAAAACAATTAATGGTTTTTTTAGAGCGTATCCACGTTACAAGGGAAGAAGTATATATTACGAGCGCTGTTCGGAGTAGACCTTATAAATGGCGAGAGAAAAAAGAACGAAATGGTGAAATCATACAAAAAAAGTATAATAGAACGCCAAATCAGGGAGAAATAGTTGCCCATGCGCCTTTGTTAGATTATGAATTAGAGAAAATACATCCGAAGCTTATCGTCAAGCTTGGAAATATCGGTCTTCAACGTTTAACAGGAAAAAATAAAAAAATCACAGATGTACACGGGCAATTATTAAAACAGCCCATTCAAAAATTAAAGGATATGCAAAGTGCAGAGTTTACATGGTCAGAGAAAGAATATCATGTTTTTCCGACTTTTCATCCAGCTTCCATTTTTTATAATCGGAGTTTATTGGAGCTTATTCATGAGGATTTTGAGAAGCTTAAAAGACTTGTAATAAAAAACTAGAAAAGCTAAGGCGCTTTTCTAGTTATATTTAATTATGTAAAGGGTTTTTATTTTCATCTAACGTAAACCCTTCACCAACTACATCATGTACATCACTTACAGCGACAAAAGCATGAGGATCTACAGAAGTAATGATATTCTTTAATTTCACGATTTCATTTTTAGCAACAACGCAATACAATACATTACGTTCCACTTTTGTATACGATCCAACAGCTTTTAAAAAGGTTGCTCCGCGCTCCATTTCAGATAAAATTTTGGCAGCAATTTCATCGTTTTTCTCTGAGATAATAGTCGCTCCTTTGGCAGCATAAGCTCCTTCTTGCATAAAATCAATGACTTTAGCACCGATAAAAACAGCAACTAGCGTATACATGCCCTCACGGTATGATAAATAGGTAAGAATAGAGACGACGATAACGACAGCATCAAACATAAACATTGTTTTCCCCATACTCCAGCCAACATATTTGTGCGCTAGTCGTGCGATAATATCTACACCGCCAGTAGTCCCGCCATATTTAAATATTATTCCAAGGCCGATACCGATAAATGCCCCGGCGAATAAAGCTGCGAGTGTCATATCATTTTGCAAGTTTAAATGTAAGTTGAGTACTTCGTAACGCTGGAAAATCCATAGAAATAAAGATACGCTAAAGGTTCCAATTAATGTATATAAAAATGTCGTTCTGCCAAGTAACCTCCAGCCAATAAAAAATATAGGGATATTTAAAATTAAGTTTGAGTAGGAAGGATCAAACTTAAATAAAAAATACAATAATAGTGTAATACCAGTAAACCCACCCTCTGCAAGGTGGTTTTCAATATTGATATTGACAATACCGAAAGAAAATATAGCGGAACCAATTAAAATAAAAATAATATTTCGCATCTTCAATTTTGATGTCATATAGAAATCCCCCTAATTATGTAATGATTGCATTGCTCCGCTGAAACGGTAAAACATAATAATAAGTAATTTCTAGTTGCTAGTGAAAATAGTAAGAACCTGATTGATGTGGGCTGATTTTTTGTGAAAAGTGCAAAAGAAAGTTTCACTTTATCCCGCTCTAAAGGCTGATAGGAGATGAAGCAAAGAAGAGGGGCAAACCAGCCGTAGGAACCCGATTGGTGTGGGCTGATCTTTTGCAAAAATCGCAAAAGAAGTTTCACTTTATTATAGTCTATCCAAAAATGGGTCGCAAATAGGTGTTTGGCGGGGAATAATATTTGTCAAATCGCGATGAATTGGCTAACATGAAAGAGGAAGGATTAGAGGTGAATAGTATGGAAGCAAAAACGATGAAAGATATGCAGAAAGAAGTAGATGCATATATTGGTCAGTTTAAAGAAGGTTATTTCAGTCCGCTTGCAATGATGGCTCGTTTAACGGAAGAAATGGGAGAGCTTGCAAGAGAGGTAAATCATTATTATGGTGAGAAACCGAAGAAAACAACTGAAAAAGAAAGAAGTATTGAAGAAGAGCTTGGAGATGTATTATTTGTTATGATTTGTATGGCAAATAGTTTAAATATTGATTTAGAGACAGCACATAACATTGTAATGAATAAATTTAATACACGTGATAAAGATCGCTGGACACGTATTGATGAGGGAGAGAAAGAATAATGAAAGAAATTAAAGTAATTATCGCCGGACCAAGAGGACGTATGGGACATGAAGCAGTCCTTCTTATGGAAAGAACGGAACATTTTAATTTAGTAGCAGCAGTGGATTATAAGCATGGTGGTGAGAAGATTTCTGATTTACCTGGCATGCCAGCATTACATGCGCCGATTTACGCTGATTTACATACTTGTTTAGATGAAGTAGAAGCAGATGTGTTGTTAGATTTAACAACACCAGAAGTGGGGAAACAACACGTTACACTTGCAGTTGAGCGTGGACTTCGTTCGGTTATTGGTACAACTGGATTTACAGAAGAAGAATTGACACGTTTAACAGAGAATGCAAAAGAAAAAGCAGTAGGAACAATTATTGCTCCAAACTTTGCAATTGGTGCAGTTCTTATGATGAAATTCTCACAAATGGCAGCGAAATATTTCCAAGATGTTGAGGTAATTGAATTACATCATGATCAAAAATTAGACGCACCATCTGGTACAGCTGTAAAAACGGTAGAGTTAATTCGCCAAAATCGTGAATCAAAGCAGCAAGGTCATCCAAATGAAGTAGAGCAACTAGCAGGTGCACGAGGTGCAAATGTAGACGGTATTCACATTCATAGTGTACGTTTGCCAGGGCTTATTGCACACCAAGAAGTAATGTTTGGTGGAGATGGACAAATGTTAACAGTTCGTCATGATTCATTCAATCGTGCATCATTTATGTCAGGTGTAAAACTATCAATTGAGACAGTAATGAACCTTGATCATCTTGTGTACGGTTTAGAAAATATTATCGACTAAAGGGGAGACAACGGATGAAAATTGCCTTAATCGCACATGACAAAAAGAAAAATGATATGGTTTCGTTTGCATACGCATATAAACCAATTTTTGAACAACATGAATTATTTGCAACAGGAACGACAGGGCTTCGCATTATGGAAGCGACTGGATTAGTTGTAACAAGATATCAATCTGGCCCTCTTGGTGGAGATCAAGAAATTGGTGCAATGATTGCAAAGAACGATTTAGATATGGTGATTTTCTTCCGCGATCCATTAACAGCACAGCCGCATGAACCGGATGTGAATGCATTACTTCGTTTATGTGATGTATATGCGATTCCACTTGCAACGAATATGGCAAGTGCTGAAATGTTAATGCACGCATTAGAGCGAGGAGATTTAGATTATCGTAAGTTAAGAAAATGAGGGGAACAATTATGAGTGGATTACATATATTAGCGTTTGGTGCTCATGCCGATGATGTTGAAATCGGCATGGCTGGTACCATCGCTAAATATACAAAGCAAGGGTATGAAGTAGGTATTTGTGATTTAACAGAAGCTGATCTTTCTTCAAATGGAACGATAGAGTTGAGAAAAGAAGAAGCGAAGGTCGCAGCTCGTATAATGGGAGTAAAAACGAGGCTGAATTTAGCGATGCCAGACCGTGGTTTGTATATGAAAGAAGAGTATATACGTGAAATTGTCAAGGTGATCCGTACATATAAACCAAAACTAGTTTTTGCGCCGTACTATGAAGATCGCCATCCAGATCATGCAAATTGTGCAAAGCTTGTGGAAGAGGCTATTTTTTCAGCAGGAATCCGTAAATATATGCCGGAACTTTCACCACATCGTGTGGAGTCTTTTTATAATTATATGATTAATGGTTTTCATAAACCGAATTTTTGTATAGATATAAGTGAGTACCTCTCTATAAAGGTGGAAGCATTAGAAGCGTATGAAAGTCAGTTTTCAACAGGGAGTGATGGTGTTAAGACACCGTTAACAGAAGGTTACGTTGAAACTGTGATTGCTCGTGAGAAGATGTTTGGAAAAGAAGTTGGAGTCTTGTATGCCGAGGGATTTATGAGTAAGAAACCGGTTTTATTACATGCTGATTTATTAGGGGGATGTAAATGAAATTAAAAATAGGTATTACATGTTATCCTTCTGTAGGTGGTTCTGGAGTTGTTGGAACAGAATTAGGAAAGCAATTGGCGGAACGTGGGCATGAAATTCACTTTATTACATCGGGTTTACCATTCCGGTTAAATAAAGTATATCCAAACATTTATTTTCATGAAGTGACGGTAAATCAATACTCTGTATTTCAATATCCACCATACGATTTAGCGTTAGCAAGTAAAATGGCCGAGGTTGCACAAAGAGAAAACTTAGACATTTTACATGTGCATTACGCAATACCACATGCAATTTGTGCATATTTAGCAAAACAAATGATCGGAGAGCGTATTAAAATTGTTACAACCTTACATGGAACAGATATTACTGTGTTAGGTTCCGACCCTTCGTTAAATAATTTAATTCGTTTTGGTATTGAGCAATCGGATGTTGTTACTGCTGTCTCGCATTCATTAATTAACGAAACACATGAGCTTGTAAAACCAAGTAAAGAAATTCAAACGGTATATAACTTTATAGACGAACGTGTATATTTCAAGCGTAATATGTCTCAATTAAAGAAAGAATATGGTATAAGTGAGAGTGAAAAAGTACTTATTCATATTTCGAATTTCCGTAAAGTGAAACGTGTGCAGGATGTTGTTCAGGCATTTGCTAAAATTGTTAAAGAAGTAGATGCGAAGTTGCTTCTTGTTGGAGACGGACCAGAATTCTGTACGATTTTACAGATAGTGAAGAATTTACATATTGAAGATCGCGTTTTATTCCTAGGGAAGCAAGATAATGTTGCAGAACTACTTGCGATGAGTGATTTAATGTTGCTTCTATCAGAGAAGGAAAGTTTTGGTCTTGTTTTATTAGAAGCAATGGCGTGTGGTGTACCTTGTATCGGAACACGGGTTGGAGGTATTCCAGAGGTTATTCAACACGGGGAAACAGGATATTTATGTGAAGTTGGCGATACAACAGGAGTGGCAAATCAAGCTATTCAGCTATTAAAGGACGAGGAACTTCACCGTAATATGGGAGAACGAGCAAGAGAAAGTGTTTATGAGCAATTTCGCTCAGAAAAAATTGTTTCACAATATGAAACGATTTACTATGACGTACTAAGGGATGACAAAAATGGAAAGATTTAAAAAAGCTAGTTCTATTATTGAGACATTAAAGCAACAAGGACATGAGGCTTACTTTGTTGGTGGGAGCGTACGAGATCTTATTATCGATAGGCCGATTGGAGATATTGATATTGCGACATCTGCTCTACCAGAAGAAGTGATGGCTATATTCCCAAGAAATGTTCCTGTTGGTCTTGAGCATGGAACTGTAATTGTTGTAGAAAATGGTGAGCCCTATGAGGTAACTACTTTTCGAACAGAAAGCGAATATGAAGATTTTCGAAGACCTAGTAGTGTTCAATTTGTTCGTTCATTAGAAGAGGATTTAAAACGTCGTGATTTCACGATGAATGCAATTGCTATGACAGAAGAAGGCAAAATGGTCGATTTATTTGCTGGACAGGAAGCCATTCAACAGAGAGAAATTGAGACAGTTGGAAATGCTGCGGATCGTTTTCAAGAAGATGCCCTGCGAATGATGCGTGGTATTCGGTTTGTAAGCACGTTAGGTTTTTCATTAGAAATGAAAACGAAGCAAGCGATTGAAACGTATGGGCAATTGCTAGAACATATAGCAATTGAGCGTATTACAGTAGAGTTTGAGAAACTGTTAACTGGTACATATTGTGTGAAAGGTCTCAAAGAATTAGTAGAGACGAAGCTATTTTCTCATTTGCCATATTTACAAATGTCAGAAGAGAGACTGTTAAAAGCTACGCAGTATAAATGGGATTCTTTCGAAACGGATATTGAGGCGTGGGCATTTTTCTTATATTGTATCGGAGAAGAACATCCATCTGTCTTTTTACGTCAATGGAAGTTTTCGAATAAAAAAATAAAAGATATTGTTGCAGTTTTATTGACAATCCGTACTAGAAAGGAGAAGGATTGGGATACAGTCCTTCTTTATAAAACGGGAATTCATATCGCTGAAATGGCAGAGAGAGTATATGAAGCGATGATTGAACGCTATGACCCTACATCTGTTGAACGAGTACAATCAATGTTTCATGCATTGCCAATCCAGGAGCGTCAAGAAATGAATGTGACTGGTAATGATTTATTAAACTGGGCAAACAAAAAGCCTGGTCCGTGGGTTGCTGAGATGCTTCAGAAAATCGAAGAAGCAATCGTACAAGGAAACGTAGTTAATGAGAAAGAGCGTATAAGGGAGTGGCTACAAGGATGCAATCTACTATAAGAAAGCAGTTATTGCAAGTTTTTTCTGAAGCGGATGGCGAGTTTGTATCCGGCCAAACAATTAGTGATAAACTTGGTTGTTCAAGAACTGCTGTGTGGAAACATATGGAGGATCTGCGGAGTGAGGGATATGAACTTGAAGCTGTGCGTCGATTAGGTTACCGAATTGCAAGTAAGCCAGACAAAGTGACCGCTAATGAAATTCAGTTAGGGCTACAAACGAAGCGGATTGGTAGAACAGTGTATTTTGAAGAAACTGTTGAATCAACGCAGCACATTGCAGCAAAACTTGCTTATGAAGGTGCAGAAGAAGGAACAGTCGTTGTAGCAGAAGAACAAACAGCGGGAAGAGGTCGTTTAAGCAGAAAATGGCATTCACCAAAAGGAACAGGGATTTGGATGAGTATTATTTTACGCCCATCAATCCCAGTTCATCATGCACCGCAACTTACTTTGTTAGCGGCCGTTAGTGTTGCACAGGCAATTGAAAAATGCACGGGTGTAAACGTAGGAATAAAATGGCCAAATGATATTTTAATTCAAGGTAAAAAGGCTGTAGGTATATTAACAGAAATGCAAGCGGATCCTGATAAAATTAATGCTGTCATTATGGGCATCGGTATTAATGCGAATCAAAAGCAAGAACATTTTGATGAAGAAATTCAGCACATTGCTACTTCATTAGCGATTGAATCAGGTAAGCCGATTGTTCGTGCAGAACTTATGCAACAAATCTATTTACAACTAGAAAAATTATATGAAGAGTATTTACAAAATGGTTTCTCTGTCATTAAAATTCTTTGGGAAAGTTACGCTGTGAGCATCGGGAAAGAAATTACCGCTCGAACGATGAGAGAGACAATTACGGGGTTAGCAAAAGGAATCACAGAGGATGGTGTATTACTTCTGGAGGATCATGAGGGGAAAGTACATCATATTCATTCTGCAGATATTGAAATTAAGTAAAAGAAGTTCCTCTTTTGGAACTTCTTTTTATTTCAATAGTTTTGAGTTGAATTTGTAACATGATAATAAATTTTTTTCATATTTAAAGTTCATTTCAAAATATCTTCCGCCTAATTGGCAGGGCATGTTATTTGACGATTACTTTGCCTGCCATTCCTTTAAGAAGATGGTATCGACATATTAATTCATATGTACCAGTATTTTTAGGTTTCACGGTAATATTCTTTTCTTTTCCTGACTCGATTACGACGTCAATGCCGAGTTTTTTCACTGTAAAGGTGTGCTCGTTTTTACCTTTATTTTTCAATAGTAATGTTGTTGATCCTGCAAGCGGAATCGTGATAACATTTGGATTAAAGTAATCATCATTTAGTTCAACCTCAATCACTTTCGTTAAATCGGTGGGGGGTGTTACGACAGTAACTGAGGCAAATACATGGGAGGATCCTAAAGACATCCACCATACAATCATTACAAGCAAACTGCTGAATCGAAATAACCACCTGTTCATAGACATCTGCAATTCTCCTTTGTTAAGTACTTTCCTCAATTAACCTGCATCATTAGTTTAAGAGTTATACTATACAGTTAAATGGATTACAGAAAAAATTAACTTGGACTTTTTTAGCATGCGTTGAAAAAACATGTATCTTTTCAGGATAGAATTCTCCATAAAAACTGTATAGCATATATACTCTCATGTTAAATTTCATATACCGTAATAAGAATAAAAAATTATTTTTTCAAAAAAATGTAGTAATTCCTTTTTGTAGTTTGCTATAATTAGTTCGAATGTGGGCAGTATCAGAGCGAACTGCACCATGATTCGAAGTCATACGAAAAATAATAACTTGGATTCTGCCTTGATCCAATAACGGACTGGGACAGAGGGATGAATAATGCCGACTAACACACAACCCTTCTGCCCTTTTATGGTCAGAGGGGTTTTTTATATGATTTCGGCCATCTCCTCTCTCCTGCATAAAGGAGGAGTAGTTTTTGAAAACAAAAACAGATTTTTTGAAGATGAAAGAGCAAGGTGAGCCGATTACAATGCTAACGGCGTATGATTATCCATCTGCTAAATTAGCAGAAGAAGCTGAAGTTGATATGATTCTAGTTGGAGATTCTCTTGGAATGGTTGTACTCGGATACGATTCAACAGTACCTGTAACAGTAGAGGATATGATTCATCATACGAAAGCTGTACGCCGTGGAGCGAAAGAGACGTTTATTGTAACTGATATGCCATTTATGTCGTATCACGTATCATTACAAGAAACGATGGTGAATGCACGTCGCATCGTTCAAGAGAGCGGGGCACACGCACTGAAGGTAGAAGGTGCTGGAGAAGTTATATCGACGATTCAATATTTGACGAACGCAGGAATTCCTGTTGTAGCGCATTTAGGTTTAACCCCTCAATCGGTAGGAGTGTTGGGTGGATATAAAGTGCAAGGAAAAGATGCGGAGAGTGCAAAAAAATTAATAGAAGATGCAAAGAAATGTGAAGAAGCTGGTGCAATAGCGCTTGTGTTAGAATGTGTACCAATGCAGTTAGCAGAACTTATTTCAGAGCAACTAACAATACCAACAATTGGGATTGGTGCAGGACAAAAAGTAGATGGACAAGTGCTTGTTTATCATGATCTTATCTCATACGGCGTAAATCGTGTTCCGAAATTTGTGAAGCAATATACGTCTGTTCAAGAGGAGATTGTGCGTGGGATTTCACAATATGTTACTGAAGTAAAGACAAGGCAATTTCCTGAAGAAAAACATTCGTTCACAATGAAAGAGGAAGAATGCTTAGCGTTATACGGAGGAAAACAATAATGAAAATCGTAACTACAGTGCAAGAGATGCAGCAAATTACAAGCGAACTTCGTGCAAGTGGAAAGAGTATTGGTTTTGTTCCAACAATGGGTTATTTACATGAAGGCCATGCTACTTTATTACGTAAGGCAAGAGAAGAAAATAAAATTGTAGTTTTAAGTGTATTTGTAAACCCGCTACAATTCGGCCCAAATGAAGATTTAGATCGATACCCTCGTGATATTGATAGAGATGAAAATGTAGCAAAAGAAAACGGTGTAGATTATTTATTTTATCCGAGTGTAGAAGAAATGTATCCAGCAGAACAAACAACAACAGTAGAAGTTGTGAAGCGCACGGACGTATTATGCGGTCAACAAAGACCTGGTCATTTCGCTGGTGTTGCAACTGTACTGATGAAACTATTTAATATTACGGTGCCAACGCGTGCTTATTTCGGTATGAAAGATGCTCAACAAGTTGCAGTAATTGAAGGATTTGTAACTGATTTCAATATTCCAGTTACAATCGTACCAGTTGATATTGTAAGGGAAGAAGATGGTTTAGCGAAAAGTTCTCGTAACGTGTACCTATCACAAGATGAACGTGAAGAAGCTCTTCATTTATACCGCAGCCTATGTATAGCGAAAGAAAGAATTGAGGCAGGTGAACGTAATCCGGAAATCATTACAAATCTTGTGAAAGATTATATTGAGACGCATACGAAAGGCACTGTAGATTATGCGGATTTATATGCATATCCGTCATTAACAATGGTAGAGAAAGTCGAAGGAAGAATCATTTTAGCTATTGCAGTTAAGTTTGAAAATGTAAGATTAATTGACAATATAACATTAACGGTTAAATAAGGGGGAGCATCTATGTTTCGCACAATGATGAGAGCAAAGTTACATCGTGCAACTGTAACGGAGGCAAATTTAAATTATGTAGGTAGTATTACAATTGATGAAGACTTAATGGATGCAGTAAATATTGTAGAAAACGAAAAAGTCCAAATTGTAAATAATAATAATGGTGCTCGCTTAGAGACATACGTTATTAAAGGGGAACGCGGTAGTGGTGTTGTTTGTTTAAACGGTGCTGCGGCAAGACTTGTACAACCAGGGGACAAAGTAATTATTATTTGTTATGGGCTAGTTACGGAAGAAGAGATTCATACACAAGAACCAAAAATTGCAGTACTAGACGATAATAATCAAATTATTGAAATGTTAGGTGCTGAAAAAGCGGGTACGATATTATAAGTAGAAAGGCTATCTCCATTGCGGAGATAGCTTTTTTGTGCATCTTTTCATTAAGATGAGATAAAACGTGGTATAGTAACATTATATAAATTATTGTTGTTTGAAAGGTAAGAAATTGAGGTGTTACATATATGAGTAAGCGTTATGTCGTTGTTGATTTAGAGACGACAGGGAACTCCTGGAAAGATGGGAAGGATAAAATTACCCAAATTGCAGCTGTTGTAGTAGAAGATGGAGAGATATTGGAGATTTTTTCGTCTTTTGTTAATCCAAAGAGAGAGATCCCACCATTTATTACAGAATTAACAGGGATTGATGAAAGTCTTGTAAAACAAGCCCCGTTATTTCAAGATGTAGCCCCGATGATTGTTGAGCTATTACAAGGTGCGGCTTTCGTTGCGCATAATGTTCACTTTGATTGGAATTTTTTAAATGAAGAATTAAGGCAAGCTGGATATACAGAAATACATTGTCCGAAAATCGACACGGTTGAATTGGCTCAAATTCTTTTGCCGACAGCCGATAGTTATAAATTACGTGATTTAGCTAAGAAGCATGAACTAGAGCACGATCAACCACATCGTGCGGATAGTGATGCTCTTGCAACAGCGGAATTATTTTTACAATTTTTAAATGAAATTGAAAAGTTACCACTTGTCACGTTGCAATCGCTTTATGAATTAAGTGATGTGTTCCAAAGCGATATAGCTGATGTGCTTTCTGAAAATATTTTAAAGAAAGTAATGCACGGTAAAGAAGATATAGCGGAGTATGAAATACATCGAAATATTGCGCTGAAAAAGCGGAACTATTCCTTAAACCTTGGAGAAACGTGTTCATCAAAGTTTGATGCTTTCTTGAATAAAACGATGGATAAATTGGAATCACATATGCCAAAGTTTGAAAGAAGAGAAAGTCAACAACTGATGATGAAAGAGATATATACGGCGTTAAGAGATTCTCGTTTTTCACTAATTGAAGCCGGTACAGGAACAGGAAAGACTCTCGCTTATTTGCTTCCTAGTCTTTATTTTGCAAAGAGAAAAGAAGAACCTGTCATTATAAGTACACAAACGGTACAACTCCAACAACAAATATTAGAAAAAGAAATTCCGTTATTACAAAAAATAATGCCATTTTCATTTGAGGTAGCTCTTCTAAAAGGAAGAAAGCATTATTTATGCTTACATAAATTTGAGTATGCTTTGCAAGAGGAAGAAAAAAATTATGATATGGCACTTACAAAGGCGAAGATTTTAGTTTGGCTATTGCAAACTGAAACAGGTGATCGAGACGAATTAAATATTCCTGAGGGCGGAAAGTTACTTTGGAATCGTATTTGTAGCGATGCGTATAGTCCAGGCGGTATGCAAAGTAATTGGTTTAGTCGTTGTTTTTACCAGCGAGCGAAGAATAAAGCTTTATTTGCAGATATCGTTATTACAAATCATGCGTTATTATTTCAAGATTTTTCAAGTGAAGAACCGTTGTTTGCTTCATGCGAACATATTATTTTTGATGAAGCTCACCATATTGAAGAAGCCGCGAGTAGAACATTGGGTGAACAGTTCTCTTGTATGTATTTTCAATTGGTTATATCTCGTCTTGGGACACTAGAAACAGAAGATGTACTCTCCAAAGTATATAAAATGATGAAAAAATCAGAGCAAGCATCTCGTTCAACTTTCCGTATGATAAGTTATAGTTTGAAGGAACTTAAGTTTGATGCGGATGAACTCTTCCAAATGTTACGTACTTTTATATTTAAACAAACAAAGCAAGAGCAAGGAACGAATAATATGCCGCTCATCTATAGGTATAACGCAGAACTAGAAAAAGGTAAGTTGTGGGATAGTATCGTCGAATTAACAAATCGTTTTATATATGAATTAAGAAGGGTAGTAACTGCTCTTGAGAAGCAAGTGGATATATTGCAAAGTAAGTTAGAATGGGAGATGCATGTTGTAACAGGTGAATTTATGCATTTAATTGAGTTGCTGAGAAAGATGGCAGAATCATTACAGTTACTCGTATTAGAAAAGAATTCGTATGTAACTTGGATGGAGACTGAAACGAAAGGGACGATTCATTCAACAGTTCTATATGCACAGCCTGTTCATATTGGTGAAAGATTTGCTGATGAATTTTTAACAGAAAAAAAGAGTGTTATTTTTACATCCGCAACACTAACAGTTAACGATACGTTTGATTATATAAAAGAGGAACTTGGTTTACATGATTTCGCTCCAAATACTTTAAAGGTTCCGTCGCCATTTCGTTATGATGAACAGATGAAATTAATGGTGTCAACGGATGTACCTTTTATTAAGCAAGTAAGTAATGAGCGATATATTGAATCTATATCGGAACATATTGCAAAGATAGCGAAAGCCACAAAAGGCAGAATGCTCGTTTTATTCACTTCGTATGAAATGTTAAAAGAAGCGTATGCGAATTTAAAAAATAATGATGAATTAGAGGGTTATTTATTACTCACCCAAAGTGTGAATAATAGAAGTCGAAGCCGCTTAATTCGAAAGTTTCAAGAGTTCGACAAATCAATTTTATTAGGGACGAGCAGTTTCTGGGAAGGAATAGATATTCCTGGAGATGCCTTAAGTTGTCTTGTTATAGTCCGTCTACCATTTACACCTCCTCATCAGCCGATGATGGAAGCGAAAGGTGAGTGGCTAAAAAATCAAGGTGAAGATGTATTCGGTAAATTAGCGCTCCCACAAGCAATATTACGTTTCAAACAAGGATTCGGCCGCTTAATTCGAACGAATACAGATACAGGAACGGTAGTAGTGTTAGATCGTCGTTTGACGAGTTCTTCCTATGGAAAACGATTTCTACAATCGATTCCTAACGTACCTCTTTATGAAGGACCATTAGAAGAATTGTTAGTACAATTAGAAGAACCATCAAATGAATAAAAATGGAAGAAAAATACGCCTGAAGTACTTATAAACTTCAGGCGTAAAAAATGTGGGTAGGAGGAATTTTATTTTTCTTACTTCTTGTATACAAAATGTGTTGGTTTTCGACTTGAAACCTTTTTTTGCTGTACATGTCCTGCTATAATAGATGGGTGATGAAGCAGGGGTTGTAAAGAATGTACTCTTATTGTAACCGCATTGCGTTCTTCTATAATTAGAAATTTTTGTGTAACGGAGGAGTTTTTTCATGGATAAGAAAATCGAAGTACTATCAACGACGCGTATTAAATATTCGTCGGATTTGTATAAAATTGTTGATAGTTTAAATCGTACGTTAAAAGAGCAGGACCTCATGTTCGGACTAGCATTAGACGAAAAAGATAAAGAAACAGCTGTATTTACGATTTACAGAACGTAGTGATACAATGAAAAAGTGGATCTTTGCAATCATTATTGTTATCGTTGCTAGCGGAATATATGGGGCGTATGTTTATAATAAAGCGATGGGAAAGAAAATTCCAAAAGAGTCGAAATTTGTAGAAATTGCTAAAGAAAAAGCAAAGCTTACAAAGGTGAAATCTGTTGATTATTACAACGGAAAATCTGCATATATAGTCGTGCAAGGTACAGATGAAAAGGGAGAACAACTTATCGTTTGGGTGCCTGAGAAAAAAGGGGATACTGTAGTAAGGAAAAAGAGCGAAGGTATTTCTGAAAAAGAGGCTATACAAAGAACAATAGAGCAAGTCGGCAATGAAAGTAAGGAATCAAAAAGTAAGCCGAAAGAGATTATGAAAGTGAAATTAGGCTTTGAAAATGATGTACCACTATGGGAAGTTACATATATTGATGATGACAATCGTTATAGTTATTACTATCTTGAATTTAAAGATGGAAAATTTTTAAGACGATATAGCATTGAAAAATAGATGTAGGGGGAACTACAAATGAAATTAGCAAAGCGAGTAGCTGCTTTAACACCGTCTTCAACTTTAGAAATTACAGCAAAGGCACAAGCATTAAAAGCAGAGGGTCATGATGTAATTGGATTAGGGGCAGGGGAACCTGACTTTAATACACCAGAGCATATTATGGATGCTGCACATAAAGCGATGTTAGAAGGGCATACGAAGTATACACCAACAGGTGGATTACAATCGTTAAAACAAGAAATTGTGAAGAAATTTACTCGCGATCAAGGTATTGCGTATGATCCATCTGAAATTATTGTATGTAATGGTGCAAAGCATGCATTATATACATTATTCCAAGTATTACTTGATGAGGGAGATGAAGTTATCATCCCAACTCCTTACTGGGTAAGCTATCCAGAGCAAGTAAAGCTTGCTGGCGGTAAGCCGGTTTATGTAGAAGGTTTAGAAGACAATGAGTACAAAATTACAGCAAAGCAGCTGCGTGAGGCAATTACAGAGAAAACGAAAGCAGTTATTATTAATTCACCGAGCAATCCAACAGGAATGATTTATAGCAAAGAAGAATTACAACAGCTTGGAGAAGTATGTTTAGAACATGATATTTTAATCGTTTCTGATGAAATTTATGAAAAATTAATTTATGGTGGCGTAGAATATACTTCAATTGCCCAGCTTTCTAATGCATTAAAAGAACAAACACTTATTATTAATGGTGTATCTAAATCTCATTCTATGACAGGATGGCGTATTGGATATGCTGCAGGAAATAAGCAGCTTATTAAAGCAATGACGAATTTAGCGAGTCATAGTACGTCAAACCCTACTTCAATCGCTCAATACGGCGCAATTGCGGCATATGCAGGCTCACAAGAACCTGTGGAAACAATGCGTCAAGCCTTTGAAGAGAGATTAAACATTATTTATGATAAATTAATTCAAATCCCTGGCTTTACTTGTATTAAACCGCAAGGGGCATTTTACTTATTCCCTAACGTAAAAGAAGCTGTAGCTTTATCAGGATATGCAACAGTTGATGATTGGGCAAAAGCTCTATTAGAAGAGGAAAAAGTGGCTCTTGTACCAGGTACAGGATTTGGTGCTCCAAATAATGTTCGTTTATCATATGCGACATCTCTTGAACAAGTAGAGAAAGCATTAGAGCGCATCCATACATTTATGAAAAGTAAAGTGCAAGCTTAATTTTATATTTCATTCATGTAATATAAAAAACCTCCCTATTAATGGGGAGGTTTTTTTGACGGATTGTGGCAAAAAGAAATAGCTAAAGGTGTGTTATACTAGAGAGCGAGGTGTTTGGTGATGAAAAAGAAAATGATGTTACAGTGGTTTGAGCAGGGAAGCATTGCAATTCCAAAATTACTTATGATGCATTATAAAAAATTAGGTTTAAATGAGACGGAATTTATGGTTGTACTTCATGTACACACATTTTTAGAATCAGGTAATTCGTTTCCGACTCCTTCAGAGATTTCTGAACGGATGACGATAACGGAAATGAAATGTATGGAAGTAATTCAGACGTTGATTCAAAAAGGTTTTTTATCACTAGAAGGTGGACAAAGATCAGAAGCGATGATGTGCGAAAGTTATTCTTTACAACCGTTATGGGAAAAAATATTACATTTCTTAATGGATGAATCAATAGAGGAAGAGCAAAAAGAAAAAAAACAGCTACAAGTAAATTTATATACAGTATTTGAAAAAGAATTTGGAAGACCACTTTCGCCGTTCGAATGTGAAACGTTAGGGATGTGGGAGGACCAAGATCAACATCATCCAAATTTAATTCAAGCGGCTCTTAGAGAAGCTGTAATGAGTGGAAAACTAAATTTCCGATATATTGATCGTATTTTATTTGAGTGGAAAAAGAATGGAATTAAAACGGTAGATCAGGCTCAAAATCAAGGTCAAAAATTTAGAGCGAATCAACAAAGGGCACAACAAATGACAAAACAAGAGACGAAATTTACTGGAAAAGTGCCTTTTTATAATTGGTTGGAGCAGTAATATAGGAGGAAAAATATGCTTAACAAAACGCAAATCCGTTATTGTTTAGACACAATGGCGGATATGTATCCAGAAGCACATTGTGAATTGGTTCATGATAATCCATTTGAACTTGTAATCGCGGTGGCGTTATCTGCACAATGTACGGATGTACTTGTAAATAAAGTGACAAGAAATTTATTTCAAAAATATAAAACACCAGAAGATTATTTAAGTGTTTCTCTAGAAGAATTACAACAAGATATACGCTCTATCGGATTGTATAGAAATAAAGCAAAAAACATTCAAAAATTATGCCGAATGTTATTAGATGACTATAATGGAGAAGTACCGAACGATCGAGATGAACTTACGAAATTACCAGGTGTAGGAAGGAAAACAGCGAATGTTGTAGTTTCCGTAGCGTTTGGAATTCCGGCAATTGCTGTTGATACACATGTGGAGCGAGTGAGTAAACGATTAGCTATGTGTAGATGGAAAGACTCTGTGTTAGAAGTAGAAAAAACATTAATGAAGAAAGTACCAATGGATGAGTGGGGAGTTACACATCATCGTATGATTTTCTTTGGACGTTATCATTGTAAAGCACAACGACCGCAATGTGAGGAATGCAGACTGTTAGAAGTATGTCGTGAAGGAAAGAAGCGAATGAAGGTGAAATAAAGGATGGAACGAGTTATAGAAATACCGAAAGAATTTCACTGTTTACCATTTTTTAAAGAAAGTGTAAATTTAATTAAGTATCATACAGACAATTCTTTTGAAGAGATAATACAAAATACTTACTTTATATTTGATATTGAAAGACAGTATGAGCCATGGAAGGAAATTGAAAACAGCATTCCAGTGATGTTGAATGTATGGAAAAATAAGCATGAAGACATTGCTATACTGTTTCGAAATAGAAATAAGCAAGAGGCTGAGGGGCCAATGATTCTTTTTGCAGCTCACTTGTTATCGGTTGTCTATTGGCTAAATGAACAACCTGTTCATAGTTTGAATGAAATGCAAATAAATACGAATAAATTAAAAGTGCAACCTGTTAATTTTATGGAAAGATATTCATTCATTATAAAGAAACCGAGTAATTATCATTCTTATATTCAATTAGCGCAGTTGTATATCGAAATAGAAAAGCTGTATGTAAAGAAAATGATAACAAAAAAGAAGTCCGCTTCTCGTTAAGAGAAACGGACTTCTTTTTTTGTATATTAGGACTCTGTTGTAACAACAGCACCGTCTGCGTGAGGTGTATCTCCTCCGGGATTTTGGTGTTGCTGTTCTTGTTGTTTCTTAGCCTCTTCTTCAGCTTTTTTCTTGGCCTCTTCTTCAGCTTTCTTCTTAGCTTCTTCTTCAGCTTTTTTCTTAGCTTCTTCTTCAGCTTTCCTTCTAGCTTCCTCATCAGCTTTCTTTTGAGCTTCTTCTTGCTGTTTACGTTGTTGTTCTTGCTGTTGTTCTTGTTGTTTCTTAGCCTCTTCTTCAGCCTTTTTCTTAGCTTCGTCTTGTTTTACTTTATCTTCATTAGCCTTTTTCTGGGCTTCCTCATCAGCTTTTTTCTTAGCTTCTTCATCGGCCTTTTTCTTAGCCTCTTCTTCAGCTTTTTTTGCATCTGGAGTTCCGCCAGGCGCAGTGAAGGATGCACCAACTGCTGGGCTTGTGCCAGTACCTTTTTTCGCTACTACAGAGAAGCTGTAAGTAACACCTGGTTTAATACCACCAAGAGTAGCTGTCGTACCACTTATTGATAGGCTACCACTTGAACCGTCAGTTGCTTTATAGCTGGCTGCATATGCATCAACTTCTGCTGGTCCAGACCAGTTTAGTGTAACTGTGCTAGCGCCATCAAAAGTGACATTCAGACCACTAGGGGCATCTACTTTAATTTGTTTAATTGCATCTTTTTTCGCACCTTTTACGTATAATTCTCCGTTTATTTCTTGTACAGAAGAAGGACGTTCAAAGCGTGATTTATCTGTAGCGAATTTGCTCATCATTACTTGGAACATTTGCTGTGCAATTTTAGTATAACGATCACTAATGTAGTTTTCTGGACCATTCTTTACGTAACCAGTCCATACAGCCATCGTATATTGTGGTGTATATCCAGCGAACCAGCTATCCCTGTTTGCATCAGCTGGAATGCCGTATTTCTTTAAATCTTTTGCATCAAAGTTTTGCGTTCCAGTTTTACCCGCTACGTCAACACCTGAAACATATGCTGTTGGTCCTGTACCACCAGAACCAGGTTTTACTACGTCACGAAGAACGTCAGTTACCATGTAAGCTGTATAGTCTTGCATAGCGCGTTGTTCTTTCGGTTTAAAGCTTTTCTTTTTCCCGTCCGGGAAGGTTACTTCTTTTACGAAGTGTGGTTTATTATAGTTACCACTATTACCGAAGGTTGCATATGCACCTGCTACTGCTAATGGAGAACTATCGTTACTACCAATTGCAGTAGATTCATGTACTCCATTTTCAAATGTCATGCCTAAACCTTCAGCAAACTCTTTTGATTTATTAAGTCCAACTGTTTGAGCTGTCTTTAAAGCCGGGATGTTTAATGACTTCTTCAATGCTTCACGAAGTGAAACGTCACCTTTAAAACTCCCTGTAGCATTTTTAATCTTTGTGCCATCCGAATAAGTATATTCAGAGTCATTTAATTGATGGTAAGTAGACCATTGAAGATTCTCAATCGCTGGACCGTAGTCGAAAATTGGTTTCATTGTTGAACCAACTTGGCGTTTTAAATCAGTTGCCATATTATGACCTTTGAAAGTGGACTTATTTTCTTTACGTCCAGCACCAATTGCTCGAACTTCTCCAGATTGTGTATCCATAAATACGAATGATCCTTGGAATTGATCGTTTGGATACTTAATAAGATTACCATCCATAATTTTTTCAGCGTAATCTTGAGCATCTTGATCAAGTGTTGTATGAATCGTTAAACCATCTGAACCGATATTTACATCAGGATATTCTTTTTCAACTTCTTTTACAACCGCATCTAAAAATGCTTGATACTTCATCTCAGTTACTTCTGAAGACGGTTGAAGGCCCTCAGTTACTGGGATCTTAACGGCGTTATTCATTTCTTCTTTTGTTATATAACCATGTCGATTCATTAATGATAATACGACATTACGACGATTTGTTGCTCGTTCAACATTTTCCTTTTTTGTTGGATCATAAATGTTTGGACCTTGGGGTAAACCAGCGAGCATAGCAGCTTCATGTAATTGCAAGTCTTTTAAATCTTTACCATAATATTTTTGCGCTGCTGTCGCAATACCGTATGAACGGTTACCTAAATTAATCTTATTTAAGTACATTTCTAAAATCTCATGTTTAGAGTATTGTTGCTCTAATTTGTAAGATAAGTACCATTCTTGTACTTTTCTTTTAGCAGTTTTGTCCATCGTTAGAAAGTAGTTTTTAACGACTTGCTGTGTAATCGTACTACCACCTTGGGAACCGAAACCACCAGTGACATTTTCCATAACTGCTTTTGTAGTTCGTTTAAAATCAATTCCATTATGATCATAGAAACGCGAATCCTCAGTTGCAAGGAATGCATTTTCAACTACTTTTGGAATTTGATCATAAGTAACGTGTGTTCGTTTTTCAGCACCGTATTCATAGAAGAAATTCCCGTTTTTATCAAGAAACTTTGTTGATAAAGGATTAACAAGTTTGGCTTTGTCTAATTTTGGAGCATCCTTTACCATAACAAAGAAAGCGGAAACGCCGGCTACAAGACCAACGATACCAAGAAGTAGACAACCTATAAGAAATTTCTTGAAAAAGGAGCCTTTTTTCTTTGGTTTTTCTTCTTTATGTGTTTTTTTCTCTTGATTTTTCACATGATTTCGTTCTGTACGAGAACGATAATTATCTGACATTATACTTTCTCCTACCTTTCATTCTCTCCCCCAAAAGTCGAAAAAAGAGCCTTAGTGATGACTCTATCACGAAAAATAAACCATGTCTAGTACACGGATATAGTCAATCCGAGGGTGATAACCGCATGATAATAAGGATCCATGCTCTTCTATTTCTTCTTTCGTAATTGACTTGCGTCCACCAGTATTTTGACGATTCCAAAATGCAATAATATGTTTTGCATCTAGTAAATAAAATTCATCAAAAAGTGTAAATTTAATAATAACAAATGCAATTCCATTATGAGCAACCACTTGCTTCATATGTTCAATTTGATGAAGGTGGAAGTTTTGAAGTGGGAAACTAGTTTTATTTTTTGTTTCCTTTGCTTCAAAATCGATGTATTTCCCTTTGTATACACCGTTGTAATCTGTTGTAGAAGGTTGTTTAAAATACGCTTCTTTTACCACTGCAGCACTTCGAGCGGGGTAATCTACTTTTACAATTTGAAGAGGTGTAGGCTTTTTATGTACACATGCAATATTATGGGTTAAGTAATATTGATTTGTTTCATTCAATTCCTCTTCAAGGGACATACCTCTATTACTATAAGTATGTGTTTTTATAGGTGTTTTTTGAGGTTGTGAAGCTTGATTATACCTTTTTCCATTTGGGTAACGAATGGTCATAGTGTGTCCACCCCCAACTTGCTAAGAATTACTTACAAAGGTGATTATATCAAAAAATGAAAAAAGATGTGACCTTTTTGATGAAAGGTATGATGACTTATTTATGTTTACATGGAATGATTATATGAAAATGAAACAAAATCGAGAAAAAAATTTTTGTACAGAGGAAGAAAAAGCAATCATTCACAATATTAAAAAGAAAACAGAAATAGCTAATGTGGACAATATTTCTCGGACACAATCTTATCAAGAATATTATTTAAGAAATAGTGAAATCAGGTGGGCCTTTTTAGCGAGTATGGTTTCGAGAAATGCGGGCTGGAATATGACTGATTTAGAAGGGAGATATTATGCTACTGTTTTACCTAGAACGGTAAAAAAACATTTATTTATTCTGTACGAACAGGCTAATTGGATTATTTTTTTAGATGCATTTCCTCAGCTATTATTGTATGAGGAAAGTAAGAAGAGACGTGCACCTCTCTTTCATTTGTTACAATATTTCAACGTATCAATTTTTATGGAAAAAGAATGGTTACTTTTCTGGGAAAGAAGAGATATGAATAGGCTTATGACAGCGCTTATTATAAATGAACAAAATAAAATTCAAAAACCAGTCATTGAGAACACATATTTTAAAAAACATGTATTCCATACTGCACTTTTTAAAGTACAAGAAAGACTTCATATTAGTGCAGTTATCTTCCCAACAATTGAAGGGAGAATGTATGGATTTTCGGTTTATCAATTTGAAACGTTACAACAGCGTATAGAACTAGGAAAAAAATTAGCATGGTTATTGTTTCATCCAATTTATAATGGTTCGTTTTATAAGTTTGCATTGCAAACTACACATACTGGGTCTAGAGAAGATTATGAAGTTTACGCAAAGGAAACTCGAAAGTCTTATACGCCAACACTTAGAGATATTTATCCTGTTATTTTACATGAAGAAATAAAAATGAGAGATTGGTTTTGTGCAAATATGAAAATGAATGTGCTATTTGTACCTGAAGAACCTAAAGGGGAAGTTAATATAACAGAATGGTATAGAAGAAAGAGAGAACAAATCTATAGGCTATCTATCGCAAATCGTTTTGCTAAAAGGATGGATGAGTTCATGATATAATAAAAAAGAAGTCCCGTCTTCCATTTTGAAGACGGGACTTCTTAATTTGAAACAATCCTGCTATGTGTGCTACAACTTTAATCTCAAAACGTAATGCTAGTAGGAGATTAAGGGTGACTTGGAATTTAACTGTTCGTAATAAAGTCTCGCTTTATGTAGCAGGGAAGTTTGGACCATCTAGCTTTGGATTGCCAGTCTCGGGTTTATTTTGTTGTTTGTTTTGGTTTTTCTTTTTTTCATTTTTGTTCTTTGCCATTGTAATACACCTCCTTTTTGTATTGTTACCATTTCTATAAATGACATACGAAATGATTTCTTTGACGAATAACAACTAGTTTTGTCATGTGGGCAGGAGTGGTGAATCATTCGGCGAAATTACATGACAAAGGAAAAGCAAAGAAGGAGGCGTTTTGTATATGGCGATGGTTCAGAAGGAAGATGTAATGAAAAAAATGGATCAAATGTTAAGTTCTCTCGATTTGCTGGAAATGAATATAGGGATTAGAATGAATCATGCATTAAAGGATGCGAGTGAAAAAATATGCAATAAGATAGAAATAACAGAAATGCATATTGAACATATGGAAAATAAATTAGTGCATCACGAAGAGAAAGGGAATTGGGTAAAGACATTTCAAAACGTCGTAGTGAGTGCATAATAAGGTGGGAAAGAAATGAAGAATGAAGCATTAATACAGTCTTCAGAAAAACTCATGCAGTATAATAATGAAGCGAATGTAAAAAAGAGAGAACTAACCGAATACGACTTTTATAAGGATATGAAACCGTTTGTAGATAGGGTAGATGAGGAATTAAAGAAGTGGAAAGAATTAGCTTATAAGTGGATTAAAGAAGAAAAGCCAAAATATATACATGTACAGCAAATTGATCAAGTATATGATAATTTACAAACGAATGTGTTGCAATGCTTTGTAAATAAAGGTAAAGGTAAACGATTCTTTGAAACACACCAAGCCATTTCGTATACTTTGCAAAATATAGTTGAGCAATGTAAATAACAAGAGGGAGAGCCCTCTTGTTATTTTTATGCTTCTGTCATTGTTGTAGGTTTTGTTGCGCCGTTTATTTCTAATTCTTTTATTAATGTTCGATAATCTGAAATGCATATTTTTCCTTCGAGATACCAATGTCTCGCAAAGTCTAATAATTCATTTGCATTCTCTGTGCAATACCCCTTTTTTTGAGAAAACGCTTGTTTTAAATCCCCTAATACCATGTTGATTCCTCCCCCATGAGAATCTTCTTCTTCATTATCATAGCATGGAAGGGTTTTCTTTTTTAATTTTTTAAAAATTTAAACTTCCGACAAAAATAGACAGATACTCCATCACACATATTATTTTATAGGTACATATTATATATGTAGAAACTTATGTGAAGGAGGAGAGAATGCATGTTTCAACAACCTAACTTATATCAGCAAACGAATCCATATGCACAGCAAAATATGTACCAATATAATACGGATACATATTTACGGTATAATATGTATCCTTTCGAGCCTTATTATGGAAATCAAAATTATTATCAACCGTTTGAAGTGTCCTTTATGAATCAAGCTCAACAACCACAACAGCAGCAACCTTATGTGAATCAAGCTCAACAACCACAACAGCAGCAGCAACCTTATGTGAATCAAGCTCAACAATCACAAGCTCAGCAACCATACATGAATCAACCACAGCAGCAGCCTTATATGAATTCGCAATATTATATGCCACCACCATCGCCGTATGCTAATCAACAAGCGATGTTTTATCCACCAAAACAACCGTACCCGACGCAGGGTAAGCAAAAGCAACAACAGCCAAGTCAGTTTTCTAGTTTTGTTTCTCAATTTAAAACATCAGATGGTAACTATGATGTAAATAAAATGATGAATACAGCTGGACAAATGATGAATGCGATGAATCAAGTGACAGGTATTGTAAAGCAAGTTGGAGGCTTTTTTGGTAAGTGATGTTGAAGGATTGTCTATAAAAACAATGTAAATGAAATAAAGGACTAGACAAATTTCCTTGTAATAAATGGGTATATATAACAAACGGCTTTCTCTTTTTTCTCATACTGTAAAGTGTAATCAGATTTTTTTTACGAGAGAGGAGAGAAAAAACTATGCATCATTGTCATCCTTGCTTTGGAGGGCATAAGCCTACAGGACCTATTTGTACGACTGCTCCTGTCATTCATCCGACGAAACAATGCGTAACACACTCTTTTTCAACAACGGTGGTGCCACACATTTTCCCAACACATACAACACATGTACATCATCAACAAATTAAAAATCAAAACTTCTTCCCGCAAACAAATTCAAATGTAAATGTTGTGGACCCAATCGACCCAGGATTCGGTGGCGGATGTGGACCGTGTGGCCATGGTCATCATCATCACCACCACGGTCATCAAATATCTCCATTTGGGCCAGGACCGAATGTATCACCGTTTGGACCAGGACCAAATGTATCACCAGTAGGTCCAAATATCGGACCAAACGTTGGTGGAATATTTAAAAAGTAAATGATATGTTAGAACTAGCGAAATGCTAGTTCTTTTTTTGTAATTGGAGTGTTGATATGAAAGTTATTGCAGTAACAGGATATAAGCCATTTGAACTTGGAATATTTAAAAATGATCATCCAGGAGTGGAGTGTATAAAGAAAGCATTACACCGTAAATTAATCACTTTTGTAGAAGATGGTTTAGAATGGGTTATAATAAGCGGCCAATTAGGTGTAGAATTATGGGCTGCTGAAGTTGTTTTTGAAATGCAAGTAGAATATCCTGATTTAAAATTAGCGGTATTCACTCCGTTTTTAGAACAAGAAGAAAATTGGAAAGAAGATAATCGTGAATATTACGAATTTATTCTTTCTCAAGCAGACCATGTTGATAGTATCACGAAACGGAAGTATGAAAGCCCAGAGCAATTTAAATTAAAAAATCAATTTTTTATTGAAAAAAGTGATGCGCTTTTAGCGGTATACGATGAAGAAAAACCAGGAAGTCCCAAATATATTGTAGAATCAGCAAAGAAAAAAGGGGAAATAGAAAATTATCACAGTTATTTCATTCTTTTTTCTGATTTACAAGATATAATAGAAGAGGAACAGTGGAATAATGCAGAGTAATATGTAATATAGTACTCGTATATATGATTGACAAAAAGCATTGTTTCTGAAAAAATTTAGTTAATGAAAGTTTTGGTAAAAATTTGAGGTGAAGAAAATGATTTCGGATAAAATTAAATTAACAGCGAAAGATATTTTAGAAAAAGAATTTAAAACAGGTATGAGAGGTTATCAGCAAGAAGAAGTAGACAAGTTTCTTGATATGATCATTAAAGACTATGAAGCTTTCCACAAAGAGTTTGAGCAATTAAAGCAACAAAATGCTCGTTTAAAGCGTGAATTAGAGGAACAAAAACTAGCAGTAACGCAAGTTCCACAACAACCTGTACAAACACCAGTTGCACAACCGGTTTATAACAACACGAATACGGATATTTTAAAACGCTTATCTAACTTAGAAAAAGCTGTATTTGGAAGTAAGTTATACGAATGATGTAAGGTGGGAAAAGGTTTAAGCATTTTACATAGAAAAAAACGTTGCAAAATCTTTTTGTTTCCACTATACTAATGGATGTCATAACGTTTGGGTAATCGCTGCAACGCCAACGTTGTAGAGGAAAGTCCATGCTCGCACGGCCTGAGATGGCTGTAGTGTTCGTGCCTAGCCAATTCATAAGCTAGGGTATTCTGGCTGTAAGGCTGGTTTAACGGCAGGGAAAAAACCTAAGTCCTTTCGGATATGGTTTGACTACCTTTAAAGTGCCACAGTGACGAAGTCCTTGAAGAAATGATAGGAGTGGAACGAGGTAAACCCCACGAGCGAGAAACCCAAATAATGGTAGGGGAATCTTTTCCAAGGAAATGAACGACGGGAAAGGACAGGTTTTATAACCTGTAGATAGATGATTGCCACCGGAGTACGAGGCGTGGGCCGTTTGTAGTACAAAGGAACAGAACATGGCTTACAGAACGTTATGAACCAACTATGAAATAACTCAGCTCTCCTTTGTTAGAGGAGGGCTTTTTATTTGTATGAAGTTATAAAGTATGAGTTAAAATGGTTAATGAGAAAATTTTTCGTAAAATGTAATAATTAATAGGACCAATTGCTATTAATTATTGTTTGAATATACATAAGAGGTGAATGCAAATGGGAAAAGTTACTTTAATTGCAACAGCGGCAATGGGTATTGAAGCGTTAGTTGCCCGAGAAGTTCGCGATCTTGGTTATGAATGTCAAGTAGAAAACAGCAAAGTAACATTTGAAGCAGATGAAAAGGCGATTTGTCGTACGAACTTATGGTTACGTACTGCGGACCGTGTAAAAATTAAAGTTGGCGAATTTAAAGCAACGACATTTGATGAGCTATTTGAAAAAACGAAAGCATTAAACTGGGGAGATTATATTCCAGAGAATGGTGAATTCCCTGTTATCGGTAAATCTTTAAAATCTGAATTATTCAGTGTTTCGGATTGCCAACGTATCGTTAAAAAAGCTGTCGTTGAAAAATTAAAAACAACATATAAACGTACAACTTGGTTTGAAGAAGATGGTCCGTTATTCCGTATCGAGATTGCAATGCTCAAGGATATTGCAACATTAACAATTGATGCGAGCGGTGTTGGGCTTCATAAACGTGGATACCGTATGGATCAAGGGGAAGCTCCGTTAAAAGAAACATTAGCTGCGTCTTTAATTAAATTAACAAACTGGAAGCCAGATCGTCCATTTGTTGATCCATTCTGTGGATCAGGTACAATTCCGATTGAAGCAGCATTAATTGGACAAAACATTGCACCAGGATTTAACCGTGGTTTCGCATCTGACGAGTGGGGCTGGGTAGGTAAACAAAACTGGCGTGAAGCTCGTCAAGAAGCTGAAGATTTAGCGAACTATGATCAACGATTACAAATCATTGGATCAGATATTGATCATCGTATGATTCGAGTTGCTCAAGATAACGCAGAAGAAGTAGGCTTAGGCGATTTAATTACATTTAAACAAATGCAAGTAAAAGATTTTACAACAAAAGAGGATTATGGCTACGTTGTAACGAATCCTCCATACGGAGAACGTTTAAGTGAAAAAGCACTCGTTGAACAACTGTATAAAGAAATGGGACAAGTATTCCGCCCATTAGATACATGGTCAGCGTATGTATTAACAAGCTACGAAGCATTTGAGAAGTGTTACGGAAAAGATGCGTCGAAGAAGCGTAAGCTGTTTAACGGATTTATCCGTACAGATTACTACCAATACTTCGGAAAACGTCCACCACGTAATTCATAGTATAAAACTCCTCTAGCGCGCATATACTGGCTATTATGTAATGCGTAAAGGAGGAAGTCATATGGATAATTTTCAATTATCAATGATTCAAAAAGCTATTCACCGTACGTATGATGAGCTCGGAAAAGAAGTGGATAGTCAAGGTGCGATTGTAGATGAAATACAAAAAGCACAAGAAGAATATTTGTCAGCTCTTTCACATGAAACAGCGATTGATAAACGGTATTTAAAGTCATTAATATAGAAGAAAATTTTCCTTTTTCGAAAGGAAAATTTTTTTTCGTGAATTTCTATGTATTGCAACAGGGGAAAGTGGCTGCACACATATGCGTAGCAGTTGCTATTATCTTTTTATAGAAAAACTTTTTGGTTGGAGGCTAAGGATGTTTACTGAGAAGAGATTACCATTTGAAGTAGGAAAACAAGATAATTTTTATGATAAGTTGAATGAGTGGATTGGAGATGTGTTTTACGACATCCTTCCGGAAAAAGGATTTGAAGAGCGTGATGAACAAATTTTTATGGCGTTTCAGTTAGAACGCGCTTTCCAAGAAAAGAAAGTTATGTTCGCAGAAGCTGGTGTAGGAACAGGGAAAACAATTGTATATCTTCTATATGCAATTTGTTACGCGCGTTATACTGGGAAACCAGCTATTATTGCTTGTGCAGATGAAACGTTAATTGAGCAGCTTGTGAAAGAAGAAGGGGACATCGCTAAGTTATCTGAAGCATTAGGGCTATCTGTTGATGTAAGGCTTGCAAAATCAATGGATAATTATTTATGCTTACGTAAACTTGAAGATGTTATGAGTGGACGAGCTCCAGAAGTAATTGAAGACGTATATTACGAGTTACCACAGTTTGTATTCGATCATGGTACGATGCAAAACTTTACTCACTATGGTGACAGAAAAGAATTTCCACTTTTAAATGACGAAGAATGGTCAAAAGTAAATTGGGATTACTTCCAAGATTGCTTTACTTGTGATTCTCGTCATCGTTGTGGACAAACTCTTTCTCGTGAACATTATCGTAAAGCAGCAGATTTAATTATTTGTTCTCAAGATTTCTACATGGATCATATTTGGACGTACGATGCTCGTAAGCGTGAAGGGCAAATTCCATTGTTACCAGAAAGTAGCTGCGTTGTATTCGATGAAGGACATCTTGTAGAATATGCAGCTCAAAAAGCTTTAACATACCGTTTAAAGCAAACGATGATGGAGCAACTATTAACGAGATTGCTACAAAATGATATTCGTGAGGAGTTTGCACATTTAGTAGAAGAAACAATTTGGCAAACTGAACGATTCTTTGATGTGTTACAAGAGAATAAAAAGGAAATTGCCGGTTCTGATCGTCTAGAAATTACTGTGACAGAAAAAGTAACAGCTGAAGCGAAACGACTTTATGCAAAAATCGGTGAAGTTGGAGATGCATTAGTATTCGAAAGTGAAATGCATACAGTAAACACGTATGATTTAAATATTGTTGATGAGCATTTAGATGTATTAGAACATTCACTTCGTCTGTTCATGCACGAGAAAAATGTAATTACTTGGGGGGAAGAAGGTGATGGTGCCTTCACGTTAGTTATTATGCCGCGTGCAGTTGAAGAAGTGTTACAAGAGAAAGTATTCTCGAAGAAAATACCGTATATTTTCTCTTCTGCGACATTATCGAACAACGATTCATTCGCTTTCACAGCTAATAGCCTAGGGGTAAAAGATTACTTGTCATTCTCAGTTGCTTCACCGTTTGATTACGAAGAGCAAATGACAGTAAACTTACTATCATATACGAAAGAAAATGAATGGGAAAGAAAGTGTCAATATACACTTGAAAATATACAAAAAACAAATGGACGTACGCTTGTATTATTCCGTACAACGCAAGAGCTTGCAGCGTTCAAAGAGTATGTAAGTAAAGAGCAAATGTCGGTTCCGTTCTTATATGAAGGAGATCAGGAAATTAGCCAGCTCGTTTCTCGTTTCCAAAATGAAGAAGAGACTGTACTTTGTGCGGTTCATTTATGGGAAGGTTTAGATATTCCTGGTTCATCATTATCGCACGTTATTATTTGGTCTTTACCATTCCCTCCAAACGATCCTGTGTTTGAAGCGAAACGTAAGCACGTAAATGATCCATTCTGGGATGTAGATGTACCATATATGATTTTACGACTTCGTCAAGGAATTGGGCGTTTAATTCGTACAAGTGAAGATAAAGGTGCTATATCAATTTTCTTATCTGATTCAGAAGATGAGAAAGTAGTTGCAGCTGTGAAAAATGTACTGCCAGTAGAAGGTAAAGAATTATAAGGAGAAAGCTTGGCGCTTGCCAAGCTTTTTTTCTATTATAAAAGGAATTTATGTTTCTGTGTCGAATTAAATTTGAGGTAGAAAAAGGAGGCTTTTATACGATGACAGTTGCTACATATGAGGTAGAAAAACAATTTTTAACATACGTGAAGAAGATACAGAATTACGGAGAAGCATTAAGTTTAATGTTTTGGGATTTAAGAACAGGTGCACCAAAAAAAGGTGTAGATCAGCGTTCAGAAGTAATTGGTATGCTTTCGTCAGAAGTGTTTGCTATGTCGACTTCAGATGAGATGGGAAACTATTTAACAGAACTTGAAGCTTTAATACGTGAAGATAAACTTTCTGAAACAACGAAGAAAATGGTTGAAGAGTGTCGGAAAGAATATGATAGAAATAAAAAAATTCCACAAGCTGAATATGAGGCTTATGTGAAATTAGAAGCGAAAGCAGAGAGTGTGTGGGAAGAAGCTCGTGAAAAATCTGATTTCGAAATGTTCCGCCCATACTTAGAAAAAATTGTTGAATTTAAAAAGAAATTTATTACATATTGGGGTTATGAAACATATAAATATAATACATTATTAGACATGTATGAGCCAGGTATTACAGTAGAAGTTTTAGATCACGTATTTGGTCAACTTCGTGAGCGCATCGTGCCGCTTGTAAAAGAAATCTCTGAGTCTAAAAAAGGATTAAAAACAAGTGCTTTATCGGAACAGTTTTCAAAAGAAAAACAAAAGAACTTTACATTAGAACTATTAAAGCAATTGAATTATGACTTTGAAGCAGGTCGTCTTGATGAAACAGTGCATCCTTTCGAAATTACATTAAATAGAGGGGATGTTCGTATTACGACACGCTATGATGAAAAAGATTTTCGTATGGCTGTTTTTGGAACGATTCATGAATGTGGTCATGCAGTATATGAACAAAATATTGCAGAACAATTTGAAGGTACACCACTTTGCAGTGGTACATCTATGGGTATTCACGAATCACAATCATTATTCTTTGAGAACTTTATCGGCCGTAATAAATCATTCTGGAAGAAAAATTATGATTTATTAAAAGAGTATAGCAATGGTCAATTTGATGATATGTCAGTCGATGAATTTTATGATGCAATTAACGAATCGAAGCCGTCATTCATTCGTATAGAAGCAGATGAGCTTACATACCCGCTTCATGTTATGGTGCGTTATGAATTAGAGAAAGAATTATTTGATGGTACATTACAAGTGAAGGACTTACCAGCAGCTTGGAATGATAAGATGGAAGCATATTTAGGAATTCGTCCGGAAAATGATGCACAAGGTGTATTGCAAGATGTTCACTGGGCTGGTGGCTCATTTGGATACTTCCCATCTTATGCGCTTGGTTACATGTATGCAGCGCAATTTAAGCAAAGAATGTTAAAAGATATTCCGAACTTTGATGCATTATTAGAAGAAGGAAACGTAACACCGATTCGTGAATGGTTAACAGAACATATTCACCAATATGGTAAAACGAAAAAGCCGCTTGAAATTTTAGAAGATGTAACAGGTGAAGGCTTAAATGCAAACTACTTAGCCGATTATTTAGAAGCGAAATATAAAGAGATTTATGAGTTGTAAAAAAAGAGCTGCTTAATTGCAGCTCTTTTTTAAAGGGGGATGGGAGAATGGACTATACATATACAGTAATGACGCAAGAAGAAGCAGAAGAAATTGCATAAAACTGGCATTATGAAGGGAAATATTCCTTTTACGATATAGAGGCAGATGAAGAAGATTTAGCTGAATTTTTACATGATGAAAGTAGAGGGAATCATACATTTTCTGTGAAGGAAAATGGCACTCTCATTGGTTATTTTACTGTTTGTAAAATAAATGACGGAACGGTTGATATTGGTCTTGGAATGAGACCTAATATAACTGGGAACGGATTTGGTTTACAGTTCTTAAACGCTATACTAGCTTTTAGTAAAGAAAAATATGGATGCAAGTATATAACACTATCAGTAGCTATATTTAATGAGAGAGCGATTAAAGTGTATAAAAGGGCAGGATTTGAAGTAGTTGGAACGTTTATACAGAAAACAAATGGTAGTTGTTTTGAGTTTTTGAAAATGAATTATATATGTAAAAATGATTAAAAAAAAGAAGAATCTCCTTCTGTTTTTTTATGCAGAAATAAATCATACTTTTTGTAATTGGAAGTTTTGAAATTTTGGAAGAGGATGTGTATGATTGAAGTTTAATAGTAAATAGCAAGTTTAGTAAGGAGAGACAGCATGAGTATAATTAAAACGAAAAATGAAATAGAGTTAATACATGAATCTGGAAAATTACTTGCTTCATGTCATAGAGAAATTGCGAAGATGATGAAACCAGGTATTACTACAAAAGAAATTAATACGTTTGTTGAAGCATATTTAGAACAGCATGGTGCAACGTCTGAGCAGAAAGGGTACAACGGATATCCATATGCGATATGTGCATCTGTAAACGATGAAATGTGTCATGCGTTTCCGGCCGATGTTCCTTTAACTGAGGGTGATATTGTAACAATTGACACGGTAGTAAACTTAAATGGGGGTCTTTCAGATTCTGCTTGGACGTATAGAGTTGGAAAAGTTTCTGATGAAGCAGAAAAGTTGTTGTTAGTAGCTGAGAATGCTTTGTATAAAGGAATTGACCAGGCGGTAATTGGTAATCATGTAGGAGATATTGGCTATGCAATTGAAAGTTATGTAACAAATGAAGGTTTTTCTGTTGCAAGAGACTTTACGGGACATGGAATCGGTAAAGAGATTCATGAAGAACCAGCAATTTTTCATTTTGGGAAACAAGGACAAGGACCTCAGTTACAAGAAGGAATGGTAATTACAATTGAACCGATTGTAAATATAGGTATGCGATATTCTAAAGTAGATTTAAATGGGTGGACTGCACGAACGATGGACGGGAAATTATCAGCTCAATATGAGCATACAATTGCGATTACAAAAGATGGGCCAATCATTTTAACGAAGTTGTAATTGGAAATGAAAGAGTTTGCAAAACTCGAACAAAAATAGTAGTTTTTAAAAATTTGTACGTGTTTTTTCGATAAATGCTTTTCAAAGCATAAAAAGTACGTTATAATCCTTCTATAAAATAAATAGTTAGCTACACTCATATAATCGCGGGGATATGGCCTGCAAGTTTCTACCGAAGTACCGTAAATACTTTGACTATGAGTGAGGACGAATATAATTGCTTGTTTAGCATTCTTTTTTTGCGAAACTCCAAAAGCGCGTCTCTCACTTGTAACGAGTGGTGGCGGCTTTTGGAGTTTTTTTATTGCATAAGAGGGGGAACAAACATGAAAGTATTACAAGAAAAGATTTTGAACGAAGGAAAGGTTTTATCTGGTGACGTATTAAAGGTAGATGCTTTTTTAAATCATCAAATTGATCCAGTACTTATGCAAGAAATCGGAAAAGAATTTGCTAAACGTTTTAAAGAAGAGAACATTACAAAAATCGTGACGATTGAATCTTCAGGCATTGCACCAGCAGTTATGGCTGCATTAGAGCTTGGTGTAAAAGTAATTTTTGCACGAAAACGTAAATCGTTAACGTTACAAGATAATATGTACGTTGCAAACGTATATTCATTTACAAAACAAGAAACAAATGAAATTTCATTATCTCGAAATCATATCGATGAAAATGATCGTGTATTAATCATCGATGACTTTTTAGCAAACGGTCAGGCTGCTTTAGGTTTAATGAGTTTAGTAGAGCAAGCTGGAGCGAGTATTGCAGGAATTGGAATTGTTATTGAAAAAGCATTTCAAGATGGAGGAAAGAAGCTTCGTGAACAAGGCGTTCGTGTTGAATCACTAGCAGAAATTGCATCACTTGATAACGGCACAGTTACATTTGTACAGCAAGAAACTGCGGAGGTGAAATAAACGATGAAGCAGCATCCATTTAAAATTGCATCGCTTGGTATGCAGCATATGCTTGCAATGTATGCTGGAGCAATTATCGTTCCGCTTATTGTGGGCGGTGGACTTGGTTTAAATCAAAAAGAGTTAACATATTTAGTCTCAATTGATTTATTAATGTGCGGCGTTGCGACAATTTTACAAGCATTATCAAATCGCTTTTTCGGTATAGGACTTCCCGTTGTACTTGGTTGTACATTTACAGCCGTTGGACCGATGATTGCGATTGGAAAACAATACGGTGTGTCTTCAATTTATGGAGCAATTATTGCTGCTGGGTTATTCGTTGTTATTTTTGCGAAATTATTTGGAAAACTTGTAAAACTGTTTCCACCTGTTGTAACAGGATCTGTTGTTACTGTAATTGGAGTTACACTTGTTCCAGCAGCAATTAATGATATGGCTGGAGGAGTAGGAAGTAAGGATTTCGGTAGTCTTGAAAATTTAGCATTAGCATTTGGTGTGTTATTATTTATCATCATTATGTATCGTTTCTTTGATGGATTTATTCGTTCAATCTCTATTTTACTAGGTCTATTGTTCGGTACTATCGTTGCAGCGTTTATGGGGAAAGTAAGTTTGCAAGCGGTTGGAGAGGCGGATTGGTTCCACGGTATTCAACCATTTTACTTTGGTACACCAACATTTGAATTAACACCAATTATTACGATGATTCTCGTTGCTTGTGTAGGGATTGTAGAAGCAACGGGTGTATACTTTGCATTATCTGATATTTGCAATAAAAAAATCGGTGAAAAAGAATTAACAAAAGGCTATCGCGCAGAAGGATTAGCGATGGTGTTAGGTGGCATTTTCAACGCGTTCCCATATACAACATACTCTCAAAACGTAGGACTTGTTCAATTAACTGGAGTAAGAAATCGCGTTATTATTTATACTTGCGGTGGTATGTTAATCGTACTTGGTTTCATTCCTAAAATCGCAGCTATTACAACAATTATTCCGAAATCAGTACTGGGCGGTGCGATGTTAGCGATGTTCGGTATGGTTATGGCATATGGTATTAAAATGTTAAGTAGCGTTGACTTCGGAAGACAAGAAAACTTATTAATCGTTGCATGTTCTGTCGGAATTGGGCTTGGCGTAACAGTCGTTCCTACATTATTTTCACAACTTCCAGAAAGCATTCGTATTTTAACAGATAACGGAATTGTACTTGGAAGTGCGTCAGCAGTACTTTTAAATATCGTATTTAATATGGTGCCGCAGCGCAAAGTGAAAGTAGAAGAAGAGCCAGTATCTATGCAAAATGCAGTAAGAGAAGCGTAAAAAAGCAAGGTCTCGTTATGAGACCTTGCTTTTCTTTTTAAGTGGCATCATTTTCCCGTAAGTACCAAGACGCCAAATGTACTCAAGTGGCCCGTATTGGTAATGTGAAAGCCACCAGCGGCTAATAAAGATTTGTAACGTGTAGAAACTAATGCAGAATATTGGTCCAACCCATAATGGAGCAGGATAATAATTTTTAAGAAATAGACCAAATACAAGTAATGTAACAATTGTATGCGAGATGTAATTTGTTAATGCCATTCGTCCAACGTATTGGAATGGACGTAATAACGTTTGCCATTTTTCTTTTTGTAATAAACGCATTAGTGTGAAAATGTAGAATATGAATAACGTTTTTCCGCTAAACATTGTAAAGACCTGCATATAAATTGGTTCATAAAATGGTTTTGATAAGAAGTAACGAACCATGAAGAACCACATTGGTAATGTAAAAAGGAACATAATAATTTGCCATTTTTTAAGCTTTGGATCTAACTCTTTCGCGCGGCGGAAAATATCCTTTTTGCCGGCGTATAAACCAAGTAAAAACAGCCCAACTGTTTCTGGGAGCATAAGTAAATTTAATCCAATTCCATCAGCGTAAAATGCATGGAAACGATTTTGTATTTGTGACAGCCAGTCTTCTAATGGCATGATAGGTAAGGAAAAACCTAGCTCTTCCTTTGGTACCAATGCAACCGTAATACCAGCCATTAGCATAATGAATTGAAAAATACTCAATAAAACGATAGCCCATATTAAAATAGTACGAGGTTCTCTCTTATAAAATAAAAATAAGAAAAATCCAGCAATCGCATAAGTATGTAAAATGTCTCCGTCCCATAAAAGAACGTAATGTAAGAAACCGAATAATAATAAAATAAGTAAGCGGCGAACAAATAAAATTTTTGGATGATCTGTTTTCGCTTCAGCACGACTCATAAAAATATAAAAACCTAATCCGAATAAAAACGAAAAAATTGTATAAAATTTCGTTTGAATAAACATATCGTAAAATAGGCGAATGTAGCTGTCTATCCCTTCGTAAATTCCTGAAAGATCACGTGAGTCAACCCCGGCGATAACAGGCCAATTCACAAGAAAAATACCTAGTACAGCTATTCCTCTAATAATATCAATGGAGTGTATCCTCTCGCCTTGTGTGAGATTTTGTGTCATTTTTTTCCTCCTTGTTAAGTAATTCCCTTTTATTATACGAAATGTAAGGTGGAGGGGATAGGGGATATTTCCATTTTTTTAAACTGTTAAGTTATGTAGGATGAGATATAATAAGAGTGCACAACAAGTTTTAACCTTTTTCAAAACAGGCAGTAAAGCTCCTTCTTATAAGGAGCTTTCTTTATGAAAAGTGTTGATAATGATTCTCTTTAATGATAAACTGTATTCAAAAGTGATAATCATTATCAAAAAAAGGTTGGTGCGTAAGTATGGTATATGCATTAGTAGCAGGTACAGTCGCTGTATATGCAGTTATTGCGAAGTATGTTTTAAATGGAGTAGGAACAGCAAAATGAGTGATATGACATAAAATCCCTTTCATTTGTAAAAAGAATGAAAGGGATTTTTTATTTTTAATGAGAATATGCTGAAAATTTAGTATGATAGTAAAGTGAAACTGTAATCAATGGGTAGGTGTAACTCTCACTGGTTATGAGCTCGCAAATAGCGGGGAAAAGTATATACATCTTGGATAAAGGGGAACAAGGGGATGACAAACATAGTACAGACAAACGGTATGAAAAAACTTGTTTGTTTTTATGAAGAGTGGCAAAAACACGGCGATGCAGAGAATAGTTTAAAGTTGTTTGAGGTAATTCAAAAATATAAACAAGAACAGCTTATGATAGCGTTCTGCGGTCACTTCTCTGCAGGGAAATCAACGATGATGAATCATCTATATAAAGCGCAGTTGTTACCGACAAGTCCAATTCCGACAAGCGCTAACGTTGTCAAAATTGAAAAAGGAATGGATCGTGTTGTTGTAACGGTTAAATCTGGAGAGCAGTACGAATATGACGGTGCATATTCAGCAGAAGAATTAAAACAAATTTGTAAAGACGGCGATGAAGTAATTGGTGTTCATATTTATCGAAACGACGCGCCGATTCCTGAAGGGGTTATGTTAGTTGATACACCAGGGATCGATTCAACAGATGATGCCCATCAATTAGCGACAGAGTCGACACTTCATCTGGCAGATGTGATTTTTTATATGATGGATTATAATCACGTCCAATCGGAAGTGAATTTACAATTTGTTAAAGAATTGAAACAACGTAATAAAACGGTTTATCTCGTTGTAAATCAAATAGATAAACATAAAGAAAATGAATTATCGTTTGAGAATTATAAAGATAGTGTAAAACAATCATTCTCTAACTGGGATATTGAAGTAGATGGTGTTTATTATACGTCATTACGAATGATGAACCATCCACATAATGAAATTAGAAGCTTAGAAGCGTTAATTACTTCTATTATGAAAGAAAAAGAGCAGTATGTAAGGACTGGAATGGAGCGAGAAACAGAATATTTAATGGGGGAACATTTCTCGTTTATTGTTTCTGAAAATGAAAAAGCTCTCTTGAAATATGAGGAAGAGTTAGCATCACCACTTTCTATTTCAGAGGTAGTTGAAAAGAAGGAAGAGTTAACGGAAGCGAAAAATCGTGAGGCAAGTAAAGAATCTTATGTGAGAAATGAATTTATAAAAGGTTTACAAGCTATATTAGATAACGCATATTTAATGCCGTTTGAAATGAGAGAATTGGCAAATGCATATTTAGAAACGAAATTAACAAAATTTAAGGTCGGTTTGCTATTTTCGAAAGGAAAGACGGAGCAAGAAAAACAAAGACGTGTAGAGGCGTTTTATTCTGCCCTTCAAAAGACTGTTGAAACGCAGCTTGATTTTCATGTGAAGGAATTTATTGTAGCCTTCTTAAAAGAAGAAGGATTGTTCACGGAGGAAATTGGGAAAGACATATATGGGTTAGAAATTGCTTTCGGACCAGAAATGTTGGCTGAAGTAATTAAACAAGGCGCAGGTTTCACAGGTGATTACTTACTTCTTTATACAGCGGATGTAGCGAATGAACTGAAGAAACGTTATTTTATAAAAGCGCAGCAAATTTTTGATAAAAGTGCGGTCGTTTTAAAGCAAAAGGTGAGAGAAGCAGTTGCTCGTATTGAAGAAGAGATTGAAACATATACGATGCTGCAAACGGCGAAAGAAACACAATTACAATACAGTAACAATTTGGAGGCATATGAAGACTATTTACGAAATGTTTGGCACGATCATGTTGCTACGCCTGAAGGGCTGCAAATAGATGAGATATTGCAAAGGGAAAAGCAAATTGTTAGTGAGAAATTTACACTACAAGAGCAGGAAATCGTAAGCGATAACGTAGCGGTTCATGAAGAAGAGCTGAAAGGAACGGCGGCTTTAAATATTCAGCGGATATTAGAGAAAGTGAAAAAAGCTGAAACGATATTAGAGCCATTGCCAGCGCTGAAACATGTACAGCAAGAGGTAATAGAGAAAAGAAGACGTGTGGAAACAAAACAATTTACAGTAGCGTTATTCGGGGCATTTAGTGCTGGAAAATCATCATTTGCCAATGCCTTACTCGGTGAGAAAGTACTTCCTGTATCACCAAACCCGACGACGGCAACGATTAATCAAATTTTGCCGGTTACAGAGGAAAAACCACACGGAACAGTAATTGTTCAGTTTAAATCAAAGCAAGCGTTATTAGAAGATATGAAAGCTGTTTATAAGCTGTTTCATTATGAGATTGCTACGTTAGATGAAGCGTTAGCACAAATTGATAAAGTTATGAAATATCCTTCACCAACTGGGAAGCAAAAAACAACATTTAGCTTTTTACGAGCGGTACAAAAAGGATATGATGCAGTTTCTACTTATTTAGGAGAACAAGTACAAGTTACATTAGAAGAGTTCTCTGATTATGTAGCGAATGAAGAGAAATCATGCTTCGTTGAGTATATGGAACTTTATTATGATTGTGCTTTAACAAGGCAGGGAGTAGCGCTTGTAGACACACCTGGAGCGGATTCTATTAATGCTCGCCATACGGATGTTGCATTCCAGTATATTAAAAACGCAGATGCTATTTTATTTGTAACATATTATAATCATGTATTCTCTCGTGCTGACCGTGAATTTTTAATTCAGCTTGGTCGTGTAAAGGATACTTTTGCCCTTGATAAAATGTTCTTCTTAATTAATGCGGCGGATTTAGCAGAGTCTGAAGAAGAACTTGAAATGGTAAAAGGTTATATCGCAGATCAGCTACTGCAATACGGTATTAGAAATCCGCGTTTATTTGCAATTTCAAGTTTATGTGCGCTTGAAGAGAAACAAGGAAAGAATGTTGAAAAAGAGAAGTATGGTATTTTACAAAACTCTGGGATTACGAAGTTTGAGGAATCATTTACGTCCTTTATGATGAGAGATTTAATGCTTGTTTCTGTGCATGCTCTATATGGTGCGTTGCAAGGGGCAAATCAGCTTTTAGTAAACATGATAAAAGGTGCAAAGCAGGGGAATGAAGAGAAAGAGAAGCAAACGAAAAAATATGAAGCAGAGCGTGATCAACTACTTCATATCATTTCATCATATAGTGTACTTGCTGAAGAACAGGCGATGCAAAATGAAGTGAAAGAGTTGCTTTATTACGTGCAACAGCGTCTATTCCTACGCTATAACGATGTGTTTACTGAATTTATTAATCCGGCGTCACTTCGAACGGATGGAAATGTGAAAACACAATTGCAACAGTGTGTTATGGAATTAGTAGCATTTATTCAGCATGATTTATTGCAAGAAATGCGTGCGACATCATTACGCCTTGAAAAATGGATAGACGAAGCGATGAAGCGTGCAAAGGACGAAATTGTAGTGAACTGTAAAGTAGAAAATGAATCAATTTCTATGAATGGAACAGTGGAGTATGGATATAAAGATATTACACATAAAGAACCGTTCCCTTCAGTTGAAATAAAAGATTTCAAAAAAGCACTGGCACATTTTAAAAATGAGAAAAGCTTTTTTGAAAAGAATGACAAAGCTTTTATGCAAGAAGACGCTAAATCTGTATTAGAACCGTTCGTATCAAACTATGTAGCTGGTGAAAAAGATTTATTTGTTCATCATTATAAGCAAGAGTGGGATATGAAGTGGAACTTATTCCAAAAAGTGATGCAGCAAGATGTGATGAACTATTATGAAAGTATATTGTTTGCATTGGCTGAAACGATCGATGTATCTCTATATGAACAAAGTAAAGAACAATTGCAAAAGCAGTTAGTAGAGATTGAAAAAGAAATTTATGTTATATAGTCGTTATGAGAAAAAGATTCGTTCAATTTTCTTTTGCAGTACAGTATCTAAAGATTTTACAAATCCAGCAAATTCATCGGTAGAAATCATATGAGTAAGAACGAGTCGTCTGCCATCTGGTGTTTCACCGCATAAGACGAATGAAGAAAATTCATATGTTTTGTTTTCAACTACTAATTTTGGATAGGAATACGTGTCGCTTTTCTTCTTCTTTCCATCAATAGAGATGACGTTGCATTTTTTCTCATTGTTGTCCATGGTGAATCCCTCCTTTCTATTACTTATGGTAGACAAGGAGGGTTTAGAACAATAGAGAAGGGGGAATTTTTTATGTCTGTTGTAATAGAACGTATTCCAAAAGAGGCTATACCGAAGTCTTTATTGCTACTTGCTGATCCAAGTGAACTGCAAATAGCTACATATGTACAAAGAGGATTAACATACGTAGCTAAGCAGGGGGGGAGCGTTATCGGTGTATATGTTCTTTTGGAAACAAGGCCAAAGACGATGGAAATCATGAATATTGCGGTTGCAGAGCATTTACAAGGAAAAGGGATTGGGAAGAAGCTATTAAGGCATGCTGTAGAAACTGCTAAAGGATATGGTATGTCAAAACTTGAAGTTGGTACAGGCAATTCTAGTGTTTCACAACTTGCTTTATATCAAAAATGTGGATTTCGTATTTTTTCTATTGATTTTGATTACTTTTCGAAGCATTATGAAGAAGAGATTATTGAAAATGGGATTGTATGTCGTGATATGATCCGGCTTGCAATGGAATTGAATAAAAACGTATAACTATTTAGGGGGAAGAGAAGATGGAAGTACATAAAGCAATTACAGCACATTCTCGTAAACAAAATGAAAGTGTAAAAGCATGTTTACAATTAGATGCACAGCGTGAAGCAGCTATTGAAGCTGCCGTATCTCTTGCGTCAAACGGGAAAGAATTTTCGGTTGATGTCATTAATGTTGTAACGAAGCAAATTAATGATCTTGCAAAAAATGGTATTACCTTGCAGCGTAAATATGTTACAGAAGAAATGGTTATGGAGTATGTAAGTCGTTTGAAAGAGAAAGAAGGTCGTTAAAGATGATAGTTACAGTCGAATGGTTACGTGAGCATATAGAAGATGAGAATGTCCGTATAATCGATTGTCGTTTTGATTTAGCGAATCCTAATTGGGGTAGAGAAAAGTATGAAGAAGGACATATTCCTCATGCGTTATATTTTGATTTGAATTTAGATTTATCAAGTCCTATAGCAGAACATGGTGGCCGCCATCCTTTACCAAATATTGAGGAGTTTGCAGACAAGCTTTCGGAGGCTGGTATTGATGAGCATACGACAGTAATTGCGTATGACAGTCAAGCCGGTGCAAATGCTGCTCGTTTATGGTGGTTATGTAACTATGTAGGACATGAGAAAGTATATATATTAGATGGTGGTTTCCCGGCTTGGAAAGAGAATGGACTACCGACAACAGCGGAAATTCCTGTTGTTATACGAAAAACATTCAAAACAAACATACAAGATCATATGCTTGTAACGATGGAAACGGTCAGAGAGAATATCCGTGCAGGTGCGGATGTTACATTAATTGATTCTAGAGAGCCAAAGCGTTATGCTGGTGTCGAGGAACTTGTCGATCATAAAGCAGGTCATATTCCGACAGCGGTAAACCATTTTTGGAAGGATGGAATGTTGCAATCAGGACAATTTAAGAATGGAGCTGGGCAACAAGAACGCTTCCAAAATCTTTCGAAAGATAAGGAAACCATTGTATATTGTGGTTCTGGTGTTACAGCGTGCCCAAATATCGTTGCATTAAAATTAGCTGGATTCCAAAATGTTAAATTGTATGCAGGTAGCTGGAGTGATTGGATTTCTTATCCAGAAAATCAAATTGCAAAAGAAGAAGATTAATCACTTGCATGCAAAAATAATTTGTATTAAAATAAGGTCACAAGCAAGAGATTGCTCGAAAAACTTTGTATTTTACACATTGGAAACAATGTGATAATATAACGACAAGTAAATAATACATCCTGCGGTGTACGTAACTTATTTATGTCTAAAACCGATGTTAGTTATACGGAAGCTCAATATTTAGCGACCATCATCAAGCCTTCCTTGTGGAGGAAGATGTACGGTAACTGTGAGGGCATCCACCTGCGAGTAGCGGGTTTTTGGACATTTACGAGGAGCGGCACGTGCGGGGGTCTTATTTCAACTAACCTTATATAAAATTCCTACGGTGTACGTAGCTTATGCATGTCTTAAACCAATAAGTTTAATATGGAAGTTCAATATTTAAATGTAGCTAACATGCCATCTTTTTAAGAAGGAAGTTACAAACATTTGTGAGAGCATCCACCTGTGAGAGCAGGTTTATGGACATCTAGAGAGAACGGCATATGTGGGGCTATATAAAAACCTTACGTTTTATACGTAAGGTTTTTTTGTTGCATAGATATATCAATATTATCTTGATTCACCTGTGAAGTTTCCGTAATAAATGTAGCACTTTCTGTCTTCATCAATCTCTCTTGAATCTAAGGAGAATTCCATAGACATGCCGTCTCGCTGAATATATATAATATCTGAATGAAGAGATGGTAAAATTTCTTCATAGTTCCATACATCTTGACTATCTACTATGCTTGAACTCGTTTCACTTAGTTCTCTAATTTCAAAACCGATGTAGGAGTATGTAGGGTCTGAAGGGTCATTTGCGAAAACTTCTTTTTGAATATAAATAACTGCTGTTCCGTCTGGATCAACCGAAGTTGCAGTAACAACATAAGTATTTTTCTCTTTAATAAAATATTCACAAGTCATGCGTGCGATAATTTCAGAATTAGAAATATTGGCGTAGTTCCATAAAGCAGGATACCCTTTCGTTTCATCATTAAGTCGATATTCTAAGCGCATTTAATCCCTCTTCTTCCTTTTTCTTCTACTTTATCATGCTATCCTATATAATAGGAATAGAATTTAAAAAGGGGAGTGCGAAGGTGACAAAAACGAAATGGCTAGTAGGTGGTGTCGTAACGTCTTTAATGACTGGCACTTTATTTGGTTGCGCACAAGATCTTCCCCCAAAACCGAATGATAATAGTTGTTCTGATTGGGATTGGGATGATGAACTTGGGGTATGGCAGTGTGATGATAGTAGTTCAGGTTATCGTGGGCATTATTTCTATGGTGGGCGATACTATCAAAATAAATCCACTTTTAAAAATTCATCGGCGTTTAAATCGTATCAATCGTCTGCTGAATTTAAAGGTGGAATTGGAAGCGGTTCAAAGGGAGGATTTGGGGGCTAAAATATGTCGCAATACATAAGGGATCGAAAAGAATTTTATTTAAAATATCCGGATTTTTGGTCGGATTTATATGAATGTGAGTATAGTTTGTTTCATGTTTTTTCTATAACAAATCAGACTTTGGATCAATTACACTTAGCGACTGAACGAATGGGGAAAATATTTTTTAAGACTGCTAGACTGCTGCGTAATTTAAGTGACGAACAGCTTCTAGATCTTGGCTTTCCATCCGCGAGTTTATCTTTCATTAGAATGAAAGGGCTCTATCCTGAATCTGTAATTTCGCGATTTGATTTTGCTGTAACAGAGGATAACAAAATCAAAATGCTTGAGTTTAATAGTGATACACCAACTTTTATTGTGGAATGTTTTCAAATGAATGGGAAAGTATGTGGAAATCTAGGCTATGATGATCCAAACTCGGATCAAGAACGATTGCTATCTTCTGGTGTAACGAAAGCAGTAATGGAAGCGACAAAGGGATTAGATAATCCAAATGTTGTTTTTACAGCACATCATGAACATATCGAGGATTGGAATACCACTATGTATTTAAGTCAGCTATGCCATGTTGAAAATAAAGTAGTGCCAATGTCAGAACTTAGAATTACAAAGGATGCTCTAGTCGATAAAGATGGGGCGAAGATTGATGTTTTATATCGCCAAACATATCCGATAGAAGATTTAATTGAGGATCAAGATCCTGAAACAGGAGATTTGGTAGGTGTGGAACTGTTACAACTTGTAAAAGCCGGAAAGCTTTTTATAATAAATCCTTTGTCAGCATTTTTACTTCAGCCAAAATCAATTCAGTGTCTTATTTGGGGGTTAGCAGAAGAAGAGGCCTTTTATACAAATGAGGAACAACAGTGGATTAAAGAATATATGTTACCTACATATTTAGAACCAGATTTATTTTTAGGAAAAGGTTCTTTCGTTCAAAAACCTTCATTTGGGAGAGAAGGAGATACAATTACGATTCGCGATAAAGACGAAAATATTATGCTTCAAAATGCACACCAAACGTATAAAGCGTCACTGCCGATATTTCAAAAGTATATCGAACTGCCAGTCGTATCCTTGGAAACAGAAAAAGGGATCGAGAAACTGTCATATGTGTTTGGTTCGTTTTTAATTGCTGGAAAAGCGAGTAGTATCGGTATTCGTGCGGGAGAAAAGATTACAGGAAATGAATCGTACTATTTACCGGTAGGTATAAAAAGGAGGGGGAAAAATGATTAATTTTTTATTATATTTAGTAGTAACACTCGGCCTTTTATGTATAGGTCTGTTCTTGATGGAAGTGACAACGAAAGTAAAGGAATTTAAGTTAATGGCTCAAGGAAATAAGGCGGTAAGCTATGTGCTTGGAGGACGATTACTTGGGTTAGCTGTTGTTTTATATTCGACAGCAGCTAATTCAATTTCACTTCTTGATATGATTTCGTGGGGAGCAGTTGGGATTTTGGCTCAAATTATCGTCTTTTATTTAGCTGAGTGGCTTACACCACGCTTTAATATAAACAAAAGTCTCGAAGAAGATAATCAAGCAGTCGGTCTTTTTCTTATGTTTTTATCGCTTTCAATTGGGATTGTAATTGCTGGTTGTATAACTTATTAAAAACTTTACGTTTAAACGTAAAGTTTTTTATTTTATTCCGTAAAAGCCCGATTGGTGAGGGCTAATAATCAGTGGGGGATGAACAAAACCCCCACTGATTAAAGTTACACTTTATATACGTTAGTTTGCCATACCTTTTGAAAAAATTGTAGGCTACGGTTGACATCTATTTTAAATAAGAGTAACATTTTCAATGTAATGAAAATAAGTCTCTGTTAGGTGAGGCTCCTGTATAGAGAAATGCTACTGCCCAAAAATGTCGAGAGACGCCAATGGGTCAACAGGAATGATCGAATTAAGGTTTTTCTTAACGTAGCTGGTAATGTACCTATGCTATACAGTGCTAAAACTCGGTGAGGGAGAGGTCCGTAGATTTCTAATTATATTAGAAATCGTTTATTTGTGTATGTAATGGCCGCTACTCTCTTAAGGGTAGGGGTCTTTTTTGTTACCAAGCTATGAGTAATTTCATAGTATAAACTATAAAATTAAACGAGGAGGTGAGGAGCATGTCAAATTCTGACTCGGTTCCGTTACCCATATACTTCAAATCAAAAATATATGATGTAGGCAGGAAACGATTTGTTCCTCCCTCTATATTTATCACAATATAGCGTTTATAAAGCGCGAGACACTTTCACAGTAAAGTGGATAAATTGAGAAACAAAGCGTTTCTTCCTATGTTGTAAAGGAGGAGACGATAATATGTTATATGCAAACAAAACTGTGGGTAACACGTCATATAAACTAAGTAAAAAATCAATAAAAGAACAAACAATGCTCCAAAAAAATAAAGATTTATTAATTGAAATTGCAACAAGAGATGTCAAATCTGTATTTGCATATTTTAAAACAACAAGAGACGGACTATCAATGAAAGAGGCACAAAAACGTATTCAAGTATATGGCCGAAATGAACTAACTTCAAAAAGAGCACTTCTTACAGAAGTCATGATGAAGCTTGGTGGCATGATTCCAGGTTTTTCAAAACAACGTGTGTGTGATGAATTACAACGTGAAACGATTACTGTATCTAGAGTAGAATGTTCTAGTAGTACAGGGATAAATAGTGAACTGAAAATGATGGAGATACCAGTGCAAGAACTTGTACCTGGAGATATGATTTTTCTTTCGGCTGGAGATGCTGTGCCAGCTGATGTACGTATTATTTATGCAGATGATTTATTAGTGAATGAGTCTGTGTTAACGGGAAACGAAGCGAATATAGAGAAGTTTGAGAGCTGCTATCACCTTGAACGTAAACGATTTATTCCATTAAAACGGATGAAAGATTATAATCCACTTGAGCTTGAAAATGTATGTTTTAAAGGTTCGCATATCGTTAGTGGAAATGCAAAAGCTATCGTTGTTTCTACTGGAAAAAATACGTATTCAGGCATATTGCATACTTGTTGTAGTAGAACGTCTTAATGTGTTAATGGTGCTAAATATACAAAAACAATGTATAATAGACAAAGTTGAGCAAAAACGTAGAATGGTAATCTATTTATATAACCTTACGTGATAACGTGAGGTTATTATTTTTTTAATAGGAGAGGAATTATGAAAAAAGTATTATTAGTTGATGGTATGGCACTATTATTTCGTGCTTTTTACGCAACAAGTGTCTACGGACAATTTATGAAACGACAAGATGGAACCCCTACGAACGGGATTCATGGTTATATGAAACACTTGTTAACAGCTACGCAAGCGATCGAACCAACACATATCGTTACATGCTGGGATATGGGAAGTACGACATTTAGAACAGAATCGTTCTCGAATTATAAAGCAAATCGTGCAGCGCCACCAGAAGAATTAATTCCTCAATTTGATTTAGTGCAAGAAATGACTGCGAAATTATCCATTCCAGTTATCGGTATGAAAGGCTACGAAGCGGACGATTGTATCGGTACGCTTGCAAAACAATACTGCAATGAAGCTGAAGTTTATATTTTAACTGGTGATACAGATTTACTTCAACTTGTTGATAAGAACGTTACAGTTATGCTTCTGCGTAAAGGAATTGGAAATTACGAATATTACACACCGGAGAAAATCATGGAAGAAAAAGGTGTAGAGCCGTGGCAAATCGTCCATGCAAAAGCTTTCATGGGAGATACAAGTGATAATTATCCAGGTGTAAAAGGTATCGGTGAAAAAACAGCGTATAAGCTTATTCAAGAGCACGGAACAGTATCCGCTGTACTAGAAAATGTAGAATCATTAACAAAAGCGCAGCGTACGAAGATTGAAAGTGATTTAGAGAACTTAAATATTTCGTTGCAATTAGCACAAATTCACTGTGAAGTTCCAATTTCATGTTTACTAGAAGAGGGATTACACACAATGGATGAAGAAAAACTTAGATTTGTTTGTGAAGAAATGAATTGGGGAAGACCTGAAATATTAATAAATATGCTATAAATAGTTTGGAAAGAGGGATGTTGCATAAGTCGAACTTTGACTTGGTGACACCTTCTTTTTGTTTTTGTAAACAGTATGATAGTAAATAAAATTATGTCGAACTCAATTTTAAATATATAAATGTTTCGACAAGATATAATGATAAAAGTTGATGAAAATAGTAATTTTTATAATGAAGTGAATTAATTTCAACATAGTTTTAGAGAGTCTTTTTTTCGTGTTCACAAAGTTGTCAGAAAATAAACGGAATTTTCATATGAAGTTCAAATAGAATTCACAACAATCAATTATTATAAGGACACACAGATAATTCTTTATCTTTTATATAAACCATCCCCCAAGGAGGACAATGAAAATGAGAAAAAAAGTGAGAAAATCTTTTAAACAATTATTAATTGAAAATAAACAATCACTATTAAATAATAAAGAAAATATGAAAGAAATTGAAGAGAGAATTGAGAAACGACATGTAGCATATAGTGGTGCTAGTAATTAAATAAAATAAAAAAGATAGCCTATGCAGGCTATCTTTTTTATTTTATATTGAAAAAACGCTATTCATCTCTTTAATTTATGTAAATTTGCAAGATATTTTTATAGTGTTTTTCTATCAATATTACTCATTTTTCGAGGTTGAAATTGGTATATACCAATTTTTGAGATTCGCTATTCATAATATTACAAAAAATGTTACAATACACTCAAATTTATACTATAAAATCATTTTAATATGAAAAATTGGAATGAAAAGAAAGGAGAGGAATATGAATAAAGATGTCGCTTTGAAATGATTATTATCATTTCATTAGGAGTTGATGTAAAAAGATGAAGAGATACGAGGAATTGGATTCTATAAGAGGGATTTCTTCATTAATAGTAATGATCGGTCATCATTTAATGATTTTTTCAGCATTTCAAAATTACAGTTATGAAGATAATAAACCATTTGTTGTGTATCTATTAAAAGAAACGCCTGCTCGTCTAATTTTTAGTAGTGGTAATGAATCTGTTATTATCTTTTTTGTTTTGAGCGGATTTGTTTTGTATGAATCTATTCAAAAAACCTATAGTAGTTATGGATCATACCTTTTAAAACGTATATGCAGAATATACATTCCCTATATTGTAGCACTAATTATAGCTATTATATGCCAGACTACAATTAGGGGATATGGTATTTCTTATTTAAGTGAATGGTTTAATCGCTCGTGGACGATTGAAAGTTCTTCAAGTTTAATAGCGCAACATATTTTATTGGTTGGGAAATATAATACAGATGCATATAACGGTGTGATTTGGTCACTTGTCCATGAAATGCGAATATCAATAATTTTTCCGCTAATTTTGATGATTTGCTTACGAAAAACGTTGAGGTGTTCATTACTATTATTGTTTAGTTTTAGTATATGTTCTGTCGTAATATTATTTTTGTTTCGCTCGGGCTTAACATTAACAAGCTATGCATTAACGTTGCATTATACGGTGCTGTTTTTACTAGGGGCACTAATTGCGAAGTATAAAAATAAATTAATAGTTTTTTATAGTAATTGTACTAAAAACACGAAAATTGCATGGTTTTTATTTGCGACTTTACTTTTTATGTATGAAGGACTTATTGGAGAAATGAAAGTGCTCAATAATTTTATATTTCGAGACTACGTAGTGGCGATAAGTGCAAGTCTATTTGTCATATTAAGCTTGTCAATATCAACTTTGTCGTCCTTGCTACGCAATAAATACTTGTTATATTTAGGGAAGATTTCTTACAGTCTTTATTTATACCATATTATATCATTGTTTTCCCTTATATACATGCTCCATGAAATATTACCGTTGCCTATTATTTTAATTTTTTCACTTGTTTTTTCGTTTATACTTGCAATACTTTCGTATATATATGTAGAAAAATTTGCATTCAGAGTCGGAAAGTATGTAACAAAACAAGTGGATAGAAAGAAGAGAGGGGTATCTGTAAAGAGTGACTTGCAGGATGTTATTCAGAAAAGGGCGGTGAAATAATTGAAGCAAGAAATGAGTATAAAAGATTTTCAACAATTATTGAAAAGAAGATTCGTAACGATTATTTTAACGATGTGTTGTTTAACCGCTTCTTTAGTTCTTATCTCTATGTATGTTTTAAAGCCGTCATATCAATATTCAACGCAAATTCTTGTTGGGAATTTAGATGAGTTTAATAAGGAAAATTCAACAAATAAAACACAAGAAAATAAGCAACTAGTAACATCGTATGTTGATATTTTAAAAAGCCCATTAATTATATCAACAGTCAAAAAAACTTTGAAATTAGAGCAATCAAGTTATGAATTAGCACAAAAAATCTCGGTGGTGAATACAGACAACTCACAAATTGTAACTGTTATAGTAAAAGATTCCAATCCGAAAGTCGTGAAAGACATTGTAAAGACATTGGCAGAGCAATCACAACAAAGTTTTCAACAGTACACAAATGTACAAGGTGTGAAAGTGTTGACGGATCCTGAGTTACAGGAACAGGCTGAAAAATTGTTTCCAAAATTTCAACTGATCATTCCTATTTCTTTAATTGTTAGTTTTTTTGTTGGGATAGGTTTAGCTGTATTTCAAGATTATTTTGATGAACGTATATACACGGAACAAGATTTAGAGAAAATAACAACAGTCTCTGTTATTGGTCACATAAATATGAAACCGAATAGAAAAAAGAAACCTACAGAGGTTGATAAACAATCATCTATATATCGAGGTGAACATGTCGATGTTTAGGACAAAGAAACAGCTGCCATCCGATTTGCATGATGATCTGATGAAAGAGCAGTTTTATACGGTGTATCACGAGCTGAAAAAATCTGGGAAACAACTGTTCACAGTTAGTTCAACGAAGGACAGAGGGGTTGTTGCCTCGCTTATAGTAAATATGGGTCTAGTGTTTGCGGAAATGAGGAAAAAGGTGTTACTTATTGATGTGAATTTTTCTGACCCTAAATTACATGTATTATTACAAAGTGATCACATGATAACAGTAAACGATATAATAAGCTCTTCCCCCTACAATTATGAATCTTTTTCTAGTAATTTGTCTAAATACTTATATTGTATTCCTGCAAAAAAAACAGTACACACAGGGACGCCCTTAGTTGCTATGGATGAATTTGATAATGCGATTGCTAAGTGGAAAGAAGATTTTGATTACATTTTTTTTTATTCTTCTGAAGTATTTGATCTTCCTGCTACGCACATTATTGCAGAGAAATGCGATGGAGTGGTCTTAGCAGTTAAAAAGCGAAAAGATTCACTACGTACAGTGCAAAAAGTAATAGCGGATATAAATAGGAAAGAATGTGAATTAATAGGTATAATTTTATATTCTTGAATGTGGGGGTAACGATCCATGATTCGTGAAACCAATCAAGCCAAGTTGTATACGATTCCGGCTCAAGAAAAGCCTAGCATATTGAATCGAAGTGTAAAACGCTTGTTTGATATTATATTTTCACTCATATTGTTACTATTAACGATACCAATTATGTTGTTCTTTTGTATTATGATTACTTTAGAAACATCAGGGGCTCCAATTTACTTTCAAGAACGTTTAGGTATAAACGGGAAGAAGTTTAATGTATTTAAATTAAGATCAATGGTAAAGGATGCTGAAATAAATGGCCCACAATGGGCAAAAGAACATGATTCAAGAATTACAAAAGTTGGATTGTTTATAAGAAAAACGAGAATTGATGAATTACCACAACTTTTAAATATTTTAAGAGGAGATATGTCTTTTGTAGGTCCTAGACCAGAGAGAGAGTTTTTTTATAATGAATTTGATGCGTATATTCCAGAATTTAAGGAACGTTTAATAGTAAAACCAGGATTAACAGGATGGGCACAAATAAATGGAGGGTATAATCTTGATCCAAAGGAAAAGTTGAGGCTTGACATGGAGTATATTGAAATGAAAACATTTCGGATGGACATCCGTATTTTATGTAAAACCGTTTTAATTGTATTGAACGGTAATGGTGCAAGATAAATATGTAAACAAACAACATATGTAAGTAGGTTACTTGCAAAGGAGAACTTGTATGGATAGATCTATTCTAAACAATATTATCCATCTATTTTATAGTACAATTTTAGCTAACCTTCTTCAGGCCGTCAGTTTAATTGTTTTAGCAAACTTTTTTAACGCACAACATTATGGGATGTTTAGTGTTGCCATAGCAGTGACGTTTGTTATGTTATTCTTTACAGACTTAGGACTTAGTAATACGTTTCTTCGAGAAGGGGCAAAGGATGGAGCAGATTTAGAGCAGATTTTATCATCGTATATAAAAATAAGGATGATTCTACTTATTTTTATTTCTATCATCGGTTATATTGCTATTCATTATATGTATGCGGATAAAAATTTAATTTATATGATGATAAACGTAATGTTTTTCATGTTAATAGGATTAACTTGGCAAAACATAGGGATTGCCTATTTTCAACTGACGGAACGTATGAAGTATATAGCGCTCATAAAAGTTGTATCAGCATCAGTTGTCATTATAATTACATGTTTTTGTATTTTCGGAGAGTTACCGGTGTATGTAACGGCTCGTTTATATGCTTTTGGGTATATGATCGGTGGTTTATTTAGTATATATATCATGAGAAGAAAGACGAAAATGAATATGAAAGTCGTAATTCATAAAGCGTTATTTTGGCAATTAACTCCCTTTATTATTAGCGGTTTTTTAATAATGAGTACGCCACAATTAGCACCTATCTTGCTTAACTATACATTGCCATTAAGTATGGTAGGTGTTTTTGCAGTGGCGTACCGGATGCCGGCAGCTTTATATCAAGTACCAGGGGTAATTGCAGGTGCATTTTTTCCAGTGCTCTTTAAGCATTATAACCAGAATAATATAGAAGAGCATACGAAATTAAATTTACTTCAAATTAAATCAATGGCGATTGTAGGAATATGTATGACGATCGGTTTATATCATTTAGCACCATACTTTATTTCTATATTTTTTCATGAAGAATGGAGCAATGCAGTAGAGCCACTCCAAATATTATCATTTCTTATTGTGCTACAAAGTTTAAATATTGCCATTGCTGACGGTTTAACGACGAGTGGATGTCAAAATAAGAGAACTGTTGTGCAGTGTGTAGCATTGGTGATAGGTGGGGTTATGCTTTATAGCTTTAGTAGTCTTGGTGAAGTGATAGGAGCAGCATACGCTATGGTTTTATTTGAAATAGTCGCTTTAGTGGGATATATAGCAGTGAGTGTAGTGAAGAAAAAAATTGTATTCCAAATTGTAATACCGTATACAATTTATTTTGGTGTAACCTTTATTGGAGTGCAATATATATTGCATACATATCATTTAATTGCGCTTGTTCTTAATATACTAATTGTACTAGCTGTCATATTCCTATATGATTATGAGCTAAAAAAACTTCTTCTTTCTTTTATAAGAAAAATACGCAAAAAGGATTATATTACGAAACAGGGGATATAGCCTATGGAAAATAATATGAAAGTATCGATGGGATGGATTATTCTTCTAATATTATTTGTTATGCTAAGTAAATACAATTTATATATTGGATTTTCATTGAAGATATATATGATTTTTTTAGTCATATATTTTTGTTTAACAATTAAAGACTTTCATATTCAAAAATTATATTTTCATGAAGTTATATTTTTACTGTTTTATTTCATTTATTGTTTAAGTGGAATTCTTTCTATGTATTTAAATGCTAGTATTCGTATGATTTTTGGCGTGCTACTCGTTTTAGGATGCTATTTTATAATGAGAAATTTATTGGGGAATACTGAAATAGTGGTACTTGAATCATCTATTGCTTATGTAGGAGTAGTATTTAATGTTGTAAGTCTAATACTCTATATAATCGGTTTACAATACTTTAGTTTATACGGTGGAGAAGAGAGAGAAATTTTTGCTGGTTTATTAGTGGATAGAGGATATCCACGGTTAATTGGATTGCTAGATGATCCTAACATCTTTATTTTCTATAATACAATATTTTTTATGTACTATATGACGAATTTACAAAATATCACTAACATTCTAGGGTTAATTTTATGTGTTACGACGAGTTTATTAACTTTTTCAAGGGGGGGTATACTAGCGCTTGTGCTTGTCGTTTTTGTATATATATGTATGTCTAGTTTCGCTAAAAAAATAAAAATAATTATAAGTTTAGTATTGTTTAGTGTAGTTATTTTTAGTTTATCGAATAGTGTAATGGGGGGGCAATTAGATGACATATTAAATAAACGAATTTCTGATTTTTCCCATGATAATGGAAGTGGTAGATTTACATTATGGGAAGCTGCTTTTAAATATTATTTATCCAATCCATATATCGGAATCGGTGCTTTTAACTTTTCGAATTATTATGAGTATCAATTTAATGAAAAATTATATGTACACAATACATTTTTAGAAATCTTGTCTGAATCGGGTACAATTGGTTTTCTTCTATATAGCGCGTTTTTATTCATATTAATGTTCAAGCTAGCGCAGCATACTTTGTTTCGTGAAAAACCATATCTTCTATTGACTATGATTGCATTTATATTTCAGATGATGTCATTGTCACTCATTATTAACGAAGCATTCTTTTTATTTTTAGCAGTTGTTGTGAAGTATATTTCAATATATGAAGGAAGGGGAAAGATAGATGGTAAAATGGCTATCAGCACATAACGAGCCGCCTTATGTTTCTGTAATAACACCTTCTTATAATAGTATACGATTTATAGGTGAGACAATTTTATCTGTACAGAATCAATCGTATGAAAACTGGGAAATGCTTATCGTTGATGACGGTTCAACCGACCAATCTGCCACAAAAATTAAAGATATAATAGAAGGAGACTCACGTATTAGGTTATTATCATTAAAACAAAATGTTGGTGCTGCTAAAGCTCGAAATTTAGCGATCCAAGAGGCGAGAGGAAGGTACATTGCCTTTTTAGATAGCGATGATATATGGTTGCCGCATAAATTGAAGACACAATTGTTATTTATGGAAGAAATGAATATTGCTTTTTCATATGCGTCGTATAGTTTAATTGATGAAAACGGTAATGAATTAAATCGTGAAGTGAGTGCACCAAAATCTGTTGACTATCATTATTTAGTAGGAAATACAATTATCGGTTGTTTAACAGTGATGATTGATCGTGAAAAAATTCCATATGTCGAAATGCCTAGTATACAGCCGGAAGATACAGCGTTATGGCTGAACTTATTACATGAAGGGTATGAAGCAAAAGGGATACAGCAAGTGTTAGCAAAATATAGAATTGTTACAAATTCTGTTTCTAGAAATAAAATTAGAGCAGCTTTCCGGTATTGGAAATTGTTAAGGGAACAAGAACGACTGAATTCGGTGCAAATTTTTTACTATTTTAGTAAGTATGCTTATCATGCTTATAAAAAAAATAAAATTAATGTAGTTGGGAAGACGCAATTATGAATATACTGTTGATGACAGATAAATTGATAACTGGCGGAGCCGAGAGCTATTTTTGTAAATTGGAAAGTAATTTGCGTTATGATGATTTTAAGATTTATACAGCTGCAGGTGATGGAGAACTATATGAATCTCTTACTAGAAAAGAAAATTTTATATTACTTAGTCGATGGAATCATTTGAGAAATATTTATTATTTACGAAACGAAATTTGTAAACGAAAGATAGAACTTATTCATGCAAATAGTTTGCGAATGGTATTATATGCTTTTCTAATTCAAAAGTTTATTAAAAAAAAGATGAAAATTGTTTATACGAAACATAATGTAACGATATTAGAAAAGAAAATGCCAACGCTTTTTCGTTATTTCATGAATAAATATGTGAACAATATTATTACAGTAAGTGAGTTTGAGAAGAATAATTTAATTTCAATTCATGTAGCAGAAGAAAAAATAAATACAATTTATAACGGTGTCGATATTGAAAAGTTTTTATTCCAGCAGAAAAAGAAAGAATCTACATATAAAATAGGGATATTAGCTAGATTATCCAAAGAGAAAAACCATCAACTATTTGTCAAAATTGCAAATGTGTTGAAAAAGAGAAATGATTTTATGTTTTATATTGCTGGTGATGGACCAGAGAAAGAATCGATTATGAAAGAAATAGAAAAATATGGATTACAGCAAAGGGTGAAGATGCTAGGGACTATTTCAGAGCCGCATGAGTTTATAGGGAATATGGATGCTTTACTTTTATTATCTTTTCGTGAAGTGTTTCCAATGGTAGTAATTGAAGCGATGGCTACAGGGACACCAATTGTTTCAATAGATGTTGGTGGAATACATGAAGCGGTAATAGATGGAGAATCAGGTGTTTTAATATCTGAATATTGCGAATCTGAATTCGCAAGTGCACTTGAAGAACTACAAGGGGATGAACAAAGGGTAAAGGATATTAGATTGAAAGCACGAGAGAAAGCAGTGAGGTATTTCTCGTTAGCTAAAATGATAGAAGAAACGAAAAATATATATGAGTTAAACAAATGACCGGGTAGGTCGTTTGTTTTTTTAATTATAGAAACTTTTAAGAGAGAACTCACATATTATATGAAAAAAGGTAATATGAGGAGTGAATTTATTTTGTCAGAATATATTTCTTCCCAAGAAGATTGTGCGCCAGAAAGTAGCGTTCACATTGATTGTTTTGGCGCAGTTCCAAACTCGGGAAATGATAGCTCATTAGCAATTCAGCAAGCTATTGATTATTGTGTAGCGAATCGAATTTCGACGGTTAGAATTACAGGGGTAAATACGTACAAAATTGTAAAGCCGATTGTTATTAAATCAAACGTAAGATTAGAGTTAGATCCTACCGTAACGCTGCAAATTGATGGGGATTTTAATGCATTTGAGCTACAAAGTAACGCTTCGATAGTTGGTGGTACTATTCAAGTTATAAATCCATTGTTTCAATCGGCTGTCATTTATGTTTCTGGTTCACAACAAATCGAAGTACCTAATCAATCTGTTATATCAAATATAAATATAATAAATACAACTCCATCGTATAAAGGAAAAGCTATACATTTTTATTGTCAAAAGGCATGGGATTATATTAGTTTCTTTCAAGTCAAATTTATTCAAATTAAAAACTTTCAAACTGCAATATATTTGAAAACAGAGTATATAGATGATATCAATACACCTTGCTGGATTAACGCCAATGTATTTCAATCAATATTTATTGATGGATGTGTGTATGGGATTGAAGTAGATGGAAATAGTGATTTGCCAAATGAAAGTTCAGGAAATACGTTTCATGATATTCAAGTGCAATGTAGACAACAAACGAAAAAAGCAATTCGTTGCTCAGGTGCGTATAATACATTTGATTGTATGATTTGGGATACGTACCGGATGAGTAGTGAACAGATTGTCATTGAATTTTCTTCTAATTCGCATCGTAACTACCTTTTTTCAAATTTACTTTCTACAACTATTGTAGATAAAGGACAATACAATGTTTGTAAGTCTACCTATGAAGAATCTCTTCGAATTCAGTTACCGATTACGTTAAATAAACCACATTTAATAGGGAATCAAGATGATATTTTAGTAAATGCTCAGCAGAAGTATACGATTAAGCAAGTAAGTGGGAAAGTGCCTTACGGGGGGAATCTCGCAAATTGCTTTAATTTAATAGATGAACAAAGTGTAAACTATATTGACGTTCCAGATAGTAATCCAGTTGTAATTGAACTGGATTTTACGAAAAAACCAATACAAATGTTAAATTGTTTTGGAATGTATTTTGGGTGGGGAGAGAGCCCAAAGAAAATTAAAATTGAATATGCATTAAGCGCAACTGGAAGTTGGGTTATCGCGTTGGATGTTCCATTAAATGTTGGCGATACAATTATATCGAATATGAAGGCGAGTCAGTTATATAAAGTTAGAATTACATTAAGTGGTTATTCTCAAGATCATAAGCGTTTTCGAATTAATCGTATTTTTGCAAGGTCTTCTATGGAAAACGGGAACGCTTGGTTAGCGACAACTGGTGGAAGAATGTTTGGAGATATTGAAATAGAGGCAAGTAAAGGTATAATCATGAAGACTGCTAGTGGAGTGAAATGGAAAGTTACTATTAATGAAGCTGGCCAACTTATTACGACTAAGATAACTTGAGATGTTGTTTAATTGTATATCCTTGGACGAGTTACAACGTAGTGGGATATAGATAATGAAAAAGGGATTGTAATTTGGTTTCAACCAAACTACAATCTCTTTTTTGTTTCAATTACTTCCACCAAATCCAAGTCCAAAGGTAATTTCGTACATTTCGAGGAGTAATGCGAATGAAGCGTTCACCGTCAAAGAAGCAATTTAAATTTGGAAGTGTTTCATCTGGATTTTCTGGAACAAAAGTGACGATGTTTTCGTTACTTGTAACGGTTACTGTAATTGGTGGGTCGGTAGGCGAGACTTGAAGTTGTAACGAAATATTGGCCGTATTTTTAAATTCATTATTAACAGGTGGACTTATTACTTGTACTGTGAATAATACGATAATTGTTTCGTTTGGTTCCAAATTAGTGGCAACTAGGAAACCGATATTCGGATTCGCTAGTGGAGAGCGTTCACCGTTAATAAAGACAGTGCCGTTTATAAATTGTAAACCTGCTGGAATGGTATCTTGTAAAGAAATATTTGAGAGTAAAATTTTGGAAGTATTTGTAATGCGTACCGTGTAATCAAAATATTGATTTAAATAAGCTGAGCTGACGGAAGCATTTTTCGTGACTGTTGCAGTTATAAATTGAATTGGTATACGAACAATATTTGAATTAACAATGAAAGTAATAATTGGATCCTGTGGTGTCAATTGAAAGGCAGCGGTAACTGTTGCAGAATTTATAATTGTACTGTTTGAAGGAATAGAAGTTACGAGAACTTGAAATGTTATAGTTGCTACTGAATCTGCAGGTAAAGAGCCGATATTAATACCAGTGTCTGGACGAACATTTGTAACGGGAGTACCGTTAATTGTTATGCTGTTTTCTATAAATGTTGTACCAGCTGGAATGCTGTCTATAACAGAAGTACTGATTGTCGGAATTGGGGAGTGATTAAATACCGCTAATGTGAATGTAATGATATCTCCTATAACGACAATAGATTTGTCAGCTGTTTTTTCAATGTCAACCATCGGATCAACGACTGTCGTTGTAACGGTATTTGTTTGCTTTGTAACTGTATTTATTTGCTTTGTAATCGTAATAGGTGGTTGGATTGGACCGACAATAGGCGTATAGGAAATAGTAGCATCGTTATTGATTGTAGATTGAAGAGTAGAAGAAGAAATTGTCACTTGGAATGTAATAATAACAGATTCATTTGGAGCAAGATTTCCTAACGTAATACCATTTTCCGGATTCGCATTAGGTTGATTGATTCCGTTAATCGTAACACTACCAATAACAAATGTCGTATCTGCTGGTGCTGTGTCTACTAAAAGAAGGTCTTCGATAATGATATTACCATTATTAGTAATCGTGATGGTATACGTTAAAGTTTGACCGGGTAAGGCACTTGTGAAATCAACAGCTTTTATCGCAATGACATTATCATTTTGGACAGTAGTTGTGACGGTGTTTGTTGTAGTCGTATTTGTAACAGGTACGTTATTTGGGTTGACTATATAGTTAAAAGTAGTAATTGCGTTGTTGTTTAGTTCATTTGGTGTTGGAATAGAAGTCACAGTTACTTGGAATGAAACGATAGCATCTTCACCAATAGTTATAGTACCAATTGGTATGCCGCTTACTGGATTCACTCCTGGAAGAGTTTCTCCGTTTACAATGACGCTATTTTCTATAAACGTAGTACCTTGAGGAATAATATCTTGAATGATTACATCATTTACTGCAACATTACCGGTTTGATTTAGTGTAATCGTATATGTTAACGTATCACCAACCGTTGCAAATGCAAGGTCAACAGCTTTATTACTATTCAAATTTGCGTGATTAATTTCTGTTGCGGCAGCTGATGAAATAATAGTTTCGGTAATAGGTGGTCGATCTGGTAACGTGTATTCATATTCAATTGTACTCGTGTTAGAGATTGGATTTGTTTGTGGAATCGAAGTAACCCTTACTTGGAATAGAATAGTTGCTGTCGTATTAGGTGGAATGGTATCAATTTGTATACCGTTAAGAGGATTGTCATTTGGCCGAGCGTTGCCGTTCACGATAACACTATTCTCTATAAAGCTCGTATTTGCTGGGATAATATCTGTAACAATAATGTTTTCGACTTGTATATTTCCGTTATTTATGATGGAAATTGTATAAGGGATGATAGTTTGTAAGTCAGCATATTGGATAGGTGTTGTTTTTGTCGCAATTACATTAGCGGAAATAACTTCAGTGAAGGTAATATTGCTAGTCGATATTTGTTCTTCCACGTTAATTGTATAACGAGAAGTTGATTGATTTTGAACATGACCGCTAGCAGGAAGAGCTACGACGGTAACAGAAAATGTGACTGGGATAGAAATGTTAGGAGCAATCGTTCCTACAAGTATACCTACACTTGGATTGGCGTTAAGCTGAGGAATGTTATTTACTAAAACGCTACCGTCAATAAAGGTTGTTCCATCAGGTATATTGTCTGTAAATACAACAGCAGTGGCATCCGTATTCCCTGTATTCGTTAAAGTTGTTGTATAAGTTAAAATGTCACCAATCGTTACAGAGGTTAAATCAACGGTTTTAAGTGAAACGATATCAGCATCATTAATTTGAACGAAAGTAGTATTGGAAGTAGTAGATTTTTGAATTGGTGCAAAGTCAGGATTGAAAATAAAGTCGTAGACAATGTTTGCAGTATTAGGTGTTGGATTTACAGTAGGTAAATTCGTAACGGAAACTTGGAATGTTATTGTAGCCATTTGACCTGCTGCGACATTAGGAATGGAAAAGCCGATATTCGGATCTGCTGCAGGAAGTACAGTATTATTAACTATTACACTTCCTGGAATAAATACTGTTCCATCTGCTATAGTATCTGTAAAAAAGATGGAGTTAGTTGTAGCCGATCCATTATTTTGAATGAATACTGTATATTCAATGGTTTCATCAATAGTAGCTAATACAGTATTAGCAGATTTTGTAGCAATAAGAATAGCATCAATAAATTGTATGTTTGTAGCATTGGAAGAGGTCGTTTCTGAAATTGGTGGTGTGCTTGGGTCTGGTCGATACTCATAGTGAATGACGGCGATATTATTAATGTTATTTTGTGGCGGTATAGAAACTACGCTTACTTGGAACGTAACAATAATCGTATTATTTGGAAGAATTATATCAAGATTGATACCGGTAATTGGATTTTCGTTAGGTCTTGGTACACCATCTACAAGAATGCTATTTGGAACGAATGTGGTGCCAGAAGCAATTGCGTCAAGTAGGAGAGTATTTGTAATAGGTATTGTACCGGCGTTTGTAACTGCGACTGTATATGTGATGATTTGACCGATACGTGTAAGGGATCTGTTAGCGGATTTAATTGCGCTAACATTTGCCGTTCGCACTTCAGTATTTACTGCATTTGATAACGATCTACGCTGAATAATTGGAGAACTAGGGTCAATTTGGTATTCGTACGAAGTGTCTGAAATATTAATGACTGTATTGCCCTCTGGTATATTTGTAAGTTGTACTTGGAATGAAATAGTGACTGTTTCATTTGGTTGTATCGTGCCGAGAGTTACTCCGTTTTCAGGATTCACGCCAGGCTGAATTACATTATTTATTGCTAAGCTATCTTCAATGAATATAGTACCTTCTGGAATGTTATCAATGAACACGATATTGTTAGCCGGAACGGTTCCTATATTTTGAAGTGTATTTGTGTAGGTAATCATTTGCCCGATTGATACGAAATTTACATCCGCACTTTTAACAGAAATAATATTTGCATTTTGGAGTGATGTTGTAACAATGTTAGAATTTGCAGAGCGATTTACTGGTGGGGCTGTAGGAATACTTACATATTGATAAGTTGCTGAAGATTGATTTACAATTTCAGTTTCATTCGGTGGATTATTTGTTTGCACTTGAAATAGTATCGTTTTGGAACTGTTTGCTGGAATTGTTCCAATCGGTATTCCGTTTTCAGGATTTACACCTGGCTGAAGGACACCATTAATTGTGACACTATCGGGAACGAATGTAGTCCCAGCAGGGATAGAATCTGTGAAATTAATATTTATTGCGTCAACATTACCGATATTTTTCACTTCAGAAATATAAAGTATAGTTCCACCGATATCTACAGTTGTTGGATTGGATGTTTTTGTAATTGCCAATTGTGCTTGCACGAAATTTGTAATAACGATATTACTAGTAGATGTTTCAGTAATAGGCGGTTGCCCTGAGTCTGGTTGGATTGTATATGTTGTATTGGATTGATTTGTAATCGATTCTTGGGAGAATGAATCGTTAATAAGAATTTGGAACGAAATAAGGTGAGTAGCGTTTGCTGCTAAAGTAGGTAAAGTAACACCTACATTTGGATTGGCATCAAGTATAGTTGTTCCGTTAAGTGTAAAACTATTTTCTACGAATGTAGTATCTTGGGGGATCGTATCTGAAAATATGAGATTAGTAGCTGGAATATTTCCTGTATTTTCTAGTGTTATTGTGTAAGTCAAAATATCACCTGTTGTTGCTTGCTGTGCATTGACTGCTTTTAAAGAAAGGATAGTCGCATCCGAAATTTGTGTGAAAGCAGGATTAGACGTAATTGTTCGAGAGATGATAGGAGCAGTTGGATCGGCGATAAAAGTATAGTCAATACGGGCTGTATTAGAAATTGGGTTTACGCTTGGAATAGATTGGACGATAACCTGGAATGTTACAGTGACGATTTCTGACGGTGTGATGGAGTTTAATGGTATTCCTACGTTAGGATTAGCATCTGGAACGGAAACGCTATTAATAGTTACGCTATTCGGAATAAAGGCAGTTCCTTCGGGGACCAAATCTGTTAAAGTAACTGTATTTGCAGTAGTATTTCCGTTATTTTGAACGACTACTGTGTAAGTGATTGTACCGTCAGTAGATTGTACGAGAGAATCTGTACTTTTAATTACGGATAATGATGCATCAACAACAGCTGTATTAACCGTATTAGACGAGGATGTTGCTGTAACAGGAGGTTGACTTGGATCGACAATATACGTGTAACTTGTAAGTGCTTGATTTATAATTGCTCCTTGTGGTGGAATAGAACTTGCAAGAAATTGGAACGTAATAGTAGCGGAATCACCTGGTGCGATAATACCAACGGGAATACCGAGAGTTGGACTTGCATCTGGAAGTGAAATCCCGTTGAGCGTAACACTATTTGGAACAAATAATGCTCCTTCAGGAACTCCGTTAATGAGTAATACAGAGTTTGCAGGGAAGTTTCCAGTATTCGTTAATGTTGCTGTATACGTAATTACATCCCTGATAGACACAATTGAACGATTTGCTTGTAAAACAGTTGTAACAGTCGCGTTATTAATTTGTGTTGAAGCGCTATTAGAATTTATCGTGCCTGTAACAGGAGGAGAGGCCGGATCAACGATGAATGTGTATTGAATAGATGCTACGTTTGTAATCGGATTTGAAGGTGGAGTTGATGTAACTATGACTTGGAAAGTAACGGTTAAGGAACTATCCGAGCTAATTGTTCCGATATTCACTCCGTTATTTGGATTTGCACCTGGAATGGTACTTCCATTTACAGCAAAACTATTTTCAACAAAGGTTGTTCCTGCTGGAACTGGGTCTGAGAAATTTACATTCGTAGCGTTTGTATTGCCGCTATTTTGAATCAAAACTGTATAAGTGATCGTATCTCCAATATTTGCAAAGGCTGTATTAGCAGTTTTTACAGCTGAAAGTATTGCTGTATTAATAGAAGTAACGAAGACATTCGTTTCCACATTGCCAGGTTGAGCCAGTAATGCATTGCCTACGTTATATTGGAAGTTAACAAATCCTAAGTTTTGGAGTTCAGGTGTGAACGTTGTTGGATTACTTACGATTTGTACTTGGAATATGATTGTAACAGTTTGATTTGGATTGATTGTATTTATGCCAACACCGTTAATAATCGAAGCGGATGGTAATGGAGTGCCATCAACAATAACGGATCCTGCAACAAATTGTGTCCACGATGGTAAAGGGTCTGAGAATATAGCGTTGTTAGCAGGAATATTGCCTGTGTTCGTAATAGTCGTTGTATACGTAATCGTATCACCAATCGTTGCAAAAGTTTTATCTCCTATTTTAATAGTATTTAAAATAGCACTTTCAATTTTTGTTGTAACGTTGTTAGAAATAATATTTTTTGAAACTGGGGGATTAGCTGGATTAACGATATGTTGAAAGCTAACGCTAGCTTGATTAGTAATTGGATTTATAGGCGGAATTTCATTGGCGATAATGTTAAATGCTACGATGACAGCTTCGTTTGGCGCGATATCACCGATTGGAACGCCTGTAATGATATCTGCATTTGGGATGCTAGTTCCGTTCAGTGTAAAGCTATTCGGTTCAAAGGAAGTTCCGTCTGGAATAAGGTCGGTAAAAATAACATTCGTTGCACTTACATTTCCGCTATTTGTAATTGTAACGGTGTAGGGAATATCCTGCCCGATATCTACCGTAGATACATTTGAATTTTTTTGTGCAGTAAGGATAGCGCTATTAATTTGTGTTGTCGTTGTATTAGATTGATTGGAAGTTGTAATAAGTGGCTGGCTAGGATCAACGACATAATGATATGTGGTAGAAGCAGAGTTAGAAATGGGATTAAGTGTTGGAAGTGTAATAACAGTTGCTTGGAATGTAACGATTGCCGTATTACCACCATTAATGGAACCAATATTTACACCAGTTGATAAATCGGCGTTTGGAATGGTTTGCCCATTAGCTGTGAAACTATTTGGAACGAAACTTAAATTGCTATCAAGAATATCGATAATAGTTACATCAGTTGCGGTCACATTTCCGGTATTAGGAAGGTTAAGTGTAAATGTTATTGTATTACCAACATCCGCAAAAGTAAGATCTGCTGTTTTGGTGCTAATAATAGTTGCGTTGTTTATTTGAAGGAGTGTAGTGTTGGAAGTAGCTGCACTTGAAACGGGAGGATTAACAGGATCAACAGTAAATTCATACGTCGTTGATGCTGTATTTGGTGCTGGGTTACTAAGGGGAATATTGTTTACTGTAACTTGAAAGACGATACTATATATTTCATTTGGTGGAAGTGTTGCAAGTAATACACCTGTATTTGGATTCGCGTCAGGTTGTAGAACACCATCAACAGTTAATGTGTTAGGAACAAATGTGAGTCCGCTCGGTAATGCATCTGTGAATACAATATTAGTTGCATCGGTATTGCCTACATTGGTAATAGAAGTAGTATAAAAAGCAGTTTGCCCGATATCTGCAAAGGATACACTTTCATTTTTCGTCATAGACAATATTGCTTCGTTAATTTGGGTTGAAACAGGATTACTAATTGAAGTTTCTGCATCAGGCGGTGAGACTAATTGATACGATGTTGATGAGAAATTTACAATTGGGTTTTGGGTTGGTAATGATGTTACAGTAACTTGGAACGAAACTGTTACTGTAGTCCCGGCTGTTATTGTCCCAATATTCACACCGTTTGATGGGTCCGCCCCACTTTGAGGAACTCCATTAATAGAAAATGTGTTTGCAATAAATGTAGTTCCACTTGGCACGGTATCTGTGAATATAACATTTTGTGCGGATGAGTTTCCATTGTTTGTTAAAGCGACAGTATAAGTGAGTGTGTCTCCGATACGACTAAAAGACTTATCGACTTGTTTTAATGAAAGAATGGTAGCTGTATTAATCGTAGTGAACACTGTGTTTGAAGTAACGGTCCTTGAAACAATCGGTGCATTTGGGTCAGCGATAAATGTGTAAGAAGCAGTAGCGGAATTGGCAATAGGATTTTGGGCTGGTGTAGAAGTAACGGTAACTTGAAATGCTATAGATATTGAGCTGTTAGGAGCAATTGATCCAATCGTTATACCGGTATTAGGATTGAGTCCAATTTGTGTGATGTCATCTATTGTAACGCTATCAGTAATAAACGTTGTTCCATCTGGTATAAGGTCAATGAAAGCAATATCTGTAGCGTTTGTATTACCACTATTCGTTAAAATGGTCGTATAGGTAATGGTATCACCTAGCGTTACAAGTGTTTGATCGACGGATTTCACCATCGTAATGATAGCATCTAATACAGGGGTTGTAACGATATTCGTTGAAGTAGAAGTTGTAACAGGAGTTCCGTTTGGATCGACAGTATAAGAATATAAAATGGTATCATTCCCCATAATTGAACTTGAAGGGGGAACAGAAAGAACATTTACTTGGAAAGTAACGGTTACTGTTTCACCAGGAGCGATATTTGGTATGTTTACTCCAAGTGCTGGTTGCACACTAGGCTGCTGAATTCCATTTATTGTGACTGAATTTGGTATAAATGTAGTACTAGCTGGAATGGTGCTCGTAAAAGTTACATTTGTAGCTGGTGTATTTCCTGTATTCGTAATAGTCGTTGTATACGTAATGGTATCACCGATAGAAATAATAGATTTATCAACAGTTTTTGTTGTAGTTAATATTACACTATTAATGGTCGTTGAAACTGTATTTGATATCGTTGTTTGTAACGCAGAAGGTTGACTAGGATCAACTACATGTTCAAATTGTGTGGAACTAAAATTAGAAATTGGATTTATACTTGGAATGTTTGTAACAAGTACGTTGAGAGTAATAACGGCCGTTCCATTTGGGTTTATATTTCCAATCTGAATCCCGTTAGCTGGATTTCCGATTTGCTGTGTACCAGAATCGTTTGTAAGAGTGCCAGATATGAATGTCGTCCCATCAGGTAAAGTATCCGTGAAAATTATATTTTGTGAAGTGACATTTCCAGGGTTACTTAATGTAATTGTATAAGAAATTGTATCACCAATCGTTGCGAAAGTTTTATCTACAGATTTGATTGCCACAATTTCCCCAGAATTTATTTGTGTCGAAACAGAATTAGATGTCGTATTTCGTGAAACAAGTGGTAAATTAGGTCCTGTCATAAATTTATAATCAATAGAAGCGCCGTTTACAACCGGTGAGTTTGGTCCGCCTGGCCCAATTGTGAAAATTGGATTTGGAATGCTAACTACTTGCACACGGAAGGTAACATTTATAAAATCTCCTGCAATAATATCTCCAATTGGTATCCCGTTAGCTGGATTTACTCCAGGTAATAAAACTCCGCCTACTCGAACGCTATCTTCTATAAATACTGTGTTATTTGGAATCGGATCTGTAAAAATGATATTCGTAGCAGTTGTGTTTCCTACATTTTCTAATAAAACTGTATACGTTAAAAATGAATTTCCAGGTGCTATGTCAGAAAATAGCCGATCCACACTTTTCGTTGCTTGAATAATCGCTTCGTTAATTTGAACTAAAGTTGGATTACTTGTAGCTGTTTCTGTCACCGGCGGCTGGGTAGGATCAACAATGATCGAGTATGTCGTGCTAGACTGGTTCAAAGTTGGATTTGTAACTGGTATTGAGCCAACGATAGCTTGAAAGCTAATTGTTGTCGTTCCTCCAACTGGAATTGAGTCTAAAGAAATCCCGCTATCTGGTCTAAATCCAAGTTGTGGGATGGTATTAATTTGTACGCTATCAGGAACGAATGAAAGTTCAGGTGGTAATATATCGATAAAAACAGGTGTGTTTGCGGCAGTATTTCCGCTATTGGTGAGGGTAGTTGTATACGTAATTGTATCTCCAACAGCAGCAAAAGCACTGCTTGCAGTTTTTGTTGCGATAACAGAAGCAGTATTTACTTGTGTAAAGGTTTTATTAGATTGAACTGTTCGTGAAACTGGCGGTTCATTTATATCTACAATAAAGCTATATTGAAGCGATGATTTATTCGGGATTGGATTAGGGTTTGGAAGTGTTGTAATGTTTACTTGAAAACTGAGTGTAGCAGATGCATTTGAATTCAAGTTATCAATATTGATACCGTTTTGTGGATTTGCATTCGGAACGGTTACACCATTTATCTTAAAGCTATTTGGGATAAAGGTAGTACCGTTTGGAATTGTATCAGTAAAAATAATGTTGTTCGCAGTAGTATTTCCGTTGTTTGTAACAGCTGAAGTGAATGTAATTGTATCACCGATTGTAGCAAAAGTTGTACTGGCGCTTTTATTTATTACTAAAGTAGCGTCAATAATTGGTGTAACTGTTGTATTTGTTACAGTGCTACCAACAGCAGGAGATTGGTTTGGATTTACGGTATATTCATAATTTACAAGAGCATTATTTGTTAATGTGCCACTAGGTGGTATCGCTAAAATTAGTGCTTGAAAAGTAATGAATACAGTATCTCCTGGCGAAATATCTGCCAAGTGAACACCAAGTGATGGATCTAATCCTGGTTGTGGAACATTATTGATCGTTACGGAGTTTTGGATAAATGAAGCTCCTGCGCCAAGCCCATCTGTTAAAACAGTTGCACTAGCAGGGATATTACCTGTATTTGTTACTGCAATCGTATAAGTAACAATATCACCAATTGCAGCTGTCGGTGTATTCACAGACTTAGTAGCGACAATAGTAGCGTTATTAATTTGAGTTGTTATTACGTTACTTAACGTATTGGCGGATGCTGGAGGTAAGTTAGGATCTACGACATACTGGTACGTTGTATTACTTTGGTTCGGGATTGGATTTGGATTCGGGATAGAATTTACTTGTACTTGGAATGAGATGATTGTATTTGCATTCGGATTTATTGGGTCGATTGCAATTCCGCTTGCTGGATTGACATTAGGCAGTGTATTCCCATTTACAGTAACACTATTAGGAATAAACGATGTTCCGTTTGGAATTACATCTGTAAATATTACATTTGATGCAAGTGTGTTCCCGTTATTCGTTAAAGTAGTCGTGTACGTAATAATATCATTTACGTTAGCAAACTGTTTATCTGCCGATTTAGTAGCAGCAATTGAGGCGTTATTAATAGTTGTCTGTACAGTGTTAGAAGCAACCATCTGCATCACAGCAGGTTTGGATGGATCATACGTATATTGGAATGTTGTGTCTGATTGATTTGTAATTGGGTTTACAGCAGGGATAGTTGGTACAAAAACTTGGAATGCAACGGTGCGTGATGAATTCGCTCCTATCGTACCAATCGAAATGCCGTTAGCAGGATTTGCATTGGCTACAGGGACATTATTAATCGTTACAGTATTAGGAATGAAGAGGGTACCCGCTGGAATGATATCTGTAAACGTTACATTAGCAGCAGGGGTATTCCCGTTATTTGTTAAAATGGTTGCATATAGTATGACATCACCGACATCAGCGAAGTTTGTACTCGTTAGTTTTGTAGCAACGATATTAGCAGTATTAATTTGTGTAGTTACTATATTGCTAGCAGCGTTTCTAACGAGAGCAGGTAAATTTGGATCAGCGATAAAGCTATATTGCAGTGAAGCGCTGTTTTGAATTGGGTTTGGTGAAGGTAGCCCATTTGCACTTATTTGAAAAACAATCGTTGTAAAACCACCTGAAGGAATGGAGCCTACTTGAAGACCGGTACTAGGGTCTGCACCTAGTTGTAAAGCACCACCTATAAAAATACTATTTGGTACGATAGTGGTGCCATTTGGGATTATATCAGTAACAATAACATTATTTGCTGTAGTATTGCCAAGATTAGCTAAAGAAATTGTATATGTGATTGGTTGCCGGACATCGGCGATAGTCAAATCTACTTCTTTGACAATCACTACATTTGCTAAATTAATTTGTGTACTTACGGTATTACTTACAGATGTTTCTATAGTTGGTGGATCGTCCGGATTTAAAGTAAAGCTATATTGTGTACTAGATGAATTTATTGTTGGATTTTGAGCTGGTAAAGAGGTGATAGTTACTTGGTAAGAAACAGTAATTTCACCGTTAGCAGGAATGGAAGGCAATGGAACACCAATGTTCGGATCTGCGTTATTTTGGAGTACACCATTAATAAGGAAAGTGTTTGGGATAAAGGTAGTGCCATCTGGATTTGTATCTACGAAAGTTGGGTTATCAGCAGTAACGCTTCCTGCATTTGTTAAAAGAATGGTATAAGTTAATACATCCCCAACAGTAGCGAACGCTCGATCCACTGTTTTTGCTGAAATGACATTTGCGTCATTTACTTGAGTAAATGTAGTGGTTGAAGTTGTGTTCTTACTTATAGGGGGAGCGTTTGGATCAACGATAAAGTTATAAGAAATAGAAGCGCTATTTGAAATAGGATTTGGGTTTGGAATGCTAGTTATTACTACTTGGAATGAAGCTGTAATCGTAGTATTAGCATTAATGCTACCAATATTAATGCTAGCTGGTGTTGCGCCCGGCTGAGTAACGCCGTTAACTATAACACTGTTCGATACAAAGGAAGTACCGTTTGCTATTGAATCGAATAGTAATACATTGTTCGCCGTAACATTTCCATTGTTTGTAAGAGCGAAGGTATAAGTTAATACATCGCCAACTTCTGCGAACGTTTTATCTACAGATTTAGTAGCTTGAAGGTTTGCTAGTCTAATTGTTGATGTAACAGAATTAGAATTTGCTGTTTTTGAAGTTGGTGGCAAATTTGGATTTACAGTATATAGATAAGAGGCGAAAGCATTATTAATGATAGGATTTTGGGTCGTAATATTGATGACTGTTACTTGGAAAGAAAGGGTAACAGTAGCCCCACCAGGAATTGTGCCGATAGGTAAAGCAACGAGAGAATCTACATTTTGTAAAACTCCGTTTAGTGTTACAGAACCAGGAGTCAATATCGTTCCGTTTGGAAGTGGATCTGTTAGTTGCACGTTAGTAGCAGCTGTATTTCCACTGTTTGTAATAAGAATTGTATAACTGATTGTTTCGCCAATTGTAGCAAATTGTTTATTTGTTGATTTTGTTAATGTTACATTCGCATTGTTAATTTGAGTGGAAACGAGATTAGAAGAAATGTTTTTGGTAACGGGTGATTGACTAGGATTGACGGTATATTGATAAGAAGCGCTTGAACTATTAGATACGACATTTGACGCGGGTATTGTATTTACAACTACTTGAAATGCAACATTTTTTGTTGTACCAGTTGGAATAGATCCTATATTCACACCAGTAGCGGGATTTGCTCCAACTTGTGTCGTGCCATCTATTGTTAAACTGTTGAGAACAAAAGTTGTACCAGTAGGAATGACATCTGTAAAAATAACGTTATTTGCATTCGTATTACCTATACCTGTAAAGGAAACGGTGTACGTTAGTGTATCACCAATATCTGCAAAATTTTTATCTACTGCTTTCGTCATTGTTACAGTAGCATTATTCACTTGAGTGGAGACGATATTCGTCGTATCAGTCCCGCTTACTGCAGGTTGATTAGGTACAGGAATGTATTGATATGTTGTTGTTCCACTATTTAATATTGGGTTTGTTTGAGGGATAGAAGGAACGAGCACTTGGAATGAAATAGTAGTAGTGGAATTTGCGGCAATTGAACCAATTGGTATACCATTAGCGGGATTTGCGCCAGTTTGAGTAACTCCGTTCACAGTTACACTTCCTGGAATGAAAGTAGTCCCGCTAGGAATCGGATCCGTATATATCACATTCGTTGCAACGATATTTCCTATATTAGCTAAGGCAATACTGTATGTTAACGTTTCACCAATATCTGTAAAAAGTTTGTTAACTGATTTTGTGCCATTAATATCTGCAAGGTTAACTTGTGTTCCAGCAGAGTTGCTTGTTGCAAGACCGTTAAAGGTTGTTCCTCCGGCAATTGGTGTATATTGAAATGTAATATTAGCAGTGTTAGAGATAGGATTTTGACTTGGAAGAGAAACGACGGTAGCTTGGAAAGTTACTGTACGAGAAGCACCATTATTAATGGTTCCGAGAGATATACCAGCGGCCGGATTTGCGTTCGTTTGTGGGACATTATCTATTGTTACAGTGCCAGGTATAAAGGAAGTACCGTTAGGGAGAATGTCTGTAAAAATAACGTTATTGGCAGGAAGAAGTCCGGTGTTAGGGATAGTAACTGTATAAGTGAGAACGTCTCCAATTGCCGCAACACTTTTATTTACGCTTTTCGTTGCTTGAATATTAGGTGAATTTATGTTGATTTGTAAACCGACTGTATTCAACATATAAGCGTCTCCGTTAGTCGTTAAACGGATTGCGGCGGACACTTGAGAATTTGTTAAATAAGGAGAAATATCAATGGAAGTAATGTCCCAGCCCTGTCTTCCAGCGGAGATGTTTGTGCCTGTAGAAGCACTTTGATTTCGCGTTCCAAATGTTCCAGTTGTATCTAAATTTCCAGCAGCATTGTTAACTTGAGAACCGAAGAAATTATTTACAGCATTATTTGGCCCAGATAAAGCATTTAATGAACTGAAATTTGGTCCAAATAATGCTTGATCCCCTGTTATATCTGCATCTCCTTCAATAGAACTTAAAAATAATCGTCCACTTACAGGTCCTCCTGAAGGTGTTAAAAATCCAGAAACAGCTACATCTGCACTACCAGTATCAGCAGAAACACGGTTACCAGCTACATAAATGGTTAAGTTTCTTGCTGGCAATGTCCCGTTTTGATAAGCGACGATAAGCGTCCATCCAGCCGAATTAATTGTTCCATTAGAAGCATCTATAGGATCTACAAGTCCAGGAACCGCTCCTGTAGTATAGGAACCAGCACCTCCAGATTGAATAAGAGTTGTTACGTCTGCTGAACGAGTGTAAAAGCCAAATGTAATAGAGTTTGAAACGAATGTTTGATTTGAAGCTGTAACAGCTGAAGGAGTAATCGAGTATGTTGAAACAGGTGTTGTAAAAGAAACTGGATTTCCTAATACACTCGTAATGTTTTGATCACGAGATAAATAGTTTCCACCCCAAACGAGTTCTGCGTAAAGAATCGTACTACCAGCAGGGATATTTAAAATAGCGGTAGAACTATTTTGTGTATAGTTTAACGTTGTACCAGCAGGAAAAGTGGGAACTTGTAAAGCGGTATTCGTAGTTGCGAATGCACCAATTGCCCCGATTGTACCAGCACGGTTTTGATTACTGATTTTACTTAACCCTAAAGTATTACCTGTAATAGCCAGTGCGCCGTTAGTGGTGGTAGAAAATCGATTCGTAATGGGCATGTTGTCACCTCATTTACAATATAGTCTTGGTCAAAATAACATATGTGTGTGATAAATAAAGGGAAACATGTACAAGTTGATTTAGTAATAATGATTTAAATGTCTAGATAAGGGGATGGAGTATGATTGAATTGGAAATTAGAGTGGAGCGTCTTAGGGAAGAACAAATAGGCGACATTGTAGCATTATCATCTTATATTGGCTGGGATTATAACAGAGAAGAAGTTGAAACAATTTTTAACTCAGGTATTGTATACGGCGTATGGAATGAGAGAAAGGAACTTATTGCTAGCGCAGCAATAATATTATATGGGGAGGCGTTGGCATCTATCGGAATGGTAATTGTACATCCAGATTATAAGGGAAGAGGAATTGGAAAGAGGATTACAAATTCATGCATGAATAGCGTATCAGTTCAAACTCCATTTATGCTTATTGCTACGGATGAAGGGAAGCCCTTATATGAAAAATTAGGATTTAGGGCTGTTAGTTATGTTTCTAAATACATATGTAACTCGTACAATACGAAGGATCATTGTATAGAAAATGAAGGTTATATGATGAATTATGAAGAGTGTGATTTAGAAAAAATAATAAAAATAGATAGAGATGCATTTGGGACAAGTCGAAACGATTTTTTAAAACAAAGAATTATGCAAAGTGAGCAGTGTGTCGTTGTAAAGGATACGAAAGAAAATGTAGTAGGATACGGTATAAGTATACAAACGCCAGAAAATAAAATAATAGGACCAGTCGTTGCTAAAAATAATGCGATGGCAATGAGAATAGTACATAATTTAGCAAGAGGGCATAATGGGAGATTAAGAATGGATGTACCAGAAGGAAAGAACGATTTCATGAAAGAATTAGAGATTGCTGGTTTTAAAAAGGTGAATACACCACCAATTATGATGAAAAATAGCGGTCAATTATTAAAAAGGAATAATGAGTTATATAGCATTGCAGCACAAATTTTTGGGTGAAAAAGAATCCTTCTGAATGAAGGATTCTTTTTCGCTAATCACGATATTGATCATGAGTCGGCTGAAAGAGGTCTTCCTCGATATCTCTCACCATAGAAAAATGATCAACGTTATAATGACCGTGTAAAGTTTTATTGTGATGACCAATAATTTGTTCTGCAGACAATACGTTAGAATCAGTTGTTGAATGACCGTTTTTAATTAATGTAACGTCAAATCCTTGTACAGTTGCTGCTCTAACTGCAGTGTCAATGCAATGTTCTGTTTTACATCCGCCTATAACAATATGATTAATGTTTTCTTCTTTTAAAAGTTCAAGTAAAGAAGTGCCGTAGAATGAATTGGTTGCTGCTTTATTAATAAAGATTGCAGACTGGGGTACTTGAATTTGATTATGTACTTCAAATCCTTCGCCACTACCAGAAGCAACATCGATATCTCTTACGAAAACAATAAGAGCATTTGAATCTATTGCTTTCTGCAGGGCTATATTTAGTGTAGATAATAGCTCGGTTTTACGAAAAACTTCATTTTCTTGCTCATTTCCATCAATTAATTCTTGCTGAGCGTCAATAATTAATAGTGCTTGTTTCATCGTGTCTCCCCTTTAATATGAAATAAGTTCCACTGTACATATTCCTTCAGATTGTTAGAAAATCCTCCATTGTAAGAGAAGTAGAAGATTGATTTACAAAGTTGTCAAAGAAATTTCATTCTCATAGCGTGTAAAAACATGTATGATAGGAGATGGAGAATTTTTGAGTAGGTGGGAATAACATGCAAACAGTAGAAGATTATCTTTCATTCTTACATACGAAAGGATTTAAATTATCAGAGGAAGCACAAGGGTTTATTATGTTTGGACAAGGATATACTGGTGCGTCTGATGGGATTGTGAACGCAGCAATAGAAGCGACAATTAAACATCAATTGCAGTTTGATGGTAGTTATTTCGTTGCGTTATTAGAACGATTGAAAGAGGAAGAAATTACAGATAAAAAAAGCGCTAAGGCTTTTATGCGGAAGTTACAAGCGTAACTTCACGCAGCCTGCGCTTCTTTTTTTGTTTTGGAAGGTAATTCAACAAAAATCATGCCTAGAAAAATACATAGACATCCGATAATAGCAGAAATAGAAAGTTGTTCATTTGCAACGAGAACGCCTGTTAATGCAGCAAAAACGGGCTCCATTGCGAAAATAATTGCTACTCTCGTTGGAGAAGTGTGTTTTTGTGCCGATGTTTGAATGAAAAAAGCAATAGATGTTGCAAACAGGGCAGTTAGAAAGAGTGCGAATAAAAAGGATTGATTCGTCCATAGTGATACTGAAAATAACTTTTTCCAATCTTCAAACAAGAAAGCGCAAATAGAAGAAAATATACCAACAGCTAATACTTGAGATGTGCTTAATAATAAAGGTGATATTTTTTTAGAAAAGAAGCCGTTAATAAGAATATGGGCAGCGAAAGCGACTGCACAACCAAGAACAAGTATATCTCCTATATTTAATTGGAAAGAATCAGCAGCTGTTAATAAGTACAAACCTGTTGTAGCTACAGCAATACCAAGTATGATGAAAATGGTGGCTTTTTGTTTTAAAAAGATAAATGATAAGATTGGGACCATAACAATGCTTAGCCCAGTTAAGAAACCTGCTTTTGAAGAAGTTGTATAGAGTAAGCCAAATGTTTGTAATAAATAGCCGACAAATAAGAAGAACCCAACCATTAATCCAGCTAAACTACTATGTTTTAATTCTTGTTTTGAAGTTTTCTGTGAGAAAATAATTTGAACGAATAATAAAATAATTCCAGCGAATAAAAAGCGAATACCATTAAACGTAAATGGACCAACGAAAGACATAGCGTTTTGAACGACAACAAACGTAGCTCCCCAAATAAAAGAGACAAATAATAAAGCAAGAGGAGCAATCCACTCTTTTTTCACACTCATACCCCCGTTAATTTTGTAAGATAGCTTTTCTAGCTAATTCATCAGCTACTTTATTTTGACTACTTGGAATCCACTTAATAAAAAAGAGATCGAAGTTTTTTATGTACTGCAGTGCTTCATCTAAAAGAGGTGCAAATATTTTATTTTTTGCGTATTCCTTTTCAACAGCCCGCTCAACAAGCTGCGAATCTGTACGAAAAGAGACAGTGCTATAATTATGCTCGATGCAATATTTTAATGCTAGAAGTAAAGCGCGGTATTCTGCTTCATGATTGGACATTGTTCCAAGTGGTACTGATAGTTGTATAGGTGGCTGAACGCCTTTAATAAACACTCCTGCACCAGAAGGACCAGGATTTCCTTTTGATGCACCATCAATATATACTTCAATCAAAATGAGAAACCTCCAAATTATAAGATGATCCCCTACTTAAATATTTTTTTGAAGTAGGGGATAGAGTAGTTATCCGATTGTGATGCTGTAACGACATGTAAATGTTTCATTCGCTTGTAAAGATTGAATTCCCTTTTTGTCCTTGAAATCTTTTGCTGGATTTACTTCATCAGCGATTCCATACCAAGGTTCAATACATAAGAAAGGTGCGTTATCCCCTGGTGTCCATACGCCAACAAATGGGAATCCATCAAATTCCACTTTTACAAATTTATTATGTTTATGAGAACGAATCGAAATTTCATTCGTATTCATATGTTCAAAAATAAGTGCATCATTTTTGAATAAATCATATGTAAGTGGCAATTCAGTCGTATTTTCAGCGATTAATTGCTTTTTGTTTGAAAGATAAGGTCCTTCTAATACGCTTGTTTCTAAGCGTTCCGAACCATTAAACGATAAGTAATAATCTGTAAATGATTCACCGTCCAATAAAGGGAAGTTGAATCCAGGATGTGCTCCGATTGAGAAGAACATTTCTTTAGAAGTAGGATTGTTTACTTCATATGTTACATGAACACTTTGTCCATCTAGCTCATAAGAAACGAGTAATTCGAATTCGTATGGGTATTTTTTTAATGTTTCTTCATTACTAGTAACGATATAAGTGATCTTTGTTTCGCTTTGTTCTTTCACGGAGAAAGTAAGATCACGAGCGAAACCGTGTTGTGTTAATGAATATGGTTTACCGTCTACGTAGTATGTATTATCTACTAATCGACCGACAATTGGGAACAAAATTGGTGCACGGCGTCCCCAATAAGTAGAATCACCTTGCCATAAATATTCTATGTTGTCTTCTTTTAAGCGAACGCTCTGTAATTCTGCACCTTTGTCAGAAATGGAAACGATCACTTTTTTATTTTGAATTGTTGCTGTCATGAAGTGAACCTCCTAAATCTTTCATATGCTTTATTATACGTTGTCTAAAAGAAAAAAGGTAGTTCACGATAGGAATCTATTGACGAAAGAGGGGCTACCACGTAAAATATAATCTTGTTGCTTAAAAAACGAATAACGTGGTTCGAAACCATCCCACGTAAAAAAACTAAGGAGATTTTGTCATGAATATTAGAACATTAGTCGGTAATGGTATTTTAGCGGCATTATATATTGCTGTTTCTATGCTTATTCAGCCATTTGGCTTTACGAATGTACAGTTTCGTATTTCAGAGATGTTTAATCATCTCGTTGTATTTAACAAGAAAGCAATTTACGGAATTGTATTAGGTGTATTTTTAACGAATCTCTTTTTCTCACCTATGATCGCTTATGATTTAGTATTTGGAGTAGGTCAATCTATTCTTGCATTAGTTGCAACGATTATTTCTATGCGGTTTATTAAAGGTGTTTGGGCTCGTATGATTTTTAATACAGTTATCTTTACGATTACAATGTTTATGATTGCAATTGAACTTCATCTTGCATTGGGTTTACCATTTATGTTGTCTTGGTTAACTTGTGCAATTGGTGAATTTGTTGTCATGGCGATCGGTATGCCTGTAATGTACTGGATTAATAAGCGAGTACAATTTGAAAGATTTATGTAATAGATGAAAGAGCTATTCCTATAGGGATAGCTCTTTTTGTATGTAATCATATTGAATATAATACTGTGACTCTTGATAAAATATAATAAAATAAAGTGAGGCTTCAATTAGCCGGATAAATAAGAAGTCTTACATAAGGGGAATGTAGTATGAAATATAAAATTCATTGGTTGTATAAAACGAAGCGCGGATTGCAGACGGAATTAACGACAGGGTATATGAACATAGAAGAAGTACTTCAATTTGCAGAGGATTTTGAGAAAACAGGAAGAGTAAAAGAATTTTCATTTTATGATGAAATGGACGCAGAATGGTCATTAAAAGAGATGAAAAAGTTAAGTAAGCAAGTAGAGGAAGAGCCCCAAGAAATACTCGTTTATTTTGATGGTGGGTATGATGTGCAAACGAAAGAAGCTGGCATTGGTATATGTGTGTATTATAAAAAAGCAAATACAAACTACCGCATTCGCCGCAATGCATATATAGAAGGTATATATGATAATAATGAAGCGGAATATGCATCATTATTATACGGTATGAATATACTCGAGGAACTAGGGATTAAGTATGAAGCAGTTACACTTCGCGGAGACTCACAAGTGGTACTGCAGCAATTAGCCGGAGAATGGCCTTGTTATGATGAACATTTAAATCATTATTTAAATCAAATTGAACAAAAGGCGAAGCAAATGAAATTAAAACTTATATGTGAGCCGATATCTAGAAAACAAAATAAAGAAGCACATCAATTAGCTACGCAAGCATTGGAAGGAACAGTTATTGATAGTCATAAAGAAATAACTGAATAGAGAGGTGCAAAGGTGGATAAAAAGCAACTCATTACAGAGGTAAATGACTTATTAGAAACGTATTGTGAAGGCTGTTTTTTGCGAGAACATAATCGAAAGACAAATAGTAAATATTATGCCCATTCATTTTGTATAAGGCAATGTACAGTTGGAGAAACATTGAAAAAGTATGGGGACCAGTTGTCATGAAAAACATCCAGAGAAAATTCTCTGGATGTTTTTTAGTGTCTTGCTTCGTTTAGTTGATGCTCACATTTATTTAATTTCTTTTCCTCATTCATTAAAAATGGTTCATCTAAATCAGTTGCAACAGATTTCATAATTTCAAGCTGAGAGCGAGCTGCTTCTACAGCAGTAGTAGCATGCTCTAATGTATCTGGATCCATTGAAATTGTTGCTGATCCTACCATTTTTTGTGCTGTTTCTACACGGAATTTCACTTCTTCAAAATCATTTACTTCTGATCCCATTAATAATTCCTCCTTTGTATAGTGCGCATTTCACATAGTTTTTGCTCTGTAAAACGGAAATATACAAAGGAATAACAAAGGAGGTTACCAAGTAAGGTAACCTCCTGTTATATGTTGGATTAAAGTTTTACTACGTTAGCAGCTTGAGGTCCGCGGTTACCTTCAGTAATGTCGAAAGATACTTCTTGACCTTCTTCTAAAGCTTTGTAGCCGTCTCCTTGAATAGCAGAGAAATGTACGAATACATCGTCAGCGCCTTCCATTTCGATAAATCCAAAACCTTTTTCGTTGTTAAACCATTTTACTTTTCCTTGCATGTTACAATTCCTCCTAAAAGCGTTTACTATTTTCATTTAGTGAAATTCATTTTAAAAAAATAATATAAACTAAAAATGCTATATTCTTGAATATTCTGCTAAATGATTAATTTAAATATACACGAATTGGGAGAATTTAGTCAAGTAAGCGATTTTATTTTTTTGTATTTTTAAATAATTTTTCAGTCAAATTTTTAAGTAGGTATAGGACAGGCCGAGTATGTAATATTCTTAATTGAATGCTATACATAATGAGGTGAAAGAATGAATAAGTCTTACTTATTAGATAATGAAGGAATGAGAACGAGAACCGACATACCGGATTGGGTTGCAAAAGAATTTGAGATTTTTTCAAGTGTCGTGTTAGAACCAACTTTTCCATGCTATTTCGGTTTAACAGCTTTGAAAAAGAATGAACTTCGTTATTCATTTCTTTCTCATAATGATTGGAGTCATTTGCCGCATACAATGTTATCTTTTTTAGAGTTAATGAAAGAGAGACCGATTGTAAGAAGAGGCTTTTTCCTTTTTGTAGAACCGGAATGTGAAGAACAATCACTCGAATATTACCGTGATTCCTTTTGGAAAGTGTTACAGTATTTACATGAAAACGATAATCAAGCATGGCCAAAGCAAATTCCTGAAGATCCAGACCATTATTTATGGGAATTTTCATTTGGTGGTGAGCCAATATTCGCATTTGGAAATGCGCCAGCTTATAAAAAACGAAAAACTAGACATTTAGGGAATTCACTCGTTATTGGGTTTCAGCCACGCACTATTTTTGATGGATTAGAGGGAGATCGTCCTAAAGGAGCATATTCAAGACAAATGGTCCGTGAGCGAGTTGAAAAGTGGGATCAATTGCCGAAACATCCTAACATTAGTCATTATGGTGACCCAGAGCATCGCGAATGGAAACAATATTTCATAGGAGACGATGTAGAGCTAATAAAAGGGAAATGTCCTTTTCTTCATAAGATAGAAAAGTAAGAGCCATCACCTAGATGGCTCTTTTGTATATTTTGGATAAAAAAGGGTATTTTATTATGAAAGCTAGTCTATTTTTTTAATTACATCATTAACTAGTAGTAAAGAGAGTAGAAAGGATAGAGCGATGTTTGGAGCAATTATACAGCAAATCGTATTAGGTATATCATTGGCTGCGCCAGTAGGTCCAATTAATATTGAAATGTTAAAACGAGGAATTGAACGTGGGTTTTGGCACGCTTGGGTTGTTGGAATTGGCGGAATGACTGCAGATGTTTTATTTATGCTTCTCATTTATTTCGGTTTATCTTCTGTGTTTATGTATACATATGTACAAGCCTTCATGTATTGCACGGGTTTTTTCTTGTTATTTTATTTAGGATTTCAAAGTGTAAAACAAGGAATTTTCCACTCGAATATGGAATATAAAAAAGAAGAGGTAGGTGGCCTTAAGCAATCGTTTATGGCAGGATTTTTAATTGCGATATCCAATCCATTAAATCTTGTTTTTTGGTTTGGTATATACGGAAGTACACTTAGCTCATTACTTACGAAGGTAACGAAACAAGAAGCTTTTTTATACAGTCTTTGCATTATTGCTGGTATTATTTTATGGAATTTAAATATTGCTTTTTCTGTACATTTTGGAAGAACTTTATTAAAACCAAAAGCGCTTAGCTACATAACAGCCGGAGCAGGTATTATTTTAGTATGTTATTCTATACATTTTGCATACAAAGCTTTACAGTTGTTCACATAAGATTGAAGGGGAGATTTTTATGTATCGAACCACTATTGAAGGAAAAGAAATTATAATTACGTTAGCGCCAAAAATCCGAAAAGAAATTACTGATAGAAATCCACTATATGAAACGGTATTTCATAATGCAGCAAGATTGTTACAAACAAAGCAACCGACGTTTGCAGTAAATCATGAAATATTTGGGCTCATTATTGGAGAAGTGCAAAGAGGAGAAGTAACAGTGTTTGCAGTGGAACATATTATTCCGAAGCAAAATATATTTGGACCAAACAATTTTTTCTCGACAATAGAACAGCAGGCAAATTTGTAAAGTGAATAGAATAAGAATAGAAAAGAAATAGTCGTAACGATATGTTGCGGCTGTTTTTTTTGAAAAGGGGGAAACAAGATGAAGAAAGTGGGGAAAGAGTTCTTTTTACAACATGATATCGTTATTATGTATAGTATTTTATTTGTTTTTATCATTATTTTAAAAATGCAATTTTTCACATGGATCGGTTTGTTATCATGTTTGTTTGGGATTATTTTTTATACGCTAAACGAATATATGACACACCGGTTTTTATTTCACTTAAAACCACCTAAAAACATATTTTTATTAAAGATGTTAAGAAGATTACATTATGACCATCACGTATATCCAGATGATTTAAAACTTTTATTTTTGCCTGTATGGTTTAGTATACCGAGCTTTACTATATATTTACTTATATCATATGCTATAACAAAAAGTGTTACTATTACACTTTCATTCGGAATTGGAATGATTAGTATGCTTCTCGTTTATGAATGGAAACATTATATTGCACATAAGCCAATTCGTCCCGTCACTAAGTTTGGAAGATGGCTAAAAAAACAGCACATATTACACCATTATAAAAATGAAAAGTTTTGGTTTGGTGTTTCAAATCCAGTATTCGATTTCATATTTGGAACGCTTAAAGATGGAAAAGACGTTGAGTTAAGCGAAACGGCTCGTAATTTAGAAAAGGAGAAAAAGACAAAAGTAGTGCGTTAAGCACTGCTTTTGTTTTAATGAGGAAAAAATAAGTAAGGTGTCACTTTATTTTGAAAAATTATATTAAAAACTTAGGGGAAAATGCCGAAAAATGTCTATCAAAAAATCTTTGCAGAAATGTATGGATTGTCTAAAATGAAAATAAGTTTCTGAATATTTATAAAATTTAGTCTTTAGGTATACAAGGGGGAAGTGTATTTCAAGTAAGAGAGGGGACCGGTTAATGAAACGAGACGATACGTCAGCACGTAAGTTGCAAAATGAGGTGAATTATACAGAGGTCGTTCAGTCGGAAGAATTTCAATTGTTATTAAATACGAAAAAGAAGTTTATCATTCCAATGAGTATTTTCTTTTTTAGTTTTTTTATCGCATTACCTATTCTAACATCGTATTCAAAGGTGCTTAATACACCTGCATTTGGAGACGTTACATGGGCGTGGGTATTTGCTTTTTCCCAATTTATCATGACATGGGCACTATGTATGATTTATAGCAAAAAAGCAGAATCATTTGATGAAATCTCCCGAAAAATTCTACAAGATATGCAAAAAGGGAGGGGCTGAACTTGAATACTACTGCATTTGCACTATTTTTAATTATTGTTCTTGGTACGCTCGTCATAACCTATTTTGCATCGAAAAAAACGAAAAATGCGAGTGAATTTTATACGGCTGGAGGGGGATTAACTGGTTGGCAAAATGGTCTGGCCATTGCTGGAGATTACATGTCTGCTGCTTCATTTCTCGGTATAGCTGGAGCAATCGCATTAACTGGGTTTGATGGATTCTTTTATAGTATCGGTTTTTTAGTTGCTTATCTAGTTGTACTATATCTTGTTGCAGAACCGCTTAGAAATTTAGGAAAGTACACTTTGGCGGATATGATTGCAGCACGCTTTGATGCGAAAAAAGTTCGCGGAGTTGCAGCTCTTAATACGATGACGATTTCTATCTTTTATATGATTGCACAATTAGTTGGCGCGGGTGCACTTATTAAATTATTATTAGGGATTGAATATACGACATCTGTATTAATCGTTGGAACACTTATGACGGTGTATGTTATTTTTGGAGGTATGACAGCAACGAGCTGGGTACAAATCGTAAAGGCTGTATTACTTATGGCTGGTACGTTTATTATTTCTGTTATCGTTTTCGCAAAATTCAACTTCAGCGTGACTGAAATGTTCGCTCAAATGAAAACAGCTACACCTTTAAAAGATTCATTTTTAAATCCAGGTGTAAAGTATAAGGATGGTCTTGATACACTTTCTTTAAATTTAGGACTAGTACTTGGTACAGCTGGATTACCACATATACTTGTCCGCTTTTTTACAGTACGTGATGCAAAAACTGCACGTCAATCTGTCGTATATGCGACGTGGTTAATTGGTGCATTTTATATTATGACGATTTTCTTAGGATTTGGTGCGGCAGCGTTTGTAGGAAATGAAGCGATTATTAAAGCGAACCCAGCTGGTAATATGGCGGCACCTTTATTAGCCAAAGCGTTAGGTGGAGACTTCTTATTTGCTTTCGTATCAGCAATTGCTTTTGCAACGATTTTGGCTGTAGTGGCAGGTCTTGTATTAACAGCAGCATCAGCATTCGCTCATGATTTTTATAATGAAATCATTCGCAGAGGGAAATCAACGGAAAAAGAGCAAGTATCTATGGCTCGTTATGCATCTATTGGAGTAGCGATACTATCTATCATACTTGCATTATTTGCCCAAACATTAAACGTAGCATTTTTAGTATCATTAGCATTTGCAGTTGCAGCGAGTGCAAATCTACCAGTGATTTTATTTACAATATATTGGAAGCGTTTTAATACAACGGGTGCTATTTCTGGTATGATTGTGGGTCTCGTATCAGCTATTGTTCTCGTAGCGTTGAGTCCGAATGTTTGGAATCCTGTAGCTGGAAAAGCTATTTTTGTTGGGGAAGCGATATTTCCATATACGACACCAGGAATTATTTCAATTCCGCTCGGATTTCTTGCAGCATATTTAGGAACTGTTTTATCTAGTAAGAAAGAAGATGCAGCGAAATTTGATGAAATTCTCGTAAAATCTAATACTGGTCACGGTATTAGTGATATGTCTTCACATTAAATAAAAGAGGAGCTTTTCGATAGATAAGAAAAGCTCTTTTTTCTTTTGTCATTTTCTTGTAAATATTACTGATTTGTAAGTAGGATTTGTCTTAATTTTGTGGAATGAAAATAGCAGGGAGAAATTTAAGTCATCATGGCACCAGCGCAGCTTTTGTGAAAAATAAGTTGTTATGGAAGGTGGAAGTAATGATGAAAACGAAGCAAACTGATGAATTATTAGCAAAAGATGAGCAATATGTTTGGCACGGTATGCGTCCCTTTAGTCCAAATAGTACAATGGTAGGGGCAAAAGCTGAAGGGTGCTGGGTTGAAGATATACAAGGAAAAAGATATTTAGATGGTATGAGTGGCCTTTGGTGTGTCAATAGTGGATATGGAAGAAAGGAGCTCGCAGAAGCGGCTTATAAGCAATTACAAACATTATCATACTTTCCAATGTCACAATCCCATGAGCCAGCTATAAAGCTTGCTGAAAAGTTAAATGAGTGGCTTGGGGGAGAGTATGTTATTTTCTTCTCAAATAGTGGTTCAGAAGCGAACGAAACAGCTTTTAAAATAGCAAGGCAATACTATGCTCAAAAAGGTGAACCACATCGTTATAAATTTATGTCACGTTATCGTGGGTATCATGGGAATACAATGGCGACAATGGCAGCGACGGGACAAGCGCAGCGTAGATATCAATATGAACCGTTTGCTTCAGGTTTTTTACACGTAACACCACCGGATTGTTACCGTATGCCTGGGATTGAAGGGCAGCATATTTATGATGTAGAATGTGTGAAAGAAGTCGATCGTGTTATGACGTGGGAATTAAGTGAAACAATTGCCGCTTTTATTATGGAACCAATTATTACAGGCGGGGGCATATTAATGCCACCACAAGACTATATGAAAGCTGTTCATGAGACGTGTCAAAAACACGGTGCCTTGCTTATTAGTGATGAAGTAATTTGCGGTTTCGGTCGTACAGGAAAAGCATTTGGGTTTATGAATTATGATGTGAAGCCAGATATTATTACAATGGCAAAGGGCATTACGAGCGCATATTTACCATTATCTGCAACAGCTGTGAAAAAAGAAATATATGAGGCTTTTAAAGGTAAAGGAGAATATGAATTCTTCCGCCATATTAATACATTTGGTGGAAATCCAGCAGCTTGTGCATTAGCACTTAAAAACTTAGAGATTATGGAAAATGAAAATTTAATCGAGCGATCTGCGCAAATGGGTTCCCTTTTATTAGAGCAACTAAAAGATGAAATTGGGGAACATCCGCTTGTTGGGAATATTAGAGGAAAAGGTCTATTAGTTGGAATTGAATTAGTAAATGATAAAGAGACGAAAGAGCCAATTGATAACGACAAAATTGCAAGTGTTGTAAATGCTTGTAAAGAAAAGGGCTTAATTATAGGACGAAACGGTATGACAACAGCAGGATATAATAACGTTTTAACATTAGCGCCGCCTCTTGTTATTTCGAGTGAAGAAATCGCTTTTGTTGTTGGAACGTTGAAGACAGCGATGGAACGCATTTAATGGATGAAGCGAGCTGTAGATTACAGCTCGCTTTTGTTTAGTAGGAGGGGACTTTTAATGGATAAATATGATCCGAACAAACATTATCACATCGGATATTATGAAGACGGATATGATTTAGAAGTGACGGCGTACAAAAGAATAAATGAACCAGTTTGGGATGCTTATCTTCCGCACTATGAGGCAGACGATTTTTATAAGAAAGTGGAGGAAATGAAACTGGGTGAATATATAGATGATTATGGTATTAAGGTGTATTCATTTAGTAATGATATCAATGATGAAGAAGCACGAACTATTTTTGAAAAATGGTTAAAAAAGAACGAGATTGTTTAAAGATAAAACAAAAAGGAGATTGCTATCTTATAAAATAGCAATCTCCTTTTATTATAGTAAACTTATTTACTTGCTTTCATTGCTTTATCTTTTGCACCAAAAGTGTATTTTAACATTGGTGGTGTAATCATTGTAGTTAAAATAACGACAATAACAATTGCTGTAAAGTAATCTTGTGCCAATAGACCTGAAGAAAGTCCTGTTCCTGCGATGATAAGTGCAACTTCACCACGAGAAACCATTCCAGCACCGATAATTGCAGAAGACTTAGCGTCAAATCCAGTCATTCGTGCACCGAATCCACAGCCGATTAATTTCGTTAATACAGCGATAACAGTTAATGCTAAGATGAACCAAATTTGATTACCGATACCGTCAAATGTAATATTCATACCGATACTAACGAAGAATACTGGAACGAACATAGCGTAAGCAATTGGTTCTACTTTCTTTTCTACTTCATGTTTGTAGTTTGTTTGAGAAATTGCAATACCAGCAGCGAAAGCACCGATAATACCAGCAATTCCTAATAATTCGCCGAAATATGCGAATGAGAAACAGATGATAAGAGCCGCGCTCACGATAGACTCAGATACGCGTAGTGGTGATAACCAGCGCATAATCGCAGGAACACCTTTCCATCCGATTAAAATAATAGAAGCGAAGAATACAACTTTCTTCAAGATAACCATTGTTAAGTTAACATCATCTGTGCCTAAGAAGCTCATTGCAAATGCTAATAAAATAACAACAAGAATGTCATCAAATACAGCGGCTCCAAGCATCGTCGTACTTTCACGTGTTTTCATTTTACCTAAATCACGAAGTGTTTGTACGGAAATACTAACACTTGTCGCACATAGAAGTAATCCTAAGAATACAGCGTTTCCTTGTTCCATTCCCATCACAAGACCGGAAACGTAACCACCTACGAATGGAAGAATGATACCTCCGAGTGCAACTGCTAAAGAAGAATTACGATTTGCGTTTAATTCTTCTAAGTCTGTTTCAAGTCCAGCCATAAACATTAAAAGAATAACCCCGACATTACTTAATTGAGTTAGAAGCTCTGAATTTTCAATCCAACCTAATACAGCTGGACCGATAACGATACCGACAATTAATTTACCTAGTACAGAAGGTTGACCTAATCTAACACTAAGATCACCAGCAAGCTTTGTACTTAATAAAATAAGTGCAATTTGAAAGAAAAATTCGAATTCCATCTGATCCTCTCCTCGTCATTTTTAATTTTATCATACGATTTCTCGGAATTTGCCTAATGAAAATATGTAAAACCCATTAAACAAAAGGGTCTGATTACAAGTTCTTTTGAACTCGTAATTTGAACCTGTAATTAATATATAATAGATTTTATAAAAAATCAATGAAAAAATGGGAGCTTTTTGAGGAAGAAGCTGTCTTATTGGGATATAGGTGTAAGAGTAGTGTGTGAATTTTATATGTATAAAATAGTATGAAGTCCTTTTCTATTACAAATAATAAAGTCTACATACTATTTTACGAACTATAACTGTGAAAGGGAGGATTTATAATTTGAAGGCATTAAAAAATAACTTGTCTATTGTTGCTTTAGGTGGAGTAAATGAAATAGGAAAAAATATGTATGCTATCCAATATGAAAATGATATTGTCGTCATTGATTGTGGATCTAAATTTCCAGATGAAAGTTTATTAGGGATTGATTTAATAATTCCAGACGTCACATATTTGCAAGAAAATAAAGAAAAAATTCGCGGTTTAATAGTAACACACGGGCATGAGGACCATATTGGTGGAATACCATATTTTTTAAAACAACTAAATGTACCAATCTATGCAACAAAGTTAACGTTAGGTTTAATTGAAATTAAATTAAAGGAACACAATCTTCAAAATGATACGGAATTAATCGTTATTCATTCAGAATCAGAAATTGATTGTGGTTCTATTAAGGCAACTTTTTTTAAAACGAACCACAGTATTCCGGATTGTCTCGGTATTGTTTTTCATACACCAGAAGGTACTGTAGTACATACAGGTGATTTTAAATTTGATTTAACACCAGTAAATAATCAACATCCTGACATTCATAAAATGGCTAAAATAGGAAGTGAAGGTGTACTAGCTTTATTATCTGAAAGCACAAATGCAGAACGCCCAGGTTTTACTCCATCAGAAAGGTCAGTAGGAGAACGGATAGAGGAAATATTTATGAAAGCAAATAGAAAAGTAATTATTTCTACGTTTGCTTCTAATGTGAATCGTGTTCAGCAAATAGTTGAAGCATGTATAAAAACAAATCGAAAACTAGCTTTGCTAGGGAGAAGTATGGTAAATGTAGTAGAGGTTGCTCTAGAGAAAGGTTATTTATATATTCCAGAAGGTATGTTGATTGAAGCAAATGAGGTAAATCGTTTAGATCCAAAGCAGGTTGCAATACTTTGTACAGGAAGTCAAGGAGAACCAATGGCAGCTTTAGCGCGTTTAGCTAGTGGAAACTATAGACAAGTGGATATTTTACCAGAAGATACGGTTATTATAGCCGCGACCCCTATCCCAGGAAATGAACGTAACGTTTCTCGAATTATCGATAATTTATTTGCATTAGGAGCAAAGGTGATTTACGGATCAGGTAGTTCTACTGGAGTGCATGTATCAGGTCATGCATATCAAGAAGAGTTGAAGTTAATGCTTACATTAATGAAGCCAAAATATTTTATTCCAATTCATGGAGAGTTTAGAATGCTACATCACCATAGTTTGTTAGCAGAATCAATTGGTATTGAAAAGGAAAATATCTTTATTGTACGTAATGGAGATGTTGTAGATATAAGTAATGAAGTGGCAATTCAATCTAGAAGAATACAGGCAGGAAATATATATGTAGATGGATTAGGAATTGGAGATGTTGGAAATGCATTATTACGTGATCGTAAACAACTTTCAGAAGATGGAATGCTCGTTATAGTTATTACTTTTAATAAAGTGGATGGAGAAATAATTTCAGGTCCAGATATTATTTCTCGTGGATTTGTCTATGTCCGTGATTCAGAAGAATTTCTAAGAGAATTAAATAAATTAGCTGTTATTACGATTAATAATTTAAAGAAAGAGAATGTGAATAGCTGGGGTATTTTGAAAAGGGAGGTAAGAGAAGCATTAGGGAAGTATATATATACAAATACAAAACGAAAACCGATGATTCTTCCTATAATAATAGAGGTTTAATAGTAAAAAAGAATTCTCGTATGGGAATTCTTTTTTGTTTTGAAGAGAAAATGAACATATAATGAAATAAATAGAAATGGAAGGAAATAAAAGATGTTATTAAATAAACGTTTTACAATTGGAGAAATGGCGAAAATGCATAATATCGCAGAATCTACATTAAGGTATTATGATGAAAAAGGAATTTTTCATCCGTCCATTGTGGATCCTCAAACGAATTATCGTTATTATACAATCGATCAATTTTCACTGTTAGATACGATTAAATTTTTACGCCAGTTAAATATTCCGTTAAAGGAAATTAAGAAATATATTGATGAAAGAAATCCAGCATACGCACTCAATTTACTGGAAAAACAACAAGAGATGATGCTGAAGAAACAAAGAGAAATTGAGTATGCTTTGGCGAAAATGGAGCATAGAATTCATTTAATTAAGAAAGCAACAAAAGCAAAAGCTGAACAAATGGTAATTAAAGAGATTCCGCAGCGAAAAATTACAGCAATTGCGGTTGCTCCAAATACGACGGATGATATGTTTGAGTACTACATCCATTCGTTACAAAAAAATATGAGGCAAATGGATGATAGTTTATTTTCTGGAGATATTGGTGTAACTGTTGCGAAAAAAGGATTAATGCAAAATGAGTTTCAAGCATATAGCAGTGTATTTATTCTTTTGGATTATATGCCGTATGAAGTGCATACTTCAGATGAAATTAAAGAAGGTTTATATGCTTGCTCTTATCATCATGGACCGTATGAAGAAACAGATGCAACGTACAAGGAGTTACTTACATACATTGATAAAGCAGGTTACGAAGTACATGGAGATTCGATTGAGATTGGATTGATTGATTGGTCTGTAACAGAAAATCCAGAGGAGCAAGTAACAGAAATTCAAATTCCTGTAGTGAAAAAATAAGATGAAAACCTTTGAATTGATTACAAATTTACATTCATTAGTATAAGTCAGTTACCTGTTTTTTAATTCTCTCTTGACCTTCAAGTTACTTGAAGGTTTAAACTAAGAAAAGAGAGTTGAAAAAAAGGAGCATATTAGAGTATGGAAGCAACAGAAAAATTAAGAGAAAAACCGATAAAAAGCTTATTTATTTCTTATTTAATACCAGCCGTTCTTGGAATGGTATTAATGTCAGTGAATATTGTAATTGATGCGGTCATGATTAGTAGAGGAGTTGGGGCGAACGGTTTAGCAGGAGTGAACGTGGCTATTCCAGCATTTTCGATTTTCTTCTCTATTTCATTATGGATCGGAATGGGCGGGGCAACGTTATACTCCATTGCATTAGGTGAAAATAAACGAGAGAGAGCAAGGTCTATTTTTACTCAATCCATGACGGTAGCAGTTGTTATCGTAGGTGTTTTAGCAGCTATTTGCTTATGGAGAATAGAAGATTTAGCATACTTATTTGGTGCAAATGAAGTAATTCTACCATATGCGTTAGACTATTTACACGTATTATTAACATTTGGAATGATATACGTTTTAGAAAATATTTTAAGTACGTTCATACGAAATGATGGAAATCCTAATTTAGCAATGGCTGGTCTTGTTGTAACAGCTGTATTAAATATAGTGTTTGACTATATCTTTATTTTTATCTTTGGATGGGGCGTAACAGGTGCTGCTTCAGCGACTATTCTTTCGGCAGCGATTGGTTTCCTTGTATTATTAACTCATTTCTTTAGAAAAAGTAGTATTTTAAAGTGGACGAAATTCCATTTTGAATGGGATACTGTCAAACAAATTATGGTGATTGGTTTCCCAAGTTTTACAGCAGAAAGTACGGTTGCAATCGTAACGATTGGTTTTAATATCGCATTCGTTCAATATGTAGGAGAAGTAGGAGTAGCTTCCTATGCGATGGTGAATAGTATTCATGCAATGACATTACTATTATTCTTTGGTGTTGGAGGAGCATTACAGCCAATTGCTAGTTTCCATTATGGGGCAAATTTATCAGAGAGACTTCGTGAAGGATTGAAGTTTGCTGTGAAAATTGCAGTTGTCCTCGGAGGCATTGCGATAATTGTCGGATTATTCTTCGGGAAATATATCATTGGTTTATTTGATGTCCAATCTCCAGAATTATTGGAGTTAACCTTAACAGGTATTAGCTTATTCTTTATCCAATACGTATTTTTAGGTTATAACATTGTGTATGGAGAGTACTTCCAATCAGTGCGACAAACGAAGAAATCAGTACTTATTATAATGAGCAGAGGATTACTATTTATTATTCCATTGTTATGGATTATGCCGAAATTATTTGGGATAAACGGAATTTGGCTCGTTATGCCAGTTGCAGAAGTAATGACAGCGATTATCGTATTTACGATGAATCGTATGAAACATCCTGTTCCATTAAATATGGCAGGAGAGAAAGAAGCGATATGATGAAGAAAATCCCCTTAAGCAATTAAGGGGATTTTTTTATTCCTTTAAACTAATCGCAAAAGATCCATCCGTTTCTTGAACAGAAGCAAAGGCAACGTTTTTAATATTTGTAATTCCTTTTTCCTTTAATTCTTTATATAACCATTTTTCATCTTTATGTATTAACTTTAAGTTATCATATTGAATTTGTGAATCGACGATAAGTGCAATTGGTAATCCAGCATACTTAACTTCTATGTTTAAATCTTTTGGAGTTAATGGTACAAGTTCTCTTTTTGGTAAAATACTAATAGCGCCGTTCGCTTCTAAAATAGCGTATTCAATTTCATGAACACTTGGATATCCTGCAACGCGAAGGTTAGAAAGTAATTCAGCAATTGGATATCTACTTTTTTGTAAATTCTCAAAAATAATGTCACCATGTTTAATTAAAATAATAGGGTGCCCGAGAATAAAACGATTTAGTTTGTTGAATAGGCTTAATTTTGTAAGGATTAAATGTAAACATGTAATTACAAGCATACCGAGAAAAGCTTGCAAAGCACCAGAGACTGGTATGGCCTGAAAAGCTAAATAAGATAAAAAGATAATAGCACCAAAATCATGAGGAGTTAGTTGTGCTAAAGCTGATTTACCGAGCATCTTAAGTGATAGTAAAAATAAAATAAAAAAGAACGATACGTTACATAAAAAGAGAAGCAATAGAGACACTCCTTCGTGCAAAGTTGTACTTACTGTTCCCGAAAGAAATATAAATATTACTTTCTAGAGGATAAATTAGGTTGAATTGGAATTTGTCTGTATACAAACAAATAAATGGATATTATCATGAAAGAAGCAAAGAACATAGGAGTATATGGATATGAAAAAGAAAAAAATAATTAAGTATATGATAGGAATTATAATGGTTTGCGCCGTTTATGTGGGATTTTTACAATATAACATTTATAAGCATGGGCAAATGAATGCGACCTATGAAGCTGATTATATAATTGTATTGGGCTCGAAAGTAAACGGAACGAAACCATCGTACTCATTGCAATATCGTATTGATAAAGCAGCTGAGTATTTGAAATCACATGAGAAAGCAATCGCTATTGTATCTGGAGGGAAAGGAAAAGGGGAAGATATTTCAGAAGCATTAGCAATGAAAAATGAATTAATGAAATTAAAAATTGCAGAAGACCGCATTATAATGGAAGATAAGTCAACGAGTACTGATGAAAATATTAAATTCTCAAAACCTTTAATTCCGGACAATATGAAAAAAGGAATGATCGTAACAAACGATTTCCACATGTTTAGAGCGAAAAAAATAGCAGCTAAGCAAGGGTTACAATTAGAAGGTCTTCCGGCCGAAACACCAAAGCGAATTGTCATTCCATCGAATATACGTGAGTATTTAGCCATTACGCAATATTGGTTTATGAATCGAATATAGAGAAAAAAATCCCGTCTGAAAGTCCAGGTGGGATTTTTTGAGGGAAATCTTACAAACATGTCATCTTAATGAAAGGTAAAGCGATAGTTTCTAGAATGGATTCCTGACATAATGAAGATAACAAAAACTATTTAGAGGTGAGTCGGATGAAAGGAAATAATATACTATCTTCACTATGTTACTTTAGTATCTTTTTTGCACCATTTTTACTACCAATTATCGTGTACTTCGTTGCGGAAGATGAAGTGAAATACCACGCGAAAAAAGCATTTTGGTCACATATTTTCCCGTACGCAATTTTATTCGGAGGATTAGCGATATCAGGAATATTCGGTTTAGGATTCAATCAATCTGACGGTGCTGGAATTGGAATGATGATCACATATGCAGTGTTCATTCTTGTAGGAATTTACTACTTCATTTGGAATATCGTAAAAGGTATTAAAGTTTTGAAAACGGCGTAATAAGATAAGTATAATTTCATTTACCGTATCGATAAACGTTTTAAAAAAGAGCAGTTCAAAAAGAATTGCTCTTTTTGTGCTTATAAGTTGTGAAAATTGAAAAAGATATGTTAATTTTTCATTATGAAGAGAAAAAAGGAGTGATTTTCATGAATGAGATCATACATAAGATGGAGCAACATGTTTCAGTTCGTAAATATAAAGAAGAATCAATTCCGAAAGATGTAGTAGAAAAGATGGTGCACGCTGCGCAACATGCAGCTTCATCACATTTTGTACAGGCGTATTCTGTTATATATGTAACAGATCAGGAATTAAAGGCTAAACTAGCAGAGCTATCCGGAAATCGTCATGTGAAGGACTGTGCAGCATTTTTTGTTTGTTGTGCAGATTTAAAACGACTTGAAATTGCATGTGAAAAACATAGTACAGAGATAAAGCATGAGGGAGTAGAAGACTTTATCGTTGCGACGGTAGATGCTTCGCTTTTTGCGCAAAACTTAGCACTAGCAGCAGAATCGTTAGGATACGGTATTTGTTATATTGGTGGTATTCGTAATAATCCGAGAGAAGTGAGTGAACTGCTTCATTTACCTGATAAAGTATATCCTGTATTCGGAATGACAGTCGGCGTACCAGATGAAGATCATGGAGTGAAACCACGTTTACCAGTAGCAGCAATCCTTCATGAAAATGGATATGATGAAAAGAAATATGATGAATTATTAAATGAATATGATGAAACGATGAGCGCGTATTATAAAGAAAGATCATCAAACAAGAAAAACGTAACATGGACGGAATCAATGAGTTCGTTTATGTCTAAAGAAAAAAGAATGCATATGAAAGAGTTCTTAAGTGAAAAAGGATTAAATAAGAAGTGAGTAAAGAGGCAAACCTGTGATGCGGGTTTGCCTTTTTGGGAAGGAGAAATACCTAAGGCCAGAAAGTTGTTTATTCTTTCTGAACTTAGGTATTTTGTTTGTTATCATATACATAGAAATAAAAATTAATAATTTTTTACAAAAGTGATAGAAAATGAGAATGAAATGCCAATAGTAAGTAAAAGCAGCTGCTAAAGGGGAACTGAGGAAGGAAGAGGCTTATGATTTTCAATTCTGAAGAGGATTTAATTATAGCTATGAAAAAACATGATCAAGATGCTTTGAAAGAAGTGATTGATCAATATGGAAAATTAATTTTGTACATTATTCATAAATCATTAAGTACCCCTATTGAAAAACAATATGTGGATGATTGTTATAACGATGTATTTACTGTCATTTGGTTTAATATCGACCAATTTGATACAGAAAAGGGAAACTTAAAATCTTGGATGATTGGTATTACTAAATTGAAGGCATTGGAATATAAAAAGAAAGTATATAAAGAGAATACAATCGATAAAGACGTAGAAATAGATACAGGTGTACATGATAGGTATGAAATAGAACAAGAAGAAGAGATTATGGAAATAGTTCAAGATTTAAATAAGAAAGATCGATATATTTTTTTAAAGAGGTATATTGATGGATATTCCATTGACGATATTGCGAAAGAATTAAAAGTAACGGCGGATTATATATACAATCGAATTTCTCGTGGGAAGAGGAAACTTCAAAAACTGTGGAAAGGGAGTGTGTAATATGGATAAAAGATTATTATCGATGTTAAATGAGCTCCAATATTCAGAGGAAGAAATTACACGTTTAGAGAAAGAAGCAAATGAGTCCATCAATATAGATAAGTATTATGTGAAAAACGGGGAGTTATTGAAGAAATTAACGATGCAAATGTTGGAAGAATTAGTTCGTAAAGAGTTACAAGAAGGAGAAAAAATCGAATGTGAAATATTAGTAGAAGAGGGAAGTCTTGTAAATTCTAAAGTTATACCGAATATATTCACGACAGGTGCTACTTTTTATTATTACATTGTTTTAACGAATACAAGATTACGAATTAAATCGTTAGATTGTTATTTCAAAAAAATAAATGAGTACAATGTGCTAATTAGCTCAATTCAAGCAGTTTCGAGACATAAAAAAATGAAGAATGTATATGGAATTACTATAGATAATAACTATATACAATTAGGAAGTACCGAGCATGAACAAGAATTAAAAAACGTAATTGAGAAGCTAAAACAACGTGGAGTGAAAGAAGAGAGATATAAAGATATTGAAAAAAGTTGGCTGATTTTTTTCAATATGTTTGTAATAGCGATAGGTGGGCTTCTAGTTTTAAAATATTTAATTTGAAAATAAAAAGCGGCATAATAGCCGCTTTTTATCGTTATCATGTTTAAAAATATAACGATACTTCATTTGAAACCTATCTGTTATGGCACAAACTAAAGCACCTTTTATAACAAATGCAAACTTTCAATAAGAAGATATATACCTGTGCAGCTCAAAAGAATATACGTAAATATTTTAAAAATTCGTTGATTAAGCCATTTGAAAATAATTTGACCTATAAACAAACCTAAAAATACAATTGGAATGGCATAAAGACTTGATTCCCAAATGGTTTTGTTTGTGCCAGTAAAGAGTATTTGGGTTACTAGACTAATGAAATATATAAACAAATAAAAAGCTAATGTAGTTGCTCTTAACTTCTCTTTTTCAGTATCAGTTCCTGTAAAATAAAGTAACAGGGGTGGGCCGGGCATACCGATACTTGTCGTTAAAAGACCAGATAATCCACCAACTATGAAATCTCTAGATTGTGTTGATCTAATCTTAACGTTGCATATTAGCAATAATGTTAATAGTAAGAGTAGGATGCTAACTGCTAATTTAAAAGTGTTTATGTTAACGGAAATGAAAATTAAAATGCCAAAAGGAACACCAACTATACTTCCAAAAATAAACCTTTTCAGTAGAACAAAATCAACGTCCATTCTTATTTTCCAAATGAGTGAAATGGAAATAATTAAAGATAAAATAATGTTTATTTGTATAGCTTCTTGTGGTAGAAATAACATAAGTAAGAAAGGGGTTGCCATTATGGAAAAGCCAAAACCTGTACTTGCTTGCAGAATAGAAGCCACTAATATAATACATACGAAAATGAATGTGATACCCAAAACAGCCCTCCTATTTAATCAAGTTTAACTAGTTAAAGTCTATTATTTAAGTGCAATATTTCACAAACTCATTTGTATTTTAACATAAATATCTAGTTTTTTCTCAAATAGTATTGCCATATAAGGCTCTTTAACTAAAAAATCCGACTTACATTTTGAAACAATTTTATTATGGGGAAACAAATAATGAATGGGATCCAAATGTATTGATTATCATTAAATTATTCACTGAGATCCCCGCGATAAAATAAGAACATCCATATAAAACTTACAAAAATACAGCATGTAGCTAATAAACTGCCAATCATTTGAGGAGAAAGAATTTCTAACAGCCCTCCTGTAAAAAACATCGATAACTGAATAAGAGATCCGTAAATAGAATAATGGAATGAAAAAACTTTACCTATCATATTTTCGTGTGTGTAAGTTTGAAGTAATGTCGTATCAAGTGGAACGATGATTCCTCCTGCTATACGCATACAGAATAAAGTAATGATACCGATAATAAGTTGATCGGATAGAATGAATCCGAGAAAGAAAATTCCTTGTAATAAGTAGGCCCAACCGAATACTTTTTTCATTTTTTCTTTATTATGGGATATATAAAGATTAACGAGAAGGCTTCCTATCATAAGCCCAGCCCCTTGAACCGTATATAAAATCCCAATGTTCGTATGGAAAATTTTTTCGGCATAGATCGTTAGAAGTAGTTGATAAGCGCCTCCAATAATGCCCCATGAAATGCCGACAAGAATTAATGTTAAAATGATTTTTGTTTGTAATATGTATGTATAACCACCTTTTATATCAGTGAAAAATGCTTTGTTCTTGTTACAAGTATCATGAGCAGGAATACTCATGTTATAAATAAAATAGGCTGAAATAAAGTATGATAGGCTATTTACTAAAAAAGCGAACTCAATATGTAAAGATTGTGTAAGTATCCCGCCCAAAGAAGCACCTATAATAGACATAAAACCAGTAATTGTACTAGAAAGAGAGTTAGCAGTTACGAAATGATTTTGGTGTACGATATTTTTTAAGGTTGCTTGTTTAGCTGGTTCAAATAAACAAGCAAGTACAGATAAACATATATTAGCAATGAAAATAATCTCAATTTTATAGCCTGCGAGTAAGTATGTAAGAACTAGAATTCCCCGTGTAATATCGGTGAAAATCATAATATTCTTTTTAGAGAAACGATCTACAATTCCGCCTATGAATGGACTAAGAAGAAGCTGTGGTAAACTTTTACTTATAAAAGTAAGTGCGATCATAAACGGCGATTCCGTTATGCTGTAGACAAATGTTAATAAAGCTACCGTATGGAACCAATCCCCAAGTACACTTAATGTTTGCCCATAAAATAGTTTATTGAAGTTTTTATTTGTTTTAAGAAGTGTGGAATAAGAAACTGACATAAATAGATTATTCCTTATGTAATGACGATGTTTGAATTTGTTCTTTCCACTCACTTAAATACACTTTTTCCGCTGTAGGAAGTCCAACAGGTAATTGTGCAATCAATTCTAAACTATTTCCATCAGGGTCGTTAAAGTATACGGCTGCATGTGCTAATTCCGGAAAAACAATCGGTTCAATTGGTTCCATTCCAAAGTCTTTTCGTGCTGAAATTCTTTTTTGATTTAGCCAATGAATCGCATTTTCTAAATCATGTAAACTTACTTGAAAGGCGATATGTCGTAAAGAGGGGTGATAATTCACTTTGTATTCTGTGCCTTCCCAAAGGCCGAGCCAACTCTCATTTTCTTTAATCCAAAAGAAAGCAATATTATCTCCTCTTTTATATAATTTTAGCCCTAGTGATTCATAAAAAGGTATTGATACTTTTAAGTTGCGGACAGGTAAATGTGCTTCGTAAAGACCTCTAATCATTGTAATCCCCCCTTAGTAAAAATGTTTCTTATTCCATAGTAAACAATATGTTGTTAGTTGAAATCGCAAATAAGAGGGATATAAATTCATACGAAAGTATGAAAAAAACAGCTCAAATATGAGCTGTTTTTTTTATAGTTTTTCGTTCATTTGTCAAGGGTAGGATATATTAATATCCGTATCCGCCGCCACCCCAACAGCTACATCCGATGATGATTAGAAGGATGAATAGTACGATAAGCAAAGCAAATCCACCGCCGAAACCAGCGCAACTTCCACCATAACTCATATGTTTTCCTCCTTTTTAGTAAGTTAATCTATATGGTTCATGGACTACTATATACAGTATGTTTTTTGTATAGAAAACGAGCCAGTCTCATTTATAATTAGACAAATGCCTGTAGATTCATTAGGATTGCATGTTAGTGATTTGTAAATAAACCTTTACGTAATTCATAATTTAGGCATAAAAAATAAAAAATTGTAAAAAAAACCATTTTCTTATTTTTTTATGAGAGAATATGTACTATAATTTTACAAGTAATATTATGGGAAAAGGGAGTTTTAGTATAGAGATGGAGATGGGACAATTAAAAAATAAAATAGAAAACAAAAAGAAAGAGTTAATTCAACTTGTTGCGAGACACGGATTGGATCATGATAAAGTTTTGTTATTTAGTCGTGATTTAGATATACTTATTAATAAGTTTATGAACATAAAAGACAAAGTGCATAAATAAAAAATTTATAGTTTTTTATATTAAGATGTTTCACAGAAAGGAGAGGACAGTAATTGGAACATTTACAGGAAGAATTGTATAAACAAATAAAAGAAGAAAAAGGTACAGTTACAATTTTCTTAAAGAGTGGCGTTAGAATAATAGGAGAAGTTGTTGGAGTAGATAAATTTACAGTTTTAATCTTAGTGGATGGAAAACAACAGCTTATTTATAAGCAGGCTATATCAACAATAATGAAATAAGACACTCTTGTTGAGTGTCTTATTTCATTATTGCTTGCATGCCTCAACATCAATGCCGGCAGCAATTAACTTCTTTTCTCCATCTTGTTCAATGATTTTTTGTAATTTAGATAGGAAAGAATCAAAGTTTGTATGCTTTGCTACTTGGAATGTCATTTTATGTTCAATTGGTAGCCACGTATCAATATCAGCTTCGTTATGCTGGATTTTCACCTCAAGTTTATCGAGTGCATTAGCAACTTTTGCTTCGTACGTTTCTTTCGCTTCAAACTCCATCCATAAGTCATATAATTCCTCACCGAGAGAACCTGTTAATGTTTGTTTAATATTTAAAATAGCTTCTAGTTCATTTTTTTGTTTTTGTAGCTGTAAGTCATGACTATTCATTGTATCAAATGCAGGGATATCACCAGCTTCGGCTTCGACTAGATCGTGAATAATAACCATTTTAAGTAATTTCTCAATATTTACTTTTTGATCCAAATAAGGTTCAACTAAAATGGCCATTAGAGACATGCGCCATGTATGTTCGGCAACACTTTCTTGACGTCCGTTGGAAAGCCAGCTATGTCGCATTTCATATTTTAGTTTTTCTGCTAATGCAATGACTTGTAAAATGTTGTGTTCCATCGTGATCCTCCTCACTTATTCATACCATAATTCTAATATAGAAATGAAATGTGTCAATTTCATGAGTATATTGCGATAAACAGATGATAAGCGTATAATACATGTTATATGTGAAAACGTATTATTAAAATAAAAAAATGTTATATAAAAATGGAAAGGAAAGGGCAGAAATATGGGAGAGAAAAATCAAGTATTAGCTAGACCACAAAGAAGAAAAAGGAAGTTTGATATTTCTAGCCCAGTGGGCATTATAGTAGGTTTCATTATAGTGATAGCGGCAATTATGCTTGGCGGCGGTGGAATAAAAGCTTTCAAAAACTTTTTAGATGTTTCATCTATTTTAATTGTCATAGGGGGAACAACAGCGACAATTGTTGTGGCATATCGATTTGGAGAAATAAAAAAATATACGAAAAGCATTTTTACTGTTTTACATAGAAGAGAAGAAGATTTAGAACAGTTAACGGATTTGTTTGTCGATTTTTCGAAAAAGTCTAAAAAGCACGGCTTACTTTCTTTAGAGGTAGATGGAGAGCAAGTGGATAATCCTTTTATTCAAAAAGGAATTCGATTAATGTTAAGCGGTTACGATGAAGATGAATTAAAAGAAGTGTTATTGAAAGATATTGAAACGGAAGTGTATGAGTTAAGAAAAGGAGCAGCATTATTAGATAAAATTGGTGATTTTGCTCCAGCTTGGGGCATGATAGGGACTTTAATTGGTCTTATCATTATGCTCCAAAACTTACAAGATACATCGCAAATTGGTACAGGGATGGCAGTTGCGATGTTAACGACATTATATGGGTCTGTACTTGCGAATATGATTGCAATCCCTCTTGCGGAAAAAGTATATCGTGGTATTGAAGATTTATATACAGAGAAGAAGTTTGTAATAGAAGCAATTTCAGAATTGTATCGTGGACAAATCCCTTCTAAATTAAAGTTGAAACTGGATACATACGTATACGAAACAAAGGTAAAAAAGGTAAAAGGAGCAGCCTAATATTTCAAGGAGTGGTATGATGAGTAAAGGACCGCAAAAGGGATCGCCTCGTTGGATGACGACTTTTACAGATTTAACGATGTTATTATTAACTTTCTTTGTATTACTAGTTGCTACATCAAAGCAAGATGCAGTAAAATTGTCAAAGATGCTTGAAAAGTTTAGTGATACGGGGCAAGTAGATGCAAAAGTAATGGAAAATACAATACCAGATATTTCACATGAAAAAAATGATGAAAAAATGATCTCAAAAAAGAGAATGGATGAATTATATAAGAAGTTGAAAGCGTATGTAGATAATAACGGTATTAGTCAAGTGAATGTATATCGAGAGGATACAGGGGTAAGCGTCGTTATAGTAGATAATTTAATATTTGATACAGGCGATGCAAACGTTAAGCCCGAAGCGAAAGGGATAATAAGTCAATTAGTTGGATTTTTTCAATCCGTACCTAACCCAATTGTTGTAGAGGGACATACAGATAGTAGACCTATTCATAACGAGAAATTCCCTTCTAATTGGGAGTTATCTTCAGCACGAGCGGCAAATATGATTCACCATTTAATTGAAGTGTATAATGTGGATGATAAAAGGCTAGCTGCGGTAGGATATGCAGACACAAAGCCAATTGTACCAAATGATTCACCGCAAAACTGGGAAAAAAACCGTCGCGTTGTTATTTATATAAAAGAGTAGTATATTATTATTTTAATAATAAAATAATGAAAATACGAAAATTCTTTTAAAAAAATATTAAATTTTATCATTTTATTTTGTATAATGAGTGAGAATGATAAGGTGAAATATTAAGATATATTTATACATAGAAGGAGAGAATTAAAAAGAATGGCACATAAAATTTTAGTAGTAGACGATGCGATGTTTATGCGAACGATGATTAAAAACTTATTAAAAAGTAATGCTGAATTTGAAGTTATCGGCGAAGCAGAGAATGGGATAGAAGCGATTCAAAAGTATAAAGAACTTCAACCTGATATTGTAACATTAGATATTACTATGCCAGAAATGGACGGGCTTGAAGCATTAAAAGAAATTATTAAAATTGATTCAAGTGCAAAGGTTGTTATTTGTTCTGCAATGGGACAACAAGGTATGGTATTAGATGCAATTAAGGGCGGGGCAAAAGACTTTATTGTAAAGCCATTCCAAGCCGATCGTGTAATTGAAGCTTTAACAAAAGTAGCAAATAGTTAATATAGAAGGGGTGCCACAAGGAATCAAAACAGTGATAGCGGATCGACGTGTGGCCCCCTTTTTTCTCATTGTAAAACACTAAATTGTTATACATAAATGAAATGTTTGTTAGACAGGTAGGGGATAAAAATGCAAACAGATCTATTAAATATATTTTTCGAAGAGTCAGAAGAACATTTACAGTCGCTAAATGAAAATGTGCTAGTGTTAGAGCAAAATCCTGCTGATATGGATGTTGTAGGAGAAATATTCCGCTCCGCTCATACATTCAAAGGTATGTCTGCGAGTATGGAATTTACGGAGATGGCTGATTTAACGCATAAGATGGAAAATGTGTTAGATGAAATTCGTCATGGAAATATAGTTGTAAATGCGGATATTATTGATGTGATTTTTGAGTGCATTGATAATTTGGAGAAGATGGTTGCAGATGTGCAACAAGGTGGAATGGGCAATATTGATGTAGCCTCAACTAAACAGAAATTAGAAGCGTTATTGAACGGCGATGTAGAAACTCCTACGGAACATATAGAGCAAAATCATATAGACAACGATGATGCAGTTTCGCATGAAGTGCATATAACAGTTGAACAGCAAGCAATTTTAAAAGCAGTACGTGCCATTATGTGTATTGAAGCATTGCAAAATGTAGGAAATATACAAAAAACAGCTCCGAGTATTGAAGAAATTGAAGCAGATGCTTTCGGATTTGAATTTACAGTATTTATGGATACGGATTGTAGTATAGAAGAGTTGAAACAAGTAGTACTTCATGTTTCTGAAATTGAGAAAGTGGAAGTAAAGCAAGGAGAACCTATATCGAAGGAAGTAGCTTCTAAAAAAGTTGTTACACAAGAAGTTGTGCAAGTAGAAGAAAAGCTACAACCAGCTGTGGCTACGCAGGTAGAATCACCAATAGAGGCAACGAATCAACCTTCAAGTGCTATGCCAGCTAAAAGTACTACAAAAACGAAAAATGCTAAAGTGGAGAATCGTTCAATTCGTGTTCAATTAGAGAAAATCGAAAGATTAATGAATATGTTTGAAGAAAGTGTAATTGAACGTGGGCGCATTGATGAATTGGCTCAAACGATTCAAAACAAGGAGCTAATTGAACATTTAAATCGATTAGGCGATATTTCAAAAGATATTCAAAATGTACTATTAAATATGCGTATGGTGCCGATTGAAACTGTGTTCAATCGTTTCCCGCGTATGGTACGTATGTTAGCGAAAGATTTAGGGAAAAAAATCGATTTACAAATTACAGGTGAAGATACTGAAGTAGATAAAATTGTTATTGATGAAATCGGTGATCCGCTCGTTCATTTAATTCGAAATGCAATCGATCACGGTGTTGAAACTGTTGAAAAACGACGTGATGCAGGTAAAAATGAGACAGGTACGATTAAATTAGAAGCCTTTCATAGTGGAAATCATGTCGTTATTCAAATTACGGATGATGGAAACGGTATTAATAAAGGGAAAGTATTAGAAAAAGCGATTAAAAATGGCGTTGTAACTGAAGCAGATGCGAATAGATTAACAGATCGTGAAGTGTTTGATCTTATTTTCCAACCAGGATTTAGTACAGCTGAAGTTGTATCAGATCTTTCTGGACGCGGTGTCGGATTAGATGTTGTAAAACATACGATTCATAGTTTAGGTGGACATTTAATTATTGATTCTGAGGAAGGAAAGGGAAGTACATTTAGAATTGAACTTCCATTAACGTTGTCTATTATTCAATCTATGCTTGTTCAAACGAATGATAAGCGTTATGCTTTACCTCTTGGAAATATCGTTGAAGCAATTCGAATTAAGAGAGAAGACATCCAATCCTTACAAGGGAAAGATGTGTTAAATTATCGTAATCAAATTATTGAAGTGAAACATTTAAGTACTGTATTTGGTGAAAAAACAGTAGATGAGGCGTTTGCGTCATATGATGGTCAAATGGTTCCTGTGTTAATTGTTCGTAATACACATCGCAGCTATGGACTTATTGTAAACACAATTATCGGTCAAAGAGAAATAGTCTTAAAGTCATTAGGTGACTTCTTTGCAGAGAGTTCTAACTATTTCTCTGGTGCGACGATTCTCGGTGATGGACGAGTGGTCCTCATTTTAAACCCAGAAGGTTTATAATAGGAATGAAGGAAAGCTCCCCACTTGTATACAATTGGGGAGCTTTTTGGCTAATTGCTACGAATCTAATAATGGGATACATAGTAACGTTTTATACTAATGAGTTTGCTAAAATCAAATGAGAGTTTATATTATTTGATAGAAAAACAGAAATGAGGAGGCAGGGAAAATGCCTGAGCAACACACAAAAGGGGATACGAGCACGATTGTGCTAGAAAAAGAAAATGAGCATTTAACGCCTCAAGAATGCGATATTCTTGGCGAAATTGCAAATATATCATTTGGTTCAGCTTCGACTGTATTATCAACAATTTTAAATAGGCAAGTAAGCATTACTGCTCCTCGCATAGAGTTGGTAGATTTATATGATTCAAGAGATGTCGAAGTTCCACATGTTGTATTAAACATTCATTTTACAAAAGGATTAGATATGGAAAACCTTCTTGTCCTTAAGCAAGATGTTGCATTATCCATTGCTGATTTAATGATGATGGGAACAGGTGAAGTGGAGGACGGAAAAGAACTTGGCGAATTAGAGCTAAGTGCTGTACAAGAAGCGATGAATCAAATGATGGGATTCGCAGCTACATCTATGTCGGAATTCTTCCAAGATACAGTAGATATGTCTCCGCCGACGATTAAAGTTGTAAAGTTATCAGAAGAAATGGAGAAAATTTCTGAAATCGATGGGAATCATACGATTGTTAAAGTGTCGTTTGATTTAAAGATAGATAATCTTGTAAACTCTAAACTTGTACAAATTGTTTCAGTTGATCATGCGAAACAAATGGTAAATAAATTAATGCAATTATCTGGTGAAGTAGAAGAAACAGTCGAACCAGCAGAAGTAGTGGAAACTGAGATTGTAGAAGAACAAGTTGAAAAAGAGCATTTAACACAAGAAGAGAAAGATGTACTTGGTGAAATTGCAAATATTTCAATTGGTTCCGCTTCAACAGTATTGTCAACGCTTTTAAATCAGCCAGTTACAATTAGTACACCAAATGTGGAAGCAATCAATGTTCGTCATTATGATGGAGTACCAGTGCCATTTGTTATTTTAAATGTTGACTTTGTTGAAGGGCTAAAGAATGAGAATGTATTCGTATTTACGAAAGATGTCGCCTTAACAATGGTAGATTTAATGATGATGGGAACAGGGGAAGTTGATCCGGAAAAAGAGCTTACTGAATTAGAACTGAGCGGTATTAAAGAAATTATGAACCAAATGATGGGTCATGCTGCTACGGCGATGTCAGAAATGTTCCAAGAAAAAATGGACATGACGCCGCCAAATGTTAAATTTGTAACGTTAAAAGAAGAAATGGAGTATTTGGGAGAGTCAATGGAAGTGGACGAACTCGTTCAAATTACGTTCAATCTTGAAATTGGTGATCTGCTTCAATCGAAAATGTATCAAATTTTGCCAATTTCTGAAGCGAAAGAAATGGTAAGGCGACTTCTGTATCCAATGGTGGAAGAAGAAGAGATTGCCACAGAAGAAATTGAAGAAGAAAAAATTGTAGAACCAGTTGTGCAACCTATTGAATTTAAAGAAGTAAAACAAATGGAACCAGTATATATGGACACGTCCATTCTAAAAAATGTAGAAATGAACGTGAAATTTGTATTTGGAAGTACAGTGAAAACGATTCAAGATATATTAAGTTTACAAGAAAATGAAGCAGTTGTGCTAGATGAGGATATTGATGAACCAATTCGTATTTATGTAAATGATGTATTAGTGGCGTATGGTGAACTTGTAAATGTAGATGGATTTTTCGGAGTAAAAGTGACGAAATCACTATAAGGCATTGAAATAGGAGTTTGAACTAGTAGATGAAAAACGTAAAGTTTTTTCTAATGAGTTGGCTATGCATACATGTATGCTTGTTCTTCCCCTTGCAAAGTCAGGCTGAGGAACAAATTGAGTCAGATCAAAAAATAAATGAAGTGAATGTACAAGAAGAAAATAAGGAATCTCAAGAATCGTCAGAGCAAGTGGAAACGAAGCAAGATGAAGAGAAACAAAAAGAAGCAGAACAACAAGAAGTAGTAAATAAACAATTGAGTGAAAGAAAGATAGAAACAGAACAGGGAATTATTACAGTAAATAAGCCGGAGCTTAAAGTTGGCGAAGAGGTGCGAATTGCTGTAGAACCAAATGGGAAAAACATTCAAAGTATGAAAGGGATATTGCAGTTACAAAAAAATGGGGAGCAATATGCGCAAGAAAGAATGTTATCTTTTGAGTATGATGAAGAAACGAAGAGCTGGGTTGCTAACTATAAAGCAGGGGATTTTGATTTGCAAGGTGATTGGAATCTTCAGCTCGTTCAAAGTTACAAAGAGAATGAGAAAGAAGAGCTCATAAAAAATGAAGTGAAAGTCCCGCTCATTCGTATTAAAAATGAAACGCCAACTATAGATAAAGAATTGCCAAAGTTACAGAAAGTTACTATTGATGAAGTAAAAGAGAACTTAGTTGAACGAAAACAGGGAGATTCTATACATATACGAGTAAAAGCATCAGATATAGAATCGGTTGTAAAAGAATTGCGCGTTACATTAAAAGGGAAAGAAAATAAAGAGCTTTCGTTTTTATTAGACTACAACAAGCATGATATGGATTGGCAAAAAGTATTTGAAATAACAGAAGCATTGCCGGCTGGGCCATACGAATTACTTGTAGAGATAATAGATGCAGCAGGTAATAAACTTGTTGAGGAAAGTGAATATACCATTTCTGTTTTGGTGCCAAAAAATGAAGATGATAAAAAGATAGAAGAGAAAGAAGATAAATTAGATAATAAACTAGAAAATGAATTAGAAGATAAGAAAGAAAATGAGAAGCAAGAAGATTCCAAAGTCAAAAACCCGGTTCTAGAAGAAAATTTGCCAGTTGTTCAAATTCCGAAGCGAGATGAGAAAGTAAATAAGTTTATAAAAGAACCGTTGGAAGAGAAAGAGGAATTTACTTACGTTATAAAAGAGCCGTTCGAAGACAACAAGGAAGTACATAAGGCGAAGGACCAAAAAGAGAAAAATAACAAACAAGTTGCCTCTAAAAAGAAAGAACAAAAAGAAGAACCGAAAGACAAGAAAGAAGAAAAAGGTGAACAGGGAGTGCAAGCTTCTGATGTGTTTACTATCATGTCAGGTTTATTCGTACTGTTTTTAGTTTTAAAGAGTAATAAAGAATGGGGCTAATTATTTCATAGTAGTGGAGGCGCTTAAATGGAGATTAAACGTACGACAATTGAAGATAAGGCGTTACAACCATTAAAACAGCCTGCAGCTATTTCGGAGCATGAGATCCAGAAAGAACGAAAGCGTAGCAATTTAGTGTTTACTGGACAGTCTAAAATTATTTCGAAAAATAATGAAATAGGTATTTTACTTGCAAGTTTAAGTGATGGAAAGATTATGAAGGAAATGCTTTCTAAAGAGATGGATACAGTGTTACAACTTTTTAAAAAGTTACACACGTTATCTGGAGAAGGAAAGCAAACAGAAAAAATATTTGAACAAGTAATTAGAAGCCTACAAGGGCTTGTTAAGCAGGCTCATATAAAAGAACTTCCTTTGTTAGATGGAACATATGATTTCGCTGAAGTACAACTATCATTTGGTAGAAAAGTACATATTCCGTTACTAGATGTGAGTGCACTTATCTCTAGAGTGGAAAGTGATTCTTCAGAAGGAAATATAAATTTGATGGTAACGGTTATTACTGCTTATATAACGAAATTGTCTAACGAAACAATTTTAATTAGCGTTACAGACCGCATTGCTAAAGATCGGGATGTAAGTGTATGGAGAGCGCTTGCGGAAATGAACATGACACAATTATCACAGGCATTGAAACAAACGATGCAAGAACATAAATGGTCTATGACGCTTCTTTTTCTCTTTGTATGGATTGTCGGTATTATTTTAATTCGAGTTATGTAAAAAGGTCGTCACTCCATTGTGACGACCTCTTTTATATTTTTTCGTAGAAGAATGTATCAAATCGCTGAAGATTGTAACGCTCGGGTGTTAAAATTTGTTCCGTACTACCAACAAATAGTACACCGCCTTTTCGTAAAGAACGACTAAATTTTTCGTAAAGTTTTACTCTTGCTTCTTCTGTGAAATATATCATTACATTGCGACAAATAATCAAATCATAATTTGTATCGAATGACTGCATTAAAAGGTCATGTTGTTTAAACGAGACGTTTTGTTTAATGTTTTGATGCAATGAATATAGATCATTCTCTTTTGTGAAATGACGTTCTTTCAAATCATTAGGTAATTCCTTTAACGAACGTTCTGTATATTGACCGCGTTTTGCGGTTTCTAAAATATGAAAATCAAGATCTGTTGCTTGAATTTCAAAACGAAATGGAGCAAGATGCTTCGATAAAATTAAAGAGAGTGTATACGGTTCTTCGCCAGCAGCGCAAGCGGCACTCCATACCTTTAATTTTCCGCTATTTTGTTCGAGTAATTTTGGTAGTGCTTTCGACTCTAAAGTTTGCCATCGTTCTTTATTTCTAAAAAACTCTGAAACGTTAATTGTAATATAGTCAATAAAATTTAAAAATAAATTTTGATCAGCGCGTAATTTGTTTAAAAAATTAGTGTAGTTTTCGAAGCCTTTTCTCGAAATGAAAGCATCGATTCTACGGCGCATTCTATCTTGTTTATATGAAGCGATGTCCATATTGAATTGTTGTTTAAAACTCGCGATAAAATGATCATAATCTTGTTCAATTATCATATTTACAATGGGCACAATAATGATATTGTGCCTCCCCCTTTACATCATACGAATTTTTTGTTCAAAGCTTTTTTTCATTTGCTTTTCATGTAATCCTGGTAAATCATAAATGACAGCATCAATACCTGCTTCTTTTGCAACATCGACAGGGATGACAGATGTATGTTTGTCCCCATTATAAAAACAGAGAACTAAATCAGTGTCTTCAATAATTTGTTTAACAAAAAACATATAATCTGATCGGTAAATGGAGTCAGAAGGATGATCAAAAGCAACATATTCGGCTCCGTGTTTTTTTAAGTAATCAACGACTTCTTGAAATTCATCTGTAATTGCTTGCAATGGTTGCAGCGTGTAAAGGCATAAATTTTGAGCGAGTCTTTCATTCTCAACGAAAAAACGAAGAACCTCATTTTCAATAGATTTATAACATAATATGTAAATTTTATGTTTGTGAGCATAGTCATTTAAAAATTTTTTAATTTCTTCTTGATCTAATGCTGTTAATTGATTTGAACCACAAAGGAAAATATTCATAGAATTGTGCCACCTCATGCTAAATTGTAACATATCTTTTATAAAAAATAACTGCAAAATATTACTGTTCAGAGTATAATTATAAATAACTGGATTTTACGATTAAGTTTAGGAAGAAATAAAAAATAAATAGGTGATATATATGCTACGTTCTATCTCGCATAATCCAATTTTATCGCATATACCGCCTGCTACTCAAATGCCGAAAGAAGCAAATGTCAGGACAGGACTTGCATTTTCGGATAATTTGCATGCAGATCCGAAAAAAGATAAATTACTAGAACAAATGGAAGCGTTTGTGGATAATATTGGAGAAATTAAAGAGAAAATTGAAATGGAATTAACGCTTGATAATGTAATGGAATACAAAAATACAGTAAAATCATTTTTGAATTTCTACGTTGATAATGTATTGCAGTATAAAGATGTCATGTCTCGTCACCCACGTTACGGATATTCACAGAAAATGACGATTGTGAAACAGGCAGAAATGGGATTGAATGAATTAGAAGATGTGATGAATTTAATTAACACGAAAACAGGACATTTAGAAATGTTAAATCAAATTGGAGAAATCCATGGTTTAATTGTGAATTTAGTCTTGTAAAAGGAAGGAAGCTATATGTACATACAATTATATGAAAAACTCGTTATTATTCAAAAAGCGTATGAAAATATTCAAGCGCTTGGAGAGCAAATATATGAGAATTTAAAAAATAAAAATGTAAATGCAGTTCAAAAGTTGCAAGTAGAGCAATTGCAGTACATTGATGGTTTAAAAGGGTTATCAAGCTCATTTGAAGAAATGGTTGTTCAGTTCTGTAAAGAACAAGGAGTTGAATCGTTTCGTGTAAGTGCGTTATTTTCGTATTTTTCTCAAGAAGAAATTGAAAAAATGGAAGAATTACAAAAAAACGTAACTGAATTAGAAGAGAATGTAAAAATGATTCTTTTGAAAAATCAATATTACTTAAACGTACTATTAAAAACTACAGAAAGTATTGTGGATTCTGTTTCTGAATATAACTTAGAGCGAAACAATAATTCGCAAATCTTTATGAACGAACTATTGTAAAGGAGAAGTGAAGCTTTATGAGATTATCTGATTATAATACACCGCTATCGGGCATGTTAGCGGCTCAAATGGGGTTACAAACAACAAAACAAAACTTGTCTAACATTCATACACCGGGTTATGTTCGTCAAATGGTGAATTACGGATCTGCTGGAGGGAGTAAAGGGTATGCACCAGAACAAAGAATAGGGTATGGTGTACAAACATTAGGTGTTGATCGTATTACAGATGAAGTGAAGACAAAGCAATATAATGATCAAATGTCACAGTTCTCTTACTATGCATATATGAATTCTACTTTGTCGCGAGTAGAGTCTATGGTAGGAACGACAGGTAAAAATTCATTATCTAGTTTAATGGATGGGTTTTTCAATGCTTTTCGTGAAGTTGCAAAAAATCCGGAGCAATCAAATTACTACGATACATTAATTGCTGAAACGGGGAAGTTCACAAGTCAAGTAAGTCGTCTAGCGAAAAATTTAGATACAGTGGAAGCACAGACGACAGAAGATATTGAAGCGCATGTTAATGAATTTAATCGACTTGCTGCTAGTTTAGCAGAAGCGAACAAGAAAATTGGACAAGCTGGTACACAAGTACCAAATCAACTATTAGATGAACGTGATCGTATTATGACAGAAATGTCTCAGTATGCAGATATAGAAGTATCTTATGAAGCTACAAATCCTAATATTGCAAGTGTTAGGATGAATGGTGTTTTAACTGTAAATGGTCAAGATACATATCCACTTCAATTACAGAAGGATAAAAAGCCAATGTCTGTACAAATATCTGGAACAGATATCCCATTAAGTGGTGGAACAATTTTATCGGCAATTGATACGAAAGCAAAGATTACAAATTATAAAGATAATCTGAATGAGTTTGTAAATTCGTTAAAAAAACAAGTGAATAATACTATGAAGAAAGAACTTTTTGTAGGAGAAGATGCGAAGAAACTTGAATTGAATCCTGATTTTATAAAAGATATTTCAAAAATGAAAATTTCGGCTGAAACTGCCAACAACCTTGCGGCTATTACAGATAAAGGCTATAAGGATGGACTTACATATAAGCAAGCCTTAGATCAATTTTTAGTTGGGGTAGCCTCTGATAAAAGTTCAGTAAATGCATATCAAAATATTCATAAGGATTTATTAGAAGGTATCCAGCAAGAAAAGATGAGCATCGAGGGCGTAAATATGGAAGAAGAAATGGTTAATTTAATGGCCTTCCAGAAATACTTCGTGGCGAATTCTAAAGCTATAACTACGATGAATGAAGTGTTTGATAGTTTGTTTTCGATTATTAGATAAGGAGTAGTCATGTATAGTTGGTAATTGGAAATATTTAAGGAGGAGATAGAAATGAGAGTATCTACATTTCAAAATGCAAACTGGGCAAAGAATCAGTTGATGGATTTAAATGTGCAACAGCAATACCACCGAAATCAAGTAACCTCAGGGAAGAAGAACCTTCTTATGAGTGAAGATCCACTTGCAGCAAGTAAATCATTTGCGATTCAACATTCATTGGCAAATATGGAGCAAATGCAGAAAGATATAGCGGATTCGAAAAATGTATTAACACAAACTGAAAATACTTTACAAGGTGTTTTGAAATCTTTAACAAGAGCAGACCAATTAACAGTACAAGCGTTAAATGGTACAAATAGTGAAAAAGAATTGCAGGCTATTGGTGTAGAGCTTGATCAAATTTTAAAACAGGTCGTCTATTTAGCGAATACAAAAGAACAAGGTCGTTATATTTTCGGTGGTGATAGTGCAGAAAATCTGCCATTTACAGAAGATGGTACGTACCAGGGTGGAAAAAATGATGTGAACTGGAAACTAAATGACGGTTATGAATTCAAAGCGTTCCGTAACGGTGAAGCATTATTATCCCCTGTTATAAAAACGTTAAAACAGATGAGTGAAGCGATGCAAAACGGTGACCAAAAAGCACTAAAACCGTTATTAGAAGGAAATAAGCAAAACTTAGATGGCATCATTAACCGTACAACTGAAGTTGGTTCAACAATGAACACAATGGAGACGTTTAAAACAATTTTAAGCGAGCAAAATGTAGCACTTCAAGAAAACCGTAAAGAAATTGAGGATGTTGATTTAGCGGTCGCAATTTCTGATTTAGCTTATATAAACGCAACGTACGAAGCGACATTAAAAGCTGTTAGTACAATGAGTAAAACGAGTATTTTAGATTACATGTAAATGATAAGGAGTGAAAAATATGGCAGGAACAATATCTGATTATGGTGGCAGACAACAAATATGGAATTTAGGAAATAACATAATAGATACAAAGAAGTTAGTAGATTTAGAGTTACAAGCATTGGAAATGAAAAAATCACCTTATACTACACAAAAACAAACATTAACAAATGAAAAAAATGTGTATGCAAGTATGAAAAAAGAATTTGGAAATCTTGTACAAGTGTTCAAAGATTTATACGCATTTAAAGGTGATGAAAAGAAAACCACTCTATCCAAAGATGGTTTTATAAAAGCACAAGCTGACACTGCTACAATTCCCGGAACATACACGATTACAGTAGAACGGGTAGCTGAAAGACATCAAATAACTACAGCTCCACTTACTCCTTCAAAAACTCCTGAAGGTATGGAGCAAAAATTTAGTTTAGATTTAAAACTTGGAGTAGATGATGTATTTCAGATAAATGGAAAAGAAGTTAAAATCTCGAAAGATATGACGTATAAAGATCTGGTCAATAAGATAAATAATGGGAATTATGGTGCGTCAGTATATACATTAGGAGATCAACTATTTTTCACATCGACTACTGCAGGAGAAGCTGGGGAGCTGAAATTAACGGATGGTGCCAATGGTTTTTTACAAAATATAGGGCTAGTTACTTCTGCAAAAAATACGGATGGAACGAATGTTGTTGCACATCAAGTGACAGGAGCAATAAATGCTGAGTATACAATAAATGGAATTAAAGGGACTAGTAAAACAAATAAGATTGATACAATTCCAGGATTAACTATCAATTTAGAAAAGGAAACTACAGAACCAATAAAATTAACTATTGAAGATTCTGATATAAAAAATTCGATAGATTTAATAAAAAAAATGAAAGACGAGTATAATAAGGCTGTTAAGAGTTTAGATTTATTTGCTGGAGAAGATGGAGTAATGCAAGGGAATAATGTGTCATTTGCTATCAATAATGCAATGACAGGTATTTTTAAATTTTCCCAAGATGATAAGTATTTATTTTCTTTTGGAATTCAAATTGATAAAAAAGGTAATATGACTCTTGATGAAGAAAAATTAAAAACAGCTTTTAAAGAGAATCCGGAATCTACGAAACAATTTTTCTTTGGCTTAAATGGTCTAGGTCATGATACAGAGAAAAAGTTAGACGGGATATTTGGAGATGAAGGAATTATCGGGAAACGTTTTAAAAGTATTGAAAAGCAAGTAACTGATTTAGAGAGAAAAATTCAAGATATTGATACAGTTAATAAGGAAAAACAAAAAACAATTATTGATAAATATGCAAAATTAGAAAGTCAGTTAGCATTGCTTGATAGTCAGTTGAAGACAATTCAAGCAATGACAAAAACAAAAAGTGATGACTAATGAAAGCTGAGGAAGTGATTGTATGCAAGCATGGCAACGTTATATGCAAAATGATATTATGACGAGTAATCCAATTAAAAATACAATATTTATTTATGAAAGATGCATCATTGAGTTTCGTAAATTGGAAGAACTTTTAAATACATTCAAACTTCAAGATGGTGATGAACTTCTTGAAAAGTTAGAACGTATATTTGAAGAGTTGAAGCTCCAGTTAAATCCTGATATTACGAAAGATTTATACGATAGTTTATTTGGTTTATATGATTGGATTAGCATTCAAATTCAAACGATGAAAGTCACGCGTGAAGTAAAAGACATTGATGCCATTGTGCAAGTGTTACAAGATTTAATAGATGGATACCGTGGAGCGCTTGAAAATGAACAATGATATTTATCGAACGTTTGTCAGTTGTTTTAATGAAATCGGTGAATTACAAGTGTCAGATGAAGAGTTTGCTGAGAAGAGTGAGATGTTAAATCGCTGGATGATGACACTAGATGAAGAAAGACGTGCACAAGTTGCAGCAGAAGTAAGCCCATTCATTATTAAGGCAGCACAGCACATTCGAGATAAGCAAAAGATTTTGGAAGAAATGATAATGGCAAATGATGGGCGAATGAAGGCTAATTCATTTTACGGTAAATATTAATAATAATGTTTGGAAACAGATTCCCCTTTTAAAAGGGGGTCTATTCCTTCGTTTACATAAAGAACTCCGCTGATTGAGGTTTCATTTTATGACTGTGATGAAACAATAATAGTAATCTAAATAATAGAAAAATGGACTTTAGTTTGTAGTTTATCTATTGAAATGTTCTATAGATTACTATGTGTATACAGTTTTTTTGCATTCTTTTTTATATTTTTGTATTTTTCTAAAGACAACAATGAAAAAATGGAATAAAATATGTAAGGGTACATAATAGTAAATATTTTAATAAACGCATATAAGAAAATAAATAATGAAGTGAAACTTCTATCAGTGGATCATTACGTTAGAAAAGGAAGGGTGTGGAATATGCCAGATTTAGTGAGTGATGTAAGCCATTATATGAATTATTTAGTGACGAAACGAAATACGGTTTCTAGTAATATTGCAAATGCGAATACACCTGGCTATAAAGCACAAGATGTAACATTTGCTGAGCAGATGAATAAAAGTAGTGCGTTATATAAAAATAATGCGGCTGATTTAAAGAGTAATCCAGATTTATATCAAACGAATGAAATGCACTTGCCGACAGTAAATACGAAAAATACATATGCAAAGATTCAAACAAAATCAATGCAAACGAATAAAGACGGAAATAGTGTGGATGTAACGACAGAAATGCTAGATTTAATGAAAGCAAATCAGTTATACGGTATTTCAGTTAACGCAATTAATACACAATATGCAATTAACCAAGCGGCACGCGGACGTTAAAAGTAGAAGGAGAGACAACGGATGTTTCAGGCAATTAATGCAAGTGGCTCAGGGCTAACGACAGCGAGAAAGTGGATGGAAGTTACTTCTAACAATATTGTAAATGCAAATACGACGGCGGCTCCGGGGGCAGATTTATATGAGCGTCGTAGTGTGGTGCTAGAATCAAACAATAGTTTTGCAAGTATGCTAGATGGGGCTCCTACTAACGGAGTAAAAATAAAAAGTATTGAAGCAGACAAAACGGAAAATTTAGTGTATGATCCGACGCATCCGCACGCAAATGAAGAAGGATATGTACGTTATCCAAATATTGATGTAACTGCTGAAATGACGAATGTAATGGTTGCTCAAAAAATGTATGAAGCGAATACGAGTGTATTAAATGCGAATAAAAAAATGCTTGATAAAGATTTAGAAATCGGCCGAGGATAAGGGGGAAGATAGTAATATGAAAATTCAACCAATGTTACATACACAACCATTTGGAGCAATTCAGTCAATTGGTGCACCGAAAACTTCTCAAACATCGGTAGCTCCGGAGAAAAAGTTTATTGATTTATTGGAAGATATGAATCAAACGCAAAACAATGCACAAACAGCAGTATATGATTTACTAACTAAAGGGGTAGGAGAAACACATGACGTTTTAATTCAGCAAAAGAAAGCTGAGTCTCAAATGAAAACAGCTGCTCTCGTACGTGATAATCTTATTGAAAATTATAAGTCACTAATTAATATGCAAATTTAGGAAAGTGGACGGGTGTGTTTAAATGGAAAAGATGAAAAATGTTATCCAATCGTTAAAAACGTGGCATAAGTTAGTAATCGGTGCTGCGCTTTTAGCGATTGTAACAGGAGCACTTTTATATTTCACCTTGCCAGATAAATATGTTGTTGTATATCAAAATTTAAATGATGCAGATAAACAAGAGATTACAGCAGAATTATCGAAGTTAGGTGTCGATTACCAATTAGCGGCCGATGGTTCAATTCGTGTGCAAAAGAATGATGCTCCATGGGTTCGAAAAGAAATGAATGGGATGGGCTTACCGTTTAATTCGAAAAGCGGTGAAGAAATTTTATTAGAAAGCTCTCTCGGTTCAAGTGAACAAGATAAAAAAATGAAGCAAATTGTCGGTACGAAGAAGCAATTGGAACAAGATATTGTAAGAAACTTTGCGACAGTTGAAACGGCAAATGTTCAAATTACATTGCCTGAAAAAGAGACAATTTTTGATGAAGAAAAAGCGAAAGGAACAGCGGCGATTACGGTTGGAGTGAAACGTGGACAATTGTTAACAGCTGATCAAGTTGCAGGTATACAGCAAATGATTAGTGCAGCGGTTCCTGGTGTGAAAGCAGAAGAAGTAAGTGTTATTGATAGTAAAAAAGGTGTTATCTCAAAAGGAGCAGATGAAGCACATTCTAGTAGTTCCTCTTCTTATGAGAAAGAAGTAGAGATGCAGCACCAACTTGAAGGTAAATTAAAGCAAGATATTGATGCAACGTTAATGACGATGTTTAAACCGAATGAATATAAAGTGAATACGAAAGTATCTGTAAACTACGATGAAGTTACACGTCAGTCAGAGAAGTATGGTGATAAAGGTGTACTTCGTAGTAAACAAGAGCAAGAGGAAAGCTCTACTGCGCAAGAAGGGGCAGATACGAAGCAAGGTGCTGGTATTACAGCGAACGGTGAAGTGCCAAACTACGGTACGAACAATAATCAAAATGGTAAAGTTGTCTACGATAATAAAAATGGCAACAAAATCGAAAACTATGAAATAGATAAAACAGTTGAAACAATTAAGAAACACCCAGAATTAACGAAAACAAATGTTGTTGTATGGGTAGATAATGATACGTTAGTAAAACGAAGAATTGATATGACTACTTTCAAAGAAGCAATTGGAACAGCGGCAGGACTTCAAGCTGATCCGAACGGTAACTTTATAAATGGTCAAGTTAACGTTGTAACTGTTCAGTTCGATCAGCCGAAAGCTGAAAAAGAGAAAGAGCCAGAAAAAAGTGGTATGAACTGGTGGTTATTCGGTGGAATTACAGCTGGCTTATTAGCAATCGGTGGTCTAGTATGGTTCTTATTAGCAAGACGTAAGAGAAAGAAAGAAGAAGAGGAATATGAAGAATACTTAGCAGAAGATGAAATTGCTGCAAGTAATGAAAGTATCTTGGAAATTCCTGAAGAAAAAATAGTGCCAGAGCCAAAACCTGAACCAGAAGAACCGAAAGAACCAACGTTAGATGAACAAGTGCAGGATGCTACGAAAGAACATGTAGAAGGTACTGCAAAAGTAATTAAAAAATGGTTAAACGGACAGTAAGGGAGGAACAACGATGTTAGATGAAATCTCCTCCAAAGAAAAAGCTGCCATCCTCATTCGTACATTAGACGAAGGGGTGGCAGCAAAAGTCATTGAATATATGACAGCTGAGGAAAAAGAAGTATTACTTCGTGAAATTGCGAAGTTTCGTGTATATAAACCAGAAACGTTAGAGAATGTACTAGGAGAGTTCTTATATGAACTAAATGTAAAAGAATTGAACTTAGTCACTCCAGATAAAGAGTATATTCGTCGTATATTTAAAAACATGCCAGAAGACGAACTGGAAAAATTATTGGAAGACCTTTGGTATAACAAAGATAATCCATTTGAATTCTTAAATTCACTTACAGATTTAGAACCACTTCTTACAGTGCTTAATGATGAGTCACCACAAACAATTGCAATTATCGCTTCTTATATTAAACCGCAACTTGCGTCTCAATTAATTGAGAGATTGCCAGATCATAAGCGAGTAGAAACGGTAATGGGTATTGCGAAACTAGAACAAGTTGATGGTGAATTAATTAATCAAATTGGTGAGTTGTTAAAAACGAAATTAAATAATATGGCATTTAGTGCAATTAATAAAACTGATGGCTTGAAAACAATCGTAAACATTTTAAATAATGTTTCACGAGGTGTTGAAAAAACAGTCTTTCAAAAACTGGATGAAGTCGATTATGAGTTATCTGAGAAAATTAAAGAAAATATGTTTGTCTTTGAAGACTTACTTGGTCTTGAAGATCTTGCGCTTCGCCGTGTATTAGAAGAAATTACAGATAACGGTGTTCTTGCGAAAGCACTTAAAATTGCAAAAGAAGAAATTAAAGAGAAATTATTTACATGTATGTCTTCAAACCGTAAAGAGATGATTCTAGAAGAATTAGATGGCTTAGGACCGCTTAAGATGACGGATGCTGAAAAAGCGCAGCAAACGATCACTGGTACAGTGAAAAAGCTAGAGAAAGAAGGAAGAATTATCGTTCAAAGAGGTGAAGAGGATGTCCTTATTTAAAAACAGAATTCCGAAGAATTCTGTTTCTTTTTCTGAAGAAACGTATGAATTACAATTTCCAAAACCAGCTTCAGTCCAAATAGAAGAGGAAGAATTACAAGCAGATCATGCAGAGCTTCGCGCCCAGCAAGAATCATTACATATGGAAATGAATCAGCTAAGGCAAGAGCAGCAAATGCTAGAACGAGAGCGTCAGCAGTTATTACAAGATAAAGAACAATTTCAAATGCATATTCATGAACAAATGGAACAGATGGAAGCAGCGCGTGTGCAGTTTCAAAAAGAACAACAAGAAATAGCATATGAATGGACAGAGTTATTATGGGATCAATCATTTCATTTAGCAGAAAAAATCGTGAATCAAGCGGTAGATTCACGATTGCTTGATGTGCTACCTATTTTAACTGGCATCGTGCAAACATTGCCAACTTCGTTTGAAAAATTAATCATTACAGTACATCCAGAAACGTTTGAACGTATTCAAGAAGAGAAGGAGAATACGAAAGAATATTGGTTACTACAATTAGTAGAATGGAAATATGATTTCTCCCTGCAGTTTGGTGAATTTGTTCTGGAAGAAGAGAAAGAGTTCTTTGAATTTAAATTTGCACCTATATTTGCGAAACTTCGTCAGAAATGGGAAGAAGAGAAGTTATTTGAGGAGCAAAATGTATGAGCCGCCTGTTAATGAATGAGAACGAAAAATGGAATAAGTTCATTGAAACACCGCTGTATACGAAAGTAGGCAAAGTTCATAGTGTACAAGAACAGTTTTTCGTAGCAAAAGGGCCGAAAGCGAAGATCGGAGATGTTTGCTTCGTTGGAGAACATAACGTCTTATGTGAAGTGATTGCCATTGAAAAAGAAAATAATATGCTACTTCCATTTGAACAGACAGAAAAAGTATGTTATGGAGATTCAGTGACACTAGTTTCAGAAGATGTTGTTGTACCACGTGGTAATCACTTGCTCGGAAAAGTGTTAAGTGCAAATGGTGAAGTGTTAAATGAGGAAGCTGAAAACATTCCATTACAGAAAATAAAACTAGATGCACCGCCTATACATGCATTTGAACGTGAAGAGATTACCGATGTATTTGAAACAGGAATAAAATCAATTGATTCTATGCTAACAATTGGTATCGGTCAAAAGATTGGTATTTTTGCTGGGTCAGGTGTTGGTAAATCAACTTTACTTGGAATGATAGCAAAAAATGCAAAAGCTGATATAAACGTTATTAGTTTAGTAGGAGAACGTGGCCGGGAAGTAAAAGACTTTATTCGAAAAGAGTTAGGCGAGGAAGGGATGCGAAAAAGCGTCGTTGTTGTAGCGACGTCAGATGAAAGTCACCTTATGCAACTTCGTGCAGCGAAACTCGCAACGTCTATTGCTGAATACTTCCGTGATCAAGGCAATAACGTATTACTTATGATGGACTCTGTTACTCGTTTTGCCGATGCACGAAGAAGTGTTGATATTGCTGTTAAAGAGTTACCGATTGGTGGTAAAACACTGTTAATGGAAAGTTATATGAAGAAGTTGTTAGAGCGGTCTGGAAAAACACAAAAGGGATCTATAACAGGTATTTATACGGTACTTGTTGATGGGGATGATTTAAATGGTCCTGTACCAGATTTAGCACGTGGTATTTTAGATGGACATATCGTATTAAAGCGTGAGCTTGCAACGCTTAGTCATTATCCTGCAATTTCAGTATTAGATTCAGTAAGTAGGATTATGGAAGAAATCGTTTCACCACATCATTGGCAACTTGCAAATGAAATGAGAAAGATTTTATCAATTTATAAAGAAAATGAATTGTATTTTAAGTTAGGAACGATTCAAGAAAATGAAGAAAATGCTTATATTTTTGAATGTAAAAATAAAGTAGAAGGCATAAATACATTTTTAAAGCAAGGCCGATCGGATAGTTTCCCATTTGATGATATCGTTGAAGCGATACACCATATAGTATAAGGCCTCTGCCCAAGAGGTCTTATTTTTTTGTTTTTTAATATTTCACAGATTTTTTTGGAAAAAAACTATATAATAGAAAAAGAGAACGTTATAATAGGAAGGGGCTATGAAAACAGGTGGATAAACAGCAGTACGACACAATAAAATTGCAAATAAATCAAGAAAAAGAGCATATTTTAAAAGAAGTGTATGAATTAACAGCTGAAAAAAGAAAAATAGAACAAAAAAAAGAATATGATTTATATGTTGTGAAATCGCGTAGTAAAGTCGTACAAACTGGGCAACGTATTATGGCTGGCATGCTTTCTTCACATACGTTTTCACCTGAAAGAATAGAAGAATGGAATCGAAAAATTAAAAAAACAGAAGGTTTTATTCAAAAAAATGAAAGCCTTTTAGAGCAAGTAAAAGAAAAAGAACGTGTCATTGATGAGATGTATCAAGAAGATTGCAGAAAGCTTGCGAAAGCACAAGAAAAGCTGGAAGAAAAAATGCTTCTGGATTTGAAAATGTGTATGAATGGATGAGGTGAATGTAGTGATACAGTCTGTATTACCGGTGCAACAAAGTTTACCTCCGCAAAAAGAAAAAGGGCTAGAAGTACAATCGAAAAATGAAGATTCTTCATTCGATCGTACGATGAGAATCGAAAATAAAAAGCAGCCGAAAACGGAGAAAACGAAACGAGAAGAAGCACCAAAAGAAGAGAAAAAAGAATATAACCTTTCTAAACCATCGGTAACGAAAGAAGAACCAATTGTAAAGAAAGAAGAAAAAAAAGAGACAGAACAGTTGTTATTAGCTGTATCTGAGCAAATGGTTGCAATTGAGCAATTACATGTGCAGCCGGAATTGTTATATCAATACATACAAAAAATACAAGAGCTATATAAAGAATATGGCAATATTAAACTTAATGAATTACCTGCAGCTGAATTACAACAATTACAAGAACTTCTTTCAAATATGAATATCAAAAATGCTATATGTTTAGAAGATACAATGCAAATGGTATTAGACAAAATGAAGATGCCAGAGCAAACGATGCAAGCATTGAAGGTTGTAGAAACAGAAACTTGTAATATTGCAAAGGAACAAGAAGAGTCTAAAGAGGTAGATCTTCCGAAACTTGAGAGCGATGATGCAAAGGTAGAGTTGCCAGAAGTTGATGCATTAAATGATTCGAGCTCTGCAGGTGCAGAATTATTAAATAAAACGACGAGTACCGAACAAGTAGGGAAATCAAATAGTGGTGCTGAGAAAGTTTCATTACCTGACTTAGGAAAGAAAATGGAAGCGCAAGTAGAAGCGCTGCAAAAATTTGTAGTGAAACAAGAACGTGTTTTATTCCAGTTAAATCCAGAAAAACTTGGTACATTAACAGTGTTTATGAAAAAACACGGAGATCAAATTGACGTTCACGTAGAAATGGAAAAACACGATGCGAAAAAACGTGTTGAAATCATTTTTGATGAATTGAGATTAAAGTTAAAAGAAAAAGAAATCAATATTCAAATTAGCTATTCAGATAAAGATGAAAATCGTAAAGAACAGCGAGAACAAGAGCAAAGGCAAAAACAGAAATTAGCAAATACAAATCATGAAAAACAACAATCAACAGAATTTGCGGGATTATTGGAGGAATAAAGCGTGCCAACAGTTGGGTTAAATACAACGAGTACAAATCATATTCCGTTACAAGCAGGAGCGCAAGCAAAAAACGCATCTGTTAATGGTGTACAATCGCCAGTGCAACAAACAAACGGATTATCAGCAAGTAATCAAAAAACACCCGGTATTATGGATAAAGATGATTTCCTGAAACTTTTTTTAGCAAGCTTTCAACATCAAGACCCGTTTAATGCGATGGATATGAACCAAATGATGAATCAAACGGCTCAACTATCGCTTATGGAGCAAGTACAAAATATGACGAAAGCAGTAGATAAACTACAATCAACGATGTATACGACAGCTCTTGATGGAGGGATGAAATTTTTAGGAAAGTATGTTAGAGGTATAAACAATAAGGGAGAGCAAGTGACTGGTCAAGTGGAAACAGTTCGACTTGCCGAAAATAACGATGTACAACTTATTGTTGATAATCAAGTTGTCTCACTTCGTTTTGTAGAAAGGGTTTCAGATAAACCGATAGCAGAAGCAAATCCAGAAGATGAGAAGAAAGATGATATAGAAAAAAATGAAGAGGTTAAGCAAAATTAATAAAAGGAGTGTATATAGGTTATGATTAAAGCGTTATATACAAGTATTACAGGGATGAATGCAGCACAAAATGCATTAAGTGTTACTTCAAATAATATTGCAAATGCACAAACAGTTGGATATAAAAAGCAAAAAGCTATTTTTGATGATCTGCTATATAATAATACGGTTGGTTCACGTGGGGATGGTGCTTATGCTGGTACGAATCCAAAGAGTATTGGTAACGGTGTAAAGTTTAGTGGGACATCTACAGATTTTAGTGATGGTTCTATTACTTTAACTAGTGATAAAATGGAGACAGCCATAGAGGGAAATGGTTTATTTTTAGTTGGCGATCGTAATAGCGGAAATGTAGAGTATACGAGAAAAGGGTCTTTCGGTGTATCGAAAGATAACTATGTTACAAATACAAGTGGTCAGTATGTGCTAGGGTATGGTGTGAAAACAGGAACTCAAGAAATAGATTTTTCTTCACGACCAAGTCCAATTCATATTCCAATGGGATCAGCTGTTGGTGGGATTCAAACAGATAAAGCAACAATAGGTGGAAACCTTCCTAGAAATCAAAATGCATTATCTCACGAATTCACAGTTTTTGATGAGGAAGGGAACTCGTTAACGTTACGTGTAAATATTAAACAAAAGACTACAAAAGAGACTGTAGATGGTAAAGAAGTTGAAAAGCCTGTGCCAGGTGAATATACGTATACAGTTTCTGTAAGAAATGATTCTAAAAACGAAAAAGAGTTTAAGCCGGTTGAAGGCATGACGGGCGAAAAAAATCTTAAATTTGATACATTAGGAAATCTAAAGGAGACAGATGAAGCTGTACAAAAAAATCCAGTAACTGGTGAAATTACTAAAGGTGGAACGGTTAAAATTCCTTTTGGTAAGGGACTGACACTGGACTTAAGTGGTTTAACAAATTATCCGACAGGGAAAACTATTTCTACAACAGAAGTAACGGGGCGTCCAGCTGCAATTGCAAATGACTATTCAATTTCTGACGGTGGTTTCGTTATGATGAGATATTCGGATGGTAGTATGAAGGTTGTAGGACAACTAGCTGTAGCTACATTCCCTAATTCAGGTGGATTAATGAAAACTGGGAATGGCAATTACATTGCCACACCATCAGCAGGGATTCCAGGGATAGGTGTTGCTGGTGAGAATGGTGCAGGTAATGTAAGGGGTTCAGCAAAAGAAAGTTCAAACGTAGATTTATCTGTAGAATTCGTTGATTTAATGTTATATCAACGTGGATTCCAAGGAAATGCGAAAGTAATTAAAGTGTCAGATGAAGTATTAAATGAAGTTGTAAACTTAATTCGATAATATATTATAAAGAAAGATCGTAATGTAGTAGAAAGGGTTTTTATTCGTATGACAAGACAAGAACGAATTTTACAATTGCCATTTTTCGAGAATAAACGTGAACTTGCTGAGCAAGTGCTAAAAATGGAACGAGAAGAGCATGTATATTTACCAGATCAATTTGAAATTAAGCAAGTGCCCCCGTATTCATTTGCTGAAAAGAAAGCGATTATTGGTCGTATTCATGAGTTTTATTTCGTCAGTGTTGGCAGTGATGGCGCATGGAAGTATCAACTGTTTAAGGACGAGATGAAGTGCCGTGAGTTTTTTGTTACATTATCAGGCATTACAGATCAGCAAATTGCGTTTTGGTTCAACAATATCGAGTTGCTTAAAGGCGCTTAAAAATGTTTTTAGGCTTAGGTGGCTCGGAGCTGTAAGAAGAGAACTATAGAAATCTACTGGAATGGTTGAACAATAATCTCTTTATAGCAAGCCAGTACTTTTTTATAGCCTGTGAGTTGTGACAATAGGGCAATGAAATGAGAGTATGCTAGTTTCATTTCATATGTTTGTGATGATAGATTTTTATAAAAGGAGAGGTGAGGAGGATGGCGCAAAATAAGTATCGCGTTACATTCATTTCGCCGAGTGAGGTTGAGCAGCGGACTGTAATGGCAGCGAATAGTTTGCCAGATTTAATTCGTAAAGTAGAAAGTATTATCGCAGATCCAAATGGTTATTTTGTGAATGATAAAAAAAATAATTGTTATTTTAAAGTGATTAAAGAAAATGTTACGTTTATTCAATATGAGTTACTATTTTCGGATAAGGAAATTCATATTGAAAAATTAAAACATATAGCACCAGTAGTATTAAAACGATTATTCGAAAAAATAAATGACCCGGAACTATATGCACTCGCGCTACTTGATGTTGATATAGCAACGAAAGAATATGTGCTAGCAGAAATGAATTCAGAGCTGAGAATAAGAGTAGAGACGGAGCTTTCGAAAAAATGGGAAGCAATGCCGACGGAAATTGTAGGAGCACAAGAAGTGTTATTAGAGGCACTTGCTTCGTTTATACAAGATTAATTGTTTTTTAATAAAATGAATCGTTCGACTATCTATGTTTTTTATATAGGTAGTTGACTTTTTCTCTTTTATAAAGCTTAATAATTAGATATACGGAATTAATGGAAGGGGAGCGACACCTTTATGTCACAAGCACAAAGTATTTTATTAGAAAGCGGAACAAATGAATTAGAGATTGTTACGTACACTGTTGGTGAAAACTTATTTAGTATTAATGTAATGAAAGTACGTGAAATCATTAATCCATTCCCTGTTACAACTGTGCCAGAATCTCATCATGCAGTTGAAGGTGTTGTTCAAGTACGTGGTGAAATTTTACCTGTTATTAACTTGGCAATGGCTCTTAATTTAAAGTCAACAAAGCCACTTGATCAAACGAAATTTATCATCTCAGAATTAAACCAAATGAAAGTTATTTTCCGCGTTGATGAAGTGCATCGTATTCAACGTATTTCGTGGGAACAAATTGATGAACCAGCTTCATTATCTATGGGACTAGAAGAAACGACATCTGGTATTGTAAAACTAGATGGCAAAATCATCTTATTATTGGATTATGAAAAAATTGTATGTGAAATTAGCGGCACTGGTTATGACAATAAATCAATTGCAGGGTTAGAACAAAAAACAGATCGAGCTGAAAAAGTAATTTATATTGCAGAAGATTCAGCGATGCTTCGTCAAATATTAGAAGAAACATTATCATCAGCTGGATATACGAAAATGAACTTCTTCAGCAATGGTGCAGAAGCGTTAGCGCAAATTGAAAAATTAGCGAAAGAGCAAGGCGAAAAAATGTTTGAACATATTCACTTACTAATTACGGATATTGAAATGCCAAAAATGGATGGACATCATTTAACGAAAGTGGTTAAGGATAGTGAAGTAATGAATCGTTTACCAGTCATTATTTTCTCTTCATTAATTACAAATGAATTATTCCATAAAGGTGAAGCTGTAGGAGCAAATGCTCAAGTAAGTAAGCCAGATATTCAAGAGCTAATTGGTTTAGTTGATAAGTTAGTACTTTAAAAGTTTCTATTTAGCCGGAATAGAAGCTCTAGCCAAGTGTTGAGCGATCAACGCTTAATAGAGCCCTATGCGATGTTGAGACCAGAGATATGGAGTGGTTATAGGTAAGTAGAAGAGCTGGTGTATAACATTTTTCTATTTAGTAGGAATAGAGGAACTACTTATGTAAGGAAGTTTTCAGTGCTTAATAGAGTCTCATGCGATGTGAGTTCAGAGGTATGAAGTAGTTTTAGGTAAGAAGAAGTGAGACTTCGATTGAGGATTTGAAGACTGGGTTTATAACTCTATTCTGTTAGAGAGAGGAAGGAATTAGCCATGTGTAGCATTGGCTAGTTCCTTTTTAGTATTCTATACTTTAAGCTGGCAGAAAAATAAAAGGTTTCTGAGGTGTTTGTCGCTGAATGTAAGTATAATCTTCATTTGAAGATTTTTGATTTGAAAATATAAGAGAACGTATTTTTTGGATTATTTTAGTAATATTTTCGTGGTAACGCAAATTTTTTCGGTGAAAAAACATGTAAAATACCATATAATATAATTAAATGTAATTAATATGCAATTTTACATATTAATTAAAAAATATTTTCCAAATTTTTATACTTTCTATACATTTTTGTATGTTTATTATTTGACAGATAATTTCGAACTGTTATAATATGGATATGTAAAAATTGCTATTTTCTTGAAAGACATGGGAGTCAGATGAGAATTGTGAAAGGATGAGGGGGAGTGGCACAGATTATGTATCACCACACAGCAATTAATGTATTAGGTCTTTTACAAAACATGTCAAATAATAAAATGAACGATATGCAACTAGAGGTGGAATTTAAAAAAATAGAAAAAGAATTCCAAGTAAAGTATGAAGAATTAGTTGATTTACATAATAGAATGGTATTATTCCAAATAGATATAGAAAAAAATGGCGGGATGCGAGCATATGAAAAATCAACAATTACATGGCTGAAGTCTGAACTAGAGCTACTGTATGAAGTGTATCAATTTTGTCAGCGTCACGGTTTAAACATTTTAAATATTTCAAAATACGTAAGTAAAAATGAACTAAATCTTTTTCCTAAAACGGAAAGTCAATTGCAAAATACGTATTATAAATTGAAAAAACGTGAAATACCGTTTGAAAATATTGAAAAACAAAAACCGGGACGAAAGCGAAAATATATACCAGTAAAAGAGACAATCGTTGCAAGAAAACAAGAAAACGAGTACGAATTAAAAGAAGAAATCCAGCATAAAGAGGATGAAAAAAATCTTGTAACAGTTATATCTGGTATCGTTGATAACTTTGAAACAATTAATCAATGTAGTGAAAGGAAAGAAGACGAACTACATCAGTTTATGGAAGGTATTTATAAGCTTTCTAGTATGGCGGCAGGGCGTTCTAGAGAAGCAAAGAATACACGTAGCTTAGAAGATGAATTGCAGTCGTTACAACTAGAAAATGAAAGGCTAAAACGAGAGAAAGAAGATCTTGTACAAGATATTAAAGGTATGACGCAGCTTTTAATTCATTTCATTACAAGTTCTGATATTGATCAAATACGTAAATTACCAACTTTCGTACAAGATTGTAAAATGGAATTACATAAACTAGGGCTATATAATGCACAGGACGGTAAAATGAAAATTATGGTTGATCGTAGCGGACAAGTTATGACCGTAACACAGTAATAAAATTTGGGTACAAAATAAAAGGGAGATACATAGTTTATATGTATTTCCCTTTTATTTTGTATGGAATCGTTCCAAAGAAGGAAGATGAATTTTTACGATTGTAGTAGTTTAGAAACCATTTGCGGAATTTAATTTGCTTGTGAAACCATACTAAGCGCAACTCTTTATTCAGCAAATCACGATTTGCATTTGAATTTGTACCGTTCGCAGATTGAACAGCTAAATCACGCATACGCTGCAAAATATTTATCACAGTTTGAAGAGCAGCTTCTGCCGTGCGAAGCATCGATATTGCATCCTCATTATTACGAATCGTCACGCGCATACCACTTGCTCTCGCATGCATACGAGTCACAATTGTAATATTAGCAGGATTATCAGAAGCATGATTCAACTTCTTACCGGTCGCCAAATGCTCCATTGCCACATTCATACGTGTCTCATTCTCATACAACGACTGCCTAGCATTCATACTTAAAACATTCGTACTAATACGCATAATAGACACTCCTTATAGATTAATAGAATCGGTATCTTTTAATCTAATAAACAGTTATGGAAGGATAGAGGGGCTTATGCTTATTTACTGTTTGTATTTTAACATAAGAGGGGATTAAGATAAGCACTGACCGCTTCTAAGCATCGCGGATACTCTCTTCCACATAAAAAAGAAAGTTTTATAATTAATCTATCTATATAGAATAAATAAACCTCTCTGCAAGCAGAGAGGTTTATTCAGGAAACTAACTCAAATGGCTTATTGTAATAATTTAGAAACCATTTGTGGAGTTTGGTTTGCTTGAGAAAGCATGCTGATACCAGCTTCGTTCAAGATTTTGAACTTAGTCATTTCAGACATTTCTTTCGCCATGTCAGCGTCTTCAATTTGAGAAGCAGCAGAAGCCATGTTAGTAGCTTGGCTAGTTACGTTGTTTAAGTTATGGTCTAAGCGATTTAATTGAGAACCGAAAGTTGCTCGAGCATCAGCGACAGCTTGGATAGCTGTGTCGATTTTTTCCATTTCTGCTGTTGCTGCAGTGATAGCAGCTGCTGGATCAGCAGCGTCTGTTAAAGTTCCAACGGCCGCTCCAAGTAATGTAGCTGCTTTTGCATTAATAGCTGTAATATCAAGTGTATCATTTGCAGCGTCAGAAAGTTGAATCTTAATATTCGTACCACCACCAGCTTGGTTTAAGAATGAATTACCGTTAAAGTTAGTTTTTTCAGCAATATGGTCAATTTCTTCAGCTAATTGTTTGTACTCTTTGTTTAGAGAAGCTGAGTCCTTAAGATTATTCGTACCACTAGCAGCTTGTGTAGCAAGATCACGCATACGAAGTAAGATGTTAGAAATTGAGCCTAAAGCAGCGTCACCAGTACGTAGAGCAGACATAGCGTCTTGCGTGTTACGAGCTCCGACGTTTAATCCGCCTTCTTTCGCACGCATACGAGTAGCGATAGCTAATCCAGCCGCATCGTCAGCCGCACTGTTAATAGATTTACCGCTAGATAAACGATTCATCGCAGTATTCATTTTGTCTTGGTTTTGTCGCATGTACTCTTGCGTACGCATACTGTTAATGTTTGTATTAATTCTCATATAAAGAACCTCCATTTTTTATCTTGAATTTTTAGTTATATATAAATCTCTTTGATTACAAAGAGATTTATATAATCAAATGGCTTATTGTAATAATTTAGAAACCATTTGTGGTGTTTGGTTAGCTTGAGAAAGCATGCTGATACCAGCTTCGTTCAAGATTTTGAACTTAGTCATTTCAGACATTTCTTTTGCCATGTCAGCGTCTTCGATTTGAGAAGCAGCAGAAGCCATGTTAGTAGCTTGGCTAGTTACGTTGTTTAAGTTATGGTCTAAGCGGTTTAATTGAGAACCGAAAGTTGCTCGGGCGTCAGCGACAGCTTGAATAGCAGTATCAATTTTACCCATTTCAGTCGTTGCTGCAGTTACAGCAGCTGCTGTATCAGCACCAGTTAAAGTTCCAACAGCCGCTCCAAGTAATGTATCTGCCTTTGCATTAATAGCTGTAATATCAAGTGTATCGTTTGCAGCGTCAGAAAGTTGAATCTTAATATCTGTACCACCACCAGCTTGGTTTAAGAATGAATTACCGTTAAAGTTAGTTTTTTCAGCAATATGGTCAATTTCCTTTGCTAATTGTTGGTACTCTTTGTTTAAAGAAGCCGAGTCTTTAACGTTATTCGTACCACTAGCAGCTTGTGTAGCAAGATCACGCATACGAAGTAAGATGTTAGAAATTGAGCCTAAAGCAGCGTCACCAGTACGTAAAGCAGACATAGCGTCTTGCGTGTTACGAGCTCCGACGTTTAATCCGCCTTCTTTTGCACGCATACGAGTAGCGATAGCTAAACCAGCCGCATCGTCAGCTGCACTGTTAATAGATTTACCGCTAGATAAACGATTCATCGCAGTATTCATTTTGTCTTGGTTTTGTCGCATGTACTCTTGCGTACGCATACTGTTAATGTTTGTATTAATTCTCATGTTAAGAAACCCCCATTTTTTTATATTGATTTTTCTGTTAATTGTTAAACGTAAATATGCAAAAAAATCAATTTCGAGATTAATTGTAATCCTTGGTATATATCGTGTCAACGAATAATTGTAATTAATGAATATAAAAAAATGATAATTTCCTATTTGTTCATTTTTTTATTACAATATTATCAAAAGGATTATTGCAAACTTTAAAAAAAAACTCTAATATTAGATTATCTTTGTTTACCGAAAAGGTGATATTATGATAGTTGGAAATATAGTAAAAGAAGTGCTTGCATATAAGAAAGGACAAATTCAGCAAAAGCTAAGTAGTCCACAAGCATTTGTTAGTAGTCGTTTTCAAGAGAAGTTGCAGAGTGAGCCTGCGAAGGAGACGAAAGAAACTACGCAGCCGGCAAAAGTAGAAGATATGAGTCAGCCGGTACAATCTACGAAAATAGAAGCGGTTGTTAATAAGCCGGTAGAAACTATTAATAAAGTAGATGAAGCGAGTAAGCCCGAAGAAAAGGGTGAAACGAAGAAAGCAGATGAAGTGCAAGTTGCGCAAAAAGAGTTTGAACGACGTTTCCCAGAAACGAAAAATGAGGCTGCTGATACGTGGGGATTAACGAAGAAGTATAATATTCAAAAAATACGTTCTTCCAATGAAGGGAAGTATGAGGATATTATTGATCGTGTAAGTCGTACATATGGAATTCCAAAAACGTTAATTCAAAAAATGATTGAAGTAGAGTCTAATTTTAATCCGAAAACGGTGTCACATGCTGGTGCGATGGGACTTATGCAACTTATGCCAGCGAATGTAAAGGAGATGGGTGTGAAGAATCCCTTTTCACCAGCTGAAAGTATTGAAGGTGGCGTGAAAGAGTTAAGCGGTTATTTAAAGAAAAATAACGGCGACTTAGTATTGGCGCTTGCTTCTTATAATGCTGGTCCTGGGAATGTGAGAAAGTACGGAGGCGTACCGCCATTTAAAGAAACGCAAGGATATATTAAAAAAATATTAAATATCGACGTTTCAAAATAGGGAGTTTCATATATAGAGAGAACATGAAATTTTCGTGAACATGATATGGGAGTTGGCTAGATTTGAAATTACAAGATGATATTCCGTTAACAATTTATTTTGAAATCGGAAATACGAAAAAGAAAATTGAAGATCTGCTTCATATTACGAAAGGTACATTGTATCGTCTTGAAAATTCAACGAAAAATACGGTGCGTCTTATGCTTGAGAATGAAGAGATTGGAACCGGAAAGATTTTGACGAAGAATGGAAAAATGTACGTTGAAATCGTTGAATTGAAAAGGTAGGGAAGGGGATTGTCATGAGTGGCGAAAAATTAAGCCAAGAGCAAATTGATGCCCTGCTGAAGGCGGTAAATGAAGGCGAGGAAATGCCAGCTTTCGCACAAGAAGCAGGAAAGCAAGAGAAATTTCAAGAGTATGATTTTAATAGACCAGAGAAGTTCGGTGTTGAGCATTTACGTAGTTTGCAAGCGATTGCTTCTACGTTTGGAAAACAGACGTCACAGACGTTATCAGCGCGTATGCGTATTCCAATTGAACTAGAGCCCTCAACAGTTGAGCAAGTTCCATTTACGAGTGAGTATGTGGAGAAAATGCCAAAAGATTATTATTTATATTGCGTCATTGATCTCGGTTTACCAGAGCTTGGAGAAATTGTTATTGAGATTGATTTAGCATTCGTTATTTATATTCATGAATGTTGGCTTGGCGGAGATAGTAAGCGTAACTTTACGATGCGCAGACCGTTAACAGCGTTTGAGTTTTTAACGCTTGATAATATATTCTTGCTTCTTTGTAAAAATTTAGAGCAATCATTTGAAAGTGTTGTTGCGATTGAACCGAAATTTGTAACGACGGAAACAGATCCGAATGCATTAAAGATTACGACAGCGAGCGATATCATTTCATTACTTAATGTAAATATGAAAACAGATTTTTGGAATACGACGGTACGTATCGGGATTCCGTTCTTATCTGTTGAAGAAATTATGGATAAGTTAACGTCTGAAAATATTGTCGAACATTCTTCGGATAAACGTAGGAAGTATACGTCTGAAGTGGAAGTGAAAGTAAATCAAGTGTACAAACCTGTTCACGTTGCGATTGGTGAGCAGAAAATGACAATGAGTGAGATTGAACAAATTGAAGAAGGCGATATTATTCCGCTTCATACGAAAGTTTCGGATGAATTACTTGGTTATGTAGATGGAAAGCATAAATTTAATTGTTTTATTGGAAAAGATGGAACGCGTAAGGCGCTCCTATTTAAAAGTTTTGTAGAGTAGGAGGATCTATATGAAGCATGAAGTATCTCCTGTGTCATTAATGGGATTAGAAGATTTTGCAGGAAAGCGAAATGAAGCAGGTAAAGCACATATTGATACTGTTTCAGATATTTCGATTGAACTTGGTGTAAAGCTTGGAAAGTCATCTATTACGCTCGGTGATGTAAAGCAGTTAAAAGTTGGCGATGTTCTTGAAGTAGAGAAAAACTTAGGACATAAAGTAGATGTGTATTTAAGTAATATGAAAGTCGGCATCGGTGAAGCAATTGTAATGGACGAGAAATTCGGTATTATCATTTCTGAAATTGAAGCTGATAAGAAACAAGCGGCGCTTATGAAAGCGCAAAGTCAAATGCAAGATAAAGAGTAGAGGAGGAGTCATATGTCGTATATGACGACCTTATTTCAAGTCGTTTTACTGTTTGGTGCGCTCGGTTACGGTGCATATTATATGACGAAAAAGACGCGCAAACAGCAGTTTTTTAAGCAGGGTGAAAATGGCCATATTCAAGTAAAAGACGGCGTGTATTTAAATCATCAAACGAGTGCCTTTTTATTTGAAGTGGACGGAAAGCAAGTGTTCACTGTTATTAGTAATAACGGTGTACAGTCTGTGCAATTAACCGGAACAGGAAAACAGTTTCAACAAGCACTAGAAGACGCGGTGAAGACTGAAACGAAAAAAGTAGAGGATCCATCATGAGAATAAAGAAACAGTTATCATTATTAGCCGTTATTTTCGTATTTTCTATCGTTTTTTCAATTATTTTTGTAAATCCAGCGTATGCGGCCCCGAACGGTTTTATTAATTTCGAAAATGGAAAAGAGTTTACGAGTAATTCAAGTGTACAACTATTTGCGCTCGTTACCCTTTTATCATTATCTTCTTCTATCGTTCTATTATTTACACATTTTACTTATTTTATGATCGTTCTTGGGATTACACGTCAAGGACTTGGGGTAATGAATTTACCACCAAACCAAGTGCTTGTTGGACTTGCATTATTTTTATCACTCTTTACGATGCAGCCTGTACTCGGGCAACTGAAGAGCGATGTGTGGGATCCGATGACGAAAGAGAAAATAACAGTAAGTCAAGCTGCGGAAACGACAGCTCCTATTATGAAAGAATATATGTCAAAGCATACGTATAAGCATGATTTGAAAATGATGCTGAAAGTACGCGGAGAAGAGTTGCCGAAAGATTTGAAAGATCTTTCCTTATTTACACTCGTACCATCCTTTACGTTAACGCAAATTCAAAAAGGTTTACTAACAGGGATGTTCATTTATTTAGCGTTTGTATTTATAGATTTGATTATTAGTACACTTTTAATGTACCTCGGGATGATGATGGTACCGCCGATGATTTTAAGTTTACCGTTTAAAATACTCGTTTTCGTATATTTAGGTGGATATACAAAAATCGTCGATATTATGTTTAAGACGGTCGCCTGAAGCGCTTGATGCTATGTGATAGGAGTCATATAAATGAATACGTCACCAATTATAGATATTTTCCAAACCTTTTTTTATAAAGGGGTTATGATTTTAATGCCGATTGCCGTTGTAAGTCTGATTGTCGTTATTATTATCGCGGTTATTATGGCAATGATGCAAATTCAAGAGCAAACGCTGACGTTTTTACCGAAAATGGCGAGTATTGTGCTCGTTATTATCATTTTAGGTCCGTGGATGTTCCAAGAGTTAACGATGCTTATTTTAGATTTATTTGATAAAATCCCATCGCTATTGCGTTCGTACTAAGATAGGTGAACTGAAATGAATATGGAATTATGGGCGGCGACGTTTTTTGCGTTTTGTCGCATTACTTCATTTTTATATTTTTTACCGTTTTTCTCAGGTCGATCAATTCCGGCGATGGCAAAGGTTACATTTGGACTTGCCCTTTCAATTACAGTGGCCGATCAAGTGGATGTCTCTCACATCAAGACAGTTTGGGACGTTGCAGCTTATGCAGGAACGCAAATTGTAATTGGATTATCACTTTCAAAAATTGTAGAAATGCTGTGGAACATTCCGAAAATGGCTGGGCATATTTTAGACTTTGATATCGGTTTATCACAAGCAAGTTTGTTTGATGTAAATGCGGGCTCACAGTCTACTTTACTATCAACAATTTTTGATATATTTTTTCTCATTATTTTTATTTCACTTGGCGGCATTAATTATTTCGTTGCCACGATTTTAAAGTCGTTTCAATATACAGAGGCGATTTCAAAATTGTTGACGACTAGTTTCTTAGATAGTCTACTCGCAACGCTATTATTTGCGATCACATCAGCGGTTGAAATTGCTCTGCCGCTGATGGGAAGTTTATTCATCATTAACTTTGTTCTAATTTTAATTGCAAAAAACGCTCCGCAATTAAACGTTTTTATGAATGCATATGTAATTAAAATTACATGTGGTATTTTATTTATTGCGATGAGTGTACCGATGCTCGGTTATGTGTTTAAAAATATGACGGATGTATTACTTGAAGAATATACGAAACTATTTAACTTTTTCTTAACGAAGTAGGGGGACGCGCATGGCAAAGGATAATAAAACAGAAAAGGCCACCCCGCAGAAGCGTAAAAAATCGCGTGAAGAAGGGAATATTGCCCGGAGTAAAGATTTAAATAATTTATTTTCCATTCTCGTATTAGCAGTTGTCGTTTATTTCTTCGGAGATTGGCTAGGGTATGAGATTGCAAATTCCGTAGCGGTGCTGTTTGATCAAATTGGAAAAAATACAGATTCAACCGAGTATTTTTATTTAATGGGGATTTTATTACTGAAAGTATCGGCTCCGATATTAATACTCGTATACGCTTTTCATTTATTCAATTATATGATTCAAGTCGGCTTCCTATTTTCTTCTAAAGTCATTAAACCGAAAGCGTCACGTATTAATCCGAAAAACTATTTTACGAGACTGTTTAGTCGTAAAAGTTTAGTAGATATTTTGAAATCACTATTTTATATGGGATTAATCGGTTACGTCGCTTACGTTCTCTTTAAAAAGAATTTAGAGAAAATTGTCAGTATGATTGGATTTAACTGGACTGCATCACTTACTGAAATTATTAGGGAAATTAAATTTATTTTCTTAGCAATTTTAATTATTTTAATCGTTCTTTCTATTATTGATTTTATTTATCAAAAATGGGAGTACGAACAAGATATTAAGATGAAAAAAGAAGAAGTGAAACAAGAGCATAAAGATAATGAAGGGGACCCGCAAGTAAAAGGGAAACGAAAAAACTTTATGCATGCAATCTTGCAAGGAACAATTGCGAAGAAGATGGATGGCGCAACGTTTATTGTAAACAACCCGACTCATATTTCGGTCGTACTTCGTTACAATAAACACGTTGATGCAGCACCAATTGTCGTTGCAAAAGGGGAAGATGAGCTCGCGTTATATATACGAACGCTTGCCCGTGAACAAGAAATACCAATGGTGGAAAACCGTCCGCTTGCTCGTTCTTTATATTATCAAGTCGAGGAAGATATGGCGATTCCAGAAGATTTATATGTAGCTGTAATTGAAGTTATGCGCTATTTAATTCAGACGAATGAACTTGAAGTATAATAGCGCGTTTGGAGGAGATCTCTTTGTTTAAGATAGATTCTGCAAGAACCTATTTTTCTATCTTTTTAGCAGCGTCATTCGTAGTGGCGCTCTTAATTCCACTTCCACCATTTATACTTGATATCATTATCGTTTTTCTACTAAGTATGTCAGTACTTATTTATATGCGAGCGACAAGTATTAACGAGTGGGATGAATTAAAGTCATTTCCGACGATGTTGTTATTAATCGGGATTTTCCGCGTATCGATTAACGTTTCGACGACGCGAGCGATTTTGACAGACGGAAATGCCGGTCATGTTATTGAAGAGTTCGGCCAGTTCGTAATTGGCGGAAACTTATTAATTGGTATCGTTATTTTTACAGTATTAATCATATTCCAGTTTATCGTTGCAAACGGTGCATCGCGTACAGCTGAAGTAGCAGCTCGTTTTACACTTGATTCTTTACCAGGGAAACAAATGTCTATCGATGCTGATTTAAACCAGCGTATTATTTCAGAAAAAGATGCACAAGCAAAACGAAAAAAATTAAATATGGAAACAGAGTTTTACGGAGCGATGGATGGTGCCGGGAAGTTCATTAAAGGGGACGTTATTTTCGGGATTGTCATTTTATTCGTAAACATTATTTTCGGTTTAATTGTCGGAATGATGCAGCAAGGAATGAGCTTTGCAGATGCGGCTCTTCATTATACACAGTTAACTGTCGGTGACGGAATCGTAAACCAAATCGGTTCGTTAATGCTTGCGATTTCAACAGGTATTATCGTAACGCGTGTATTTGATGGTTCACCGGATACGGTAACGGAAGGAATCTTTAAAGAGTTATTAGCACATGAAGTTGTTGTATATGCGCTCGGTGGTTTGTTTATCGCAATGGGTATTTTTACTCCGCTACCGTTTCTACCATTCGCACTCGTTGGCGGAACGATTATCTTCTTGGGCATTCGTAATAAAAATCGAATAAAGAAAGAAAAAGAAGACGAGCTTCAAAAAGAAATAGAAATGATTCAAGGCGAAGATGAGCAACTGCAACAAGTGGAAGATTCATTTGGAGTATTTACGGATAAATATCCAATTATAGTAGAACTCGGTTTAGATTTAGCAGCACTTGTAAAGCAGAAAATTAACGGGGAAACAGCTCGTGATAAAGTTGTTCTTATGAGGAAGTCGATTATTACTGACCTCGGTATTAATGTTCCTGGAATTAACTTTAAAGATAATACGAGTTTTAGACCACGCGGACGTTACATTATTCGTATTAAAGGTGCGAAGGCGGCTGAGGGTGTTTTAAAATCAGGTTATTTATTAGCATTGAAAACGCCAAACGTAATGGCTGATTTAGATGCAGAGCCAGCGAAAGATCCAATTTTCGGTGAAGATGGATATTGGATTTTAGAGCATATGGTGCAAGATGCACAAATGAAAGGCTATCAAGTGTTAGAGCCACTTAGCATATTAATTACACATTTAGATGTTGTCGTTAGACGTAATCTTCACGAATTAATTCAGCGCCAACATGTAAAAGATTTAATTAATTCGCTTGAAAATGATAATGGCGTTCTATTAGAAGAGATTAAGAAGAAAGAAATTGATTTATCACTCGTTCAAAATGTTATTAAACAACTTCTAAAAGAAGGTATTTCTATTCGTGATTTACCAACAATTATTGAAGGTATTATTGACGGCAAAGAAATTTATCAAAACCACGTTGACGGTGTGACATCATTTGTTCGTGAATGTATTTCAAAAGTTATTTGTGAAAATGCGAAAAATCCAGACGGAAAAATATATGCAGCGCTCTTCTCTGATTCAATCGAGTTAGATGCGGATGTTGTGAATAATTCATATCAAGGTTACTTATTAAACTGGGATTTAGATTTAGAAACACGTGTCGTTGAGCAAGTGCAGCGCGTCTTTAAACAAGCACGTTTAATGGGAAGAGAACCAGTGTTATTAACACGTAGAAAAGATTTTAGATTTGCGATTGTAAGACTGCTAGAACGTTATCAAGTGGAAGCACAAGTACTTTGTATTAGCGAATTAGCACCAGAAATTGTTGTGGATCAAATTGCCTATATTGAATAGTAGGGGGTGAAGTAATGGAAAGTACAGAAAAGAAAGAAGCGTTAATGCGAATAAAAGCAGCTTCGAAAAATGAATTGTATCGAAAGTTATTTGACCAATATGGTACAGATTATTATTACGTTGTCGATGAAAGTGTAAAACGAAATATACCGTTTTTTTGGAAAAAGGATTATGAAATGTTAGTTGCTTTTCCAGAAGAAAAACAGGAAGAAGTGAATGAAGGTACAGCTCAATTTCATGAACAGTTAATGGATGTTGTGAATGATCCTTCAGAACAAATTGTGAAGGCGAATGGAATTCAATCAGTACTGCACAATTTAGAAAATGTAACGACTCCTATGTCATACGCGGCGATGCAAACAGGAAATAGTGAAGAATGGGCAAGAAAAAAAGAGAAACTATTAAAGCTGTTTGAAAAAGGAATTGTTGTGGTGAAACAGACGAAAGAAACGGAAGTAACGAAAAAGAAAAAAGTTGTGAAACAAGTCGTTCCACTAAAGAAAGAAGAAGTGGTTACAAAGAAAGAAAACCAAGAATCTGTACCGTTTATTATTCAAAAAGTAATTCGGATGCTAGAACAAAACGATGTGGAACAATATTTCATTCATGCATATGCTGAAAAGTTAAAAATAAAGTTTGAAAATGCAACGATGATTACGGAAGAAGAAGTTATCAGGTACATATTGGAAGATATGAAATCTCATTTCAATACGGAAAACGTCTTTGAAAAAGAAGTACAAACAATTGCATTAATCGGTCCAACTGGCGTTGGTAAAACGACGACACTGGCGAAAATGGCATGGCAATTTCACGGTAAGAACAAAACAGTTGGTTTTATAACGACAGATCATTCGCGCATAGGGACAGTGCAGCAATTGCAAGATAACGTAAAGACAATTGGATCGGAAGTAATTGCTGTACGTGATGAAGCTGCAATGACAAGAGCGCTTACGTATTTTAAAGAAGAAGCACGCGTCGATTATATTTTAATTGATACAGCAGGGAAAAATTATCGTACGTCAGAAACAGTGGAAGAAATGATTGAAACGATGGGACAAGTAGAACCAGATTATATTTGTTTAACGTTATCAGCTTCAATGAAAAGTAAAGATATGATTGAAATTATTACAAACTTTAAAGATATTCATATAGATGGTATTGTGTTTACGAAATTTGATGAAACAGCAAGTAGTGGCGAATTGTTGAAAATTCCAGCAGTATCATCAGCTCCTATTGTATTAATGACAGATGGCCAAGACATAAAGAAAAATATACATATCGCTACAGCTGAACATTTAGCAAAACAAATGTTACAAACATCGTAGAAAAGAGGTGAAGAATAAGGCGCTTGCCTTATTCAAACGAATATGAACGGTCTTTATATAGGTTCTATGGGCATGATGAATTACATGCAGCGCATTAATGTTCATTCGAATAACGTTGCAAATGCTCAAACGACAGGATTTAAAGCAGAAAATATGACGTCTAAAGTATTTGATGTACAAGACACATATCGCCGCGGAGATGGGGCGGTAACAAATATCGGTTCGGTCGATTACGCTGTAGTACCAGCTGCAACGCATGTGAATTTAGTACAAGGAAATATACAAATGACAAATAGCGCTACAGATTTCTTTTTAGATGACGGCGCGGCCGGTACAACATCATTTTTTGTTACTTCTAAAAATGATGAAACGTTTTTAACGAGAGATGGTAGTTTCACATTAAATAGTGATCGATATTTACAAACATCTTCAGGTGCTTTCGTAATGGGAGAGAATAATGAGCGTATTCGTATTCCAGAAGGAGCAAAGGTTGCTGTACAAGCAGATGGTACATTATATGATGAAGTAACACAAAATAATATTGCTCGTTTGCAAACAAAAACAGTAGATGCAGAAACGAATGCACGTCTCGTGCAACGTGAAAACAAAAGCTTTACACTAGCAGAAGGAAACATTGCTAATTTACCGAACGGAACAGGAATAGTAAAAAATCATATGCTAGAAAATTCAAATGTAGATATGACGAAAGAGATGGCAGATCTTATGACAGATCAAAAGATGATTCAAGCATCACAGCGCGTTATGACTTCATTTGATAAAATTTATGAAAAAGAAGCGAATGAAATATTGAGATAGTGGACTCCTAATAAAGGAGTCTTTTATTAATTGTAAATTTCAGAATTATCATTTGACTTTAAGGAGCTTCTTTTTTATATTAGTAGGTATAACTATAACTACTAAAGAGGTGAGAGTATGACAACGGCATTATATTTAGAAGATGCATACAAAACGAGTTGCGAAACAGAAGTGATAAAAGTAGAAGGGAATAAAGTATTTGTAAAGGAAACAGTTTTTTATCCAACTGGTGGAGGGCAAGAATGTGATACGGGTGTCATTGTACAAGATGGGTCTGTATTTGAAGTTGAAAAAGTAAAGAAGGAGCAAGGAGAAATAGTTCACTATATAAAAGATGAAGCTCAAGTAAAATTAGGTCCAGTTAAATTAGAGATAAATTGGGAAAGACGTCATAATTTAATGCGTCATCACTCTTTACTGCATCTTATCGGAGCTGTTGTTTATGAAAAGTATGGAGCTCTATGCACCGGAAATCAAATTTATCCTGATAAAGCACGTATCGATTTTAATGAGTTACAAGAGTTATCGAGCGTGGAAGTAGAAGAAATTGTTGAGGAAGTGAATAAACTTATTAAGCAAAATAAAGAAATTTCCACTCGTTATATGAGCCGCGAAGAAGCAGAAAATGCTGTAGGAATGATTAAAACAGCAATAAATATCCTGCCAACTACCATCCAAGAAATCCGCATTGTTACAATTGAAAATTTAGACGAACAAGCTTGTGGAGGCACACATGTGAAAAATACGAGTGAAATAGGAACACTTGTTATTGATAAAGTAAAAAGTAAAGGGAAGCAAAATCGTCGTTTTGAAGTAAGGGCGATTTAGATTGTGAGGGGTTACCGATGGATGAAATTATAAAGGAGTTACAAAAGTTAGGATTTTCCCAGTATGAATGTAAAGCGTATATTGGATTGTTAAAACATTCCCCAGTAACAGGCTATGAAGTGAGTAAACAAACAGGAGTACCTCGTTCTATGATTTACGAGGTACTCGGTAAGTTAATGGATAAAGGAGCGGTGCACATTGTACCTTCTGAACCAGTGAAATATGTACCAGTACCAGCTACGGAATTAATGAATCGAATGCGAAAAGACTTTGAAAAGTCCTTTGAGTTTTTAGACCAGAAATTAAATCATTTAGAACAAGAAAGACAGATTGATGTAATTTCGCATATTCGCTCAAATGATCGTGTTTTAAAAGAGATATGCAATATAATTAATAGGGCAAAGGAAGAGTTATGGATTTCTGTATGGGAAGATCAAGTGCATGAAATTGAGCCATACATTCATCAAAAGGAAGAGGAAGGCGTGAATATATTCTCAATCTTATTTGGAGCTCCAGAAACAAAAATAGGAGCGACATTTCACCATAATTATATGACGCCCCACGTTGTTGAAAAGAGAATGGGTGGTCATTTAACTGTTATTGCTCGTGATGGAGAGGAAGTATTAATTGCGAACTTCTCAAATGATAGCACTTCATGGGCCGTTACAACGTATGACCCAGCGCTAGTTCTCGTTGCTACAGAGTATGTGCGGCACGATATTATGGTTGAAGAAATCACAAAGGAATTTGGAGCTGATAAGTTAGATACGTTATGGCGTGAAAATATAGATTTAGTTCATGTCGTAACAGGAAAACGAACTTTAGAAGGAATGGAGGATGATAGAGATGAGTAAAGCTCAGGCACATGTAGCTTTGCAGAGCGATGATACATTTCAGCAAGGAGTAAAAGATTGTTTACCAACTGTATTTGGTTATTTGAGCATCGGTATAGCAGCTGGTGTAATTGCAAAAACAGCAGGTTTTTCTATCATTGAAATTGCATTTATGTCCACTTTAATTTATGCAGGTTCTGCCCAATTTATATTAGCTGGTATGTATGCAGCCGGTGCTCCTGCTTCCGCAATTATTTTTACTGTATTTTTTGTTAATTTACGCCATTTATTAATGAGTGCTGCCCTCGCACCGCACTTTACGAAACTACCTCTATTAAAAAACGTCATTATCGGTTCTCAAATTACAGATGAAACTTTCGGCGTTGCAGTGCAGCATGCAGCGCAAAAAGGATATTTAGGCGAAAGATGGATGATTGGGCTAAATGTAACGGCTTATTTAAACTGGATTCTTGCTACTATCATTGGCGGGCTATTTGGTGAGTGGATACCAGATCCACATACATACGGGATGGATTATGCATTACCAGCGATGTTTATCGGATTATTTGTACTTCAGCTCATAAGTAGTAAACCAAAGCTAGCAATTCATTTAAGTGTTGCAATTGTAGCGATTATACTTGCATACGTTTCACACTTAATTATGCCAGATAGTATAGCGGTTATTATCGCAACCTTACTAGCTGCGACGATTGGAGTGGTGATTGAAAAATGGAAATGAGGTTAGATGTATTATTACTTTTACTAGCAGCAGGAGCTGTTACACTCGTGCCACGTATTTTACCTCTACTCGTATTTAGCAAACTACAAATTCCAGACTGGGGTTTAAAATGGTTAAATTACATACCAATTGCAATATTAGCAGCACTTTTAGCACAAGTATTATTTATGCATGAGACGGTGCAATGGGATTACCTGATCGCAGCAATTCCAACATTTCTTGTAGCCATATATACTCGTAGTTTATTAGGTACAGTATTAACAGGAGTGGTTGTGATTATTTTGTTACGTTTCTTTTTCTAAAAAGGATTACGCTCATATAATAGCGAAAGGTGTAATAACATGAAAATATAGGGGTGGTGTTATGATACTTTTAACGATAGGAGCAATTTTGTTAACGTTGTTTATTTTCTTTATTATCGGTTTCGTTACGTTTATGATGTTTGTTGATAAGGCGACACCTCAAATATATTATACACCTTGTGAATCAGTGACAGTGAAAACTAAAGGTAAACATAGAAGGAAGAAAAGTTGAAAGTTGGCTTTTCTTCCTTCTTCTATTACATCCCCGAAAGAACTAACAAAAACAGCCCAAATAAAAAACTAATAAAGGAAAGAAAACCGATACATATGGAGAACACACGATTGTTTCTCCATTCGCGCCAGAAAGTGATAAAACCTAATATACAAAGGAAAAACCAAATGGGTAGGAATAGGAACTCACTAATCTTTTCGGGAAGTAACGCATAAAAAGTTGATAAATATAAAATCCAATTTGTAAAAAATAAAATGCAAACGATAATAGATTGTAAGTAGGGCCGTTTGGAAAACTCCCCCTTTTTTACGGTTACGAAAATAATAGTTAGCACTGAGAAAAAGGCAATGAATATGAAAATAAGTAAGAGTAATGTAAGTGTCATTTACATCTCCTTTATAAGAGTGTTTTTTACAAGAAATGAATCTATTACATTATATGCTTGTTTTGTAGAGTGCCCGTTATATTTTTCAGTGTACGGATTTAGAAATCCATGTTCACCGTGTAGTTGTTTGATTTCTAATAAAGGATTCTTTTGTTGCTGCAATGTGTAAATGAAAGAGGATACTGAAAAACTAGATTCTTTTTCTGGGAATATAAGTAATGTAGCGCATGTAGGCTTTATGTGAACATAGTCGCGTATACGAGAACCGTAACATCCGATAATAAAATCTATTTTCGGATTGTTACTACATAGCCATGAGATGGTAGCTCCAACACTAAAGCCGATAAGTCCAATATGTGTATAACTACTAGAAAGATGAGAAATGAATTCTTCAATTTGCTTTTTTCCATCATCAAATCCAATATGATTTACAAAATGTTCATATGCTTTTTCTTCATCACTGTAATGAAATGCATGTTGTAAGTGTAGAAGATTAGGACAGAATACGTCTATATGAGATGAAGTAAAGTGCTGAGTAACGTGATGCATATGGTCGTTCACACCATATATTTCATGAACAATAACGAGAGCTAATTTTTCCTTCATAGTTATAAAGTACCTCTATGAAACTTAAATTCTTTCTCAACAAGACAAATACGCAGGTGGAAGTTTTCATACCATTGCTCACGACCTCTTTTTTTCGCTTCTTTATGTAAGGTGTTCTTCTTCCAATTTTCAATCGCATCAAGTGATTCCCAATAAGAAATTGTTATTCCGAGTCCAGAATTACCTCGTGCACTTTCTACACCTAAAAATCCAGGTTGTTGCTTTGCAAGTTTCTCCATTTCTTCGGCAACGGTATTATAGTCAGTTGTATTATTTGATAAATTAGAAGTGAATATAACTGCATAATAAGGCTTGTTTTTTTCTAAAGTAGATGCCATTATTTTTCCTCCTTAATGTATAGTACGAATAATTAATCCATAGTTTGTATTTTAGCAGGTCACAAAAAGAAAAGAAGTAGAAAATTCTTATTTTTTCAGCTCATGTAAAATAAAGGGTTGAAGAAATTTATAGTAAGTAATCTGAAAGAAGAAAAATGCCACTTCAAAAGAGAAGTGGCATTTCTTATATTTCCTCTAAGCTATTAACTGGAACAGTTAATTCGCGTTCTGGGTTTTTTACTTCATATATGCGGGCGGTTTCATTGCTTTCATCGACGTGTTGAATCATAACAGGCATGCCTTGAAAACTGACATTGGCTTGTTCCGCTGACACAGAAAGCTCTATTGCACGTTGTATATTCATTTATATTCCTCCCATCATTATTATCTTTGCTAAAAAAGAGGAATAATATACCATTTAGAGACATTCTTAAAGTTTTTGTATTATTTGTAATGTTTCTTTAATAAATGAAGTGAAGATGGAATCAGGATAGGCCTGTACGATTTCATATGCTTCTGTTACTTCTTCAAGAGCTCTTTTTTTTTCATTAAGTTTCACATAACAAAGAGCGCGATATGCCCCAGCTGTTGTAAGCCGTGCGTGATCAAGTGGATGGTTTATATAATCTGGTATGATAGCGCGTTGCAATGTTTTTAAAGCTTCTTCGTATTGTTTTAAACCATACAAAGCTTTTCCTTTTTCAAGATAATATGATCCATCATCTTGAAAAATTGGCTCATCTTTTAATTTTTCTCGAAATTGTTCTAAATGTTCTAATGCAATTGTATATTCATTAGCAATTGTGTTGTAGTAGAAAGCTTTTAAAAGATCAATAACCGCTGCAGAGAAATTATCTTCTGTAAAAATGGCGAATTGCTCTGATTTTTTTATGTAATGTAAATATTGTTCTTTATCAGCCGTGATTACTTTTTGATAAGATAAAATACGATAAAATTCATCTGTTTTATAATACACTTGATGTTTTTTTGAAAATGCAAGTGCATCTAAAATGACACTTTCACATTGTTCGTAATCACCACATGCAAGAAAAATAATTGCTTCATATAAATATAATTCGATATGTATAATGAGATCCATTTCTAAATGTTTTTCTTCATAGTCATTTCGGATACTAGCTATAAGTTGTAAACATTCAGCATATTTTTTACGTGTGAATATCGTAAAGGATAATTTTAATTTTGTTTCCGTACTATCCCGGTATAACGTATATTTCTCAAAAATAGAAGTAGCCTTTTCAACGTAATATTCAATATTGTAATCTTTCATTTTAGCCGCAGCTGTTACAAACTGTTTATATAAACGAGCAGTATTCAAAGTGGGAGGTAGCTCTTTTTGAACGATCGGTAGTAAAACCTCATATACTTCATCGTACTTGTTTGCTTTTATTAGTTTCTCCGTTTGTTGAATGAGTTCTACAATTTCTACATCATCTTCTTCTAATAAAAAACTCGTTTCACATTCAAGTTTGTCAGCGATATATTGTAGTGTTTTCATAGAAGGTGTAGCTTTTCCATTTTCAATTTGACTTAGCATACTTTTTGTGAGTTCTGAACCTGCTAGATCAGTTTGAGTAAGCTTTTTTTCTTTTCGTAACGTTTTAATTTTTTCACCGAGAGTAGCCATATAATTGCTCCTTTATAGTTAGAAAGTTAAATGTCATTAAACTTTTTGTTGTAAAAATTGGAAAGTTAATTATATAATAAGTTTAACACAATTTAACTTTTAAGGGGAGAGTGTCAAAAATGGGGGATATAAGTATAGGACAACATGATTCAAGAATGAAGATTGCAACGAGAAATATTATTTTAATGATGATTGGGAAAATGACGTCTTTGCTAGGAGCCGGTATTTATACGTTTGCAATGGGATTATACGTATTAAAGACTACGGGTTCAGGAATGGGGTTTGCAACTACGCTTATTTGCGGATCGATTCCAAGGCTAATCTGTGGACCGATTGCTGGTGCTGTAGCTGACCGCGTCAATCGAAAATGGCTTGTCATCGGTACCGATTTGTTAAGTAGTTTAACAATGTTTATTATGTTTATCCTTGCAACTACTTTTGGGCCATCACTTCTGTTTATTTATGTTTCAGCAGCATTATTATCAATTTGTGCGAGTTTTTACTCTGTTTCATTAACTTCATCTATTCCAAGTTTAGTAGATGAAGGACGTATTCAAAAAGCGAGTGCTTTGAACCAGACGGCAGCTTCTTTATCAAATATTTTAGGGCCGATTATTGGCGGAGTTGTATTTGGTTTCTTTTCAATTCAGTCGTTCTTTTTGTTAAATAGCATTACATTCTTTTTAGCGGTTGTTGTGCAATTATTTATCGTATTTGATTTATACAAAAAAGAAATGGCTGAAAGTAAAGAGCATTTCTTGACGAGTATAAAAGAAGGGTTTTCATATGTAAAAAGACAGCATGAAATATATGGTTTAATGAAAATTGCAGTAGGGGTAAACTTTTTTGCGAGTGCACTTTTCGTTTCACTTCCATATATTATTGTTCAAAATTTGCATCTATCTTCGAAGCAACTCGGTGTTGTAGAGGGAATGTTAGCAGTTGGGATGTTAATTGGTGCAATTGCGTTATCAGTACGTAAAGAAGTGAACAATCCGTTTCGTTCTGTTTATATTGGGTTGCTTTTATTTGCGGGCTTGAGTTTATGTACAGTGTTTCCATTAGTAGTCACCATCCCGAAAGTAGCAAGTTTTATTTACTATATCGCTTTTATGATGTTAACTGGTATATCAATGATGGTTGTAAATATCCCGATGCAAGTACATTTGCAAAAGACAACAGATCCAAGTTATTTAGGACGCGTTTTCGGCTTACTTGAAACAATTTCTACTGCAATCGCACCGCTCGGTATGATTGTGTATGGATTATTATTAGATATGTTGCCAACTAGCATTGTTATGATGACATTAGGCGGAGGTTTATTGTTAGTTGTATTAGTAGGAATAAAGAAGCATGTAATGAAAAAGCAAGTGGATGTGTCTGTCTAAAAGGCAATTTGACTTAATAAAATAAAAATGACCGAATTAGTATTTTAGTTTTTGAAACTCTTTTTCATGTATGTTACAGTATAGTGAGCAGGCAAAGAAAAGGAGACAACAGCATGAAAAAATTAAGTTTTGTTATGCTTTTTCTATTAGTCGTAATGGCTGGATGTAGCAATTATGACACATATATTGAAACAGGTATGCAATCATTGAAAGATGAAAAGTATAGTGATGCAACAATGTGGTTCGAAAAAGCAGAAAAAGAGAAATCAGGAAATGAAGCGAAATCATATAAAGAAGTTGCTGAGAGAATGGATCACGGAGCAACAGCATTAAAAGACGGTAAGTATTTAGAAGCGAAAGACATTGCAAATGAAGTGTTACAAAAGAAAAAAGATGATGAACTTGAAAAAGCTGTAACATCAAATGCAGAGAATATGCTTCAAAAAGCAAAAGATGTGGAAGAGAAAGTAAATGAAAGAGTGGCAAAGCGTAGAAAGGTAGAAGAAGAAGGAATCGATAAACTTATTAAAGCTGTCGATAGTATAGATGAAGTGAAAGAAAAAGAGAAGAAAGTATCAGAAGCATTAGATAAGGCTGAAGAGGCGCAAGCAAAAATTGAGGCAAAGAAAAATAAATAGATTTATAGTTTAAAAGGCTGTCGTGCATAACGACAGCCTTTTAATTTTTTGTTGCAAATGAAGTGATGCTCTGTAGTAAAAAAGAAATGATTTTAGAATTCCATCTGTCCTCATGATGAATCGTATAAATATTACGCTGAAATTCAAATTCAGGGATTGGTATATAGCATAGCTCATTTCGTTGTATTTCTTGCTCGATAGCAAGTTTAGAAATAAAGGCAATTCCATTACCATATTTTAAAATTTGTTTCATCGTTTCTAATGAGTCTAATTCAATTTCAGATTGGAATGTAATGTTGTGCGCCAACGTCCATTGTGTAAGTAAATCTCTCGTTGTAGATGGATTACGATGCAATAGTATGCGTTCCTTTTCTATATTTTGTAACGATACATTGTCTTTCTTTGAAAAATGATGTTCTTTGGAAAAGGCAAGAACAAGTGTATCGGGCATTATATTCGTTTGTTTTAAAAGTGGTTCATCAAATGGAGCAGCGGAAATTATCCCAAGATCGATTTCGTGATTTTGTAGCATCATTCGAATTTCAGGGGCTGTTTTCACTAGTAGCGTTATTTTTATATTGGGAAATTCGCATTGAAATTGATGAACGACTTCTGGCAAAAGATAAGTCGCTGGTACATAACTAGCGCCGATTGTTATAGCACCTTTATGAAAATCTTTAAACTCTTGCGTGACACGTCTAGCTTCTTTCATAAGCGCATCTATTTTACAAGCATAATGGTGCAAAGCCTCACCAGCCTCTGTTAAGAAATACCTTCCAGAACGTAATTCAAATAAAGACACACCGAGTTCTTCTTCTAAGCTTTTTATATGAAATGTAATAGTTGGTTGTTTAACGCCAAGTTTTTCTGCAACGATTGTAAGCTTTTTGTATTTCTTAATAAGTACTACAATTTCTAATTTTAAGAGATTCATTATGAATTGCCGCCTTTTTTATTTTAACTATAGAAAAAATCTATAGAAATAAATAGTTTATTAGAAGTTTTTTAATTTAATCTTTACAGTACATTAACATTGAGTATAAATCTTCCATATAGAATGAAAGCAGGTTAAGAATGAGGGGAGAGAGGTGAAGCAATGGATATTACAATTAGTGGATTAGAAAAGACATTTGGAAAAATACAGGCGTTAAAGCCGTTGCAGATTGTAATGAAACAAGGGGAATTCACTACACTTTTAGGACCTTCGGGGTGTGGGAAAACGACTTTGCTTAGAATGATAGCAGGACTTGAAGAACCGGATAAAGGAGAAATATATTTTGGAGACCAGTGCATGTATTCTGCTGCAAAAAAGATAAAGACATCTCCTCATGAACGGAATATCGGTATGGTATTTCAAGATTTTGCTTTATGGCCGCACATGACTGTTTTTGAAAATGTTGCATTTGGTTTAAGAGCTACAAAGCAAACGAATCAATTGCGAGAAAAAGTAGAAGATGCGATAAAGCGAGTTCGCCTGCAAGGTATGGAGAAAAGGTATCCACACGAACTTTCTGGTGGACAGCAACAACGTGTCGCATTCGCTAGAGCAATTGTAACAAAACCTCATTTTATTTTGTTTGATGAACCGCTAAGTGCACTCGATGCAATTTTGCGAGAAGAAATGAGAATAGAGCTTATGGATATCGTTCATTCCATTGGTTTAACTGCACTGTATGTCACTCACGATCAAATAGAAGCAATGTCAATGTCAGACCAAATTATTGTCATGAAACAAGGAGAAGTATTACAAAAAGGAACACCGGAAGATATTTATGTGAAACCGTCTCATGAATTTGTTGCCAAATTTGTTGGTAAGGCGAATTGGCTTGTAGAGGGTGAAAAAATGATTCGTCCAGAGCATGTGAGTTGGACAAAAAATGATGTGTGCGAAATGTATACAGGTGAAATTCAGCATGTTACATATGTAGGAGAACGTTATGAAGTGAAAGTAAATATGGGGACTTTAGGCATCTGGACAGCCTATCACAATAGTAAGCTAAGCATCGGTAAACCAGTATCGTTATATGTGCCAAAAAAATGTATTCATCATATAGGGGGAGAATCGTATGAAGAAATTCAGTTCGCTTAAGTCTTTATTTGTATGTACTTTATTATTTTCGGCTGTAGTAACAGGGTGTAGTTCAAAGACAGGCAATGCAGATGCGAAAAGTAAAAATACGATTGAAAAGAAAATTGTTGTATATAGTGCAGGGCCAAAAGGGTTAGCAGAAAAAATTCAAAAAGACTTTGAAAAGAAAACTGGTATAAAGGTGGAAATGTTTCAAGGGACAACTGGTAAAATTTTAGCGAGAATGGAAGCTGAAAAGAAAAATCCAGTCGTTGATGTAGTCGTACTTGCATCATTACCAGCGATGGAAGGATTAAAGAAAGAGGGTCAAACGTTAGCTTATAAAGAAGCGAAACAAGCTGATAAGCTGCGTTCTGAATGGTCAGATGATAAAGGACATTATTTCGGGTATAGTGCTTCAGCATTAGGGATTGTGTACAATACAAAAAATGTGAAGACAGCGCCTGAAGATTGGAGCGATATAACGAAAGGAGAATGGAAAGGGAAAGTGAATCTTCCAGATCCAGCACTTTCAGGTTCAGCTTTAGACTTTGTAACAGGATACGTGAAAAAGAATGGACAAGATGGATGGAATTTATTTGAGCAGCTTAAGAAAAATGAAGTTACAGTAGCAGGAGCAAATCAGGAAGCGTTAGACCCAGTTGTAACAGGTGCGAAAGATATGGTCATTGCGGGTGTTGATTATATGACGTATAGCGCAAAAGCAAAGGGTGAACCTGTTGATATCGTATATCCAAAGAGCGGAACAGTTATTAGTCCGCGTGCAGCGGGGATTATGAAGGATAGTAAAAATGTTGAAGGTGCAAAAGAGTTTATTAATTATTTATTATCCGATGATGTACAAAAACAAGTTTCTAAAGCGTATTTATTGCCTGGTAGAACAGATATAAAAGCTGAAAATAGACCAAATGTAGAAGAGATTCCAGTATTAAATATTGATTGGAAAACAGTTGAGAAAGAGCAAGATGAAATAGGAAAACAATTTAAGAAAGTATTTCAATAAGATGGTGATTCCATGGTAAATCGATTCGTATCAGTAAGACAAGTTGGAATGACGGTAGCATTATTACTTGTGGCGATGTTAATCGTCATTCCCCTTTTTCTTATTTTATTTTCTAGTGTATATGAAAATAGCAGTTGGAATTTTTTAAAGCCTTTTGAAGTGATGCAGAGTGGTGGATTAGCGGGAATTTTTCTAAATTCGATGCTTCTAGGTGTACTCGTTGTAATAGGAGCTACAATATTTGCATTTCCATTGGCGTTTATTATGAGCAAAACAGATGTAGGAAAGTATAGTAAGTTAGATATTGTTTTTATGATTCCATTTATGACACCGCCGTATATTGGATCGATGGGCTGGATTTTGTTCATGCAACCTAACGGCTATTTTGAACAATTTTTCCCGATGCTAAAGACAGTTTCATCAACGTTTTTTAGTTTAGGAGGTATGGTATTAATTATGAGTCTGCATTTATTCCCATTCCTTTATTTCATGCTGAAAAACACGTTACTTCAGATTGGGAGTAGTAAAGAAGAAGCTGCAGCAGTTCATGGCGGAAGTTTTTTCTATCGTTTAAGAAAAATAATATTGCCGTTATTAGTATCAAGTTATGTAATGGGTGCTTTACTCATTTTCGTAAAGACGATTGCTGAATTTGGAACACCGGCTACATTCGGACGTAGAATAGGATTCCACGTGTTAACATCAGAAATCCATAAATTTATTTCGAGTTGGCCAATTGATTTTAGTAGTGCAACAGCATTATCTTCTTTATTACTTAGTGCTTGTATGCTTATTTGGTATATGCAAAATGTATTGAATCGAAAGTATTCATATGCAATAGTTAGTGGAAAAGGTGTGAAATCTAAAAGATATACTTTGTCTATATTTACGCGCGTTGTAGCATGGATGTATGTAATTGGTTTATTAATCGTATCAATTGGAATTCCATACTTTTCTATACTTATTGCTTCTTTGTCAAAATTAAGAGGCGGCGGTTTACATGTAAATAACTTTACAACAAGCCATTATGAGGCATTGTTTACAATGGGATCTCCGGGATTAGAGGCTTTATGGAATAGTTTTCTTTTTTCACTCGTAACAGCGATTATCGCGGTAATGATTGGAGTCTTTTTGGCACTTATGATTCGAAAGGGGAAAAAAACCTCTGAAAAATGGCTTGATATGTGCGGTATGTTACCGAATATGGTACCAGGAATCGTTATGGTTGTAGGTCTTATTCTATTTTGGAATTCACCATATATGCCTATGTCAATTTACAATACACCAGTTATGGTTATCGTAACGTATGTTGTGCTGTTTTTACCTTACACGGTGCAATATGTAAAATCATCACTCGGACAAATTGATGATTCTCTCATGCAGGCAGGAAGTGTTTTTTCTGGAAATTATATTTATATTTTTAGAAAAATAATATTGCCTCTTATTATCCCAGGCATTCTTACTGGATGGGCGATGACATTTACAATTTCGATAAGAGAGTTAGTAGCATCACTTCTCGTATTACCTCCATCAGTAGAAACGTCAGCAACGTTTATTTTTGCTCAATTTGAACAGGGTGAAGTATCTATAGGCATGGCGATGGCCGTTGTTTCTGTTGGACTTACAACAATATGCTTATTACTGCTACAACATATGGAGCAAAAACGAAAAGGGGGAGTATGATGAGAGTGGAAGTATGGGGAGGAGCAGGAGAATACGGTCGCTCCTGCTATTTTGTAAAAAATAAAGAGACGAAAATATTATTTGATTGTGGTATTAATCGATCTTATGAGGATAGTTATCCAAAAATAGAGAGAGAAGCTGTTCCATTTTTAGATGCGGTATTTTTATCACATATTCATGAAGATCATACGATGGGTTTACCTTTATTAGCGAAGTATGGATATAAGAAAAAAATTTGGACGACTCGTTATACGAAGGAGCAACTGCCGTTATATTATGAAAAATGGAGAAACTATAATGTGATGCAAGGGTGGAATTTACCTTATAGCGACCAACACATAAAAGATTTAAATTATGTATGTATTGATGAGATTAGCAATCCAAATGAATGGGTACAAATTACTCCTACATTGCGGTTTCAATGGGGATATAGTGGGCATGTATTAGGAGCTGTTTGGTTTTTAGTTGATATGTGTAATACATACGTATTTTATTCAGGCGACTATTCAGCAGAGTCTAATATACTACGAGCTAATTTACCTGAGAAATTGGGCCACAATATAAAAGTTGCAATTGTAGATGCCGCTTATCACACAGAGGATGTTTCGCAAAATGAAAGATTAGACAATCTATGTGCAGAAATTGAACGAGTTATGCAAAATAAAGGAATAGCATTATTACCGCTGCCACAACTTGGTAGGGCACAAGATATAGTATTGTATTTATATGAACGATATAAAGAATTTCCGCTTATAGTAGATAAAAAAATTTTGGCTGGATTTGAAGAGATGTTCGTATATAAAGATTGGATAAAAAATAATGAAGAATTTAAATGGATTATGGAGAGTTTAAAAAGAAACATAATAGTGATGGATAATGACATTAGTATGCAAAATAGTTACGGAATAGTTGTAATGAGTGATGCGAATATGCAAACGAAACGAGCGCAGTTATATTATGAACAACTTCGGAATGAAAAGCGAAATGCCGTTATTTTTACTGGGCATATTGCGAAAGGGAGTTTTGCAGAAAAAGTTATGAAAGAGTATGTAGGTAAAGAATGTAGGGTGAAGCGAGTTCCATATAAAGTTCACCAAAGTATAAGAGACGTTAAAGAGATGTTAAATACATTATTACCAGAACATACGGTGCTAGTGCACGCTTTGAAAGAGGATACGGATCGATTACAACAAAAGCTAAGTTCAGCAGGATATGAAAATGTATATTCACTTGCAATGGAACGTATAGAAGTCATTTAAAATGCAAAGGGGATAGGTATATGAAAAAAGTATTTGTATTCGTAAGCATTTTCTTTTGTTGTTTCCTTTATAACGTTAAGGAAGGATTTGCTGCTAGTCCAATGAAACCTAGTTTTGAAGTAAAGTTATTATTGAAGCCAGAACAAGTATTAGGTGATAACAAAGAGATGAAGCAAGAGGTACTAAAACATTTCCAGGCTGGTACAAAATATGAAAGAATACAAGTGCAATTTTTAGATACTGCAAATAAAAGTTTAAGCGAGGAAGGTTGGTTTGCTAGAATTCGAAAGAAAGAATTTAGTAAAGATTTTGAACTAACATATAAAAAAAGATATCCTATTCCAAATGGTGTAATTCAAGATGCACTAGAAGTAGCTAAAAAAGAAGGATTCGATAGTAATACGGATAGTTATGAGGCGGAAATAGATTGGGGATTTGAGAAGAAAACATTAAGCATTTCAAATAAGAAAAGTTACAGTGCTAAAGGATATGGAATACTTGATTTACCAAATAAACAAGCTGCTCAAAACATGTTAATAGAAAAATTACCAGGGAAAATGAACAAATGGTTATATACAAATTGGGGAGAAGAGATGTTAAAGAATTCCCGTATTTACGGTCCTGTATTAATGAAACGATATACAGGAGAGTTTGAAAACATAAAAGCAAATATTGAAATTTGGCCATTAAGTAATACAGGAAAATTAGAAGATGACTTCGTAATAGAAGTGTCATTTAAAACAAATGAAAAAAGTATTGCGACAAAACAAAGGGAATTATTAATGGCGAGTTTAGAGAAAAAAGGCTGGTTGTTACCGAAAGATAGTTTGAAGACAGAGCTTATTTTTCAGTAAATAGTAAAAAGGAATCCATATACCATGGATTCCTTTTTATATATGAGTATTAAGCTAAATCAGCTGACACGAACATATCACTATTTTGAAGGTTTTTAGAGCGTAAACTATAAGCAATTACCTTCTTTTTATATTGTTTTACAACATCAACATGCTCTTCATGACTATAAATATAAAATGTAAAATCTTTTTTACCACGTTTTGCATGGATAATTAAAGGCGTACCCTCATTGTGTGGTGGTGCATAATAGCGATCTAAAAATAAACCTTCGTTAAAATCATGAATAATTTTTGATTTCTGTTCGCCTTCTACGTTATTTCCGTGAATTGTAATAGTCACATTCTCTTCTTCAAGTTGTGGATGTGTTTCGTACTTGCTAATAATGGATTCAATAACAGTGTTAGGAAGGCTAGAAACGATAATTTTAAATGCTCCAAATACAACTAACATTACAATAAACCAAGTCGTCATAGTATATCATCCCCTTTATTCTATTTAATAATATAACTCATATGGTAATAGTACATATGGTGAAGTTTTGTATAATTTGTGAAAAATATGCCATTTTCACGAACGATATGTTAGAAAAATCAATTTTGTTACAAAAAGTTGAAATCGAAGTATTTTAAAAGAAAAAGGTTTATAATAAAAATATAACTAATAACCACATTACTAATTATAAGGAAGTGTAACTATGAGTACTGTAGCAATCGTATATGGTATTATTCTTTCCACAATTATTGTTTTGTTTTTCGTTGGGGTTTCACGTTATATTCATAAATGGAAAGAAGGCGTTGCGAAATTAAATCACATTGAAGAAGAACTTAGTGATTTAATGTTACATCATGGTAAGTAAACATTTATTTTTTAACTAAACAATGTGAAGAATATCACAAAACGTGCTTTCCTAATGAAGGCATGTTTTTTTTGTTGTTTAAGAAAAGAAGTATTTTTGTATAAATAATCTAATTATTACTTAAAAAGGGAAATTTATTTAGTATAATATATAATATGTTTATTTTAGGGGGAGTATCATGAGGGGATTAAAAGTTGTTGGAATTATAGCTGGAATTACTATAGTAGGCTGTATAGCTTTCTTTTCAGTGAAGGAATATGTCAATTCCAAAGAAGACTCTAATTATGTGCTAAATTACATAAAAGAACATAAGGATGATAAAACAACTTCTTTAATTGTTAAAAGAAATGGTGAAACATTGACATCAATAAATGAAAAAGAAAAATTACCGCTAGCAAGTATGTCGAAAATCGTTATAGCAATTGAATATGCTAAGCAAGTAGCTGAAGGGAAAATAAGAAAAGACGAGAAAATTTCATTGAAAGAATTAGAAAAATACTATGTGAAAAATACTGATGGTGGTGCACACCCTGCATGGCTAGATGATGTAAAAGATAAAGAGTTAGTGAAGGGTGGTCAAACTTCTTTAGAAGAAGTAGTGAAAGGAATGATCCATTATAGTTCGAATGCGAATGCATCATATTTATTGGACAAGCTTGGAGCAGCGCGGATAAATGAAAGTTTGAAAGAGTTAGGCTTAAATAGTCACGATGAATTTTATCCAACGTATACAGGGGCATTATATATGAGGGGCTATGTTGAAAAAGAACTGCATATTCCTCAAAATAAAGCATTGGACAAGCTACGTAATATGTCTAATGATGAATATGTTAAGCATGTATGGCAAATACATGAATGGATGAAAGACGAGAAAGAATGGACAAAACGCGAGATATCGTTAAAAGCCGATATGGATTTTCAGCGTATTTGGTCAGATCGGTTTATAGGTGCAAATGCGAAGGATTACATGAGTTTATTGGAAAAGATAAATAGCAGAAATTATTTTACACCACAAATGCAAGGTGAGGTTGAGAATATATTTAAAGGAACCGTAGGAGAGGGTATATTCGAATTTGCTGGACAGAAAGGTGGTTCTACGGCATTTGTATTAACAAATAGTTTCTATGGTACTGATAAAAAAGGGAATAAGATTGAGATTGTCTTTATGATGAACAATTTGAGTGAAAAAGCATTTGAAAAACTTCTAAGTAATATGGATTACTTTATTCGAGATATTGTCATAAGTGAGGAATTCAGAAATAAATTATAATGAAATAATTTTATTATGTAAACAAAAGAGCGCTTATGCAAAGTGCTCTTTTGTAATACAGGATTTTCTAATCTTATTATTGAATATAAATTGAAAATAAGAAAGGAGGTTGAAAAATGACAACAATATATTTCGTTCGCCATGCCCATTCTACATATACAAAAGAAGAACGGGAACGACCTTTATCTGAAAAAGGGCACTGTGATGCAGAAAATGTAACACATTTATTAAAAGATAAACATATTGATGTTGTTATTTCTAGTCCGTACAAAAGAGCAATCCAAACTGTACAAGGAATTGCGAATACATATAAATTATCAATACAAACAGAAGAAGATTTGCGTGAAAGATTATTGAGCACAGAGCCGGTATCAAATTTTAATGATGCTATGCAGAATGTGTGGGAAGATTGGAGTTTTGCATACGAAGGTGGAGAATCGAATGATATCGCACAAAGGCGCGCTGTAATATGTATACAAAATATATTAAAAAAATATGAAGGTAAGAATATTGTAATAGGTACGCATGGAAATATTATGGTATTACTAATGAATTATTTTAATTCGAAATATGATTTGGAGTTTTGGAAAACACTTCATATGCCTGATGTGTATAAATTAAATTTTGATAAAAATCGTTTCATTTCTGCTGAAAGAATAGAGAAAACAGGTCATCGGTTAAATATTTTGTAAAAGTTTATCAAAAAAAGAGGAAAGAGAGAAGTTATTGTAGAAGTATGACTTTGTAACATAAAAAATATATGTTAAAGGAGGCTGTTTACATGTTTGAGAAAGAGAAAGAAGGGCTTATTGAAGTTCAAAACGTATATGAAATTGCACCAGAAGATGGAACAATCATTGGTATGGCAACGGAAGAAGAAATGGAAATTGCTGCTGAACTAGAGTTACAGTACTATGCCCATTCTCGTTTGTTAGAAGCAAATATTCAGTTAGACGGTTCCTCCTACAAAGAGTTACTTCAGGAGTTCCAGGAGTACGAAAGAAAATCAATGAGCTTTTGGCGAGCGATACATAAACGTTTAGCTGTGCCATGGGCGTGGGTACTACGTATTGATGTTGCGAATGGCCCTATATATGTAAGTAATGGAAGTTCATATTACGAAGAAATCGATGATGAAGAAGATTATGAATAGATAAGTAAGGAAGCAGCTTTAGTTGCTTCCTTTTTTTATTTGTAAGAAATGAATCGCCTCAATAATAATATCTGGTCGATCATTTTCTATACCGTGACTAGCATGTTCGGCAAGAATATATTGGCTGTTAGTTGAGAGGTGTAATTGTTCGTGAATTAGTTCTTGCCACATTGCTTCAAGTTGTGTTGCTTCCTCTTTTGGCATGCCACCATTAGTCAATTGAGTAATAGAATATTGAGGATCTCTACCGATAACGATTAATGGTATTTCTAATGTTTTACATAGCTCTTTTAGTGAGAGAGCACAGTTTTTCCACTCCGATAGTTCAGAAGCTGTCGCTTTATATAATGAAGGCGAGGTAGAGAATTCAATTTGCTGTTTTGATTGATCGGTGAGAATAGGTTTTAGTTCGTTATAAAGTGTGTCTACATCCATTTTTGAATACATATTATATTTTTGAAACCAAACATCATCAGAATCAGTTTGATCAGAAATTGGTAAATGAAGTTCATCTAAACGGTGTAAGTTCATCGAAGTAGAATCAACTAAAATAAGTGCTTGCAGCTTATCTTCATGTAACATCGCAAAATGTTGTGCACATAATCCTCCATAGGAATGACCGATTAGAATAAATGGTTCTTGAATAGCTAGTTTGTTTAGTAACATATGTAGCTCTTTTGTAACTTGCCTTATTGTACGCGGCTGATTGCCTAAATCACTTTTTCCGTAACCTGGGCGATGGTATGAAACAACTGTAAAGTGCTCTGAAAGCTTTTCTATAATAGGAAACCAATCATAAAATGAGCAAGTCATTCCGGTTTGAATGACTACAGTTTGTTTACCATCTCCTTTTATATGTACTTCTATATTTTGCCCCATTATTTCTACAAATTTATGAATGTTAATTCCTCCTAAGCTTGAAATAATTTTTGACAAGCAAAAACGATACACCAAACACCTATACCAAGTAGGACAGATGTACTAAGTGTAAATGAATTTTTTAAACCAATATAGACAATAAATAATAGTAGTGCTGATGCGGGGAATCCATATAATACCCCTAAAGCAAATTGACTCAATTCTTGTTTATTTCCGCCTTCGAATGAAATCCAAAATAAACTAAGTAAACTCACGAGAGGAAGGGCAGCAATAAAGCCACCTATCGTACTGTAATGTTTAGCGACTTCAGTGATAACGCCGATAATAAGTGCCGAAACGATTATTTTAACGAGGAAATGCATATTTTGCCTCCTTCGCTAATAAGGAAAATGCTTTTTCAATTAATTGTTGTTCTTCTGTTGATAACTGTGATTCTAATATTTTTATCTTTTCTTTATCTAGTAAAGTATGTTTTTCTAATACTTCAATTCCTTCAATTGTTAATGTAAGGTTTACCACTCTTTCATCTTTTTTATTTCTCTCTTTAACGATGAAACCCTTTTGAATAAGGCGTTTTATATGTTCAGATGCTGTGTTATGAGAAAGACTAAGCTCAGTAGCGACTTTTCCAATTGTTATATCTTTCTCACGAGAAACGATTTGTAAAATACGAATTGCTTGGTGGGAAAGGTTGTCCTCGTATTCGTATCGTAAGTGATAATAAATGCTCTCCCAATGTTGATTAATGTTGTACATAATAATAAATCTCCTTTTTATATCGTATAGTAAGATATATTCGTGATTTCAGAAATAAAACCCTTTTATTTGGATAAAAAATGTTGAAAAAGTTTATTTTTATTGAAATATAAGGTAATCTATGTGTAAAGGTATACATTTAGCAAGAGAGAGGATGATAGCTGTGAATACATTCAAATGGATTAGTCATGAACAGATGTATGTAGATGAAATACATGTTGAAAAATGTGGTCCTCTTTCAGTCGGCGTATATGGGGGAAATCAAGAGAGTGATGCATATGAACGAGGAGATGCGGTGCTGGCTTGGTGGGATCCTGAATTACAATTTGAATTTGTTATGATTTTTGATACACATCACAAAACAAAAAATATAGATTATATAATAGAAGCGATTTCGGAAAGAAAAGAAAAACTAAAAGAGTTATTCTCATATCCAATACATTTAGCTTTCCATCATACACATATGTACTTATTAGCGTTATTTACAGATGAGTTATTTATTAAAAAGTGTGATCAAGATGATGAGGAACTCGCTTGCTTAATTTGTTTACGAAAAGGCGAATTTTTATATTGGTTATCAGTTGGTGATTGTTTCGCGTATTTATTCCATTCTGAGAAAACGAAAAATGGAAAAGGACGATTAAATAAACGGAAGAATTACGAATATATTGGCAGGAAAAATATTTTTGCAGCAAATACACCTTGCTTTACGTCAGGTGTAAGAGGATTAGAAAAAGGAATGAATCACATTGTAATGGCAACGGACGGTATTTTAGAGTGTGACAAACGAAGGTTTGATGATGATCAATCTTTAGTAGAAATATTACACGACGGAAATAGCTTGCAGATTGAGCCCGTATTAACAAATGTACTGCAGTGGAAAGGTAGAGACTGTGCCACGATTATTGGATGGTCTATTGATACTGATAATAAACAATGTGCTAATTAATATAAAAGGAGTTCAAGGTTTTTATCCTTGAACTCCTTTTTGTTAAGCAATATGGATGTGATATGTTTTTAACCATTCATTTACTTGTAGCATATACTCCATGGCACTTCTTGCTTCAAAATTGTTAATCTCTTTATTACTTTGATCAGCAATTGAAAGTAAGATGGAATGGTTAATAAGTGAGAAAATAGGATTGTTTTTATTGCTACACATATCAAGTGTTAAATTACGGATTGTTTGTAAGTAGTGTGGATCTTGTGAAGTTGGATAAGCGCTTTTTCTTCTATTACGTACATCGTCAGGTAAAGCTGGTTGTAGTGCTCTACGTAAAATGCCTTTTTCAATATTATCAATACTTTTTATGTTGAAAGGAACATTCCATAAATATTCAACTAATCTATAATCGCAAAACGGTACACGAACTTCAAATCCAACAGCCATACTCATACGATCTTTACGGTCAAGTAAGAAAGGAAGGAATCGTGTTAAAAATAAATAAAACATTTGGCGTTGTTTCGCGGATTTTTTACTTTCCCCTTCAAGAGTAGGTACTTCAAGTATCGCTTCTTGGAATCGTGTATCAATATAGTTTTCTAGATTACATTGGTTACTTACTTCATTTAGTAGAAGAGGAGATGTATTTTTCCAATTTGTTAGCCAAGGAAACTTATCTACATATAGTAATTCTTCTTGATGAAACCAAGGGTATCCACCGAATACTTCATCAGCCGATTCACCGGATAAAGCTACGGTCGCATCTTTTTTCATTTCGCAAAATAGTAAATATAGTGAAGTTTCCATTTCACCAGCACTCGGTAAATCTTTCGCATGAAGGGGAACGAATAAGTGATTTGCTAATTCTTCAGCATTCACAATAATATCATGATGCGCTGTCCCGACATGTTCAGAAACGCGTTTTACCCAAGGAGCGTCTAAACCAGTGCGAGCAAATGTCAGCTCGAAATCTTTTGCACTATTTACAAAGTCAACGGAATACGTATGAAGTGTTTTATTTTCCGCAGCAAATTCTTTACCCGCAAGTGCAGTAATACCGCTAGAGTCTAATCCGCCTGATAACATACAAACGAGAGGAACATCGGCAATTAATTGTCTTTTTACTGTATCTTGTAAAATAGATAAAATATGCGAAGATGTATCTTCTATAGAGTCTGTATGGAACTTACTTTCTAAATTCCAATACTTCGTAACTACTTTTTTATGACGTGTAAATGTTATAGAATGTCCAGCACGTACTTCTTGAATATGTTTAAAGACGCCACATCCTGGAGTGCGAAATAAGCCTAATCCAAATATTTCATTTATTCCACCCGCATCAAGTTCAGCAGGGACAGATGGATGCGCTAATAATGCTTTAATTTCAGAGCCGAAAATAATACTGTCATTTCTTTCTGTGTAAAAGAGTGGTTTTACACCTAAATGATCTCGTGCTAAAAACAATTGTTGCTTCTGATCATCCCATAAGGCAAAAGCGAAAATTCCGTTTAAATATCGCACGCAGTCTTCTTTCCATTCTAAATAAGCATGTAGTAATACTTCTGTATCTGAATGGGTTTCAAATGCATGCCCACATTTTTGAAGCTGCTCTTTAAGTTCACGGAAATTATAAATTTCTCCATTATAGGTAAGAGCATACGTATAATCACCAGCACGGAATGTCTTCGGCTGTGTCCCGCCTTCTGGATCAATTACAATTAAACGCCGGTGTGCAAAGGCCGCATGAGGTGAAAACCAAAATCCTTCAGCATCTGGACCACGATGCTCAATACTATTTGCCATCTTTTTTAAAATAACATGTTGATTTGAAAGGTCTTCCTTCCAATCTACCCAACCTGTAATTCCACACATACACATCTCATCTCCTAAATTAAAATAGTAGATTAACGAAATAAAATGTACACTAAGTTAAAAAGTGACTATATAAATAGTGTACTACATGAATTAAATTACAGACTTGAGAAAATTTTCTTTGAACGCATAGTTATGTGAGACAATGGCTAAGGGAAAGTATTCCATTACATACAAAAAATAAAAAGATGAGAGAAAAAATTTTCTCAGACGTTATATAGGGTGTAAAAGCTTTTACAAAACAATAAGGGGAATCGCTACATGAAATCAAATGAGAAAAATTTTATAAAAAGATTACAGCGGCAAAAAGAAGACGCGTTAGAATTTGTTGTCGATACATACTTACCACTCATAAAGGGGATCACGCATAAAGTTCTACTTCCCATTCAAAATGATGGACTCGTAGAGGAATGTATAAACGATATATTTCTTTCCATTTGGAATAACGCAAATAAATTTCATGGAGAGCCGAGTGATTTTAAAAAGTGGATTGCAGCGATTGCAAAGTTTAAAGCAATTGATTATTACCGGAAATCGACTAAAACGGTAGAAATCATTTCAGATGAGTTTCATATCAGTACAGAAAAATCAGCAGAAGACGAATTAATCGTTATGGAAGATAGGGAAGAATTATTGAAGCTCATTAATCAATTAGAACCGCTAGATCAAAAGGTGTTCATTATGAAATATTTACTTGGTATGAAGACAGAGGAAATAGGTGACAAGTTAGGATTAACTCGGGCAGCAATTGATAATCGAGTGTACCGTGGGAAAAAGAAACTACAACAAAATGCTACGAATATTAGTTTTGGAGGTAGTGCAATATGAAAGACATTTATGAACTATTAAATGATATTGATATAGACGAAAAAGAACTAGAAGAAATTGAGGCTTCTGAAATTGAAAAGGAAAAAGTAAAACGAAATGTAAAACAATCGATACGTACGAAGAAAAAGATGAAAAGTTGGAAAAAAGGTGTGGCTGCTGCATCTATTTTAGTAGGATTATCAGTTGCAACACTCGGTATCGGATTTCCTACATATGCGGGGGGATTGCCAATTGTAGGGGACATATTCCGATTTTTAGATAATGGTAGAACAGGGTTATATGAAAATTATAAAGAATTTTCGACTGAGTTGAATATGACGAGAGAGAGTAGTGGAGTTAAGGTTACAATTAATGATGTAATTTCTGATGGCAGAACATTATCTATAACGTATTCACTGGAAAGTGAGCAGGACTTAGGGGAGGATCCTATCATATTAGGGGGATTGGATATAATGGACGCTCATGGTAGTTCAGGCAGTGGTAAAATGACTAAAGTTAATGAAAAAAAGTATGTAGGTATGGTAACAACGACGCATCATGATAGCAATAAAAAGGACAAAGTAAACTTTAGATGGAATATAGAGAGAATAGAGATGCCAGATAGGAAAAAATCAATACAAGGTAATTGGAATTTCGCCTTAACTGTAAAATCAGTGGATAGTAAAGAGAGAACAATTGGTGGGAGTTCGGAAAAAGAAGGTATAAAAGCAAATATGGAAAAGGTCGCAATATCGCCAGTTTCATTTATTCTTTATTACAATCAAGAGGTTTCTAAGGGCGCGAGGAAAGAATGGGATAGTGTAGATGTTGAATTGACGGTTAAGGATGATTTAGGGAATATTTATTCGGGTGAAGGAAATGGGGGAAGTGGCAACGATCCTTACAATATCCATTGGAGTGCCACCTTCCAAAAACTAAACGAAAATGCAACAAAGCTTATCGTTACACCTCGTGTGCACTTGCGAGTACATACACCTGAAAATCATGGTGGAGTAGAGTATGTGAATGGGAAAGAGAAGAAAATAGAAGTGCCGAAAAAAGAAGCGAAGAGTAAAGATATTGTGTTAGATGATATCGTCATTGATTTAAAGAAATAAAAGAGAGACTGCCTAAAACCATTTAGGCAGTCTCTTTTTCGTTAAGAACTAGTAACGAGTAGTGCATGCGGATGCTGCGTTTTATATTCATCTTTCCACGGAATGTTTAGTTGTTCCCATGATTCGCCGCTATCATTGGATTGAAAGACGCCATTGTTATTTAACGTGTAGAACGTATGTGGTTCGGCTTCGTTTGTAGCAAACATCGAAATGACTGTACCGATTGCAGATGGTAGTCCTTGTTGTACTTGCTGGAAAGGAGTATCTTTCGTTTTTCGATAAATATAAGACTCATAAGGGATACGATGATGAGCGAGATCAGCACTTGGCGCGGCAGAAACGAGAATCGTATCACAATCAGCTGGATCAATAGCCATGCTGTATAAATAATGATGTTCAAGTCCTGCACTACATGAGATCCAGCTGTTTCCATTGTTATAACTCTCAAGATAAGCACGATCAGGTCCGCCCATAAATCCGTCACCACATGATGCATAAAGGCGATTTGGTGCTTCAGGGTGCATAAGTAATTGATGAGCATCGATAGGAGCACCGAATTTTTTATCAATCCATGTATGCCCTTTATCATTACTTTGAATAACAGCACCAGCTTCGATTGAAACGTGTATTGTATTAGGGTTGTTTGGATCAACTGTAATCCAGCGTACGTGATGGGTAAAAGGTCTAGGCGGGAAAGCCCATGTATAAGAAGATAATAATGATTTCATATTTTTAAGTTCAGTCCACGTTTCACCACCATTTTCAGAGCGAAATAAAGCGCTCGGTTCTGTGCCGACATAAACGACCCCATATCCGTTAACTTGTTCATTTGAGCTTATTGTTATGGAAGTGATAGAGGAGTGCAAAATACCATCTTCTTTAGGGAAATCAAAGTAACGATAAGAATCTCCAATTGGTCTCCATGAATCCCCACTATCGTCACTTAACCATAGACCTCGTCCAAATGTTCCGCAATATACACGATTCTTTTGAAATGGATCAACAGCGATACAGGTAGGTTGCATATTTTGTAAGTGATAAGTCGTTTCATAGTTATCATTGTGTTCTTTCACTACAACAAGTTCACGTTCCATACAGAGAAATAAACGTTTCATTTAAGTAACCTCCTTAAAAATTCTTTCATTAGTAAACAATATGAAAATAAAAAAGAAGTAGTCTTGTTTTATTTGAGAAAAAGGGATTGTTTAAAAAATAGCGAAGTGTGTATACAGAGGAAGCGGGCGTTTACAATCAGTCGATTCGGGATAAACACGGGGAGTTTGTTTCATACTAACATACAGATATTGTACTTAAAGGAGTATAAGTATGGGACATTCGCATGATCATGGTCATTCAAAAAATAAAAAGGCGTTACTAATTGCCTTCCTACTAACAACAAGTTTTATGATTGCAGAAGTTGTTGGGGGATTTGTAACAAATAGCTTAGCACTACTATCTGACGCGGGGCATATGCTAAGTGATGCAGTATCTTTAGCTTTAAGTTTACTTGCGTTTAAACTCGGAGAAAAAACAGCAACAACTGCGAAAACATACGGGTATAAGCGAGTCGAAATGTTAGCAGCATTATGTAACGGTGTCGTTCTTATTGTCATTTCGGTATACATTTTTATTGAAGCAATCCGTCGTTTTAAAGAACCAGTTGAGATTGCTAGTAATGGGATGCTCATTATTGCAGTCCTTGGTCTGCTTATTAATATTTTATCAGCTTGGATATTAATGAGAGGCGGAGATGTGAAAGGTAATTTGAATTTAAGAAGTGCTTTCCTACACGTACTAGGCGATCTATTGGGTTCCGTCGGAGCGATCATTGCTGCGTTACTTATTAAATTTTTCGGATGGACTGCTGCAGATGCGATTGCTAGTATTCTTGTGTCTATTTTAGTCATTATTAGTGGATGGCGTGTAACACGTGATACGGTTCATATATTAATGGAAGGTGCACCACAGCACATAAATGTTGAAGAGGTAAAAAGTACGTTATTAAATATTCCGATTGTCAAAGAAGTTCATGATTTGCACATATGGTCTGTCACATCAGATTTTCAAGTATTAACATGTCATCTTATTATTAAAGGGAATGAAACGCAAAGTGTATTAAAAGAGGCTACGTATGTATTAAAGGAGAAGTTTCATGTAGAACATGTCACCATTCAAGTAGAAATAGATGGTGAATTTCATCACGATGAGACAACTTGCAAAGTATGAAAGAAAAAGGATAAGAAAAAGTGTCATAACATTTTTCGCACGGCATACATATATATAATGTGGCCACAAATACTTTGCAAGGTAAATATTTCATGAAATTACTTTACTTATAAAGAGTCATCTTTTATAATCAAAAGTGGTAATTGATAAAGATTATCATTTTCAATGATCGTAGAAAGGAGTTTTTTAAAAGATGAGTAGTCAACTCCGTTTTGCTGTTGAAAATCGTAAGAGGCATTTAATTGATGAGTTAATTGGAGCAGGTGTGTTTAAGATTCGCGACCGACAATTATACGAGCTGTCTTTAGAGGAATTGGAAAAAGAGTACGAAGATATGGAAGATTATATAAATGTTCAGGCGTAGCTATATAGATTAGTAAAAGGAGAGCTGGTTACGATTTTGTGTAACCAGCTCTCTTTTTATTTCGTAGAAATTATTTTTTGTATTTCTTTCATGGGACGGAGCCAGTTTTGAATCATTATTTGTTCCATTTGTTTTTCTTCCTGCTTCTGCAATGCTTGAATGATAGAGTGATGTTCTTCAATAGATTGACTTGCTGGAACAAAGTTTTGGAAAAACAAATATTCAAGACGTAAAACGTGAAGTTGCATATTTTCTAGAAAGGGTTCAATATATTGGTTTTTAGCAATAGAAGAAATTGTATTGTGGAATTGTATATCTAATTTTAAAGCTTGTTTTGCGTTTTTTTTCTCTATAGAGTGTTGAAAATGATCATTTATTTCAGAAAGTATTTGAATATCAGCGTCTGTAATGTTTTGAAGAGCTTGCTTTCCTATAATAGAGTGAAGACCAGCCATCGTTTCATAAATGATAGATACGTCGTCTAACTTAATAGGAGCAATTTTCGTTTTTTGCCCTGGTACCATTTCCACTAATCCAGAAAGCTCTAATATTTGAAGTGCTTCCCTTACAGGTGTTCTGCTTACTCCTAGTGCCTCAGCCAATTCCCCATCATTAATTTTTTCATTGGGCTTCAGTACACCTTCAATAATCCAATTTTGTAGTTGATTTAAAACGAGTGATTTTGCTGAAATTCTTCCTGGTTTTTTATAATTTTGAGGGACAGGCATAGTGAATTCAATCCTTTCATTGTATATTTTCCTTTTTTGCATGAACAAGCTTTAATTTTTGTTTCCCTTCATCCGGTTTTTGGCTTAAGATGAGCACCATTACAATGACACAAAAAGCGCCTAATAACTGAAAAGATTGAAATGGCACGTGCAATATAAGTACAGAAGAAATAATAGCTGCGAGTGGTTCTGTGCAACCAAATAATGTTGTTTCTTTCGGAGTCAGGTATCGTATGCTGTCTAAGTATAAATAAAAGGCAATAAGTGTCCCGAAAATGACGACAAATATGATGAGCGGTAGGGTACTTAGTTTTACATATTTCATAGTTGATAATAAAATGAATTCGTTTGTAGAAATAAAGTGTACAATCGTTACACCAATACCCCCAATAATCATGCCCCATCCAACGATAACGGAGGAAGACCATTTTTCTAACAATTCCTTTGAATATAAACTATAAAAAGCGAGAGATAATCCAGATAAAATACCCCAAATAATAGCTGGTGTAGAAACAGCCAAGTTATGAACAGACCCGTTTGTTAGTAAGAGAAAAGTGCCTACTAATGAAAGGGTAATTGAAATGAAATCAATTTTTGATGGACGAACGTTCCATTTGAAAAGTAAGTATACAGTGATGAATATAGGAGCTAAATATTGTAATAATGTTGCCACGGCAGCATTTCCCTCTTTAATTGAAGCGAAATACGTATACTGTACAGCAAGCATACCGAATAGACCAAACAAAATCATTTTAATAGCATCAGATTTTTGTTTCCAAATGCCAAATATCTCTTTTTTTCTCGTTCCGAATGAGGAAATAATGAGCAAAATAATTCCAGATATAAGTAAACGGATCGTAACTAACCATTCGGTTGAAACATTGTCATATTGAAAAAGCTGTTGTGCAGCTGTACCAGACAAGCCCCATAAACAAGCACCGATTATGACCATTATAATTCCTTTTAATCGATTTGAATCCATATGATTTAAAATTCTCCTTTCTAAAAATATAAATTGAATACAATATGCAATATATCACAGAATAACTCGTTAATAAACTGAAATTTCTAATTTTATTTTTTTTATGTATAGTAAAATATTGTAGAGGAGGGGGAGTATATGTTAGCTGGATTTTTAGTTTGTTTATTTGTTGGGTTACTTATCATTTTTTTAGGGTATCAAATACATGTGAAAAAGAGGTTGTTTTTGTTAGCAGGATATCAAGAAGAAACGTTTGTTGGAGATAAAAATAAATTAGCGAAGCTTTCAGGAGCATTTTCTTATATAGTTGGAGTTGCTACTATAATATTACCGCTTGGCTTAGAAAAAATAGGGGATGTAGTTGGTATCGTATATGCTATATTAATTGTTTTAGGTACAATTGTATTTATAATTAAAGCAAACCTATTAAATAAGAGTGCTATAAAGTAAAAAGGCTTCATTCTACTGAAGCCTTTTATTAATTATTATGAAGTATAAGTAAAAGCCGGAATAGGATCAATAAATGTATTCCACTTTTGTCCCATTTCCTTTTCTGTTAATAGACAATCATCTAATGATTGTTCAATCACAGAACGATTCATATCAATACCGATAAATACGAGCTCAGTTATTCGATCTCCATATCGCTCGTCCCAGTTTTTTAATACTTCTGGTTCTTCTGCAATCATTTGATTTCTTTCAGTTTCAGGTAATGCGGCTATCCATTCACCGGCTCCTTGAATTGTAATAGAGGAACCTGCTTGAGATAGAAGCCCTATCATATTATTACGAGATGCCAGCCAGAAGAATCCTTTCGCTCTTACAACATCTAAAGGCCATTTTTCTAGCCAATTCATAAGGCGCTCGGGATGGAAAGGATATTTGCGGCGGTAAACAAAGGAATTGATACCGTATTCTTCCGTTTCCGGTGTATGATAGTCACTATTTAATTCTTGTATCCAGCCGGCCGATTGACTGGCTTCTTCATAATTAAATAGATTTGTGTTTAAAATTTCTTGTAATGGTACTTTGCTAAACGAAGATTCAAGAACTTTTGCATTAGGATTTAATTTTTTTAGTAAATGATGAAGCTCTATCACATCTTCTTTTTCTAGCAAATCTATCTTATTAAGAATAATTACGTTTGCAAACTCAATTTGATCTATTAATAAATCAATAACTTCCCGGGTATCATTCTCATCGATTGCTTGTTTTCGGTCTAATAAACTTTCTCCATCTGCAAAATCATCCCAAAATCTGTTTGCATCTACAACTGTAACCATCGTATCGAGGCGACAATTTTTCGTTAAATCAATGTTAAGAACTTCGTCTGTATAAGTAAATGTTTGAGCAACTGGAATAGGCTCACTTATACCAGAAGATTCAATAATAATATAGTCAATATCACCATTTTCAACAAGACGATTCACTTCTATCATTAAATCTTCTCGTAGTGTACAACAAATACAGCCATTTTGAACTTCTACTAGTTTTTCCTCCGTACGTGAAAAACCACCCTTTTTTATAAGAGATGCATCAATGTTTACTTCGCTCATGTCATTAACGATGACAGCTACTTTTAAGTTATTCTTATTAGTCAAAATGTGATGTAGTAAGGTAGTTTTTCCAGATCCTAAAAAACCACTTAATACAGTGATAGGTACTTTTTTCATGAAATGATCTCTCCTTTAAATCGTAATGATTACGTTTTATGTTAAACGATAGGAAAAGAAAAAGCAAGAATAAATCATAATGATTACGATTTAAGAATAGAAATAGACTATAAAATTTGTGCTGTAGTATGGAGCATTTGGACAAGCACATGTTTACATATAAATAAAATGGAGGCGAGAAGCTTGGTCTTTAATAGAGTTTCAAAAGAATTAGTAGGCATAGCTCTTATCGCTATGTTTCTCTTTTTATTATTTTTTGTAGATTTTACAAGTCTAGCAAATTTGCACAAAAATATGCCACAGGAATGGTTGAATGTGAATACAGTATTTTTAAGTATCATTTTTGAAGCAATACCCTTTATTTTATTAGGGGTAATTGTTTCTTCATGTATTCAAGTGTTTGTGACGGAAGATATGATTCAAAAAGTAATGCCGAAATCTCCGATTGTTGCAATGATTCCGGCAGTATTTGTGGGAGTTCTTTTTCCAATGTGTGAATGTGTCATTATACCAATTGTAAGAAGGCTCATTCAAAAGGGGTTACCACTTCATGTAGGCATTGTTATTTTACTGAGTGCACCCATTATGAATCCAGTTGTTCTTTTATCTACTGTATATGCGTTTCCAAAAAATGATTACGTTGTATATGCACGCTTTGGGATAACAATTTTAGTTGCTCTATTCATAGGTCTAATTGTGTATTATTGCTATCGCGAAAGAAATGTTTTAAAAGATGTAGAGGTTTCAGTTCAAACAAGCAATAAAAAGAGTTGGAAAGATGTTATGAATCATATTGTAGATGAGTTTTTTGATACTGGTAAGTATTTATTGATTGGTGCTTTTTTAGCAAGTGTATTTCAAACGTTTTTTGATCGGAATGTACTGGATGCAGTAGCACATAACGAAGTAATTGCCCCCTTTATTATGATGGGATTTGGTTATGTTTTATCAATTTGCTCTGCAGCCGATGCTTTTATAGCGGCATCTTTTGGACATGTTTTTTCGGTAAAGGCACTTCTCGCATTTCTTGTGTTTGGGCCTATGCTTGATATGAAAAATACGTTAATGCTATTTGCATATTTTCAAAAGAGATTTGTATTCTTTTTGATGGGAATTGTCATTGTATCTGTGTATACCATCCTGCAAATCATAATGTTATAGGAGGTGAGAAAGAATGGGGAAAGAGGAGCAGAAGGCATATCATTGCTATATTCGTGGCATTATTTTAATTGGTTTAGCAATGCTCTTATTTAAACTACTTGTAACAGGGAATATTTATAATTTTATCGCTCCAAAAATGATCAAATTTACGTATATAGCTTTTGTAGTAATTTTAATTTTTGGTATTGTACAAGTTTGGAGAGATGGAAGAGAAAAACAGCATGATTGTAATTGTTGTAAACATCATACAACATCAAAATCAGGGATAAAAAGTTTCTTTGTATATGTTTTATTTGTCGTTCCGATAGTTAGTGCTTTTCTCTTTGGAAGTGTAACAATTGATGGAAGTTTAGCAGGAAAAAGGGGTATGAATCAAAGTGTACAGGCGAGAAGTCTAGAAAGGAACGAAAAAGAGGGGAAACAGGTTAAGTTTGATGGGCGAGAAGTATCAGTTGATCCAGAAGAAACATCAAATTTAGCAACGATTTATAAAACGGAAGAGCAAGTAGTAAAAAGTATGTTAGGACAGCGTAAACTACAAGTAAAGGATAAGGATTATGTTCAAACAATGAATGTAATTGGTCAAAATGTCAATTGGTTTAAAGGGAAAGAAATTACATTCTTAGGGTTTATATATAAGGATAAAGATGTGACGGGTAATAAAGCAGTAGTGGCTCGATATGGTATAACTTGTTGTATTGCGGATGCATCAGTCTGGGGGATGATTGTTACCGGGAAAAATATTGAAAAAATTCCAGAAGAAACATGGGTGAAAATAACAGGATTATTAGATGAAACGACATATAAAGGAACAGTCTTTCCACTTGTAAAAGTAAACAAAATCGAGAAAATTAATAAGCCAACTGACCCATATGTATATGATGCTTTACCTCAATAGAAAAGAATAAATTCTTCATATTTTCATGAAATAGAATCATAATCATGGCAATAAAAAAATAAAGATAAGAGTAATTTGGTTTGTTAAAAATATGTGCAGAAGGAGTTATGCGATGAACTGGGTTACTCATAAACCATCATTTGAATTTGAAACATTTAGTTCTATTATTCGGTCACAATCTGCGTGGAGTGGACATTTAGATTTTGCATATGACTTAGTACGATTTGAAAAACCGGAAACTTTAGTTGAGTTAGGTACACATCTAGGTGCTTCTTTCTTCAGTTTTTGTCAAGGAGTAAAAGATGGAGGGTTATCGACTAAATGCTTTGCAGTAGATACTTGGGCTGGAGATGGGCATACAGGTCCATATGGAGAAGGGGTTTTTCAAATAGTAGAAAAAGTAGTGAGCGATAACTACCTTAATATAGGAAATTTAATTCGATCTACTTTTGATGATGCTGTAGACCGGTTTCAAGATGAAACGATAAATCTTTTGCATATTGATGGCTATCATACGTATGAAGCTGTTTCTCACGATTATAATACATGGCTACCGAAAGTCGCGAAAAACGGTATTGTATTATTTCATGATATTGAAGTTAGAAGTGGTGATTTCGGCGTGTATAAGTTTTGGGATGAGGTAAAAGCGAAGTGCCCTCATTTTCAATTTGCGCATTCATATGGACTGGGAGTGTTATTTCCGAAGGGTTGTAGTGATAAGTTTGAGGAAATACTTAAAAATAAAGAAGAAATACAAAATATGTATAAATAAAGATAGGGCATACATCATTTTAAGGATGTGTGCCCTATTTTTTGCGTAGAAAATAATGGTGTGAATTAAAAAGTTAAGATAGTTGTAAAAAGTTTTGTTGCAGCAAATATTAAAAAAGTTAGTATGGGATTGTTCCTTGTAAATAAAGTGAAGCTTTAATATGTTCATATCGATTCGGAATTTTACAGTAGTTAATTTCTTACCTAAGTGCTTTGCACTTACTGAATTTTAAGGCGGAGGTCTTATTGGCCGAAAATATCGGGATAAATAAAAATACAACATTTTTTATATTTTTCATTGCGAAAAACGTAATCTACTTTTACAATAGAAAGGGTTGTGAATATATTATACTGGAAAAATAAATCGAAATAATATGAAAATTTTGTTTTGTCTTCGCTAATTGTATATTACATACATGTAAGACGACATACGTCATGTTATCGACTTGTAAGGAGAGAAAAAAATGAAAAGTGTAAGATTACCATCGATGCTAGAAATCATAGTTCTTTTATTACTATTTCTTGCTGTTGTCTTTTCCTTCCAAACGATTTTTGATCTCCCAATTCAATTAGCGCTATTTATTTCATGGTTTTTAGTAATTGCGCTTGGATTAAGATTAGGATTTCGTTATCAAGAATTGCAAGATGCAATTACGAAAGGGATTTCTAACGGATTAGAAGCAATACTGATTTTAGTTGCAGTAGGTGCTTTAATTGGAACGTGGATTGCTGGTGGGGTAGTACCAACATTAATCTATTATGGATTAGAATTTATTCACCCTAGCATATTCCTATTAGCAACATTAATTATTTGTTCTATAACTTCTATCGCAACAGGAACGTCTTGGGGAACAGTGGGAACAGCAGGTATTGCTATGATGGCGATTGGTGAAGGACTTGGTTTACCACTTCCGCTTGTTGCTGGTGCAGTTCTTTCAGGAGCTTATTTCGGCGATAAATTATCACCACTTTCTGATAGCACAGTTCTTGCAGCTTCTATGGCGAAAGTAGATGTTATTGCTCACGTTCGAGCTATGCTCGTATTAGATGTTCCGGCTTATATTATTACTAGTATTATGTTTACTGTAGCTGGTTGGATGTATGGCGGCGATAATGTAGATTTGAATCGAGTAGAATTTTTAAAAGAAGCTTTATTAAAGCAATTTGATATTAAAATATGGATGCTTGTTCCGGCGGTCATTGTTATCGTTCTATTAGCGATGAAGAAACCGTCTATGCCAACAATTGCAATGGGAGCTTTAATTGGTGCAATTTGGGCAACTCTTTTCCAAGGGATGAACTTTGGAGAGGCGATTGGAACAGCTTATAACGGATTCTCAATTCAATCTGGTGTTGAGTTTGTTGACAAGTTATTAAACCGTGGTGGAATTAACGGCATGCTTGGCTCAGTAGCCGTTATTATTTTCGGTTTAGGATTTGGTGGATTACTTGAAAAACTAGGTGTTTTAAAAGTAATCGTATCAAAATTTGAGAAGAAATTAAATTCTGCAGGTAATGTAACATTGTCTACATTAATCGTGGCATTCTTAGCTAATATATTTGGTTGTGCGATGTATGTATCACTAATTTTAACACCAAAAATTATGGAAGATAGCTATGATAAATTAAAAATAGACCGTCGTGTATTAGCGCGTAACTCAGAAGTAGGTGGAACGTTAACTTCAGGTATGGTTCCATGGTCTGATAATGGTATTTTTATGGCTGGTATTTTAGGTGTAGCAACGTTCTCATACGTTCCGTTTATGTGGTTAAGCTTCGTATCGTTAATTTTAGCAGTTATTTACGGATATACAGGCAAATTCATCTGGTATGTAGATGATGCAGATAAAGGAAAGCAAGCATCATAAAATAAAAATCACCTTCTACAATATGTAGAAGGTGATTTTTTTATTTTTTAATAGCATTTGCTGAAGTTATTTCATTCTCATATTTAGCAATTTTTTGTTGTATCTTTTTTAAGTTTTTTTCAGTGTCTTGCATGAGCTGTAAGACATTGGTCTCCTGTTGTTTCATTAATTCTAACCTTTGAAGGATGGTAGATTCTCCTTCCATAGACCAGTCGATAAATTGTTTTATTTTTTGAATTGGCATACTGGTGTTTTTTAAACACAAAATCATCTCTAAATATTTCAGTGCTTCTTCATCAAAAACTCGATCTCCTTTTTCGTTTCTTTGCAGAAAAGGAAACAGTCCTTGTTTATCGTAATAACGTATTTGAGAAATAGTTAAATGTTGCATTTTGGCGACTTGCCCAATTGTATAATACATATCATTCATCCTTTTATTACCAAGGTATAATGCCATCTTTGTTAAGTATTTTACCATTATAGTTTGTTTCACTTAATGCATATTTAATAATAATTTTAGCACTTTCAGTGGTTGTATGGCCACCGGGGGAATTTCCATTAAGATCCGTAGTTGTAAAACCAGGAGTTACCCCAAATACTTCTGGACCGTTAGTGGCAAATTCTTTACTAAAAGCTAATGTTAAAGCATTAATAGCTGTTTTGGAAGAATTATATCCTAGTGTATTAATTGGATGTGTTTCACCATTAGCAAACATTGTTAGTGAGGCCATGTCAGTTGTTACATTTATTATTTTACTGTTGCTTGAATTCTTTAATAATGGTAAAAAGGCTTGCATCATTTGGAAAGTTCCAAAAAAATTAACTTCAAATCCTTGGCGTAAAGTTTCAATATTTAATTCACTAGGTAGTGTATTGAAGTCTAGCGCTATGCCTGCGTTATTAATTAATAAATGTAAGTGGTCAGTCGTTTCGTAAATTTTCTTTATTGCTTCTTGAATGGATTGTGAATTTGAAATATCTACTTGAATATAGGAAACGTTTGAAACATTTAAAGATTCTACGGCTTGTTGTCCAAGTTGTTCATTACGAGCACCTAAAAATACGTGATAATCTTTTTCTGCTAATTGACGAACAAGTTCATATCCAATTCCTTTATTTGCACCTGTTATAAAAGCATATTTTTTCATATTGAATTCCTCCAGTAGTGTTATAGTAGGTTACAATGGAAAGGATACAGCCTAAACTTAAGTTTAGGTCAAGAGGAATTTTTTAAAATAAATATAGAATATCTATATATAAGAGTGAGAATTCTTATCATTTAAGAGAAAGTCTGTTATTATAAGAGATGTAGGTATTATATTTTCAAGGGGATGAAAACATGGAGTACAGAATTGAAAGAGATACATTAGGAGAAATAAAAGTTCCAGCTGATAAATTATGGGCAGCACAAACACAACGTAGTAAAGAAAACTTTCCAATTGGAACAGAGCAAATGCCGCTTGAAATTGTAAAAGCATTTGCAATTTTAAAGAAGAGTGCAGCGCTTAGCAATCAAAAATTAGGAAAGCTATCAGAAGAAAAAGCAGAAGCAATTGTAGAAGCTGCGGATGAAGTGATTGCAGGGAAATGGAATGAACATTTTCCGCTTGTCGTATGGCAAACAGGTAGTGGTACACAGTCAAACATGAATGTGAATGAAGTAATTGCAAATCGTGGGAATCAAATTTTGAAAGAGAAGGGATCTGACGTACATATTCATCCGAATGATGATGTGAACATGTCACAAAGTTCAAATGATACATTTCCAACGGCGCTTCATGTAGCTTGTGTAATCGCAGTAGAAAATCACGTATTACCAGCAATTACGAAATTAAAAGAAACTTTAGCAGAAAAAGTAACTGCATTTGAACATATTATAAAAATTGGTCGTACACATTTACAAGATGCAACGCCGTTAACTTTAGGGCAAGAAATTAGCGGATGGCACCGTATGCTTGAAAAAACAGAGCGTATGATTGCAGAGAGCAATACATATATGAAAGAGTTAGCAATTGGTGGAACTGCGGTTGGAACAGGTATCAATGCTCATCCTAAATTTGGTGAGATGGTATCAGAGGAAATTAGTCAATTTACAGGTAAACAATTTGTTTCTGCACCAAATAAGTTCCATGCATTAACGAGCCATGATGAAGTTGTATATACTCACGGTGCATTAAAAGCATTAGCTGCGGATTTAATGAAAATCGCTAACGATGTACGTTGGCTTGCAAGTGGTCCACGTAGTGGTCTTGGAGAAATTATTATTCCAGCAAATGAACCGGGAAGCTCTATTATGCCAGGGAAAGTAAATCCAACGCAAAGTGAAGCATTAACGATGGTTGTAGCGCAAGTGATGGGGAATGATGCAACAATCGGATTTGCTGCGAGCCAAGGTAACTTTGAGTTAAATGTATTTAAACCTGTTATTGCTTATAACTTCTTACAATCAGCTCACTTATTAGCGGATGCAATTGTTTCGTTTAATGACAATTGTGCAGTTGGTATTGAAGCAGATGAAGAAGTAATTAATGAAAATGTGAATCGTTCACTAATGCTTGTAACAGTGCTAAACCCACATATCGGATATGAAAATGCAGCGAAAATTGCGAAGCATGCTCATAAAGAAGGGTTAACTTTAAAAGAAGCAGCATTGCAATCTGGGCTACTAACAGAAGAGCAATTTGATGAAATTGTAGATCCAAAGAAAATGATTGCTCCAAAAGAGTAATAGAGAAAGCCAAGGTTCTTAGTATAGAATCTTGGCTTTTTTGATGTTCATTTTTATGTTTCATCTACTTGCAATACTACAAGCTTCAAAATATATTATTTGTTAGCAGGCGTATTCATTACTTTCATCTGTGGGCAGTTCTCTTTTAAGAGTGAAATGAATTTTTCTTCTTCTAGTGGTACGAAAGTGGTCACTGAGTCAAATAAATTGTAATGGATTTCTAATTGTTGTCTAGTCCATTTTTTTGAATGAAGTTTTTTACCAGAGTATTTAACGTGACGAATATCTTCAAATGGAATTTCAGTATGAAAAATGAAACCGTGTTTTACAACAAGAGATGATTCCGTTATGTTGTAGTGAGAGAAATAGAATGAAGAAAGATTCACGATATTTAATAGCATCATGAGAGTGAAAAAAATAGAATTTTCATTTTGGAAGAATAACGAAACGAAAAAAATAATTATAAATAATGTAATGAAAATGACGTGGAATGGATTTTTTTTCGCTTTAAATTTCAAGTTAGTCACCTCGGTATACTTGTTCTTTAACTAAATTAAATCATAACATTGTGATAAAACGTGTGAATATGCAGAATTGCATATTCGCGCGTTTTATTATTCATGTAAAATTTCTTGATGGGATAAATTCAAAAGAAGTTTTGTAATAGTGGAGTGGCATAAAGTGACTTACAAGAATAGAAAGATAGCGTTAGTCATAATTAGTTGTATGATCATTATGAGTAGTTGTGCTAATAAATTTGTTGAAGATAGAAATCGAAAGCATACATTTGTACAAGCAAGTAAGGTTTTAGTAGAGACTGTAAATAGAATATATAAAAAGTAAAGGATGTTTTCTTATACGAAAACATCTTTTTTGTAGTTAAAATTGAATACTGAAGTTTTGGAATGAGTGAATACCAGTTCCATATTCACTAATCGCATATGTATTCTGTGCAATTTGTTTAACGGTAAACTAAGGGTCTTAAAGAATATTTATGTTCTATTTCACATCCTATAAAATGAATTTGTATAAACATATTCGCTTTTCGTTGTATTAAACCCTTTTGTTAGATGTTTTTATAAAAGTTTATGAAATGGGCAAACGAAACGTTGAAATGTTTGTTTGTGTTGTGATAAGATGATGAAGTGATAATAAACGATATATTGATTTGTTTGGTTTTAAATAAACATTTTGAAGGAGTGTTTAGTATGAGCGATATTTCAGAGAAGTTTTGGGATGCGTCAATAGAGGAATTAAAGAAAGGGTATGTGTTTGATGAAGAAAAAGAGGAGTACATTTGCTTAGCTTGTGGTGAAACATTTATTAAAGGTGTTATTTATCAAGATAACCAAATTTTGTATGAAGCAGAGAAGTTCGTCCAATTGCATATTCAAAATGAGCATACGTCTATGTTTGATTATTTGTTAAATATGGATAAGAAATTTACTGGTTTAACGGATTTACAAAAGAAAATGGTTCAGTTTTTCCATATGGGACTGAATGATAAAGAAATTGTAAAAGAGATGGATGGCGGAAGTACATCAACAATTCGTAATCATCGATTTACACTGCGAGAGAAAATGAAGCAAGCAAAAGTATTTTTAGCGCTAATGGAATTATCAGAAGAAAAATCAAAAGTACAAACGAAATTTGTGCCAATTCATAGAACAGCAACGATGGTGGATGATCGATACAATATTACGGAAGAAGAAAATGATGAAGTATTAAAAGCTCATTTTACAGAAGGATTAGATGGACCTCTCTCTAAATTTCCGAAGAAACAAAAGCGTAAATTAATTATATTGCGCCATTTAGTGAAGAAGTTTGATAGTAATAAAAAGTATACTGAAAAAGAAGTAAATACAGTGATAGAAAATGTATACCCTGATTTTGTAACTTTAAGAAGATATTTAATCGAATATGGATTTTTAGATCGAACAGCCGATGGAAGTCAATATTGGGTGAAGTTATAATCATACGAAAAGAAAATGAATAGAAGCACAGTATTATAACAACTATACAAAGAGATAGAGATTGAAAATAGATGTTTAATAAAAGGAGAAATGAAATTTGAAACCACCTGCAGATAACAATAAAGAAGGTGCGGAGTCACATAAGTTGGAAAGTGAGAGTAAACCGATTTGGAAATCGATGTCGATGTTTTTAGTACCGTTATTATTAAGTAATGTACTACAATCAGTTGGACAATTATTTGGTATGGTAGTAGTAGGAAGATGGCTTGGAGTTAATGATTTAGCGGCTATATCAGCATTCTTCCCATTATTTTTCTTGCTCGTTTCATTTGTAATTGGTATCGGTTCAGGAAGCTCTATTTTAATTGGTCAGGCGTTTGGTGTTAAAAACGAAGATCGTTTAAAAGCTATCGTTGGTACGACGTTGACGTTTACCTTTATTATTGGAGTTGTATTGGCGATAATAGGCAGTATTTTTGCGATGGATATTATGCGTCTAATGGGAACGCCAGAAAATATTATTGAAATAAGTGTACATTATGCACGGATTTTATTTATATCGATGCCAGTATTATTTTTATATTTCGCATATACAACATTTATGAGAGGTACAGGAGATTCTAAAACGCCATTTTACTTTTTAATTGTAAGTACAGCGCTAAATATGATCTTATTACCGATTCTTATTTTTGGATGGTTAGGAGCTCCGAAATTAGATGTGTATGGAGCGGCCTATGCATCTGTTATATCTACAGTTATTACGTTTATTGTCATGCTTGTGTATTTAAAGAAGAAAAATCACCCATTACAACTAGATGGAACGGTTAGAAAATACCTTCGAATGGATGGGGAGTTATTAAAGCTATTACTAAGGCTCGGTATTCCAGCGAGTATTAATATGATATTAGTTTCATTATCTGAAATTGCCGTAATCGCATTTGTAAATCGTTACGGTTCGGATGCAACAGCTGCTTACGGCGTTGTGAATCAAGTTGCAAGTTATGTACAAATGCCAGCAGTTAGCCTTGGTATTACAGTTTCCATTTTTGCGGCACAATCGATTGGTGCGAATCAATTTGATCGATTACAGAAAGTTGTGAAGGCCGGAATTATTATGAACTACGTCATCGGTGGTGTGTTAATATCTCTTATTTACGTATTCTCAAGAGACATTTTATCACTATTTTTAACGAGTCAAACTACAATTGAAATTGCTCATAGCTTAGTTATGATTACATTATGGAGTTATTTAATTTTCGGTCATGCACAAATTATTAGTGCGACAATGCGAGCGAGCGGTACAGTACTTTGGCCAACTGTTATTGGAGTTGTTTCAATTTGGCTTGTAGAAGTACCCGTAGCATATTATCTTTCTTACCATACAAGTCTTGGAATAGAAGGCATTTGGATCGGGTATCCAGCAGCATTTATTGTCAGCTTAATATTACAGTATGCATATTATAAGCTTTCATGGCAAAAGAAACGAATTACACGATTAGTTAGTTAAATAGAAAAATGTCCCTAAGTTATTAGACTTAGGGACATTTTTTCGTAAGTTCAGGTTTATAAATAGCTTTTTAAAGTTATATCAAAATGTTGTCTAATGAGTGTTTTATCACTCATATAAAACTCCCACGCTTTTTCCGGTTCACCGATAATCTCAAAGGATTCCTCTGTAATATATAAAGCGCAATTATCCTCCAGTGCAATTCCTTCTATATTCCCTTGATGATTTTGTAAAAAGGAATGGAAGGCGTTCATTCTGTTTAATTGATTATAATGTGGACAAAATCTTTTATTAACAATACCCCATCCGTTACTCTCTATATAACCAGAACCTTCATAATCTGATCGGATACTAGACGTGAACCAACACATAGCACCAGCGCTATAACCAGCAATAAGTGTTCCTTGCTGCAGAGCCAATAATAATTTTTCATCGAGTCTATGTTCTTTCCATTGCGTAAGCATGTGAATATAGTTCCCGCCACCTAAATAAATTAAATCGGCTGAATGAATCATCTCGTCTATTTCATACTTTGAAGGTGAATCTGTTGTACTACGTAAAATTTGTACTTCACAATGTAATTGTTTTTCAAAAGTGTCTAAAAATAATTTTATATAGCTTTCATCATCATGACTAGCCGTTGGAATAAACAATATTTTTGGGTACTGTTTATTTGTTAATTCTATAAGGCGTTCATTAATAGGCAAGTGATTTGAATCTTGTAAATCACCGCCACCAATGACAGCTAATTTCATAGTAAAGCACCACCTAATTATTTTTGTTATATAAAAATTCGATAGAAGAGAGTTACATTCCTTCCGTAATGTAATCAATAATTAGAAAATGTAGCTTAAGTATATCGGAATAGTAAAGAAACTACTGACTATATATACCAATGCATTAGAAACCATACATTGATATATAATATTTCATACTAATGTTTCAAAATATGGAAAAAATATGTTTAAATAGATATAATGACGCATTGATTCATATTGAATTTATACTTATATTTTAAAAGGGTATCGGAAATAATAGCGATTTTTTAAAACAGTTTTTACTTTTAATAGGAAGTTGTATTACAATATGTTAAAATTATTTCAATATATTTATTTAATATGAAATACAAAGAAGGAGAGTGAAAAAAGTGGATTTTCGATTTGAATTTACAACGAAGCTGAAAGAATACTTAGACGATGAGAAGGATGAAAAAATAATAAAAGATGGACACAGAGATGTAATTTTTCACTATTTATATGCGTTAGAGACTGAAATTGGCGTTGTTAAAAATCCTAATTTTACTTTTTTTGCATCAGGAAGACGTTCACATATAGTGTTAGAAAACGTTGAATTTAAAACAGAAGTAAATGTAAAAAGTAATATAATTGAAATTACAAAAATAGTGGATAATGTAGCTATTCCGTTAGATACTATCGTAGCGAAAGATCGGGAATTATTTGCACTTGGACGTAATGAGAAGTTTAGTGTACAAATATTAGAGCAGTATCTTTTTGATACATTTGGAGAAAAATTAGGTTTAAAATGAATGGAATAGCCTATGTATTTATGGGTAGTTAATTTTCATATATATCATTTACGTTTGACCTTTCATTTAATTTATACTACAATTCGTAGTGTGAAAGGAGTTGTACAATGTTTACTCAAAACTATAAGTTAAATGAGCACGGGTTAAATCATTTCTTTGGACCGCTTGAAGCGAAAATTATGGAGATTGTTTGGTCTAGCGATGGTATTACTATTAAAGAAGTGCAGCAGAAATTAAGTGAAGAATCACCTGTGAATTTTAACACTGTTATGACAGTTATGAACAGGTTAGTAGAGAAATTACACTTAGAAAAACAGACTGTGAAAAGAAGTGGTATATATCGTGCTGTACAAACAAAAGAAGAATTCTTATCCAATCAAACGAAGAAAATGACACAGGAATTGATGGGGGAATTTGGAGATTTAGTTGTAAATCATATGTTAGATGAGTTAGAGCAGGCTGATCCGACTTTAATAAAAAAGTTAGAAGACAAATTGAGTCAGTTAAAAAGAGAGGATTAATGAAATGAAATGGCAAATGCGTAAAATCGTATTGTTAGCAGTAATTGTTAGTATCCTCTTTTTCAGTATGTTAGTGTATTACGTTACATATCCATTTCTGTTTCAAAATAAGATGTTCCTTCTTTCAAATTTTTGCTTGTTCCAGTTAGAAAAACATATGAAAGAATTATCGCTGATTCGTATTATAATCGCTGGATTATTACTACTTACTGTATTAATCGTGTGCAAAAGAATTTGGCGACAATTTTTCTATAGTAAAAAATTACAAAAAGTACTTATCCCTTTCGTCCGAAAAAGAAAACAAATATATATATTGCCGACTACGGAAGTTGCGGCATTTACAATTGGGCTATTTCGTCCGAAAGTTGTCATGTCGGAAGGGTTGCTTCAAACATTTTCAGATGAAGAAATTGATGCGATTATTTTCCATGAAGAATATCATCAAAAGAATTGGGATCCGCTAAAATTATTTTGTTTTACGCTATTAGCAGAAGGAATGATGTACATACCGATATTAAAAGGGTTGTTACAGCGATATCATACGTATCAGGAGCTAGCTGCTGATAAATATGCGATGCAAAAAATGGAATCTTCATTTGAGTTAGGTAGCGCGTTATTAAAATTAATTAAAATAAAGACAATGGAAAATCGATGTGTTACAGCTTCATTTGCAAAAACAGCAATAAATTTACGAATCGAGCAAGTGTTAAATGAAAAGGTTGTTAAGCTTACTATTCCGTTACATACGAATTCGGTATATGTAACAGTAGGTTTATTCTGTATGTCGGTTGTACTTATTGTCGGAGAGTGCATATAGCCTCTTTTTTTAAGAATAAACACTACTCATCGTAGTGTTTAAGGGGGAATAAAATGAATGCAGCAGATTTAACAATTTGGCTTGTGGCTGGGGCGGGAGTATTGTCATTTATATCACCGTGCTCTTTACCGCTATATCCATCTTATTTATCTTATATTACAGGTGTGTCTATCCAAGATTTAAAAGAAAATCGTGGGATTATGCAAAAATCAGCGATTATACATACAGTATTTTTTATGATCGGATTTTCGGTTATATTTTACGCGTTAGGTTTATCGGTAAGCTGGATTGGAATAACATTTTCATCTAACCAAAAATTGATTCAACAAATTGGTGGGATTTTTATTGTTTTAATGGGGCTATTTATGACGGGCTTGTTTCAGCCTAAGTGGCTTATGGCAGAGAAAAAGGTGCAGTATAGAAGTAAATCGACTGGATATATTCGCTCGATTTTAGTCGGTATGACATATGCAGCGGGTTGGACGCCATGTGTTGGACCGATATTTTCAGCTGTACTCATGCTTGGCGCGACGAATCCTGAAGGGGCGCTTCTTTATATTACAGCGTATACTCTTGGGTTTGCGGTTCCATTTTTCGTGATGGCATTCTTTATTGGGAAGGTAAAATGGATTGTTACATATGCCAATGTCATGATGAAAATTGGCGGTGGAATGATGATTGTAACAGGTATTTTATTGTATACAAATCAAATGACGAAAATTACAGCATTCTTTATTCGTCTATTCGGTGGATTTACAGGTTTTTAAAAATGAGGAGGAAGAAAAGTGAAGAAAATAATTGCTATTATATTAGTAGGGGCACTCGTTTGGGCGGGGGTTAACTTTTATAATTCAAAGAAAGAAGAGAAGGAAAGAAAAGCGAAACAAGCAGAGTTACAGGAGAAAGAAGTATTACCACAAGTCGGTTTTAAAGCACCTAGCATCACATTAAAAGGATTAGACGGAAAGTTACAGTCGTTAAATGATGCCAAGGGAAAACCGTATATTATTAATTTTTGGGCATCATGGTGTGGGCCGTGTGAAATGGAGGCACCTGACTTAGTTCATATGTATGATAAATATAAAAAGGATGTTGAAATTTTTGCGGTGAATGCAACTGTTAGTGACCCAGTACAAGAAGCAAGCGCATTTGCTAATCGTTATGGTTTTGAGTTTCCTGTTCTACTAGATATGGACGGAGTAGCTGGACTAGATTATAAAGTATTCTCTTTACCGACGACATTTTTTGTTAATAAAGATGGAATTATAGTAGATCATGTACGAGGTGTATTACCACCAGATCAATTAGAAAAGAAATTTAAGAAATTGATTGAGAATTAAAAGGAGATTTGGTGACGATGGAGTGGATTGTGAGGTTACAACCCATATCTCTTATAATTGGAAGTCTATTTGGTTTTATGTTGATGAAACGAAAGATGAAGTATCAAAATGTATCATATGAAAAAATGATGGATGCCGTAACAAATGCTTTTCTTATCATCGTATTTGTATGGAAGTTTGCACCAGCAATTTTAAATCCTGTATGGGCTTTTGGGGCGCCGGTGCAAGCAATATTAGCTATTGGAAGTATGCAACATATTGTAGTAGGATGCGTAATTGCGAGTGTATACATTTTTTGGAAAAGTAAAAAGGAACAATTTTTGCTTCGTATTTTACTTGATGTACTCCCTTTTGGATTGTGTGTGTGCATTATCTTTTATTTTCTATTCCATCATGAAGTAGGTGTACAAACGACACTACCATGGGGAATGAATATATATGAATCTAAATTTTTATATCATCCTATTTTCGTATATGAGATCATCCTTGCTCTTTGTATAATGGGCTTGTTATGGATGAAAAATGAAAGGCTCGGAAATGGAAAGAATATAAGTGTTTTTCTAATTATTGAGGGGTTTGCTCATATTATTATTTCGCTTGTTAGTGAACAAAATTCGGTTCTGTTTGGTCTATCAGCAGAGCAAATAATGAGCTTTTGTATTATTAGTTTAGGGATTTTGTTGGTGCCGAAAAAATAAAAGATAGCCATGTACAGAGAGTATCTGTATGGCTATCTTTTATAAGCATATTTCTTCATCATATGCTAAATCATTATATTGTAGAAATCTAAAAACCCCTTTATTAGGGGTTTTTAGGTTTCTATAGGTCTGCATGTGTTTCTTGTTTATCTGTATCCCATTTTGGAAGTTGTTTTGCTTGTTGACTTTCAGTAAAATTATTAAATCCAAAAGCAAGTATGCATGTAAAGGTTAAAATAGCTAAACTAATCTTTTTCATTATCTTAGTGCCTCCTTAGTTAATAATTTTTGTTTTACTTCGTAAGTTTTGAAAAAATATTTTTGAGATTTCTCTATTTTATTCACTTTATGAAATTCTACTGCTAATAATTCGTAATATTCTTGTACATAATCGTATAATTCTTTACTGTTAAAATATGTAGTGCCTGCAATGATTGCGTTTTCTAAGTCGTCTAGAGTACCAGTGTGTTGTGTTTTTAAGATAGTGAAATGGTGTTTATATTCTTGATTATTTAATTCATTACAAATTTCTAAGCCTTTTTGAACCCAATCGTTTGCAAGTTCTTTTTCATTTAAACTAAAATGTTCTTTGGCTTGTAGAAAATTGGCTTTTAGGTGTTTAGGTAATTTGTTTGTAACTATTGTAAGATGTCTAATAGCAAGGGTTGATAGATTTTGAGAAGAGTAGAGCCAACCTAAGTTATTTCGAACTTTTAAGATTAGTGTATCGTCTTTCAGCTTTTGTAAAATATTGATTGCTGAATTATAGTTCTCTTCGGCTTGTTCGAATTGTTTTAAATAAACAGAACATGAGCCTAAAATGTTTTCGCATAGAGCTATTTTAATTTCATAACGTGGATATTTTGAGAAAATCTCTTTAGCTTGATTTGCATAATTGATTGCTGTAAGTGGTTTGTTTGTATGGTGATTAAATATAGCAAATTTATATTTATATTCAGCTTCTTCTAGTTCGCCTGGTACATGTTTTAAAAGGGATTCAGCTTTTTCGTATTCTTTTTTTGCTTCATCATAATTTCCAATAATGGTAGCATGTTCAGCTTTAAAAAAGTGATAATAATAAGTAATAAAGTCTTCAGTTATTGGATTGTCTAAACGAACAATTTGACTAAAAGTATCATACTTAATGTTTGTCCAATCGGTTAGGACCTTATATTTAAAGTTTAGTAGGGAGTAGTAAAGCGATAGAGTTTGATCAGCTTCAATTTTATTAATCTGTTTCTCTATTTTTTCTTTTAATTGTTTCGCTTCAATTAATTGCTCCGCTACCATTACTTGATATAAAATGTTTAATTCGTTGACAATCTGTTCATGCCCTTTTAATAACACACTCATTATATATTCCCCCATTCGATAAAAGTATCCTAATTTAATTATTTCTATAATAGCAAAATAGAAGAAGTATAAGAGTGATTTTACCATATTTTTCAACAAAATTCTGAAAAATTAATTAATTTTTACATATTTCTTATTTTTATGTGAATATTACAAGTGCCTCTGGTAGTGGTGGGATGAATCTGACTCATGATACGTTAGCATCAATGGGAGGGATAGTTTTACTTGTAAATATGTTTTTAGGAGGATTGTTCGGATTGGGTTCAACTGTTAAGTTTTTAACAAAAATTTCACTTTCTTATTTAATAAAAACAGGATAATCCTCACTTTATAAGAATCATCCTTTTTTTATTGATATATTAAAAAATCGGCGGAGTAACAGAAAATAAGACTATCGCGTTTTTTTCAAAATGATTCACCCATTTATGCTTTAAATAAGCAGGTATTTTTACACTGTCGCCAGTTTCTAATACGTATTCTTCCTCATTTAAATATAATGTGATTTTCCCATCTAAGACAAATGCTAATTCTTCTCCTTTATGTTCTAGCACATTTTCTGATGAAGCTGTATTAGGCGGGACGGTCATAATTGCTGTTGCTAAATTTCCAGTGAAATCAGGTGAAAGCATTTCATATGATAAATTATCAATAATCATTTTCTTTCGTTTATGGGAACGTACAATTAAATCGTCTGTATTTGTATCTTCAAGTAAAAAGCTAAATGTTGGCACATCAAGAGCTTTAGCAAGCACTTTTAATGTTTGGATAGAAGGGTTAGCGGACCCGCGCTCAATTTGACTTAACATTGATGGTGTAATATCGGCCATCTTTGCTAGTTCTTTACTAGTTAAACCTTTTTCTTTTCTTTGTTTTTCAATTTTTTTACCAATATCTATATTTTCCATAATGAAAATCTCCTTAATGATTATTAAATTATATTTAAGTAAATTAAATTAAAATTAACTTAATAGGATTATTTGTGTTAAACTATATTAAAATTAATTTAATTATAATTTATTGTATGGTGAGCTACAAGGATATAAGGAGGAAACAAAATGAAAGAAATAGGGGCATTACAAGCAGAATATCCATTAGTGAATAAGCTTATTGCAACAGAAGAAGTATTTTGGATAAATCCAAACATAGAAAAGTATGAAACAGCAATAAAAGATTCACCACTTAATGAAGAGAATGTAAAAGATGCGGAAGAGAGATTAAAGCGTTTTGCACCATATATTGCGAAAGTTTTTCCTGAAACGAAAGGGGCGAACGGCATAATCGAATCACCTTTAGTGAAAATACCTTCTATGAAAGAAGCTTTAGAGAGAAAATATGAGCAACCTATTTTAGGAGAATTATTATTAAAATGTGATAGTCATCTTCCAATATCAGGATCAATTAAAGCTAGGGGCGGTATTTATGAAGTGTTGAAACATGCTGAGCAACTAGCATTGCAGCACGGAATGGTAACAGAAGAAGATAATTATTCCGTTTTAGATAGTGATACATGTAGAGAGTTTTTCTCGAAATATTCAATTGCAGTAGGTTCTACAGGGAATTTAGGACTTAGCATAGGGATTATGAGTGCGAATCTAGGTTTTAATGTAACTGTTCATATGTCGGCAGACGCAAAAGAATGGAAGAAAGATTTATTAAGAAGTAAAGGTGTAAACGTTATTGAATATGAAGATGATTATAGCAAAGCAGTAGAAGAAGGAAGAAGACAAGCGGATGCGGATCCTAGCTGTTATTTTGTAGACGATGAAAACTCGCATGATTTATTTTTAGGATACGCAGTAGCAGCATCACGATTACAAAAGCAATTAGAAGAGTTAGAGGTTGTAGTAGATGAAAATCATCCTTTATTTGTTTATCTTCCGTGCGGAGTAGGAGGAGGACCTGGCGGAGTAGCATTCGGTTTAAAGTTATTGTATAAAGATAATGTTCATTGTTACTTTGCAGAGCCAACACATTCTCCTTGTATGTTACTCGGCTTAATGACAGGCCTTCATGACAAAATTTCCGTTCAAGATATCGGAATTGATAATGTAACAGATGCGGATGGACTTGCGGTAGGAAGGCCATCTGGATTTGTCGGTAAAACGATGGAACCATTTTTGAGTGGGAATTACACAGTAAGCGATGAAGAGTTATATAGATTGTTAAAAGAGCTAGCTGATACGGAGAATATTTATTTAGAGCCTTCTGCACTAGCAGGTATGATAGGGCCAGTGAAAGTATGTAAAGAAGATGAGTATTTACAAAAGCTACAGTTAACAGAGAAGGTGAAAAAAGGTACTCATATTGTGTGGGGAACGGGTGGAAGTATGGTTCCAAACGATATAATGGATGAATATTATAGGAAAGGTTTGGAATTAACGATATAAGAAAAATGAGGCTAGTTGTAGCCTCATTTTTTCATGTACATAAAAATCTTTGTTATTTTCACAATAGTTCTTTATAGTATATATAAAGGATAACTAATATTGAATAAATACAACAAAAAGCTTTATTTTACATAATAAGAGGATGTGTATACGATGTCATTACAGACTAAATATATAGCGGGTATTTCACTTGGGGTTATGGGTGTCGGCTTTGCGGCTTCTATCCCTTTTCAAGGAACGATAGCTGGAGAGATTATACAAGGGGGATTTGAAGCTGGGTTAGTTGGCGGGCTTGCAGATTGGTTCGCAGTTACAGCATTATTCCGTCACCCGATGGGAATACCAATTCCGCATACAGCTTTGTTACCTAAAAATCGTAAACGAGTAACGAAAGGGCTCATCAATACGTTAGAAAATGAATGGCTGACGAAAGAAAGTATTACGAATAAAGTAAAAGAGATGCAGTTAGCACAAATGGTACTGCAAATTGCTGAGAGAGAAATGCAGTCTGATGCTGTGAAAAAGGGGATTGTAACGATTGCAGAGAAAGCAATTGTTACAATAGATACAGAAAAGTTAGCTGTTATTATTGAAAAAGAATTAAAAACATATTTGCATACAATTAATACAAGTAACATTTTACAAGTGCTTGTTGATCAATTAGTTGTGCAAGAATATGATGAAAAGACACTTGATTACATATTAGTGAAGGTAAAAGATTGGACAGCGCAAGATGAAGCTCGTTACCAGCTCGGTAGCTTAGGTATGAAGGCAATGGAAAATATAAAAGTAGATGGATTCTTGCAGTTTACTTTGAAATCATTTATGAATATTGTAGATGAAGATAAAATTGGCGGCATTTTGCAGAAGTTTATCATTAGTAATATTAACAGCTTACAAGAGGCTGATAATAGCACAAGACAACTTATATTAGCGAAGATTCGTCAAGAAATTATCAATGTAAAAGAAAATGAAGCCTTATTAAAGGAATTAGAAAATTGGAAAGAAAAGTGGATTGCGAATTGGAATGCTACTGACAAAATAAAAGAGATGCTAGAGCAAGTACAACAAAGAGCAGTTGCTTTTGTAAATAATGAAGAATTTGCTGATAAATATGTTATTCCATTTTTACAAAAACAAATGAATAAAATAAAAGAAGATGAACAGACAGTTCAAAAAATAGAAGATTGGTTACAAAAACAAGTTGTAAGTCTTGTTGAGAAGAACCATTCGAAAATTGGTAAGCTTGTACAAGAAAACCTTGATAAGTTAGATGATAAAACGTTAATCGAAATGATTGAAAATAACGTCGGTAAAGATTTACAGTGGATCCGAGTGAACGGGGCTGTTTGCGGATTTATGATTGGATTAGTGTTAGAAGGAATTAAAGCGATTATATGAGAAAAACCTTCCGCAATTGCGGAAGGTTTTTTTATTTTTCAATAACACTCATATTCAAATTATAAGCTTTCTCAATATTTAACTTGTACGTCCCATTTCCAGTTTTAATCGAATTTTTATACCAATGTTCTTGGTTGTTTAATTCTGGATGTTCTTCTGAAGAAGTATTTTCGTTTTTCGTTAAATCTTCTACTTGTTCCCAAGGTGAGCTTCCGTGTGTTTCTTTTTGATTCGTTACTGCTGTTAAAGATACATCACTCTCTTTTGCAAGATGGACAGACACTCTCGAGCTTTCTTGTACAAACCAATTATTTTGTAATTGACCTGGATAAAGAGATAGTTCGTTATTTGAAGCACGGATTTCCACATTTTTATTTTGTGGAAGAACAAGCGTTGGTTTCACCTGTGGTGCTGAATTAAATAACGTATGCTGAACAGGTAATGATTTTAAAGTGATATACATCGTTTCTCCAGCCGTTTGAACTGAAAGGAAATCATCTCGTTTTAAATTGAGTTTTTCATTTGCTTTCGTCGTCATTTCATAAGTTCCCAAAAGATGAATTTGATTTGTATTATTTCCCTCTACCGTTAGAGGCTGATGCCCTGCATCTACTACGATTTTTTTGATAGATTCAGGTATATCAAATTGTCCGTCTGGAATATTACTCGTTTGCCTCGTTGTGTTAATAGAGTGACGAACTTCTTCTAGTAATCCAGTTGATAATAAACAGTAAAAAGCAATTCCAACGCTTCCTAAAACGCCGATAAAGAAAATACTAAAAATATCATATTTAATAAATGATTGTTCCTTCTTAGAAAATAGAAGGTATAGTAAAACTTCGGCTCCAAGTATGATAAGTAAAACTGGCCACCATGCAGTTAGTGTATCTAATACTTGAATTCCTTTTATGACTGAAAATAGTAAAAAGCATCCTAACGATATAATAGAAAGCCCCATTGAGAATGTTCCAACACGCCAAGTCCTCATTCGCTTGTCCCACCTTTGTTTTCTTTATTTCCAAGTAATAATTTAAAGCCGCCGCCAATTAAAAGGAGCGCAACGATAGATGTTTGGAAATAGCGATAATATAGTTCACTAAGATGAATATTAAATATAGTTGCAAAATAATTGTCCAAAATAGGAAGGACTGTTTGATTTAATAAATAATAACCACCGAGTGTAATTAATCCGATACCGATCCATCTTTGATGATTTATAAAATAATCGATAATGGGTTCGTCTTGAACTCGTTCTTTTCCGTATTTTGTGGTTTGCTGTAAAGCGTCAAAAAAGCTATAGAACCAAATGATTGGTACTAAAAATAAAAACGCTGAAAGTCTTAATAAGTCGAGTAAATATATGGAAAGTAAAAAGGCTGCCATAAGCTGAAGACCACGGCGCTGTAAGCCTAAATACATATGTCCTGCTCCAGGGAACATTGCTAAAATAGAAGCGAATGTTTTACTTTTCTTTCCTTGTTCACGATGTTCTTCAAAATCTTCGAAAATAGTACGGTCAACTAATTGCTCACCCCGTTCTTTTTTCTGGAGCTGCTGAACAACATCGAAGAAATTATAAATCCATAAAACAGGTAACGTCATGAGAAAGATAAGGAAACTTTCTTGAGATGTTAAAAGTGCAACGAAAATAATCATACTTCCGATTCCTGTACAAGCTACTAAAAATGTAAGGCCACGTTGCATAAGTCCTAATTGGAAATGGCCAAGTCCAGGGATGATAGATAGGAGAATGATATAAAATCGTTCGCTCTCTTTAGAGGAATTTATCAATTCTCCAGCTTCTTGTTTTTTTGTTTGTTTTATAATGGTGATAACTAAATCTAGTAAGTTAATTACCCATAGAACAGCTAGTAAAAATAGAGAAAGAAAAGCAATATCACGTTCTCTTACTACTATGGTACAAAATACTGCAAAGGAGAATAGAAATAAAGATCCTCCGCTATATAAAATAAACCGTCCTAGCTTTTTTAAATATAAATGTCCAAGCCCAGGAATTAGCCCTAATACAAGTGCTAAAAAGGGGTTTTTATTCATGCTTTGAACCTCCGTCCTTTTTTGGTGTGTCTACCGATTTGTTTACAATTTGTTGTGAGATAGAAGACTCGTTATGTTTTGAAGATTTCTCGAAATTTGATGTCGCTGTAAAAATATATTGGAATAAACCACTTACCATAAAAATAATTGTAGCCGCAGTCGCAATTATGTAGTGAATAATGGTGCGCTTTAGTGAGTTTGTTTTTATATTTTCGTTAGGCTGTAGCGTTTCAAAATCAATTTGCGTTATAACTTCGTTCGTAAATGAATCATCATTTATCATTGGAAGGTTTTCCTGTTGTTCATCGATACTTTCCATATAAAGTGCTAAACAATGATCACATTCATAAAGGTGTTCTTCCATAGATTCACGTTCATTGCTTTCTATAAAATCTAGAGTATAATTGCGCCAATCTTCTTTTGAATAATGTGTCATAGAAACTCTTCCTCCTTCCAATGTTTTTTAATCCATTTTCTTGCCCGATACAGTTTCATTTCGACTGTTTTCACTTCGATATTTTCCTGTAAAGCAATTTCTTGATAGCTTTTTTCTTCTAAGTAATGTGAGAGAACGACGTCACGATAATTTTCGGGAAGTTCTCTCAGTTTTTGAGCAATGAGTAATTTTTGCTCTTTCGTCAATAATAAAGCCTCAATATTATGAAAGGACTGTATATTTTCCTCAGTTTCTTTACATAAGGAGAGTTCTTCGTTTTCTCTAGCTTTCTTTCTCTTATAATCAATAGCGTGATTGGTGGCAATACGAGTCATCCATGTTTTTAATCCGCGAAATTGATAATTTGGGAGAGAGGCGTGAATTTTTACAAATACTTCTTGTGTAACATCTTTCGCATCTTCTTCATGTCTTAAAATAGAAAAGATAACTTGGAAAATATAGTGACGATATGTTTGCACAAGGACACGAAAAGCATGTTCGCTTCCTTGCTGTGCTTTTTCAATTAATAGTTTTTCCTCAATCGGTCTCTCCCTCCTTTTTGACGTATTCTATTATATAGACGTAAAGAATGATAAGTCACCCTACACATGTTGTAAAAAAAGAATAATATATTTTTAGAAAGGAGGCTATATGAAAAAAAGGTGTGAAAAAATGGTAAAAAGGAGTATATAATGAGCAAGTGGGAAATGTTACGGGAAGAAAGGATGTGAATGTTAGTAGGGGAAGGTCCATACTAACAAGCATGAAAATAAAAATATTAATAGCAGATGATAATTCTTTTATTAGAGAAGGCATGAAAATTATTTTAAATACATATGAAGAGTTCGAAGTGGTAGATACAGTAAATGATGGGAAAGAAGCAGTGGACTATTGCCAAAAGAACGACGTTGATATCGCTCTTTTAGATGTTCGTATGCCAAACATGAACGGGGTAGAGGCGACGAAGTTCATTTGTGAAGAGACGAAAACAAAACCGCTTATTTTAACGACGTTTGATGATGATGAATATATTTTGGATGCAGTAAAAAACGGAGCGAAAGGTTATTTGTTAAAAAATAACGATCCGGAGCGTATTCGTGATGCGATAAAAGGAGTATATAACGGTCAAACTGTTATGCAAGATGTTGTCCTCGATAAAATTAAGTCTAATTTAATGGAAAGTAAAGAGGAAGAATGTAAAATTGATAAGAGCCTTTTCACAGAAAGGGAGCTTAGTATTATCGCATTAATTGCAAAAGGTTTCTCGAATAAAGAAATTTCGAAACAGCTTTTTATATCTGAAGGAACAATTGCAAATTATATTACGTCAGTTTTAGGGAAAACTGGACTTGAACATCGCACACAAATTGCGATTTATTACTTAACAGGGAAAGTAGATTAGTGATATGGAATTTTGGCTAACTGTAAGTAAATTAATTGTCTTTTTATATATTGTGTTTAGTTATATTTACGCAAATGTAGTAAATTTACCTTGGGTTATATTTACTTTACTTATTTACCTCTCTGTAAACGTAATGATTTCTATATTTAAAAAAGATACGTATAAAAAATTATTAATCGGTATGTCAATTGGCATAATTATGTTATTTACATGGAGGGTTCATCCATTTTTTATTTTGTTTTTACCTTTGAACTTATACGAAATTACATTCCATTACATAGAAAAGAATTGGCCACGCTTTGTTGTTATGATGCTCCCAATTACGATTGCAGATGAAAGTATTCGAATGACTTATGGATTAATTGTTGCATTTTCTTTTCTCATTTTAACTATTGCAGATCGATATATATCGCGTGTAGTAAAGCTTGAATCGCAAAATGATAAGATGCGAAAAGATATGCAACGACTTACGAAAAGCTTACATGAAAATAAAGAGTACATAAGACAATCTGAATACACATTTAAGCTAGAAGAGAGAAATCGGTTATCGCAAGAAATTCATGATAAAATTGGTCACTCGATGACGGGTGCACTTATTCAAATGGAAGCAGCAAAAAGGTTAATGGAAATAGATAAAGAAAAATCTGCGGAGTTATTACAAAATGCAATTCACATTTCAAAAGATGGAATTGAAAGTATTCGCATTACATTAAAAAATATGAAGCCTCCAACTGAGCAAATTGGCATTCATCGTATGAAATTATTCATAGAGGAATTTGCCGGTAAGAATGATGTGAATATTCCTTTTGTATACAAAGGGAACTTAGATATGATTTCTCCCATTCAGTGGAAAATTATCGGTGAGAATGTTACAGAAGCACTAACAAACGCAATGAAATATGCTGATGCGACAGTTATTTCTATAGATATTCATGTACTTAACAAGATGGTTAAGGTGCAAGTGAAGGATAACGGAAAAGGGGTAGCTCTTGTTAAAAAAGGTCTCGGTATTATGGGGATGGAGGAGCGAACGGCGTCTGTAAACGGAAAAATTATTGTAGATGGGACAAGTGGTTTTTCAGTAACGATGTTGTTGCCAATATAAAGAGAATGGTACGAGGATGAACCATCTCATATGAAAAAAGTGAATATTCTCATGTGAAAAGAATGAACTTCTGCACTGAGCAGGTTCATTCTTTTTGTTTATACTAAAAGCAGAGAAATCGAAATAGGGGTGAAAATGATGAATACATTAGAAATTAAAAATTTAACGAAAAAATTTGGTGATTTCATCGCAGTTGATAATATGTCTTTATCTATTAAAGAAGGAGAAATATTTGGCTTTTTAGGATCAAATGGTGCTGGTAAAAGTACAACGATAAATATGATCGCTGGGTTGTTAAGAAGTAATGAAGGTGAAATTAGCATACTAGGAAAAAATATAAAGAAACATAATCGATTTGCGAAAATGAATATCGGTATTGTTCCGCAAGATATTGCGATTTATGAAGAGTTAACGGCCTATGAAAATGTGAAATTCTTTGCTGGATTGTACGGATTACGAGGAGCCGAATTAAAAGCTAGGGTAGAGGAAGCTCTTCAATTTGTAGGACTTAGTGATAAACAGAAAAGCTATCCGAAGAACTTTTCTGGTGGGATGAAGCGAAGACTGAATATCGCTTGTGCAATTGCTCATAGACCGAAGTTAATTATTATGGATGAGCCGACAGTTGGAATTGATCCACAGTCAAGAAACTACATTTTGCAGTCAGTACGCAAATTAAATGAAATGGGAAGTACAATTATTTATACGAGTCACTACATGGAAGAGGTAGAAGAGATTTGTACGAAAATAGCGATAGTAGATCATGGTAAAGTAATTGCAGAAGGTACGAAAGAACAGTTAAAAGCAATTATTACTGACACGAAAGATATTTGGATTGAAGTGAAATCGGTAGAGAATTTAGATGTAGAAAAATTAAAAGAGATAAACGGTGTGAAAGCAGTTCAAATTGAAGAAAACGTAATTAAAGTGAATTCTGATGCGGGATTAAATAATTTAAATAAAATTATTCAACACTGTATCAATCATGATATTGAAATTCGTTCATTAGAGGAGCAGGCTCCCAACTTAGAAACAGTATTCCTTACATTGACGGGAAGAAACTTACGAGATAAATAAAAAGTAAATGAAGAAAAGGTAAAGGGAGGTTCATCAATTGAACATCTTCAATATTGCAATTATGCATATTAAAAGAGATTTCAGAGACGTAAGAACTTTAGTTTTTATGTTAGCATTTCCGATTGTGCTTATGCTTGTGTTAGGAACAGCTTTAAGTAATGCATTTAATAGCGATAGTCAATCGATTAAAGATATACAAGTTCTATATAAAGATGAAGCGAGTAACACGTTTTCTCAATCATTTGAAGCATTTACGAAAGAAGTGGATAAATCAGGTGTTCATTTTAAAAAAGCTTCTGGCAGTATAGATGGGAAAGAAGAAGTGAAGCAAAATAAATATGCTGTTTATGTAGAGTTAAATAAAGATGGTGCAAAATTTTATGGGAGTGACAAAAGTAGTATTGAGGGAAGTATTGTGGAAGGAATGCTTACAACATTTGTTGATAAGTACAATGTAGCGGTCGAAGTTGCAAAAGTAGATCCTACTAAGGTTAGTACGGTTATTTCAAACGGAAATCATAATGATTATATAAAAGAAACATCTTTACAAGCTGCGAAAAAACCAGGTTCTATGGATTACTATGCGGTTGTAATGACAACGATGATTGCACTATATGCTGCGATGGGAGCGAGTTCTTTAATTCGAGGAGAACGAATACGTAAAACAGGAGATCGTCTCATTGCTGCACCTATAAGTAAAGCTGAAATATTCATTGGAAAAGTACTTGGTAGCTTAGTAGCAAACGCCCTTTGCGTATTACTTGTCATGTTATTTAGTAAATTTGTATTTCAAGCGAATTGGGGCGACCACCTTGGAATCATATTTATTATTTTATTAACACAAGTCTTTCTAGCAATTAGCTTTGGTTTAGGGATCGGGTATATTACGAAAACAGCTGAATCATCGAGAGCAATTATTCTTGTTGTTATACAGTTAACTTCTATTTTTGGTGGTGCATACTTCGTAGTAGAAGAAAATTTCATTACGAACTTATCACCATTAACGTGGGCAAACACAGCTGTCATGAAAATTATTTATGCAAACGATGTAGGAGCGGTACTGCCAGTAATATGTTTAAATCTTGGGATTTCAGCACTCTTTTTATTAATTACAATTATTGCATTACGTAGACGGGAGGGGCTATAGTATGAAAGATATTTTATGGCTCATACAAAAAACGTTATCTGTGCTTTTGAAAAATAAAAAAAGTTTACTCATTATAATTAGCTTGCCGATAATAGGGACGCTCATTTCCTTCTCGATATACGGAAATGCAGGGCAAGGAACGTTAAATATCGGGATTGTAAATAAAGAAAATGAGCCAATAGCAAATGATACGATAAAGTTTTTAGAAGGATTAAATCATGTGAATGTGAGTAAGGTTAAGGAGTCTGAAGTAGAAGATAAACTCACTTCCAAAAAACTTGATGGAGTTATTACATTACATTCTGGTTTTTCAAAAAGTGTTCGAGAAGGGAAACCAGAGCATATTGAAATTTCATCGATTAAAGGTGATCAAGTAACAGCATTTATAAAATCATATTTATATAATTATATTGATAATATAGCAGCTATTAGTAAAGTAGCAGGAACAGATCAAAGTACATTCGACAATATGTACGCAGGGTATCAAAAAAGTTCATTTAAAATGAAAACGGAGACGCTAGAAGATACTTCGAAAAATAAAGATATGACAAATCAAACGATGGGTTACCTTATTATGTTTATGCTGTTTTCAGCATCGAACTTATCAGGTCATATTTTAAAAGAAAAAGAGAATAGAACGTACTTTAGACTATTATCAACGCCGATAGATGGGAAGAGATTTATATTATCTAATGTCGGAGTAAATATGATGATGCTAACAGTACAAATTCTAATTACAACCCTATTCCTAACGAATGTTTTTCATACGAATATCAATATGCCTTTCATAGTGATGATTGGCGTACTCATGCTATTTGCTTTAATAGCGATTGGAATATCGTTAGTCCTTGTCGCTTTTTCGAAAAACTCAGCATCGGCAAATACGATGCAAAATCTGGTCATTGTACCAACTTGTTTACTTGCCGGATGTTATTTTCCATATGACATTATGCCAAAAGCGGTACAAAAAGTAGCTGATTTCCTTCCGCAGCGTTGGTTGCTAGACACGATAGCAAAACTACAGCAAGGAATTCCATTTTCAGAGTTGTATGTAAACATTTTAATCTTATTCGCCTTTGCGGTAGCATTCTTCTTAATTGCTATTTATAAGTTTGGAAGAAATAATGATGCGAGAAACTTTGTTTAATATGAAAAGGGTGTGACGTTAAGTCACATCCTTTTTTGTATGAAGCATGAAATCTGGATTTGAATGCCAAAATAGAAGGATGGAAAGAAAAATGAGCGAAAGGAAATCAAAATGATTAAAAAAATATTACGAATTACTTCTATTATTATTGCTATTTTCGCTTTTATTTTAATTTGTATGCATATTGATGTTAATTTAGGTAGGAAAATGGAAACTGGGAAAAACATGCCAACAGAGTATGCACCTCATTATAGTGATTTTCAATTATATGTAGAAGGAAAGTCATTTTATAAACGGTTATTTACTGATATAAAAGAAGCGAAACAATCTATTTACACTTATTTTTTTATTTTATCGGATGATAAAAGCAGTCATACTTTTTTGAACTTATTAAAAGAAAAGGCAAGAGAAGGAGTAAACGTATATTTATCTGTCGATTTACTTAACGATTTATCATTTGAAAGAAAGATGAAAAAAGAATTACAGAAAAATGGTGTGCATTTTACATATAGTAGAAAACAGGAATTACCATTCGGGTTTTATTCCCTTCATCATCGTAATCATCGCCGCATTACAACGATTGATGGAGAGATTGGTTATACAGGTGGTTTTAATATAGGGGATGAGTACTTAGGGAAAGATAAACACTTTGGGTACTGGAGAGACTATCATGTACGGATAAAAGGAGAAGGTGCAAAAGATTTAGAGGAACAATTTGCTTTAGATTGGAAACGAGATACGAAAGAAGATATAAAGAGAAGTACGAATAAAGCTAGTAAAGGGAATACATTACATACTATGGTTAGTTATAATGGGCATCACGTCGCTGAAAAATATATAGATCTTATAAAACAAGCTCAGCACTCCATTGTAATTGCAACGCCGTATTTTATAGCGAAAAATAAAGAATCCATGAATGCTTTAATCGCAGCACAAAAGCGTGGTGTTACAGTAAAAATACTTTGGTCATATAAACCAGATCTACCTCTTATAAAAGAAGCGGCGTATCCATACATACGTCAAGCTGTTAATAATGGGATTACTGTATATGGGTATAAAAAAGGAATGTTCCATGGTAAATTAATGCTTATTGATAATGAATTAACCGTTATTGGTACAACAAACTTTACTTCGCGTAGCTTCAATATAAATGATGAAATGAATTTTTATATTTATGGTGGTCCTATTGTAGGACAAGTTAATAAGACGTTAGCAGAGGATTTTCATGATTCGAAAGAAATGACGAAAGAGTTTTTTGAGAAGTTATCTTTTTGGGAGCGTTGTAAGGAGAAAGTGGCGGGATTGGTTGACTTCTATTTGTGATGATGAATTAGGAAAGGGTGCCTACAAAAGGCACCTTTTTTGGTGGGAAATCATTATTTTTCATGCACCAGCATCGTAACATCACCATTAATCAACGTCCCCACATGTTCGCCTAAACATATTTTCTTCATGACACCAGGCTCATCAAAGTTAAAGACGTGTGCTGGTAAATTGTAGTCCCGGGCAAGCAGTAATGCCGCTTGATCCATGACTTGTATATTTTGTCTAACGACATCATTATAGTTTAGTTTGCTGTACATTTTTGCTGCTTTATTATGTTTTGGATCACTAGTAAAGACGCCATCTACTCCTTGTTTTGCGACTAATATTGCGTCACTATTCATTTCAATGGCCCTTTGAACACTTGGATAATCTGTCGTAACGAATGGTTGCCCGTTACCACCTCCAAAAATAACGATATACCCGTTATCTAAATGGTGGACTGCACGTAGGCGAATGTATGGTTCAGCTACAGCATTAAACGGGATGGAAGTCATAACGCGCACTTCTTTATTTGTTTTACTTGTTAAAACGCCGCGTAGCATTAAGCTGTTAATGATTGTACCTAACGTCCCGATATTGTCAGCTTCTACACGATCGATTCCCCATTCTTCCGCTAGATGACCTCTAAAAATGTTCCCGCCTCCAATGACGATAGATACCTCAATACCTAAATCAACGATGGATAAAATTTCGTTTGCGATATGTTCTAATCGTTTGGAGTTAAAGCTATTTCCGGTTTGATCGGCAAGTGCACCGCCGCTTAATTTAATTAAGACACGTTTATATGGTCTCATAACAATTCCCCCTATATAGATCGCAGTCAACTCCCCCCACTGAGATAAAGCCTTTCAGTGGGGGCTTGAGTTCGAACACTAGGTCTTTTCGTCTATCGCTAGACAGTTTGACGCTCTAGCATTCATGCTACCTTATGGTAACACCCCGAGTCTGTTTTTGGTTGGTAATGACAACGAACGATTGTTTTCCCACTTGCATCACCCTTTCGAAAAAGAGCAGTTCTCCCTTATGGAAGAAGCCACCACTCAGATGAATCCGGCGTGTGCTACAAGCCCCGACAAGTCGCGTACACATGGATGGTTGACGCACCCACTAAGCTATGCACAAAGCAATAGCCTTACGTTTTTGCACTTCTAATAGAATCGGCGTTTTCACTTTGAGATTGCCATCCAATTCTACAACTCCTGACTTTTTCAATGTATTCAGCGCACCATTAATATCAGCATGGATACATGTTCCTGCTTTACTTTGATACAGACCACGCGTAATTCGTTTGCCGCTAAAGCGATATTGCGTCTTATCATCCTTAGACCAAACTGGAACCGGATCCTTATCAAGAAAACTAGCTTTTGAAGTATAGCTTTCTTCTTGTTTGAAAAAGCGAATGCCTTCTTTTACACATTTATTCTCAATCGCTGCAATCAATTTCTGAAATGGGATTTGAACAAACTTTTGATTATTCTTTTTCCCCATATGAGAGTTTTGTTTCCAACCAGCGTTATACCCTACAACAATCGTATCTATATCGAATTCTTTCACTTTTTTGAACAACAGACCTACTGTTTGTGCAATATAACCGTTTATTTGTCTTTCTCGTTTATGCCAAAGTGCGGCCATTTTATTCGTTACAATACGTTTTGAAATTCCATTGTTCATATTTTTCTGCCCTAGATTACATATCATTTTGTTGAAGTATTGATTTATGGATTTTAGTTTTTTCCCATCCATTAAGAAGGCATCACCTGTATTGGTTACGCAACTTAACAATCTGTCTACACCTAAATCGCAACTCAAAGCGTTACTAGTGGTCGTAGGTGGTTTCTTCATTTGAGAAACGTGCATTTCATATGTATAATGCACCTCAAAGAACCGACCTTTTTGCTTTGGTACAATCTCAATGTAGGAGATGTTTTTATTTCTTAAGTTTTTTGGCATACGTATTTTAATAGAACCGAATTTTTTTCTGAATGCAACATTCATCGGAATCATCCAATACCCGTTCTCATCCACTTTTGGCACTTGATAGATTTCAATAATTCGTTTGTCAGTGGAACGAGAATAGTTCGGAAACTTAGGACGCCCTGTGAACTGCTCAGTTTTTTTCTTCCACTGTTCTAACGCTTTAAAAAAGCTCTTCACTTCTGTAAACAAGGCTCTACGAATCGCTTGAACCGAATTTGATTGAATGCCCCAGTAATTCATATCGGCTTGCATGGCAGTATCCACTTCTCTTATAGTAGCCATTTTATTATGATTCAAGTAACTTTGTTTAATCGTGTACAATCCAACATTTCGCAATGCTTTTGAACTATGTGACATGCGTTGCAGTAAGCGGAATTCTTTAGCAGTCAAGCAAGCTCGCCCAATATTTTGTTTTTGAGTGAATCGTTGTATGATTTCTCTTTTCTTTTGTTTACGTAATACTTTCACTGCTTTCTTTCTGGCTATTGTTTTCACCGTCTTTCTTAGAGGACTCATTAAAAATTTTTTAACAAATCCATATTTGGAACGAAATGAAACAACATGCGAACATGTTCTTCATCGTAATTCCTTTTGACTCAAGTAGCTGAATGATAAGCATTATCCAATTTCGTTGTCTTACAATCTATTCCCTCCTCTCCTTATCTACGCAGATTATATCGTAAGACAAAAAAACAAACATTCGCACTCAAAAAATTATTATGAGCGAAACAAAAGAGTTCAGCCTACCTTCTGACGGCAATTCATCTCCACCTGAATTGTTGAGTTTCACCCGTAACACAAATCGGAGGGAGTCTTCTTGCCGAAAAGGATAAAAAAAGGAACAAAGGCGAATGCCTTTGTTCCTTTTTAAGAAAATGAAAAAGAAAAGAAGAAGATAGAACGAATTGCTTTGTATAGTTTTTCATAACATCCACTCCTTTTCATTTTGATTTGTTGTAAGTATATATCTTTTTGATTATACGCAATAATCTGATTGCTTATCAAGTTTATTTTATCGTTTTTTAACAAAATGGTGTCAATGAAAAAAAGAAGAAAAATATTTGAATTTTTTGTGACGAACTTGTAGGTTTTTGTATGATTTTGTAGGTTCGCTTATAAGATGTGTGAGTAGCTTTTATAAATTCAAATTGAAAGCGTTCGCATGAAGGGGATGAACATAAATGAAAAAATTCGGATTGGCAACACAAATTTTTGTCGCGCTTGTTTTAGGGATTGTAGTAGGGGCAGTCTTTTATGGCAATAAAACGGCGATTTCTTATATCACACCAATTGGGGACATATTTATTCACTTAATTAAGATGATTGTAGTACCAACTGTTATTTCAGCATTAATTGTTGCAGTAGCTGGTGTAGGAGATATGAAAAAGCTTGGGAAACTAGGCGGTAAGACAATTCTTTATTTCGAAATTATTACGACGATTGCTATTTTAATGGGATTACTTGCAGCGAATATATTCCAACCAGGTACTGGCGTTGATATGAGTAATTTACAGCAAAGTGATATTTCTTCTTATAAACAAACTGCAGATGCTACAGAGAAGCAAGGATTCGCTGAGACGATTGTTCATATCGTACCGAAAAACGTATTTGAATCGATTGCACAAGGTGACTTATTACCGATTATTTTCTTCTCAGTATTATTCGGTTTAGGAGTCGCAGCAATTGGAGAAAAAGGAAAGCCTGTTTTTAACTTCTTTGAAGGTGTACTCGAAGCGATGTTTTGGGTTACAAATCAAGTGATGAAATTTGCACCATTTGGTGTATTCGCATTAATTGCGGTTACGGTTGCAAAATTTGGTGTAGCAACACTACTTCCTTTAGGAAAACTAGTGCTAGCTGTATACGTAACTGTTATACTATTCGTTGTGATTGTATTAGGTATTAATGCAAGAATGGTTGGCGTAAACATTTTTACATTAATGAAAATTTTAAAAGAAGAACTTATTCTTTCATTTACGACAGCAAGTTCAGAAGCTGTTTTACCTAATATAATGAGAAAAATGGAAGAGTTCGGTTGTCCAAAGGCAGTTGCCTCTTTCGTAATTCCGACAGGTTATACATTTAACTTGACTGGATCGGCTATTTATCAAGCGTTAGCGGCATTATTTGTTGCACAAATGTACGGTGTGCACATGTCACTGACAGAGCAAATAACGTTATTATTCGTTCTCATGTTAACATCCAAAGGTATGGCGGGAGTTCCAGGTGCATCGTTCGTTGTTGTATTAGCAACGTTAGGTTCAATGGGGTTACCACTAGAAGGTATCGCGTTAATTGCGGGAATTGACCGCATTTTAGATATGATTCGCTCATCTGTCAATGTATTAGGAAATGCATTAGCGGCCATTGTTATGTCGAAGTGGGAAGGCGAATTCGATAATGAGAAAGCAAAACAATATGTAGAAACAGTCAAAGAAACAAAAGCAGCATAAGAAATCGTTAAGGAGTGAATAATCATGGCAACATTAACTGAAGTTAAAAATGGTGTTCGAATTGAAAAAGACTTTTTAGGTGAAAAAGAAGTACCAAACTATGCATACTACGGCGTACAAACAATGCGTGCAGTTGAAAACTTCCCGATTACAGGATACAAAATCCATGAAGGCTTAATTAGAGCGTTCGCAATTGTAAAAAAAGCTGCAGCGCTTGCGAATACAGATGTAGGAAGATTGGAATTGAACAAGGGCGGCGCGATCGCAGAAGCTGCTCAAGAAATTCTCGATGGAAAATGGCATGATCATTTTATCGTAGATCCAATCCAAGGCGGAGCAGGTACTTCAATGAACATGAATGCAAATGAAGTCATTGCCAATCGTGCGCTTGAATTATTAGGAATGGAAAAGGGAGACTATCATTATATTAGTCCAAATAGTCATGTAAACATGGCGCAATCAACAAACGATGCATTCCCAACGGCGATTCATATCGCAACATTAAACGCATTAGAAGGTTTATTACAAACGATGGGTTATATGCACGATGTATTTGAATTAAAAGCAGAACAGTTCGATCATGTGATTAAAATGGGTCGTACGCATTTACAAGACGCTGTGCCAATTCGTCTTGGACAAGAATTTAAAGCGTACTCTCGTGTACTTGAACGTGATATGAAACGAATTCAGCAATCACGTCAACACTTATATGAAGTGAACATGGGAGCAACTGCAGTTGGTACAGGCTTAAATGCAGATCCAGAATATATTGAAGCGGTTGTAAAACATTTAGCTGCAATTAGTGAACTGCCACTTGTTGGTGCAGAAGACTTAGTAGATGCAACGCAAAATACGGATGCATACACAGAAGTATCAGCAGCACTTAAAGTATGTATGATGAATATGTCTAAAATTGCGAATGACCTTCGCTTAATGGCATCAGGTCCACGCGTTGGTTTAGCGGAAATTATGCTACCAGCTCGTCAACCAGGTTCATCTATTATGCCAGGGAAAGTAAATCCTGTTATGCCAGAAGTAATTAATCAAATTGCGTTCCAAGTCATTGGTAACGACCATACAATTTGCCTTGCTTCAGAAGCAGGACAATTAGAATTAAACGTGATGGAACCAGTACTTGTTTTCAACTTACTTCAATCAATTAGCATTATGAATAACGGTTTCCGTGCCTTTACAGATAATTGCTTAAAAGGAATTGAAGCGAATGAAGATCGCTTAAAAGAGTATGTTGAGAAGAGTGTAGGAATTATTACAGCCGTGAACCCTCATATCGGTTATGAAGCAGCAGCTCGCGTTGCGAAAGAAGCAATCGCGACAGGGCAATCCGTTCGAGAACTTTGTGTGAAAAATGGTGTACTGTCACAAGAAGACTTAGAATTAATTCTAGATCCATTCGAAATGACACACCCAGGGATTGCAGGAGCAACTCTTTTAAAGAAAAATTAAAAGAAGAGGGGGGACAAGCCCCTCTTTTTTGTTTACAATATAGAAATGCTATATATGAATAGAGGTAGGGATGTTATGAGCAAGTTTACAGTAGCTTCTAATGGTGCATTAGAAACAACATTAAGAGGAGCAGAAGTATTATCAACACCACTTTTAAATAAAGGGGTAGCTTTCACACAAAATGAAAGAGAAGAGTTAGGTTTAAAAGGGTTATTACCGCCAGCGGTTTTAACGTTAGAAGAACAGGCACGCCGAGCATACGAACAATTTAGTTCTCAGCCGGATGATTTATTAAAGAATGTATACTTAACTGCGTTACATGATCGAAATGAAGTATTATTTTATCGTATATTAACAGATCATTTACGTGAAATGTTACCGATTGTATATACACCAACTGTCGGTGTAGCAATTCAAAGATATAGTCATGAATATCGTAAACCACGTGGCGTTTATTTATCAATTAACGATTCATCAGGTATCGAAGAAGCATTTACCAATATCGGTGCAACAGCTGAGAACATTGATTTAGTCGTTGTAACAGATGGAGAAGGCATATTAGGAATTGGTGACTGGGGCGTTGGTGGTATTAACATCGCAATCGGAAAATTAGCTGTTTACACTGCTGCAGTTGGAATCGATCCTAGTCGTGTATTACCAGTAATTTTAGATGTAGGTACAAACCGTGAGGAGCTATTAAACAATCCATTTTATATTGGAAATCGTCACCCTCGTATAACAGGTGAAGCTTACGATGAATTTATTGATACGTTTGTACAAGCGGTAAACAAACAATTCCCGAAAGCACTTTTACATTGGGAAGACTTTAGCTCTCGTAACGCACGAAAAATTTTAGATAAATATCGTCATGATGTTTGTACATTTAATGATGATATTCAAGGTACAGGTGCAGTTTCACTTGCGGCAGTATTATCGGCAGTGAAAGCTTCTGGTGTACCGCTAAGTGAACACCGCGTTGTTGTATTTGGTGCTGGTACGGCTGGAATCGGTATCGCAGATCAAGTTAGAGATGCGATGGTCCGCGTAGGCGTATCTGAAGAAGAATCATATAAGCGTTTCTGGTGTATTGATCGTAACGGGTTAGTTACAGATAATATGGAAGATCTTCTTGATTTCCAAATTCCGTACGCAAGAAAAGAAGCAGAAGTAAGTGAGTGGAAAGAAAATGATGTGATCGGACTTGCTGAAGTTGTGAAACATGTAAAACCGACAATTTTAATTGGTACATCTACTGTTGCAGGTGCATTTAAAGAAGAGATTATTAAAGAAATGGCTTCTCACGTAGAAAGACCAATCATTTTACCAATGTCGAATCCAACGCCACTTGCTGAAGCAAAACCAGCAGATTTAATCGAGTGGACAGAAGGAAGAGCGTTAGTTGCAACAGGAAGTCCATTTGAACCAGTTACATATAACGGTGTAACGTATGTGATTGGACAATCAAATAATGCACTTATTTTCCCAGGGCTTGGTCTTGGAACAATTGTAGTACGAGCAAGCGTCATGACGGATGGAATGTTCGCAGCGGCTGCTGAAGCAGTTGCAAGTATGGTAGATACAAGTCAGCCAGGAGCACCTATTTTACCAGAGGTCGAAGAATTACGTAATATCTCAGAAATGGTTGCAATTGAAGTAGCGAAAGTTGCAGTTGCAGAAGGTGTTGCAAGAGTGAACTTAAGTGATAACGATATCAAGATGGCAGTGCGAGAAGCAATGTGGAAGCCAGAGTATCGCCAAATAAAAGCGGTAGAAAAGGTTAGAATATAGAAAAAAAGCCCGTTTATAACAATAAGCGGGCTTTCACTTTTACTACTGAAAAAAAGTATAGGAAGTGTCACCTTTGAATTGGAATCAATTATGGAAGAAAGATATGTCCCTTTTAATTATATTAATGGTCGTTGTTCCGATTGCTGGGGAGCTGAACTTTCATCCCTTTAATGATACGTTTCGAGTTAGCTTCGGTACACCGCTATTCTTCTTTTTATTATTATTTTTAAGAAGAGTACCAGCAGGAGTTGCAGGTATTCTAGTTGGTATATCTGTAGTCTTATTCCGAGTATGTCTTGACTGGATCATGCAAGGTTCATTTCATATGACAGAATCATTTTATTTGCGTTATCCTGTGTTCTTCTATTATTTTATTTATGGCAGTTTTTTTTCGCTTTGTAGGGTAAATAAGTTCCATCAGAAACCAATCATTATTGGATGCCTTGGAATTTCAATTGAAATTGTTGCAAGTATGTCAGAACTTGCGTTTTATCACATGTTAGTACTAGGTACAACAATAACGATTTCTGAAGTGAATAAACTTATTATTATTGCTATTTTTCGTAGTTTCTTTGCACTTGGTTTTTTAAATATGATGAATTTATATGAAACGAAATTAAAAGAATCGCAAGTTCGAAAAGAAAATGAAAATATGTTAATGCATCTTTCTAATTTATATGTGGAATCTGTTCATTTGAAAAAGACGTTACAAAATGCGGAGTTAATTACACAAGAAGCATATCAACTATATCGAAATTTACAAGTAAGCGCTGATTCAAGTAGTAAAACAGCATTGAAAATAGCGGGGGAAGTGCATGAAATAAAAAAGGATAATCAAAGGATATTTGCAGGATTATCTAAACTGTTATTAGATAAAAATGTGGCTGAATATGTAGAAGGACATGAGTTAGCAGAGATGATTGTTAGAATAAACGAGAAGTATGCTGAAATGCTAGAAAAGGATATACGTTTTTCTAAACATATAGAAGGTGAGCATGCTGCATACCACGTGTATACAGTGCTATCAATTTTTAATAACTTAGTTGCAAATGCAGTTGAAGCAATTGAAGATAAAGGTTTCGTTATTATTAAGCTATATAAAAGAAATCAGCATATATTTTTTGAAGTAATTGACGATGGGCCTGGTATTACACAAAAGTATAAGAAATTAGTATTTAAGCCAGGATTTACTTCCAAGTATGATCAAACGGGAACACCGTCAACTGGTATTGGGCTTTCTTACATAAATGAAATGGTAACAGAGCTAGGCGGAGAAGTGAAATTAGAAGACCGAGAAAATAAAAGAGGATGTAAGTTTATCGTTTGTTTACCAGAGGATAGTTTAAAGCAGGAAGGGGAATAGATTTGTTTTATTATATCGTAGACGATGATGAAGTTTTCCGTTCGATGCTTTCGCAAATTATTGAAGATGGAGATCTTGGAGAAGTAATTGGTGAGGCGGATGACGGAGCTTTTATTGAAGCGGATCAACTAAATTTTAAAAAAGTAGATATTTTATTTATTGATTTGTTGATGCCGATGAGGGACGGAATTGAAACAGTTCGTCACATTGCGTCAACTTTCACGGGGAAAATCATTATGATTTCTCAAGTGGAATCGAAGCAGCTTATAGGTGAGGCATATACACTTGGTGTAGAATATTATATTACAAAACCATTAAACAAAATCGAAGTTGTATCTGTTGTACGCAAAGTGATGGAGCGTATTAGATTGGAGCGTTCTATACATGATATTCAAAAATCATTGAATAACGTGTTTCAGTGGGAAAAGCCGCAATTGCGTACTGAACCAGTGCAAGAAGGAAAAAAGATAGGGGATTTAGGACGCTTTTTACTATCAGAACTCGGTATTGCGGGAGAGAATGGAAGTAAAGATTTACTTAGTATGCTGGAATATTTATATGGTCAAGAAAAGGAACAGACATTTGAGTTTGGCTTTCCTGCGTTAAAAGAAATTTTTCATCATATTACGATAAGGAAATTAGGGGATCTAGCTTTAGAGGCGGATATTGATAAAGAGAAAAAAGCGTCTGAACAAAGAGTACGTCGAGCTATTTATCAGTCGTTAAATCATTTGGCTTCTTTAGGATTAACAGACTTTTCAAATCCAAAATTTGAAAGCTATGCTCCAAAATTTTTCGATTTTACCGTAGTTAGAAAACGGATGACAGAAATGACGAAAGATGAACTCGCATCTTCTGGTCATACGCGAATTAATACGAAGAAGTTTATTCAAGTGTTGTATTTTGAGGCGAAGAGGTTGATGGAGATAGAGTGAAGAAGATGCTTATAAATAAGCATCTTCTTTTGTTAAATCAACATTTTATATTTTCTCATGGAGCATGTAAAATGTTAAGTAAGAGAAAATGGTTTTATATTAAGGAAGTGTCAAAGCGATGAGTTTCACATTGAATAAATCGATTATTAAAGAAGTGTGCGGAGAGACCTCATATAAAAGAGGTGAAGCCTATTATAAATCAAATAAAGTGATAATAGATCATTACGATGAAAATAAAGAAATTTGTGAGGCGACAGTAAAAGGGAACGAGGATTTCCATGTTACAGTAGCAAAAGCCAAAAAGGGTGATGTTGTTGCAAAATGTAGTTGTCCTTCATTAGCGTCTTTTCAAACGTACTGTCAACATGTTGCAGCAGTATTAATACAAATAAACTATAATCAACAAACAGGTGGAATGAGCTCCACTAGTAGCAGAAATGATCAATTGACAAGTGGTATGTTTCAGCTGTTTGCAGACAAACCACTGAGGCCAAAAAGTAAACAACACCGTTTTGATACACGTGAAATATTAGATATTGAGTTTATATGTACACCAGTTGCTACGAGAAGTGGTGGGGCTCTTCTTGGAATCCAATTGAAACTTGCCAAAGTGTATTTCATAAATCATATTAGAGAATTTCTTTCTAAGGTGGAGAAAAGAGAGTCTTTTCATTGTTCAAATGAATTTACATATACACCAGATGTACATAGTTTTAAACAAGAAACGGATGCGATTATTCAGCAGCTCATTAAAATGTATCATAACGAAAAAATGTATGAAGATACGCTAGAAGTACATGCGAAACAAGATGAAAGTATGATATTTATACCACCAGCTTCATGGAAAGATATGCTCTTTTCACTTTCTAAAGCTGAATATGTACAGCTGAAACAAAATGAACAACTGTTTCAGGGATTACAAGTTTCAAAAGGGTTGTTGCCGTTACACTTTGAATTTACGAAGGGAAATAATGGCGGATTTACACTTCATATAGAGGGTTTAAATCGTGTACAAGTTATGGATATGTATAACAATGCACTTTACGATGGGAAATTATATCACTTACACATTGAAGATTGTATGCGACTTATTGAATTACAAAAGATGATGAGTCGCTCAAATAGTAATCAGTTTTATATTCCAGAAAGTAAGATGGAACATTTCGTCGCGAAAGTTGTACCAGGATTAATGAAGCTCGGAACTGTACACATTGATGAAGTAATATCGGATCGTGTTGAAACACCTTCGCTAAAAGCGAAATTGTATTTAGACCGCGTGAAAAATCGCTTATTAGCAGGTCTTGAATTTCACTATGGGAACGTCATGATTAATCCGCTAGAAGAGGATGGACAGCCGTCTGTTTTTAATCGTGATGAGAAAAAGGAAAAAGAGATTTTAGACATTATGAGTGAAAGTGCTTTTGCAAAAACAGAAGGCGGTTACTTTATGCATAATGAAGAAGCTGAGTATAACTTTTTATATCACGTTGTGCCAACATTAAAAGGTTTAGTTGATATTTATGCGACAACAGCAATCAAATTGCGAATTAGTAAAGGGGATGCAGTTCCTCTTATTAGAGTGAGAAGAAAAGAAAGAATTGATTGGTTGTCATTTCGTTTTGATATAAAAGGAATACCAGAAGCAGAAATTAAAGGTGTATTAGCGGCCCTTGAAGAGAAACGTAAATATTATCGATTGGCGAATGGTTCGTTTTTATCGCTAGAGAGTAAAGAGTTTAATGAAATTAATCAGTTTATAAAAGAATCAGGTATTCGGAAAGAATTTTTACATGGAGAAGAGGTAAATGTTCCGCTTATTCGGAGTGTAAAATGGATGAACGGACTTCATGAAGGCAATGTTTTAAGTTTGGATGATTCTGTTCAAGAGTTAGTAGAAAACATTCAAAACCCGAAAAAATTAAAGTTTGCTGTGCCAAATACTTTAAATGCAGAAATGAGAAAGTATCAAGTATATGGGTTCGAATGGATGAAAACACTTGCTCATTACCGTTTTGGCGGTATTTTAGCAGATGATATGGGACTTGGAAAAACGTTGCAAAGCATTGCTTTTATAGATTCTGTTTTGACTGAGATTCGAGAAAAGAAACTGCCAATATTAGTCGTTTCACCATCATCTCTTGTTTATAATTGGTTTAGTGAATTGAAAAAATTCGCCCCGCATATTAGAGCAGTTATTGCAGATGGAATTCAAGCAGAGCGCCGGAAAATTTTGAAAGATATAACGGAATTTGATGTTGTAATTACGTCATATCCATTACTGAGAAGAGATATAAGATTGTATGCAAGACCATTTCATACACTATTCCTTGATGAAGCGCAGGCGTTTAAAAACCCTACAACGCAAACGGCAAGAGCTGTGAAAACAATTCAAGCTGAATACCGTTTTGGGCTAACGGGTACACCTGTAGAAAATTCATTAGAAGAGCTATGGTCTATCTTCCATGTCGTCTTCCCAGAATTATTACCAGGAAGAAAAGAGTTCGGTGATTTAAGGCGTGAAGATATAGCGAAGCGAGTGAAACCATTCGTATTAAGACGATTAAAAGGGGACGTATTAAATGAGTTGCCAGAGAAAATAGAGCACTTACAATCATCGCAGTTATTACCGGATCAAAAGAGACTTTATGCTGCTTATTTAGCGAAGTTAAGGGAAGAAACGTTAAAGCATTTAGACAAAGATACGTTACGTAAAAATAAAATTAGAATTTTAGCTGGTTTAACGAGATTGCGACAAATTTGTTGCCATCCTGCTTTATTTGTTGATGATTACAAAGGAAGTTCAGCTAAATTTGAACAACTGTTAGAGATTTTAGAGGAATGTAGAAGTACAGGGAAGAGAATATTAATTTTTTCTCAATTTACGAAGATGCTTTCCATTATTGGTCGTGAGTTAAATCGACAAGCAATTCCATACTTTTATTTAGACGGGAGTACACCAGCGCAGGAACGTGTAGAGCTGTGCGATCGGTTTAACGAAGGAGAAGGAGATCTATTTCTCATTTCTTTAAAAGCTGGTGGTACCGGACTTAATTTAACTGGTGCAGATACAGTAATATTATATGATTTATGGTGGAATCCAGCTGTTGAACAACAAGCGGCTGATAGAGCGTATCGAATGGGGCAAAAAAATACAGTACAAGTTATAAAGCTAGTAGCCCACGGAACAATTGAGGAGAAAATGCATGAACTGCAAGAAAGTAAGAAAAATTTAATTGCTGAAGTGATTGAGCCAGGAGAAGAAAAATTAGCATCCATTACGGAGGAAGAAATAAGAGATATTTTAATGATTTAATATGAAAAAGCTATGCTTTCACATGTGAAAGCATAGCTTTTTGTTGTAATAATTATATTTTGTTTTGTGCAAAGTAAAGAAATCAAATGTTATTTAAATTACTTCTTTGTACCTTTACTTTTGTAGGGTTTGGCAGCTGCCTTTTTCTTTGCACTTGATTGCCAACGGTTCCATCCTTTACTTCCTGTACCTTGTCCTACACCTTTTTTCGGTTTTGCTTTCGTTTTACTCATATGATCACTCCGTTATATAAAAATCTTATTTGATAATAGTCAATGATTTAGAAAATACTCTTTATAAATGACTATGATTGCTGTAAGTAAAAATAAACTGCTTGAATGCTATAGTATAACATGAATTTGCAAGTAAACTGAAAGGAATTATAAAGAAAATGAAAATAATAAGAAATACTGCAGATTCTATATTCCGAACGATCACATTAATTGTTGTGTATACGTTAGTTTCGGTCAGTGAAACATTTTTGGGATTGACGAGGCAGAAAAAGTAAAGATGTTAAATTAACAACAATCAATAAAGCCGTAAAATAAAGAATTGAAAAACATTTTAAAACTTTTTGTTGACTTTCTTTATTTTTTGTATAGAATAATCATTAATAAAATGTTTCAGAGATGTGACAACAAAACGACTATGAAAGGACGAGTAGTAGTAGGACGTAGTTTAAGCGAGTCAGGGGTGGTGTGAGCCTGATACGAAGCCTATTATGAAGAACCTCCTGGAGTTGCTAACCGAAATCCTTTATAGGAAAGTAGACTTAGCCGGGAACTTCGCCGTTACAAGAAGAACAGTATCGAGATATTTCATCTCCGTATTGTATAAGTGAGCAACCTCTGTTGCTAATTTGGGTGGTACCGCGGAACCAAAGCCTTTCGTCCCAGTTTTTTGGGAAAGAAGGGCTTTTTTTGTTGGCTTCTTTTCACAACATCCAAACATTTTAGGAGGAAACCACCATGTATCAATCATTAATGACAGTAAGAGAGACTCAAATTGCAATTAAGGAAGTTAAAACATTTTTCGAGGACCAATTAGCAAAACGCCTTGAACTATTCCGCGTATCTGCACCATTATTCGTAACGAAAAAATCAGGATTAAACGATCACCTAAACGGTGTAGAACGTCCAATTGAATTTGATATGTTACATTCAGGAGAAGAATTAGAAATTGTTCATTCACTAGCGAAATGGAAACGATTTGCATTACATGAATACGGATATGAAGCTGGTGAAGGTTTATATACAAACATGAACGCGATTCGTCGTGATGAAGAACTTGATGCAACGCATTCCATTTATGTTGACCAATGGGATTGGGAAAAAATCGTTCAAAAAGAATGGCGTACTGTTGAATACTTACAAAAAACAGTACAAACAATTTATGGAATATTCAAAGATTTAGAAGATCACTTATTTGAAAAATATCCGTTCCTTGGAAAGTATTTACCGGAAGAAATTGTTTTCGTTACTTCTCAAGAATTAGAAGATAAATATCCAGAATTAACACCGAAAGATCGTGAACATGCAATTGCAAAAGAACACGGTGCAGTCTTCATTATCGGAATTGGTGATGCACTTCGTTCAGGTGAAAAGCATGACGGACGCGCAGCTGATTATGACGATTGGAAATTAAACGGTGACATTTTATTCTGGCACCCAGTACTACAATCTTCATTTGAGTTATCATCAATGGGAATTCGTGTTGATAGTAAATCACTTGATGAGCAGTTAACGAAAACTGGTGAAGACTTCAAACGTGAGTATGATTTCCATAAAGGTATACTAGAAGACGTACTACCATTAACAATCGGCGGTGGCATTGGACAATCAAGAATGTGCATGTACTTCTTACGTAAAGCACATATCGGTGAAGTTCAATCTTCTGTATGGCCTGACGATTTACGTGAAGCTTGCAAGAAAGAAAACATTCATCTGTTTTAATAGAAGTAAGGGAATAGCTTAAATATAGAGCTATTCCCTCTTTTTTATAAAACATTACTTATTTATTACCGAGTTCTTCTGCTAAACCGATTAAAATTCCTTCGACTCCACGAATGTAGCAGAGACGATACGAGTTCTCGTACTGAACTACTTCGCCAACGAGCTCTGCACCATGCTTAGTGAGTCTCGATACCATTTCGTCAATATCCTCGACAGTGAACATGACGCGTAGATAACCGAGGGCGTTTACAGGAGCTGTTCGGTGATCTGCTATAGTAGGAGGGGTGAGAAATCGCGAAAGTTCAATTCGGCTGTGGCCATCTGGAGTGACCATCATAGCAATCTCTACGCACTGAGAACCGAGTCCAGTTACGCGACCAGCCCATTCACCTTCGACATTTGCTCGATCTTCGAGATTCAAGCCAATCTCCTCAAAGAAAGAGATTGCGTTATCAAGGGATTCTACAACGATGCTGACATTGTCCATTCGTAGTAATTTGTTTTTTGCCATAGTCTTATCTCCTTATGTATAAAAGTTTATTATTTAATTATCCTCATAATTATACTACTAAGTAGTTACAAATTCCTTTCAGTCAAAAACACCTTGTCACAGTATAGGAAAATGTGACAAGGTGTTTTTTAATATATCATATAGCATCTTGTTAACGAATAGCTTTTTATTTAATAGGAAGGAAGTAGATTAATATGTTTTTTTTATAAGCGTTACTAAACATATCAAATTAGCTCATTTGCACGAAAGGCTCAATTTTCGCCATAAATGATTGATGCAGCGCCTCAACGCCTGTTACTAAATGAAGGCGGTCAATAACGACAGACACTTTAATTTCTGATGTACTTACCATTTTAATATGAATATCTTCTTCTTTTAAAGTAGTGAACATATTTGCAGCGACACCTGGGTTAGATACCATGCCAGATCCTACGATTGATACTTTTGCTAAGTGATTTTCATGTTCTACAGATTCATAGTGAAGAGTTTCTTGATTTTGTTCCAAAACTTCTAAAGTTTCTCTTAAATCATTCGAATGAATGGAGAAGGAGAGATGTACAGTTCCTTCATTTGTAATACTTTGAATGATGATATCTACATTAATGTGTGCTGCTGCTAATGTAGAGAAAACTGTTGAAAGCGAGCCTTGTTCTAGTCCTTTAATTGTGACACGTGTAATATTATCCTCAAATGCAATACCTTTAACGATTGATTGTTGTTCCATGTTACATTCTCCTTTTACAATTGTTCCGTTTTCTTGTTCCATACTTGAGCGAACTTCTAAAACTACGTTATGATTTTTAGCAAACTCAACGGCGCGCGGGTGTAATACACCAGCACCGAGGTTTGCAAGTTCTAACATTTCGTCATAAGAAATTTCATCTAATTTATAAGCATCTTTTACAACTCGTGGATCCGTCGTATATACGCCGGTCACATCTGTGTAAATATCACATTTTTTTGCGTTTAGTGCAGCAGCTAATGCGACAGCAGTTGTATCAGAACCGCCTCGTCCAAGCGTTGTAATTTCAAAATCTTCACTGACTCCTTGGAAACCAGCTACAATAACAATCGTGCCTTTAGTAAGATAAGACTGAATTCGATCTGTATTAATTTCAGTAATCCGTGCACTACTATGTACAGATTCTGTCGTAATACCAGCTTGCCATCCTGTTAATGAAATCGCGTTATACCCTTTTGCTTGTAGTGCCATCGTTAATAATGAAATAGTTACTTGCTCTCCTGTCGATAGAAGCATATCCATTTCGCGTTTACTTGGATTTTCTGTAATTGCGTTAGCGAGTGCGACAAGTTCATCCGTGCTTTTTCCCATTGCTGAAACGACAGAGACAACGCTATGACCTCGTTCATATTCTTCAATAATTAAATTTGCTACATGTTGAATGCGTTCGACGCTTCCGACAGAAGTGCCACCGAATTTTTGAACAATTGTTTCCATTACAAATTCCTTCTTTCGTCTATTTTTAAGAATAGATTAGGAAATATATAAATCCCAATACTCCTGTAGTTACCAGAAAGACAAACAAAAAACACCATCTCAAATAAGTGAGGATGGTGCTGTTACAGGAAAAGGGAAACAGAAAACGGAGCTAATAAAAAAACCGCCAAAAAAGGAATATCATAAAAAATGATATCTCTTTTTTGTAGATAGCTCTTCATACGTACACGTCTGTACATATGACAGTTCTGTTTCTATTCGAAAACAGCCCCAATTGATAAATGCAGAGAAATTTATCAATTTCGGCAATACTTCCTTTCATCTAAGTTCATAGACATCTCTGTGTCTCCATTAGAATACTCATAAGTATCGCAACCTCTATCTCACGTTTTAGGCGAGAGTGTTTGATTTATGAAGTTGTTGGTAACATTTGTTTTATAATAATTTAAATTTTTCGGGGAATCAAGTGTTTTATACATATTTTAAAAATTCTTTCTTTTTTCTGAGGGAGTTTGTGAAAAATGTAGCAAAATAAATTCATTGCATGTACATTAAACTTATAGTGCATAGGAGGTGGGGAGAATGAAAAGGAAACAGCCTATTTATGTTGCGACAAAAATGAACACGACGATGGAAAAATTATGGGAATATACGCAAGAACCAGATATACATACAGAGTGGGATGCTCGCTTTACTGAAATTTCGTATTTAGAGAAAAAAGAAGGAGAACCACAGAAGTTTTTGTATAAAACAAAGATTGGATTTGGGCTTGAAATAGCTGGAGAAGGGGAATCAATAGGTGAAATAAGAAAAGAGACTGGTGAAAGAATTTCCTCTTTAAAATTTTGGACGGATAATACATTATCTCTTATTCAAATAGGACGTGGTTATTGGAAGTATACGCCCAATAAAGAATATATTCATTTTGAGACACAATATGATTATGAGACAAGATTTGGTCGTATAGGAAATGTAATAGATTCCTATATTTTTCGTCCGTTATTAGGTTGGGCGACCGCTTGGAGTTTTGATGCCTTAAAATTATGGTTAGAAAAGGGGCTTCATCCTAGATTACTAATTAGAAGAACAATGACGTATTGGCTCGTATGTTTTTTATTTGCTTTTGTATGGATATATCAAGGGATAGTGCCAAAACTACTGTTTACTCATTTAGAAGAAGTAAAGATGCTTTCTGTATTAATTGGTTCAAATGAAAGTAGTGTATGTATACTTAAAATAATTGGGGTGTTAGAAATAATTTTCGGTGTCGTATGGCTGTTGCCACTAACAAAAAGAAAATTATTTATACTGCATATTATTGTATTACTAGTTTTAACGTTAGCGGCAGGATTTACGAATATCGCAAGCTTTACAGGACCGTTTAATCCGATTACATTAAATGTTCTTCTAATGGGGTTATCAATTGTCGGTTATATAAATAGTTTCGATTTACCAAGCGCGAAAAATTGTAAGAGGGCGAGAAAGGGATAAGTGTATGGCTAATATGTATGAACGATTATTAGGGGATACCTATAAAAATCTTCATCCTGAATTGCAGAAGCGTTATGCGATTACAGAAGAGAATAGTTTTACAGGGGAAGGAAAGATGGATGAAATTTACGGTGGCTCTTTTTTCGTGAAATTTATATTGAAAATTGCATCGAAGTTTCGAATGTTTTTCTCGGAACGAGGAGAGGGAATTCCATTTACGATACAAAACATAGCTGAGCGAGATGAATATGGACAAGAATTAGTAAGGTGGAACCGTACTTTTTATTTCCATAATAAGAAAAGATATTTTAATGCAGTTATGCAGTTTGATGAAAACAAAAATGAAATTGTAGATTATTTTGGCGAACCACATTTACTCGTTTCTACACTGCATTTTCATATCGATGAGTTAGGGGCAATGCATATTTCTTCAAAGAAACAATGGTTTTATATGTTTGGAAGAAAAATGCCGTTACCAAAATTTTTGTATGGTGAAGCAAAAATTGTTGAAAGTTATGATGCAACACTACAGTGTTTTAGAATTCATGTACAAGTACGAAACCCGTTAATTGGCTCGCTTTTTTCATATAAGGGAACATTTGTGGAAAGGAAATAAACGATATGAAAAATATAATATTTGGGCTTGCTTGTTATGTTGTTTTTCTAATATATGAGTGGTCGAATATAAATCCTGTTGAAGCAATTATATTATTATCTGTTTTATTATTTATACCAATGTCACTTTGTATTATTGATAAAAGAAAAAGAGATGGATCGTATTTATTATTTTATAAATTCGTATCGTTTTTATATCCAATCGCAGCAATTTGTGCAATGCTAGCTTTCGTCACAAATTACAATGTATTTGCGCTAGTTTGGTTTGTATATACAGGAATTGTTGCGTTATTTGGTGTACGTAGATTGCTAGAAAGAGGATGGAAGCCGTTAGAAGAAATCGCCATAGATAGTGCGTTTATTTATTTGTTTTTAGGTGGTTTTTGGTTTTTTGCTTCAGTAGCAAAACTTTCAATTATGCATTTTAGCTCTGACATTGTTTTACTCACAGCTGCACATTTTCATTATTCGGCGTTTCTATTGCCATTATCAGCTGGTTTAATAGGGAGAAAAAGAGAAAAGAGAAGTAAAGTGTATGATGCTATTATGTTTATCATCATGATTTCACCTATGACAGTTGCAATAGGAATTACATACTCAAGAATATTTGAATTTTTTGCAGTGTTCCTATATTTATGTGCAATTTATGGGTATGGATTTTACGTTTGGAGAGCAAAATTTAATGCTATCAGTGCAAAGATTCTTCTAATCGTTTCGTCTAGTACACTCATGGTTACAATTATGTTCTCACTTATATATTCATACGGAAATTTGAAGCATGTAATGACGATTACAATTGCTCAAATGGTTTGGATTCATGGTGTTGTCAATGGAATTGGAGTAGCTTTACCGGCATTTATCGGCTGGGTGATTGAAAAGAGTGTTCCGAATTATAAATACTATGGGAAACCAATGAGTAAGTTAAGAGGAAATGTGGTAATTGGTGAGGCTTATTTATATAGCAGCAATTTAGTAGACAGTAAGGAATACAACGGTTTAGTTGATAAAGTAAATGACTTTCATAGTGAGGCATTTGATGTGACGAAGGTTCCTTTAAGTATGATTCATTTTTATGAAAATACAGCAGAGTATGAATTGCAATCGAATATTAAATGGGCTCGTTGGTTCCGTCCGTTCGCACTTTGCTATGAGAAAATGAGTAAGCGTGTGGAACAAATACATTTAGGGATGGGCGGCAATTGGGAAACGATGCATGGCTCTATCATTAGTGTAATAGATGAGAAAGATGGAAGAGAGAATGTAAGGGCTTGGATAAGGAAAAATGAAGCAGGTGAATCTATTTTTGTAGCTCTTTATTCAAAGCATACAAATAAGAATGAGACATATATGAATATCGCCTTACCTTTACCTTATTCGAATATGACTGGTATTTTGAAACTATATAATGATAGTCATGATTTAATCATTACTAGTAAGTTAAGAGAAAATGGTCAGGGAGATGAGGGGATTTATTTACATACTCGGTTCTTAACAATCCGTTTACCATTAGCAGAGACTTTTATTATAAAAGAGCGCACGGATCACATACTAGAAGCTAATCATAGAATGTGGATATTTGGAGTTAAGTTTTTAGAAATTGATTATAAGATTCAGAAAGTAGAGGAGAAGTAAGAAAAGCTTGGAGAGATTCCAAGCTTTTTTACGTATGTGTAATTTTTATAGCAACTTGTTTATCTAGCTCATTATCCCAAACACGTTGAATTTCAAAAGTGCCTGTTTCAAAAAATAATGGGAATCTTTCTTTAAACCAAGTTTGCATAGGTAGCTTTAGTGCTGTATCGATTGGTATCCATAATAATTCACCCTCAGGAGGGTTCAAAAGAAGTTCACCTTCAAATGAGTCTGTCCAATAGTTAAATACCATATATCGAACATTCCCTTTCGGATTTACATATTCATCTAATCCCTTAAAAATTAAATCCGAAACAAGTAATCCGGTTTCTTCTTTTACTTCTCTTATAGCGGCTTGAACGATACTTTCGGGGAAATCTACTTTGCCGCCAGGAGCGATGTAGCCAGGGAAACCTCGATGGTTGGGGCGTTTTATGAGTAAAACTTCATTGTTACGTTGGATCATACACATTGTATAGATCTGATGTTCGATGTTATGTGAATTTGGAGGCATAATGATGTATTCTCCTTTATATTTTTTTGATAATTTTACCATAACATAATTGTTTCTTATATAATTAGAAATATAATATTATAAATTTTCAGTCATATATTATGTATTCTATAGTCATTTGAAAAGAGGGGAGAGACATGCAAGGGGAAATACAAAAGGAGAAAAGTTTAGGTTATATTGGAAAATTATTATTACCAGTTAAAGTATCAACGCACTTTAAGTTTTTATGGATTGGACAATTACTCTCGGCCTTAGGTAGTTCGATAACTATGGTCATACTTCCAGTTGCTGTGTATTCATTAACTGGTTCAACAGTTGTAATGGGGATGACGATGGCAATGTACATGCTACCTAATATTCTTGCTTTACCATTTGCGGGTTTAATTGTAGACCGAATTGATCGGGTTAGGTTAATGTTATTTACGGATATAATCCGCTGTATATTAATGCTATTACTTGCATCGCTTATATTTATGGATTTATTAACAATTACGATTTTATATATTCTCGTTGCCATATACGGACTTATGGAAGGGATATTCCAACCAGCATATTCTGCTGTAAGGGCGAAAGTATTCGTCCCTGAAATTCGTAATGCAGCTAACGCACTCACTCAAATGAGTAATCAAGGTATACGATTAATTGGGCCAGCACTTGGTGGGTTAATCGTATCGGTTGCATCTGCAGGGATAGGTTTCGGACTAGATGCAGCAACGTACTTATTATCATTTTTATGTTTATTATTTTTAAAAGAAATTAAGTTTAAAAAAGTAAAACCCATTGAAAAGAGTAAGCTTAATTACAAACAAGAGTTTATGGAAGGTGTTTTAGTTTTAAAAAGTCATCCGTGGCTGTGGATTACAATTTTAGTTTTTTCTTTTATAAATATTTGTTATGCCGGTATTATCGTCGTATTAATTCCATGGTTATTTAATGTTCATCATCATTTTGAAGCTTACGTGTATGGACTTGGCATGGCCTTTTCTGGTGGTGGGGCTGTAATTGCCGCATTAATATTTGGTGGGAAAGAGCTGTGGCATAAGAGAGGATTACTGGCTTATGGAGGTGTTTTAATGAGTGGCATTGCTTTATTAATTATGCCATTCATTTCTTGGGCACCCGCTTTAATATTCTTAATGGCAATTGAAGGATTTGGCATGATGATATTTGGACTCATTTGGGAAACGAGTTTACAGGAGCTTGTACCAGAAGAAGCATTCGGAAGAGTGGCAAGCCTTGATATGTTGGGTTCTTTTGCTTTATTGCCATTAGGATACGTAGTTGTAGGCTGGTTAGCTACTGTCATAGGTGGCGAGATAACTATTATAACACTAGCTAGTTTAGTAATTTTAACAATTGGAATAGCATTGTCTGTACCGAGTATTCGTCGATTTAATTGATTATATGGGAAAAGAGGGCTAGACCTATATAGAAAATAACTTAGCATATAATCAACTAGTATTAATAAAACATCTTTGTAATGAAAAGCCTTCCATACACATTTGGCACAAAAAAATTAGTATGGAAGCAACAAAAATAGAAATCACAAAAGAAGTGACGGAAGCGATACAAGTAGGTTTCAAAAAAGAAGAATAAGCCCTAAAGAAATTAGGACTTATTCTTCATTAAATACAAATGTTTGTTTCATTTTTTTACCTTCATTTACCGGATGGCCGTTATAAGAGAAATTCTTTTCTTCCCAAGTGATTACAACTTTAAAATTATGACTATTAAAGTCTAATGGGAATACCATGTAGTCAAAGCTTGTATGACTTTTAGAAATGTTTTCATTAGGTGTAGAAGGTTTAAAGGTAGCTTTAGAGGTAGGATTGTTATCAAGTATTTCCACAGATACATTTGATACATCATGACCGATGTTTTTTACGAGTAAACTATACGTATCAAATACACCTTGTTTCGGCTGGATTGCTTGCTTGTTTGAGTTATGAGATTTATCAATTTCGACATACCATTGTTTAGACTTTGACGCAATCGGTAGTGACTGAAATGTGTAAGCACTAGCTTGCATTGGTAGTGCTAAACATATAAGCGTAAAGAGAGTTAATATTTTTCGTTTCATTTTTTAAGAGCTCCCATTCTTTAATGGATTTACTTGTTATTATCTTCTTTTTACGAGTAAATATACCATATAATGTAAAGTGGGTATTGTGAGTAGTGAATTAATATATTATTCACTACTCTTATAGCTGGCATAATTACGTATGTAGTAAGAAAGAATAAATTTGTTTTTTCTATACTTAGATTGCTACCCTTTTTAAAAGGGCTATTTTTATGTTTTAATAAAAAGAATATACTAAGAGTTCCGTATAAATTATTTATTTTAATGTAGTTAAATGTGCTTGTATATGTGAAATTAGAGAGGGAAGCTGTGTAGAGATGTTTCTACACAGCTTTTTAGGATATGAAAAAATTGCCAAAAATATGTTAAAATAACATTGTCATACAACAAGGGGGATTTGTTTTATGGAAAATGGACATCTTGCTAAAGTAGACTTAACGAAAAAAATTGAATCAAAATCTAAGTACAATAAGAAACTCGAAAAATATCAAAGGCGCTTATTAGCATTACAACAAATTTTGAAAGAAGAAAAAATCGCGGTTATGCTTGTTATGGAAGGATGGGATGCGGCTGGTAAAGGTGGGGCAATTAAGCGGGTGACGGAACATCTTGACCCACGTGGGTTCCAAGTAGATCCAATTGGAGCGCCTGCACCTCATGAAAAACGTTACCATTATTTGCAACGTTTCTGGCGCAAAATTCCACAGTACGGGCAAATTACTATTTTTGATCGCTCATGGTACGGTCGTGTGTTAGTTGAGCGTGTTGAAGGTTTTGCTACAAAGGAAGAGTGGATGAGAGCATATGATGAGATTAATGATTTTGAAAAACTACTAACAGATGACCATTACATAATGGGGAAGTTCTTCTACCATATAAGTAAAGAGGAACAGTTAAAGAGATTTAAAGATAGAGAGAAAAATCCTTTGAAAAGATGGAAAATTACAGATGAAGATTGGCGTAATCGTGAAAAATGGGATGAATATGTTGAAGCGATGGAAGACATGTTTGAAAAAACAAGTAAGCCAAATGCGAAGTGGCATATTATTGAAAGTAACGATAAATTGTATGCTCGTGTGAAAACGTTAAAAATTATTATTTCATTCATTGAGGATTATTTCTTAGAACATGGTATAGAATTGCCTTCTTATTATTATGAAATGAAAGAGGATATTGAAGTTTGCAAGATGTAGGTGTGAAAGAGTAAAAAAGAAAATGGCCCTGTGAATTGGTGAAACCAAATTATGGGGCTTTTTTATTTAGAAACATTTTACAATTAACAGAATAAGGTATATAATCAATAATCATATTAATATTGTTAATATGATTATTGATTATATAATGTGTGGGGGTTTTACTTTGAAGGGAAGAGATGTTGTTTTAGGTTTATTAATGGAAAAGGAATTGTCTGGGTACGATATTAAAATTGTGTTTGAAGACGTATTTACTCATTTTTTTGATGGAAGTTTTGGAATGATTTATCCAACGTTACGACAATTGGAGAATGAAGGGAAAATAAAAAAAGAGGTTGTCATGCAAGAGGGGAAACCGAATAAGAAAATGTACTTTATTACAGATGAAGGACGTGAAGAGTTTTATCAATACATGCAGACGCCTGTAGAGAAGGATGTTTTACGTTCGGATTTTTTAATGAGAATGTATTTTGGTAACTATAGTGATGATGTAACAATAAAAAAATGGATTAAAGATGAAATTGAAAGAAAAGAAGCGTACATTGCAGATCTTCGATTGAAATATGAAAAGTGGAGAGTAGGTATTACTTTCGTCGAAGAAATTTCACTAGATGTAGGTATTGCATCGTATAGTGCACAAGTGGAGACTTTGAAGAAAAAATTAAAAGAGTTAGAGGCGAAAGAAAACAATAAAACAGAAGAATGAAAAACGCGTTCACAATAAATAAAGGGGTATATAAAGATGGAGCAATCAAAGGGTATTAAGATTGTCTTTTTAATGTGTCTAGGTATCTTTCTTTGTATGATTGATACGACAATTATGAATATAGCTTTACCGGCAATACAATCGAGTGTAAATACTTCGTTAGAAAAGATGTCTTGGGTATTAAATGTTTATACAATGACGATTGCAGTACTTGCCATTCCGTTAGGGCGGATAGCTGATATCTTTGGAAAAGCAAAGATGTATATTCTGGGTCTGGTGATTTTTGGTGGTGGATCGGTACTTTGCGCTTTTGCTAATACAGGTGATTTTCTTATTTTTTCTCGTTTTATACAAAGTATTGGGGCAGCGATTTTATTTCCAACAAGTATGGTAATTGGTGTATCAGCTATGCCATTAGCTAAGAGGCATGTTGCGCTTGCAATTTTAGGAGTAACACAAGGATTGTCAGCTGCTATGGGACCAGTAATAGGTGGAATTATTACGCAAAATTTAGGATGGAGATGGGTGTTCTTCGTTAATGTTCCGGTTTGTATAATAGGAATCGTGTTATGTTGCATCATGCTACAAATAAAAAATGAAGAACGTATTATCTCAAAAATAGATTGGATAGGACTACTATTAAGTAGCACAGCAATTTTTTTATTTACTCTCATATTAGTAAAAGGTAATACATGGGGATGGCAAAGTAATATTGCTTTGTCTTGTTATGCAATTAGCACTATTTCTCTTATTCTATTTATTTTAGTAGAACGAAAGATTCATAACCCAATGGTGAATTTAAAGTTATTTCAAGATCGAATGTTTGTCGGAGCGTCGATCGTTGTTATATTGAGTAATTTATTTTTAATTGGAGTTACTGTATTGCTTCCAACGTTCTTGACGAAACTACAAGGTCGAACGGAAATTGAAGCGGCTTTTTTAGTGACACCTATTTCAGCAATGATATTTTTTGTCTCACCAGTTGCAGCAACTTTAATTAAAAAACTCGGAAAAGTAACTATTATTTTGTCAGGATTTCTTGTTATGGGGCTTTCCTACTATTGGTTACAAATGATTGATGTTCATTCAACAAATATAGAAATTATTATTCCATGTATGATATTAGGTGTTGGATATGGTTTAGTAGTGGGGCCAATTACAGTTTTAAGTGCGTCTTCGTTTGAAGGAGAATTGTTAACTGCTTCTCAAAGTGTTGTATCAATGTTACGACAAGTTGGAATTGTATTGGCAGTCGCAATATTTGTCTCTAACTTAACTCACAATTTAACTGTAAATAAAGAAAAAGTATATCGTTATGCAGAAGAAAAGGTGCGTACTATTCATGTGAATAGTACTGAGCAAACTGAAATTTTACAAATGACTAAAGAGAAAATAGAGAATCAAAGTTTAGAGTCGAATATAAATAAGAAACAAAATGCAATGACAATGGGATTAAGTAAAGAGAAAAAGGAAGAATTGATTCGCGACAAGACGGATGAAATATTAAGAAAAGTTCCAGTAGAATATAGAGATGTAAAAAGAGAAGAAGTTATGAGGAAAGTGACAAAAGAAGTTGAAAAACAAGAGGAAAGTATAAAGAAAGAGGTACTCACATTTTCAAATGATGTGAATCATTATGCCAAGAATCAGATGGCTATGAGCTTTACAGATTTATATAAAGCAAGTGTGCCAATTATTTTAATTTGTGCTTTCGTAAGTTTGTTGTTTTGGGAAGGGAAAGCTTTGAGTAAAAAGAGAAAGGGAAGGATAGTAGAAGAAGCGTAAAGGAAAACAGGCTGCTATTAGCCTGTTTTTTTCATTGTTTTCTCCTTGCATATTGTGAATAGTAGTATTTTTAATATAGCATGTGATAAGTCGAGTATGATTAGAAAGTTTTTTAGAATGAAAGGAAGGAATGGAAAATGCCATTGAATATGTAACGTTATACATAGTACATTAACAAGAGGGATTAATTTTAAAAGGAGGATGGGGAATTGCTAGATAAGGCAGGGGCTTTAATAGATAATCATGTGTACACAGAAGAAGAGCAACAAAAACTATACAAACGAACGTTAATAATCGTCAGCATTTCACAAATGTTTGGCGGTGCAGGACTAGCTGCTGGTATTACAGTGGGCGCACTTCTTGCGCAGCAAATGCTTGGAACAGATGCGTTTGCAGGATTACCAACTGCTATGTTTACATTAGGATCGGCATTAGCAGCTTTCATAGTAGGGAAGCTTTCGCAACGATATGGACGCCGGATAGGTCTTGCAACAGGGTTTATAGTAGGTGGATTTGGAGCAATTGGTGTTGTAATGGCAGCTTTAACAAATAGTATTATTCTTTTACTTATTTCTTTACTTATATATGGTGCTGGTACAGCCACGAATCTACAAGCTCGTTATGCAGGTACAGATTTAGCAGATAAGAAGCAGAGAGCAACGGCTGTTAGTATTACGATGGTAATGACGACTTTCGGTGCAGTTGCAGGACCAAATTTAGTAGGGGTAATGGGAAGTTTTGCTCATTCAATTGGAGTTCCTAAACTTGCAGGTCCGTTCATACTATCGGCAGCAGCATTTATACTGGCGGGTCTAGTTCTTTTTGTTATGCTTCGTCCAGATCCTTTGATTATTGCTAACATAATAGAAAGATATAAACAGGAACATACATATAAAGGACAACCAATAACAGAAGAAGCGAAAGAAAATAAACGAGGTATTACAGTTGGAGCAATCGTAATGATACTTACGCAAATAGTGATGGTTGCGATTATGACGATGACGCCAGTTCATATGGGACACCACGGTCACGGTTTAAGTGCAGTAGGACTTGTGATAGGTTTTCATGTAGGTGCAATGTATCTTCCATCTCTCGTTACAGGAATGTTAATTGATAAAATTGGCCGAACTACAATGAGCATAGCTGGTGGAGTGATTTTACTTGCAGCGGGTGTCATAGCGGCGATAGCGCCAAGTGATTCTTTATTATTATTAATCGTTGCTCTGTCTTTACTTGGGCTAGGATGGAACCTCGGATTGATAAGTGGTACAGCACAAATCGTTGATTCCACAACACCGTCTACACGTGCTAAAACACAAGGGAAAATAGATGTTTTTATTGCGCTAGCTGGAGCTTCTGGTGGAGCAATGTCAGGTATGGTAGTAGCGAATTCAAGTTATGCGACATTGTCATTGGCTGGAGGCGTGTTAGCGTTATTACTTATTCCTGTTGTGATATGGTCTCGAAAAGGGGCAAGAAATTAAATGAAAAAGAGGTTCTAGTTACTGGCTAGAACCTCTTTTTATACACTTAAATTAAATTCCACTCTACAATAAGTCCTAAATGCGTAAGTCCGCCACCAAATCCGTATAGTAAAAGTGTGTCTCCGTTATTTAACCTTCCTTCTTTTATAGCTAAATTTAAAGCGAGTGGAATGGTGACTGAAGAGGTATTCCCCATATATTCCATGCTCGTTAATGTTTTTTGTATTGGAATTTGAGATTTTTCGCAAATAGATTCAATCATTCGTAAGTTAGCGCTGTGGGGTATGAACCAGTCTATATCATCTACTTGCATATTTGCGGTATGTATTAAATCTTTTATGCCTTTTGGCACTGTACGTGTTGCCCATTTATATACTTCTCTTCCATTTTGAACGATTTTTTCATTTGTTTGCAGTGGTGTGCCATTCATAGTAGTAGATAAGTTTGTTCTATATAGATGAATGCCGCCATCACCGTTTGTTCCCATGTGAGCAGCGATAAAGCTTGGGGTGTCTTCATCTCTTTCTAATAAAATAGCTCCAGCACCATCACCGAATAAAATACAGGTCGTTCTATCGCTATAATCAGTAACTTTAGATAATGTCTCTGTCGCTACGACAAGTACTTTTTCATGTGATCCAGAAGTGATTAAGCTATTACCGACGTGTAGTCCATATGTAAAACCAGCACAAGTTGCATTTAAATCAAAAGCTAGTGTATGAGGTATGTTGAAGTATTGTTGTATTTGGCAAGCAACACTAGGGAAAACGTAATCAGCAGTAGTAGTAGCGACAATGATACAGTCGACATCTTCTAAGTTTTTCTTATATGTTGTACATAAATTTTTAATTGCTTTAATGGCTAAGTTTGAGGAGTATTCTTCTTCGCTAGCGATTCTTCTTTCCCTCATTCCTGTTCTTTGTACAATCCATTCATCATTCGTATGGACCATCTTTTCTAAATCGTTATTAGACAATATTTGATCTGGAACATAAGTACCAATTGCAGTAATACGAGATTTAGAATGCATAGAAACATCTCCTAACTTTTATTTTTATAACCTGATACTAATATCAGGTTATAAAAATGTCAATAAAGATTTTTGTTGTATTAAAACGATAATACTTAACTTACTATGAAAGAATTTGGCGAGTGTTGTAAAAATAATATACGAGAAGTTTCTAAAATTGATAATTGCTTTTGTTATTTTTATTGTGAGAAAAATTCGCAAAAAATGACGATTAAAGTAAAAATATAAAGATTTTCTTTCGTGTGATATAGGTTGTTAAACCTTGTGAAAGCGAATTACTTATGCTACACTTTATGTAACTTAAAATGAACGGAGGGGCTTCCTTTGATCTTAATCAGATTACGTCTCAATACTTTGTGCCAATAATTGAATAGCGCTCAAAGGCTCTGTCTGTGTACAGAGTGAACGGGATTGGTCTGCCTATTTTAAAGGAACCCTTTATTAAGCTTATATGTGAAAAAGAGGGAGGGACGAATACGCCCTCTTTTTGTTTTGCCTTTATAAATAGAATGGGATTGTATAAGTGAACACTTACCGTGGATACGTATACAATCTGGGGACTTTTTGACTATAAAATAGGATGAAAGCATAGCTTTCTTCTATTTCTTTGGTGAACCCTTATCCGTTTACGAAAACACAGGCAGCGACCTGTGTTTTTTATTTTACGTAATCGAAATGGAGGAATAAATATATGGAAGAAGTATTACAAAGAGCAGTTTTAGTTGGAGTAAATGTAGGTAATGAAGATGATTTTGCATATTCAATGGAAGAGTTAACAAATCTTGCGGAAGCTTGTGATGTAGAGGTAATTGGGCAAGTAACGCAAAATTTACAACGAGTAAATCCATCGCATTATATCGGAAAAGGAAAGATTGAAGAAGTTGCAGCGTATGTACAAGAAATAGATGCGAATATGGTTATCTTTAATGATGAATTATCTCCTTCACAAATTCGAAATTTAGAAGAGGATTTAGATTGTAAGGTAATTGATCGTACCATTTTAATTTTAGATATTTTTGCGCAACGTGCGAAAACGAAAGAAGCACAGCTACAAGTAGAAGTAGCACACCTTCAGTACATGATGCCTCGTTTAATCGGTCTTCGTGAATCGTTAGGGAGACAGAGCGGCGGCGTTGGTACGAAAAATAAAGGTGTCGGTGAAAAGAAGTTAGAGTTAGACCGTCGTAAAATTGAAGAACAAATTTCAGTTTTGAATAAAGATTTAGAAGCGCTCGTTGCCCAGCGTCAAACGCAGCGAAAGCAGCGTAAGAAAAATGAAATACCTGTTGTAGCATTAGTAGGTTATACGAATGCAGGAAAGTCAACGACGATGAATGCAATGCTTGAAATTTATAATGGTACAGAAGAAAAACAAGTATTTGAAAAAGATATGTTATTCGCGACGTTAGAAACATCTGTACGAAATATTGATTTGCCAGATAATAAATCATTTTTATTAACAGATACAGTTGGATTTGTAAGTAAATTACCACATCATCTTGTGAAGGCGTTCCGTTCAACGTTAGAAGAAGTAGCGGAAGCAGACCTACTTATTCACGTTGTAGATTACGCAAATCCAAATTATGAACAATTAATTGATATTACAAATGAAACGTTAAAGAAAATTGGAGTAGAAAATATTCCAACGATCTATGCTTATAATAAATCAGATATGGTAGATGTTGAAATTCCGAAAGTGCAAGAAGATCGCGTTTATTTATCAGCGAAGAAACATGTTGGAATTGAAGAACTTGTAGAAATGATTCGCTCACACATCTATAAAGAATATACGAAGTGTGAAATGTTAATTCCATATGATCAAGGACAGGTAGTTTCGTATTTCAATAATCATGCACACGTTTTATCTACGAGTTACGAAAACGAAGGTACCAAATTACAAATAGAATGTAAGACGAGTGATTACGAGAAGTATAAGCATTTTACAATTTAATGTAAGAGGCAACCCAGTATGTGATTGGGTTGTCTTTTTTTGTACTGTTTTACCGCTGAAAGTTACAAGGATGCAAGCCAATGACGGGAGTTAAGTTATATTTCTGGAAAAAGAAATGAAAGCAGTATAGAATAGAAATGTTTCAAAAGTCAGAATTTATTACACCTACTGTAATAAATATATATTTTGTACAGAAAGGGGAGATTCACATATGCAGGCAGTTTCACACAAAAAAACTGTAGAAACACCGACAATATATCGAATTTTATTTGCGATTAGCTTTGGGCATTTTTTAAATGATTCGATGCAAGCAGTTGTGCCGGCGTTGTTTCCTATTTTGGAAAAAACGATGAATTTATCCTATATGCAAGTAGGGTGGATTGCGTTTGCATTAAATATGACGTCATCGATTATGCAACCGGTGTTTGGTATGTATTCAGATAAGAAGCCGTCACCATTTTTATTACCACTCGGCATGTTTTCAAGTATGCTTGGAATGATTGGACTCGCGTTTGCACCAAACTTTATTATTGTTATTATTTCTGTTTTATTTATTGGTTTAGGTTCCGCGGTCTTTCATCCAGAAGGCGCTCGTGTTGCGTATATGGCGGCAGGTGCAAAACGAGGGTTAGCGCAAGCAATTTATCAAGTTGGGGGAAACACGGGGAATTCTTTAGCTCCTATTTTTACAGCGCTAATTTTCGTTCCACTCGGTCAAATTGGTTCATTAGGTTTTACAGCATTTGCAGCAGTAGGAATTGTATTATTAATTTTCGTATCGAATTGGTACAAAAATGAATTAGCAACCGGTGCTGTAAGAAGGAAGAAGAGGGCTGCACTTGAGGCGGAAAATGCAATTGTAAGTACACACATTAAATTCGTTATTATACTTCTTGTTTTTCTTACTTTTGTACGCTCTTGGTACGGTGCTGGTATCGGGAATTTCTATCAATTTTACTTAATAGAGCATTACGGTTTATCTATAAAAAATGCCCAGTATTTCGTATTCGCATTTATGATTGCTGGTGTGTTAGGCACTTTCTTCGGAGGACCGTTAGCAGATCGATTTGGTAAGAAAAATATCATCGTATTTTCAATGTTAGGTTCAGCGCCACTTGCACTGTTATTACCACATGTCTCACTTGTGTGGGTCGTACCGTTATTTTTATGTATCGGTTTTATTAGTTCAAGTAGTTTTAGTGTAATTGTTGTATATGCACAAGAGCTTGTGCCTGGAAAAGTGGGAATGGTGTCAGGATTAATCGTAGGTCTTGCATTTGGACTAGGAGCATTAGGTGCTGTAGTTCTTGGGAAATTAGCAGATATATATAGCCTGCAATTTATTATGCTATTATGTAGTTGTCTACCATTAATTGGACTCACTTCATGGTTACTGCCAAGTGATAAGAAAACGATAGAATAGGGGATGCGCTATGAAATTGTGTGAAAACGTTACGGAATTAATAGGAGATACACCTGTCGTCCGATTATCTAAATTTATTCCGGAAGACGCAGCAGATGTGTATGTGAAACTAGAAATGTTTAATCCATCGCGCAGTGTGAAAGACCGTGCTGCTTATAATTTACTTCACGTTGCAGAAGAAAATGGTCTCATCAAACCAGGAGATACAATTATTGAACCGACAAGCGGGAATACAGGGATTGGTTTAGCGATGAATGCAGCAGCTAAAGGGTATAAAGCGATTTTAATTATGCCAGATAATATGTCAAAAGAGCGTATTAATTTATTGAAAGCATACGGAGCAGAAGTAGTTTTAACACCAGCAGAACAAAGAATGCCAGGAGCAATTGCGAAGGCGTTAGAACTGCAAAAACAAATACCTAATAGTTTTATCCCGCAACAATTTGAAAATCCAGCTAATCCGAATATTCACCGTTATACGACTGCACTTGAAATTTACGAACAAATGGATGGAGAGCTTGATGCTTTTGTTGCAACGGCAGGAACAGGCGGAACGATTACAGGGACTGGTGAAATGTTAAAAGAGAAATTGCCAAACTTATATATTGCAGTAGTGGAACCGAAAGGATCTCCCGTTTTATCCGGTGGTGTACCAGGTCCTCATAAACTAGTAGGAACAAGCCCAGGATTTATTCCGAAAAACTTAAATACAGAAGTGTATAACGAAATTATTCAAATTGCAGATGAAGAGGCTTTAACGACAATGAGAAACTTAGCTAGACAAGAAGGATTATTAGTTGGGCCATCTTCTGGAGCATCTGTTTACGCTGCAATCATGATAGCGAAACGCCTAGGCATTGGTAAAAAAGTTTTATGTATTGCGCCTGATACAGGTGAACGTTATTTAAGCATGGGGTTATTTGAATAAAAAGGATAGAAACACCTTAATAGTGAATAGCTGCTATTAAGGTGTTTGTTTTATGGAATGAAGAGGGGGAGAAGAACAATGAAACTATTAAAACCAATCCATGAATATAGTGAGCATATTACGGCGTATAGACAAGCGTTTTTACACTCAGGGGAACAACCACATGGAAGTAGTTCTTTACAAAACTTTGATTCTCTTGATGAATGGTTTGAAAAAGTGAGTAAACAAGAACTAGGAGAAAATTTACTAGCTAATCGAGTGCCATCTAGTCAGTTTTTAAGTTTTGAAAAAGGGGAACTTATAGGTTTTGTGAATATTAGACATAGATTAAATCCAGAATTATTACGGGAAAGCGGTCATATTGGATATAGTGTCCATCCGAATAAACGTCGCCACGGTTACGCTACGAAACAACTACAACTTGCATTAGCTGAAGCGCAAAAATTAGGATTGCAGAAAGTATTAATAACTTGCGATAAATCCAATATCGGTTCTGCTAAAACGATTCAAAAGGTTGGAGGTGTGTTAGAAAATGAAGTAGTTTCTTCTCGTACTGGTGAAGTTATTCAGCGCTATTGGATAGAAATATGATTAAGTAGGAATTTGAAAAGGTAATGCAAGCTGTAATATCGAAATAGATAAATGAAATATAGGGGATTACTGCAATTTTAGGGGGAAATGAAATGGGATTAAAAGAGAAAGCGATAGAGATGTCAGAGATTTATAGGAAAAATCCGAAAGTAGAAGCTATTATTTTAGCGGGTTCAGTAGCTAGAAAGCTTGAAGATGAACATTCAGATATAGAATTACATATTTTATGGTCAACACCGCCGGAAGATGAGGATCGTAGGACCCCTATTTATCATATTGATGGGAAAATATTATCGTATCATCCGTATGAGGAAGAAGAATGGTCGGAAACGTATTTAACGAAAGAGGGAATTAAATTAGAGATTAGTAACTTTTTAACAGAGACAGTAGAGAAAGTGATTTCGGATGTGGTGGATCAATATGATATAAGTTATGAAAAACAATGTATTGTATCATCCATTCATGATGGTGTTAGTTTGTATGGAGAAGGGAAAGTGAATGAATTAAAAGAAAAAGTAGCGGCATATCCAGATGAACTAGCAAAACGGATGATTTCAGAAAATCTATGGTTAAGTAATCGTTGGCACAATCGAAAGGCGCTTTTAAAACGGAAAGATTGGCTTATGCTTTATGACGTTATTTGCGAAGTACAAAGGAACATATTCGGTGTTTTATTTGGTTTGAATAAAATGTACGTACATCATCCAGCGTTTAAATGGATGCCTAATAATGTGGAACGAATGACTATTAAACCTGAAAAATTATATGAACGTATGGCGGACACATTAATAGGGAATCCAGAAAAAAGTGTGCAGGAGTTAGAGTTGCTAATAGAAGAAGTGTTGCAACAAGTTCATACATACGCGCCAGGAGTAAATGTGGATGAGCAAGAAAAATCTATTTTTTATTTTGTGAAATAGAAAATAGTAATAAGGGGGAAGTTATGGGGTTTTTTAATAGGTTTTTTAAAAAAGTTGAAAAAGTAAATGAGCAAGAAGCTACTCTTCATGAATTAAGTGAAGAATTGTATGTTGAATCACCGGTAGAGGAAGCGACTAGTTACTGGGTATCAATGGCACAAAATATAATTGTTAATGCTGTAAAAGCGGCTGACAATGATGTGGAACGTGCCTTCGTGTTATTGAATTTGAAGAAAGGTGAGGCTTCATTTGATATTTTTTATCAAATAAATGGGCAATTGTATTTCTGGGATCAGCTAGAAAATGAGACGATAAGAAATAGAATTCAGAACGAGTTGTTACCGCAAGCTCCAGAAGTTTCAAATGCAGTAAATGAGCAATTTCGTGGAGCTGATCACCCTATAATTTCGTTCGCACAATTGCAGTTTGAATGGGAAACGAAAGCCTGGTTCTCACATATAATTTGGGAAGATAGCCTTGCTGCTCAATTGCCCAAAAATCAAATTCTAAATGAATGGTTTCGTGTAATTAAAGAAGAAACGAAAAATAGACCACTGGATAGTGATGCGAAATTTTCTTGGTATCCATCAAACTCTTAAAAAATGAATACAGAGAGACAGGTTATGTTTCTAGATGATTTGTATTATTGAATAAGTATCAATAATACGTAATTCTTTTTCTATTGCCTGTTAGAATTCGTTATGTACTAAGCTACTTGTTTTCTAAACTAAAACTTATATTTCGAATTTTTAAATAGATTGTAATACATAAAAATTCGAAATATAAGTTGACACTATTTTTAATGTGTGATAAAAATGATAGTAATCAATTCGGAAAATAATATTTGGGCAATGAAAGGGTATAGTAGTGAATATCTCCCTATTTCAGAGAGCTGATGGTTGGTGTGAATCAGTATATAGATTATTCATGAAGTTCGTCCTGGAGCATCTTTCATAAATCTCATATTTTGAGGAAATGAAAGACGGTAGTTTATACCGTTATCAAATAAAGTGGTGAAGATTTTTTCACAACTAGGGTGGTACCGCGATATTTATCGTCCCTACGTATTTACGTAGGGACGTTTTTTATTTAGGTCCTAACTTTGGTGTGGCCTCATAACTAGGGTGGTACCGCGATATTTTATCGTCCCTACGTTTTTGCGTAGGGGCGTTTTTATTTAGGTGGTTTCTTAGTGTTCTTCACAACTAGGGTGGTACCGCGATAATTTTGTCGTCCCTACGTATTTACGTAGGGGCGTTTTTTTATTATTAGGGAGGAAGTGAACGTATTAGAAAAGAGTATTGATAGAACAATATAAATACCGAATTGTAACAAAGAAAAAGAGATAGAGAGGAGATTAACAAATGAATTCACAGCAATGGACATCGAAATTAGGTTTCGTATTAGCTGCAGCAGGTTCGGCAATTGGTCTTGGGGCGATTTGGAAATTCCCATATATGGCCGGCATTGGAGGAGGCGGAGCGTTCTTCCTAATTTTCATCGGTTTCACATTATTAATTGGTTTACCGCTATTATTAGCTGAATTTGTTATTGGAAGAAGTACACAAAAAGAGGCTGTCGATGCATATAGAGAGATTGCTCCTAAAACGTTATGGCCTTGGTTAGGTAAATTAGGAATTGTAACATGTTTCATATTACTTTCTTTCTACAGTGTTGTAGGAGGCTGGATTTTATTATATTTATGGAATGCAATTACAGGTAGACTATGGGAAGGAAATGGAGCATACGAAGCTACGTTTGGTGAAATCATTTCCAATCCATATTTAGCAGTTGGATCACAGCTATTATTCATCCTTATTACTATTTTCATCGTAAGTAAAGGTGTACAAAATGGTGTTGAAAAAGTAAATAAATATTTCATGCCAGCACTATTCGTTTTATTCTTTGTATTAATCGTTCGTGCACTTACGTTAGATGGTGCTGGAGAAGGCGTTCGTTTCTTCTTACAACCTGATTTCTCACATGTAACATCAGAAGTTATTTTATACGCAATGGGGCAATCGTTCTTCTCATTATCTGTTGGGGTAGCCGTTATGGTAACGTATAGCTCATACTTACCGAAAGAAGAAAGCTTACCACGTTCAGCATTTTCTATCGTAGCCTTAACTCTTGTTATTACATTACTTGCAGGACTTGCAATTTTCCCAGTTGTGTTCGCATTTGGGATGGAACCATCTCAAGGACCAGGACTATTATTTATCGTATTGCCAGCTATTTTCAGTAAAATGGCATTCGGAAAATTATTCTTCATCGTTTTCTTATTACTATTCTTCTTCGCTACGATTACATCAGCAATTTCGATGTTAGAAATTAGTGTTGCATCGTTAACATCAAAAGGTAAAGGGAAACGTGAAAAAATGGCCTTAATCGTAGGGTTATTAATCTTCGTTGTTGGGGTACCATCAGCATTATCATTCGGTATATTAAGTGATCTGAAGATTTTCGGGAAGACAGTCTTTGATTTAGCGGACTATGCAGTAAGTAACGTATTAATGCCACTTGGTGTATTATTAGTTTCTATCTTTGTTCCTTTAAAAATGAAGAAAGATGTATTAATGAAAGAGCTAGGTGTAAGTAAAAATAAAGGTTATAAACTATTCGTATTATGGTTATTCTTACTTCGTTATATCGCACCAATTGCGATTATTATCGTATTCTTAAATGTACTTGGCATTATATAAAAAGAAAGGTAGCGTATCATACAAAGATACGCTACCTTTTTATTTTGCTCTTTTTTGCAATTCATTTACTGTTACGAACTGATAGCCCTTCTTAGATAAAGAATCTAAAATACCTTCAATCGTTTGTAAATTTTCATTTGACTCATCATACATAGAGTGCAGTAAAATGATAGAACCTGGTTTTACATTTTTATTAACGTATTTAATTTTATCAGCCGCAGATTTATAAAAAGTATCGGGCTCAAGATCCCATGTGATTGTTTCGATATTGTTTTTATTTAAATAATATGGCAGCCCTATTAACTTCTTACCGTTAGGGGGCCTAAAATCAATTTCGTCTGTAAATCCTGTTTGGCGGATTAATGAATTCGTTTTTTCTATTTCATCTTTAATAAAAGAAGGTGTTTTGAAAACCATTCTATTATGAGAATATGTATGGTTTCCGAGTTGGTGCCCAGATTGCGCGATAGCTTCTCCTAACGATAAATTTTGCTCTAATTCATTTCCAATTAAAAAGAAAGTAGCTTTAGCGTTGTATTTATCTAGTAGCGGTAATATTTGTTTTACATTGTTAGTAGGGCCATCATCAAAAGTTAAAGCAATCACTTTTTCATTTGTTTCTACGCGTTGTGTTAAATCTCCAAATAATTGAAAGCTTCTTGCGTTCATCAATTTGTATGTTCCGAATAATGCCGTGATAATAAAGAATAGTGTAACGATTGTAATGATAATTTTTTTCTTCATAATGTAACCTCACAATGATTTTTAATTCAATTAAAAAGTATTATATCAAACTAAGTAATTTCGTGCTTTAAGAAGGGTGTGGATGCAAGGAGAAGGAATTTATCATATAATAAAATGCAAAAGGTATATTAGGAGGTGTTTATATGGCGATTATAATTCAATTGCCAGACACTGCAACGTCTCATGCAAAGCCAAGTATGGAAATGGCGATACTTTGCGTGAGGTAGACAAGTAATATACAATCGCCTATATGAGCTCGTATCATTTTTTATATTTGGCTTTGCACCTTATTGAAATGAACCATAAAAAATAAGGGGCGAGCAGAAATGAAATACGTAAAAGCTAATGCTGTTTTACCAGAGAGTTTAATTACTGAAATTCAAAAGTATATACAAGGTGAAACAATTTACATTCCGAAACAAGAAACGAAACATTATAAATGGGGTACACGATCTGGCGGAAGAAAACAACTAGATGAAAGAAATAAAGCAATTAAAGAAGCGTTTAAAAGTGGGATTGCTATTCATCAACTTGCAGAAAAATATTTTCTTTCTGGGGAAACGATTAAAAAGATTGTGTATTCTAAATGAGCATAAAAGAGTCTAGTTCAAATATTATTTTGAGCTAGACTCTTTTTGCTTTGTATGTATTGGATATATAGCGTGTGAATGGGCATGATAATAGAAAAAATGAATCGCAATAGTATTGTATAGAAATGTGAATAGGAATAAAAACGTTATATTTCATATTATAGAAAGGTGAACACATATGAATCATCTTGGACAAATAACGATAGAACTTTTTGTTGGTTTTTTTGTTTTATTAATTGCTACTAAAATATTAGGGAAAACACAAATATCACAGCTAACCCCTTTTGATTTTATTTCTGCGATTGTAATCGGAGAACTAGTTGGAAACACTGTATATGATCCTGAGGTGAGAGTATGGTCTATTTTATACGCTGTTTTTGTATGGGTAATATTAATTTACGCAATAGAAGCAATAACACAAAAATTTAGAAGGACAAGAAAGTTCTTTGAAGGATACCCTTCTATTATCATTCGTAATGGGCATATTGATAGAGAACAATTAAAATCAAATCATTTGGATATTAACCAATTACAACAAATGTTAAGACAACAAAAAGATATATTTTCAATCCGAGAAGTTGAATATATGATATTGGAACCTAATGGAAACATAAGCGTTCTGAAAAAAAGTAAATACGAATCTCCTACTATAAATGATTTAAGTTTAAAACATAAGCCTGTATACTTACCAATTTCATTAATTAGTGATGGGAAAGTAGTTAAGGATAATTTGAGGGAAGCAGGATTTGATGAAGGGTGGCTTTATAAACAAATAAAGCAAAAAGGAATTACTAAATTTGAAGACGTATTATATGCGGAATGGAAAGCAGATGATGGCTTCTTTTGTCAGAAAATGCAGCGGTAGAGAATAAGTGATATATGTAATGTTTGTTTCTAAGTTATCTTTTACATATCAAAAAACGTAATCATTGTATACAATAAAACTAGATCAACAATTTGTATGGAGTGATAAAGATGGAAGCGTTTATTAGAAGTGATCAATATAATTTTATAAAATCACAAGCTTATATTTTAGCAAACGGGCATGCAACGGCAAATGATAGAGGTGTAATTCAAGCGTTAAAATCGCTTGCGATTGAAAAGATAATACATGTATTTGAGAATTTAACGGATGAACAGAAAGAGTTAATTGATACGGTATTAACAGTTCAAAATAGAGAAGATGCAGAATCATTTTTAATGAAAATAAATCCGTATGTAATTCCGTTTCAAGAAGTTACAGCACAAACATTAAAAAAATTATTTCCTAAAGCGAAAAAGTTAAAACTTCCTGATATGGAAGAAATGGATATGAAAGAAATATCTTATTTAAGCTGGATTGATAAGGGGTCAAGCAGGAAATTTATTATAGCGAAAAATGATAAAAATAAATTTGTTGGTCTGCAAGGAACGTTCCAAAGTTTAAATAAAAAAAGCATTTGTTCGTTATGTCATGGACATGAAGAAGTAGGAATGTTTTTAGTTGAAATTAAAGGCGATGTACCAGGAACTTTCGTTAAAAAGGGAAACTACATTTGCAAAGATGGTGTAGCTTGCAATCAGAATATGAAGTCACTTGATAAATTACATGATTTTATTGAGCGATTGAAAAAATAACGAGAAAACCTCTAGTATTTAAACTGGAGGTTTTTGTTTTTTTGAAGAAGTAAAATAAGCTTTCTTTGTAAATGTAGATTTATAATGAAATTTGATAAAAATATCTATTATGATACAGTTGCTTATATGCAAGGAGGTAAAACATGGATTACCTTTTATCGAAAGAAAAAGTGAAGCGATGGCCCAAAGATATGATAGCGGCGGGGCGTTGTCATACAGTTGGCCTGAAATCGGATGGCACGGTAGTAGCGGTGGGCCGGAATAAAGAAGGGGAATGTAATGTAAGTGATTGGCGCGATATTGAAGCAATCGCAGTGGGCAATGTTCATATGGCGACGAACACGGGTAATGCTCATACAATCGGTCTTACATGTGACAGTACTGCGGTAGCAGTGGGTTGGAATAAGCATGAACAATGTGATGTAAACGATTGGCATAATATTGTAGAGGTTGCGGCGGGGTGGCGTCGTACCGTTGGCCTTAAATCGGATGGCACGGTAGTAGCGGTGGGCCGAAATAAAGAAGGAGAATGCAATGTAAGCAGTTGGCAAGGTATTGTGGCAGTCACAGCGGGTGACTGGCATACAGTCGGTCTTAAATTGGACGGCGCATTGACGACTGTGGGGAATAATCGATATGGTCAATGCAATGTAAGTAGCTGGCGAGGTATTGTATCGGTCAAGGCTGGGTATCTTCATACTGTTGGTCTTAAACGAGACGGTACGGTGACAGCAGTGGGGAATGATAAACATAACCAGTGTGATGTAAGTGGCTGGCGAGATATTGTAGCAATAGCGGCTGGTACGAATCATACAATCGGACTAAAATCAAACGGTACCGTGGTGGCAGTGGGTTGGAATGAGTATGGTCAATGTAACGTAAGTGATTGGAGAGATATTGTAGCGATAGCGGCTGGTTGTGCACATACAGTCGGACTAAAATCAGACGGCACGGTGATCGCGGTAGGTAATAATGAATTTGGCCAATGCGATGTAGGTAGCTGGCGCGACATTCGGTTGCCTGGCAAATAGTCAATTTACAATAAATCATTAGTAATATTATTCTATTTTAGGAGTAATTATGGAATAGGATATGTAGAAAATAATTAAACCTAAATCTGCTGAATAAGAATCTCTTTTGAAAAGGGATTCTTATTATTTTTCATAAAATGAGGGTATAAATGGAATTTTTGAACAAATTTTATTTCAAAATTACAGTAGAAGATATAAATTAAAAAGTATAGAGGAGATAAAGGAATGCTTAAAAGGTTTTTACTTTCTTTACCGGATGTTTTACTTATATGTATCGTTCTCTACATAATGTACACAAATTCTTTTAGTTTTGGACAGATGCTAGTAATTTCCATTGCAATCGGAATTATTGGTGGTCTTGCTATTAGAATTTGTAAGGATGTATTCACGTATATAAGATGGACAATTAAACAAAGAAAAAATTGAATATGTTTAATAGTTATTAGGAGAGAATGAAATGACTAAGAAAAAGAATAGAGTGAAAAACGAGATAGTACTTTGGTCACTAACAGCAATTGTTCTATTAATTGTATGGTACTTTTATCAAAAATAAAAACGCATCGTACTCAAAAAGCACGATGCGTTTTTATTATTTTTTTTGCCAATTTTCTTTTATAAAGTCTTCACGCCCAGATTCCTTTTGCTCAGTAGCATATTTCTCTGGATTCTTTTTATAGAAATGTTGATGGTATTCCTCTGCTTCGTAAAAAGGTGCAGCAGGACGAATTTCAGTCACGATTGGATCTTTAAACATACCGCTTTCTGCAAGAGCTTGTTTTGATTTTTCAGCAAGCCCTTTTTGTGTTTCGTTATGGTAAAAAATAGCGGTACGATAAGATGGACCACGGTCAAAAAATTGTCCGCCATCGTCAGTTGGATCGATTTGTGGCCAATATAAGTCTAGTAATTTCTGATAAGGAAAAATAGAAGGATCGAATGTAATTTGAACAACTTCTAAATGTCCAGATGTTCCAGCTTTTACTTGTTCATATGTTGGATTTTCTACATGACCTCCTGCATAGCCAGAAAGTACTTTATGAATACCAGGAAGTTCATCAAATGGTTTTACCATGCACCAAAAGCAACCGCCTGCGAAGGTTGCGAGTTCGTATGTTTTTTCGGACATTGCTGTAATCCTCCTAAATGTATATGTTTTATATAGTATTATATAAATTGTTTTATTGCGCAATAAAAAAGATTTGAAAATATATGTTTTTTATAAACAAGATCCTCCGCTCACATCAATTAATTGTCCAGTAACCCAGCGGCTGTCTGGAGAAGCAAGGAATGCAGCAGTATCGGCAATGTCTTCTACTTCACCTAAGCGATTGAAAGCGGAAATAGTAGTAGCGTACTGCTTCATTATCGGGTCGCTCAAGAGTTCTGCATTCATATCTGTTTTAATAAATCCTGGAAGTATTGCATTCACCGTTATTCCTCGTGCTCCAAGCTGTTTTGCTAGCGTAAAAGTCATTGTATTAATAGCGCCTTTCGTCATACTATATGCAACAAAATCAGGTAAAGAAATGCGGGTGGCAGCGGATGAAATATTAATAATTCGGCTATTGTCACGTAAACGTGGTAGTGCTAGTTGAATGATAAAGAATGGAGCTTTTGCATTTACTGAAACCATTCTATCAAAAAACTGTTCAGTCGTTTCTTCAATAAAAGCACCAGGACCAATGCCAGCATTGTTTATTAAAATATCAAATTGTGTTTCACCAGTGCGCTTTTGTAATTCAGTATCTAAAGCGTTATAAAGGTTTTCTACACCGTGTAAGGATTCTAGATTTGCGCCGATAGAAAAAGCTTGGCCACCATCTGATCGAATTTCATGAACAGTTTCTTCAGCGTCATCTTTTCGACTACCGTAATGAACAGCAACCAATGCACCGTCATTTGCTAAACGTTTAGCGATCGCTCGTCCAATTCCTCGGCTTGCTCCTGTAACTAACGCTACTTTCCCTTTTAACATAGTTTCCTCATCTCCTCATAAACTTTATAAGTTTTTCTTTATGTAGTAATGCAAACATACTTAAGTAATATATGAGTGTATGTAAGTAATGCATTCCAATTTTGATTTGAGAAAAAATAAATAGAATGAATTTTGATTTTTTTGAAAAAAACATATTGACAACGAAAAGAACAACGTCCTATAATACGTGTAACAAATAAAAGTTAATTAAGAATTTTCTAACTTTATATGTTGTATATGCAAAGAAGAGGAAAGTAGATGATTATGATCGTTTCAGAGAGCTACTCCAAGGCTGTGAGGGTAGTAACAATCGAATCATTGAAGATCACCTCGGAGCATCGCTTGCGAAAGGGAAACTGAGTAGAGGGCGGCGGCATCGTCTCCGGTAAAAGGACGGAGGTCTGATTGGACCTACAAAGCTTATATTTCGTGAGAAGTATAAGGAAGCTGAGTGGTAACGCGAAACTCTCGCCTCAGCAATCAAAGCTACTAAATTGTAGTAGTTGATTGCTGAGGCGAGAGTTTTTATTTTTAAAAATAGAAGAAGAGAATGCGTAGAAGAGGAGAGTAAATGATAAAGATTGTTTCAGAGAGCTGCCCCGAGGCTGTGAGGGTGGTAACAATTCACTCATTGAAAATCACCTTGGAGCACTACTTTTGAAAACTAGTAAAAAGTAGCGGGGTTGTTCCCGATAGAAAAACAAAAGTCTAATTGGACTTGCAGAGCTTATATTTCGTGAGAAGTATAAGGAAGCTGAGTGGTACCACGATTCCCTCGTCTCAGCAATGGATTGCTACAAGTATGTAAGTAATCGATTGTTGAGACGAGTATATTTTTAAGGTTTATATACTGAATATTCTGTTAAAAATACTCATCTCAGCAATCGATGTAGAAATAGATTGCAAAAAATAGAGAAAAAAAGAGGAGCGATGTGAGATGGGAAACCAGTACATTTACATGAATGGGGAATTTGTAGAAAAAGAAAAGGCAGTTGTTTCAGTATATGATCACGGTTTTTTATACGGAGACGGTGTATTTGAAGGGATTCGTAGTTACGGAGGAAATGTATTTTGTTTAAAAGAACATGTGAAACGATTGTATGAATCAGCGAAATCTATTTTACTAACAATTCCAATGACGGTAGAAGAAATGGAAGAAGCAGTTTTACATACACTCCAAAAAAACGAATATACTGATGCTTACATTCGCTTAATTGTCTCAAGAGGAAAAGGTGACTTAGGGCTCGATCCGAGAAGTTGTGTGAAGCCGAGCGTAATTATCGTTGCAGAACAATTAAAGTTATTCCCACAAGAATTTTATGATAATGGGCTAAGCGTTGTATCTGTTGCATCAAGACGTAATACGCCAGATGCGTTAGATCCACGTATTAAGTCAATGAATTATTTAAATAACGTACTTGTAAAAATTGAAGCAGCACAAGCAGGAGTGTTAGAGGCTCTTATGTTAAATCAACAAGGATATGTTTGTGAAGGTTCTGGTGATAATGTTTTCGTTGTGAAAGATGGAAAAGTTTTAACCCCGCCATCCTATTTAGGAGCATTAGAAGGTATTACGAGAAATAGTGTTATCGAGCTATGTGAGCGACTGAGTATTCCGTGTGAGGAAAGACCGTTCACTCGCCATGATGTATATGTAGCGGATGAAGTATTTTTAACAGGAACAGCAGCGGAGTTAATTCCAGTTGTAAAAGTTGATTCCAGAGAAATTGGAGATGGGAAACCAGGAAGTGTAACGAAACAATTGACCGAAGAATTTAAAAAATTAACGAGAGAAAGAGGAGTACGTGTTCCCGGGCTGACGGAAAGCTTAGCATAAATAAGGAGAGGAGTTAATGGAAATGAAGCAGCAGTATACAGCGTATGAGAAGTTACAGTATGAAGAAATGACAGGCGCTGGGCACGTGATTCAATGTTTGAAGAAATTGGGTGTAACGACCGTTTTCGGCTATCCAGGCGGAGCGATTTTACCAGTATACGATGCGTTATACGAAAGTGGTTTGAAACATGTTTTAACTCGTCATGAGCAAGCTGCCATTCATGCGGCTGAAGGATATGCGAGAGCTTCTGGAAAGGTCGGGGTAGTCTTTGCTACCTCTGGCCCAGGGGCGACAAATTTAGTTACGGGCTTAGCAGACGCTTATATGGATTCGATTCCTTTAGTTGTCATTACCGGGCAAGTTGCAACGCCTTTAATTGGTAAAGATGGATTTCAAGAAGCGGATGTTGTCGGAATTACAGTACCTGTTACGAAGCATAATTACCAGGTTCGTGATGTGAATCATGTATCACGAATTGTGCAAGAAGCTTTTTACATCGCCAAAAGCGGGCGCCCGGGACCAGTATTAATTGATATTCCAAAAGATGTTCAAAATGCAAAAGTCACCAGTTTCTTTAATGAAGAAGTTGATATTCCGGGGTACAAACCAGAATTTGTACCAGACAGCATGAAACTTAGAGAGGTGGCTAAAGCAATTTCAAAATCTAAGCGTCCACTTCTTTATATTGGAGGAGGTGTCATTCATTCAGGTGGATCCGATGAACTCTTCGAATTCGCAAGGGAGAACCGTATTCCAGTCGTTTCAACTTTAATGGGACTTGGTGCATATCCACCGGATGATTCATTGTTTCTAGGGATGCTTGGTATGCATGGGACATACGCTGCTAATATGGCGGTAACAGAATGTGATTTACTACTTGCATTAGGTGTTCGCTTCGATGATCGTGTAACAGGAAAATTAGAACTTTTTTCTCCAAACTCGAAAAAAGTACATATTGATATTGATTCTTCTGAGTTTCATAAAAATGTAACTGTAGAACATCCGATTGTTGGTGATGTAAAAAAAGCGTTACACATGCTGTTACATATGTCTATTTATACACAAACAGACGAATGGCTTCAGAAAGTAAAGACATGGAAAGAAGAATATCCACTTTCTTATAAGCAAAAAGAATCTGAGTTAAAACCACAGCATGTGATCAACTTAGTAAGTGAATTAACGAATGGTGAAGCGATTGTCACAACAGAAGTAGGTCAGCATCAAATGTGGGCTGCTCACTTCTATAAAGCAAGAAAACCTCGGACGTTCCTTACCTCTGGAGGATTAGGAACGATGGGGTTTGGTTTTCCAGCAGCAATTGGTGCTCAGCTAGCTAAAAAAGAAGAACTTGTCATTTGTATTGCAGGTGACGCTTCTTTTCAAATGAACATTCAAGAACTACAAACAATTGCTGAAAATAACATCCCTGTAAAAGTATTTATCATAAATAACAAATTTTTAGGGATGGTAAGGCAATGGCAAGAAATGTTTTATGAAAATCGTTTATCAGAATCAAAAATTGGATCACCAGATTTTGTGAAAGTAGCAGAAGCTTATGGAGTAAAGGGATTAAGAGCAACAAATTCAACCGAGGCAAAACAAGTGATGTTAGAAGCATTTGCTTATGAAGGTCCTGTCGTAGTTGATTTTTGTGTAGAAGAAGGTGAAAACGTATTTCCGATGATTCCGCCAAACAAAGGGAATAACGAAATGATTATGAAGAGGTGGGAAGAATGAGTCATACTTTTTCACTCGTTATTCATAACGAGCCAAGCGTCTTATTACGTATAAGTGGGATTTTTGCTCGGCGTGGTTATTATATTTCTTCTTTACATTTAAAAGAAAGAGATACTAGTGGTGTTTCTGAAATGAAACTCACAGCAGTTTGTACTGAAAATGAAGCGACATTACTTGTTAGTCAGTTGAAAAAATTAATTGATGTTCTGCAAGTAAATAAATTATAAGGAGTGTATGGAATATGAAAACATATTATGAAAAAGATGCAAATGTAGAGTTATTACAAGGAAAAACTGTTGCAGTAGTTGGTTATGGATCACAAGGTCATGCGCAAGCACAAAATTTACGTGATTCTGGTGTAGAGGTTGTAGTTGGTGTTCGTCCTGGTAAGTCGTATGAAGTAGCGAAAGCGGATGGGTTTGAAGTAATGTCTGTTTCAGAAGCGGTTCGAACCGCACAAGTTGTACAAATGTTATTGCCAGATGAACAGCAAGCACATGTATATAAATCAGAAGTAGAAGAGAATCTCCGTGAAGGACAAATGTTACTTTTCTCACATGGATTTAACATTCACTTCGGACAAATTAATCCGCCAAGTTACGTAGATGTAGCGATGGTCGCGCCAAAAAGTCCAGGTCATCTCGTTCGCCGTGTATTTCAAGAAGGAAATGGTGTTCCAGCATTAGTCGCAGTGCATCAAGATGCGACGGGAACAGCGCTACATGTAGCACTGGCGTATGCAAAAGGTGTAGGGTGTACACGTGCGGGGGTAATTGAAACGACATTCCAAGAAGAAACCGAAACGGATTTATTCGGTGAGCAAGCTGTACTTTGCGGCGGGGTAACTGCACTTGTGAAGGCCGGGTTCGAAACGTTAACGGAAGGTGGATATCGTCCTGAAATTGCATACTTTGAATGTTTGCATGAATTAAAGCTAATTGTTGACTTAATGTACGAAGGTGGATTAACGACTATGCGCCATTCTATTTCAGATACGGCAGAGTTTGGAGATTATGTAACAGGATCGAGAATTGTTACAGATGAAACGAAGAAGGAAATGAAGCGTGTTCTGACAGAAATTCAGCAAGGTGAATTTGCGAAGAAATGGATTTTAGAAAATCAAGCAGGGCGTCCGACGTATAACGCAATGAAAAAAGCAGAACAAAATCATCAATTAGAAAAAGTGGGAGCAGAGCTTCGTGAAATGATGAGCTGGATTCATGCACCGAAAGAATTAGTAAAGAAATAGAGTAAGAGAGTATAAATGAAAAATATGTAAGAGGGGATTTGACAAGATGAGAAGTGACATGATTAAAAAAGGTTTTGATAAAGCACCGCACCGTAGTTTATTAAAAGCAACTGGTTTGAAAGATGAAGATTTTGATAAACCTTTCATAGCGATTTGTAATTCTTTTATTGAAATTATTCCAGGACATAAACACTTGAACGAGTTTGGGAAACTTGTAAAAGAGGCAGTTCGTGCGGCAGGTATGGTACCATTCGAATTCAATACAATTGGAGTTGACGATGGTATTGCGATGGGACATATCGGTATGCGTTATTCTCTTCCGAGTCGTGAAATAATTGCAGATTCAGTAGAAACGGTTGTAAATGCACACTGGTTTGACGGCATGATTTGTATCCCAAACTGTGACAAAATTACACCAGGTATGATGATGGCTGCACTACGTATTAACATTCCGACTGTGTTTGTTTCAGGCGGCCCGATGGCAGCAGGAAAAACATCTAAAGGAGAAGTTGTTGATCTGAGTTCTGTTTTTGAAGGAGTAGGAGCTTATCAATCTGGGAAAATTTCAGAAGAAGAATTAAAAGATATTGAAGATCATGGCTGTCCATCTTGTGGCTCTTGTTCGGGTATGTTTACCGCGAACTCTATGAATTGTTTATGTGAAGTATTAGGTTTAGCTCTTCCTGGTAACGGGAGTATTTTAGCAATTGATCCAAGACGTGAAGAGTTAATTAAACAAGCAGCAGAGAAATTGAAAATTTTAATTGAAAGAGATATTAAGCCGCGTGATATTGTAACAGAAGAAGCAATTGACGATGCTTTTGCACTTGATATGGCGATGGGTGGATCAACGAATACAGTATTACATACGCTAGCACTCGCACAAGAGGCAGGACTAGATTATGATATGAACCGTATTGATGCAGTTTCAAGACGTGTACCTCATTTATGTAAAGTAAGTCCAGCCTCAAATTGGCATATGGAAGATATTGATCGTGCGGGCGGGATTAGTGCAATTTTGAAAGAGATGAGCCGGAAAGAAGGAGTACTTCATCTTGATCGAATAACTGCTACTGGGCAAACATTAAGAGAAAATATCGCTGAGGCAGAGATTAAAGATAAGGAGGTTATTCACTCTCTCGAAAACCCTCATAGTGAAGAGGGGGGCTTACGTATATTAAAAGGAAATCTTGCTAAAGATGGAGCGGTTATTAAAAGCGGTGCAACAGAGGTAAAGCGTTTTGAAGGGCCTTGCGTTATTTTTAATTCACAAGATGAGGCACTTGCGGGCATTATGCTTGGGAAAGTGAAAAAAGGAGATGTAGTTGTCATTCGTTATGAAGGACCAAGAGGTGGGCCTGGTATGCCAGAAATGTTAGCCCCAACATCAGCAATTGCTGGAATGGGATTAGGTGCTGAGGTTGCATTATTAACAGATGGACGTTTTTCTGGAGCTTCACGTGGAATTTCAGTAGGACATATTTCACCAGAAGCAGCAGCGGGCGGGATGATTGCACTTCTTGAACAAGGGGATATTGTATGTATTGATGTTGAAGAACGCTTACTAGAAGTAAGAGTGAGTGATGAAGAATTAGATAAGCGTAAAAAAGAATGGAAACGACCAGAACCAAAAGTGAAAACTGGCTGGCTTGGACGTTATGCACAAATGGTAACATCGGCGAATACAGGGGCTGTTCTGAAAATCCCACATTTTGATTGAGCCAATTTAAAAGAGATAAGGATGATATATAATGGTGCAAAAGGTAAAGGAGAGAGTGAAAATTGAAGATATCTTAATGGCCCATAATTGCATGAAAGATATCGTTATTAAAACACCGTTACAACGTGATACAGTTTTATCTGAGAAATATGATTGTGACGTTTATGTAAAACGAGAAGACTTACAATTAATTCGCTCTTTCAAAATTCGTGGTGCATACAATTTGATTCAAAGTTTACCGAAAGAAAAGTTACAAAACGGTGTTGTTTGTGCAAGTGCTGGTAATCATGCGCAAGGAGTTGCTTATACGTGTAATTTATTGAAGATTCCGTCAAAAATATTTATGCCCACAACAACACCGAAACAAAAAGTATCACAAGTACAATTTTTCGGTGGTGATTTCGCAGAGATTGTATTAGTTGGTGATACATTCGATAGCTCTTTCCAAGAAGCACAGTGTTATTGTGAAGAAAATAGAATGACATTTGTTCATCCGTTTGATGATCCGTATGTAGTTGCTGGTCAAGGGACAGTGGCAGTTGAAATTATGCATGATATGGAGAAACCGGTTGATTATATCTTTACAGCAATCGGTGGTGGTGGATTAGCATCAGGAGTTGGTACATATGTAAAAGGTGTTAGTCCTACTACAAAGGTTATTGGTGTAGAGCCAATGGGAGCTGCATCTATGAAAGAGGCTTTTCTTCAAAATGAAAATGTAGCATTGGAGAAAATAGATAGCTTTGTTGATGGGGCAGCTGTTAAAAAAGTAGGAAAGTTAACATTTGAAACTTGTAAAGATGTAATTGACGATATTATTTTAGTACCAGAGGGGAAAGTTTGTACGACGATTTTAGAACTGTATAAGAAAAATGCGATTGTAGCTGAACCGGCTGGTGCACTCTCTATTGCAGCGCTTGATTTATATAGAGATGAAATAAAAGGTAAAACAGTTGTATGTACGCTAAGTGGTGGAAATAATGATATTGATAGAATGCAAGAAATGAAAGAGCGTTCGCTCATTTATGAAGGACTGAAACATTACTTTATCATTGAATTTCCGCAGCGTTCAGGTGCGCTAAGAGAATTTCTTGATAAAGGATTAGGACCAGAAGATGACATTACGCGCTTTGAGTATATTAAGAAACATAATAAAGAAAATGGTCCAGCATTAGTCGGCGTAGAATTAAAACATAAAGAAGATTATGAGCAATTAATTACTCGCTTTAAAGAAAATAATATTCAATTTATGGAACTTAATAAAAACCCTGTTTTGTTTGATTTGCTTATTTAATAGAAGGAAAGAGTTAGAATGTAAATAAAAAAGATAGATACAAGCGAGGGAATATAGTGCTTGTTCTATCTTTTTTATAGTTAAACTAGGTACTCATTAAATTCAAGAAGAATAAAGCTAGCTAACCAAAAGAGTATCGCAATACGAATGATTACATACATTGTAAATTCAAAAGGAGTAAGATTTCTCTCTCGCTTTATTTTTTTAAATAGTCTCACAGAATAAAAGGAACATAAAAGCAGGATTGCTATAGACATTTTATAGATGTTTTCTAAGAGGTTTATATTTTCTAATAACTCTTTCAGCATGTTTATCACCTATTCTGTAAAGTATATTACAGAGAAATAGATCTTGAGCTGTCTAGTTTCGTTTGTTTTTTATTTTCCCTGTATCATCAATTTCTACATCAGTTGAAATTGTTTGTAAATATTGAAGAGCTTTTTTCTTTTCTCCTTCATTTACAGGGGAAACTTGGTTGTTGCGAATGATATAAGGATTGAATGACATTTGGACATCCTTTCCTTTAAAAGTTAAAGTTAATACGCCAGTTTCAGCGCTTTTCCCATTCACATAACTCGGGAATAAAAAGTTACCTAATGAGTAAGCGATAGGAACTTTATTATAATACTCAAACCCTTGTAACCAATGTGGATGGCTCCCGACAATTGCGTTAGCTCCTGCTTCAACCATTTTAGGTACATATTGCTTTTGGTATTCTACCGGACGATTTGATTTTTCAACGCCCCAATGCATATAGACGATTAAATAGTCTGCATCTTTCTTTTGTTCTTTAATTGTTTTTGTTACAAGATTTAAATCATAGCCATTCGCAACGCCAGGTTTATTCTCACCAGCTACCCAATTAGAATCAGGCATAAATCGAACGAAGGAAAGAAATTTAAACTTTTTCCCTTTTACGGTCATTTCTCGTGCTGTATATGCATCTTTCGCATTTTTTCCGGCTCCAATGTAAGGGAACTTTAATTTTTCTACGTGAGAAATCGTATCTAATAATCCATCTTGCCCATAATCAAGTGTGTGGTTATTCCCAATATTTACGATGTCATATCCAGTGTTTTTAATAGCTTGTAGTGTAGATGGATCACTTTTAATCCAAAACAGTTGCCCAGGTGCTTTCTTTTCTTTCGTTGTAAATGCCGACTCTAAATTCACAAAAGAAATATCAGCTTTTTTTATTTCTTCTTTTACATGTTGGAATGGGTAATCAGCCCCATTCTTTTCGATTATAGGACGTAATTGCCAATCAAACATTGTATCACCAGAGAAGGTGAGTGTGATTTCTTGGTCTTCTATTTTCTTTTCGCTTTTTGAAGCGGTTTTACTAGATTTGTTTTGCAAATCGGGTTTGTCTTTTGCTTTTGAAATAAAAGAGTAATTGATTAATAAAACAATCGGTGTAATGAAAAAGGCTATTAACAAAAATCGTTTTAGTAAAGTTTTCATATATACCTTCCCTTTTAATATTATCCCGCAATTAAATTAACACTGAATCTATTAAAGGTAATTAAAGTTACAAAAAATAGCGGGTTATGTAGTGGAAAACATTTGTTAATATTCTCAATATTAAGTTAACATATAGATAACCTGTAAATCAATGTATAAACCAAAATATAGAAATAAAGAATTCGAAGGGTGAAGAATGAGAAATGGTTATATTAGGAGCAGTTGTAAATGGAATTTGTATTATATTTGGTACTTTACTTGGTAAATTATTTAGTAGGATTCCAGAAAGTATGAAAGGGACGATAATGCACGCAATCGGTTTAGCGGTTACTGTGCTTGGGCTTCAAATGGCATTAAAAAGTGAAAACTTTCTTGTTGTCATACTGAGTTTAGTGATTGGTACGGTAATTGGAGAATGGTTACAATTAGAAGAAAAGTTAAAACATTTAGGGGATTGGCTAGAAAATAAAGTTGGATCGAAAGGGAAAGGTAGCATATCAGAAGGTTTTGTAACAGCTACTTTAATTTTTGCAATTGGCGCGATGGGGATACTTGGTGCACTTGACAGTGGGATTCGCGGAAATCATGATATTTTATTTACAAAGGCGATTATCGATGGATTTATTTCTATTATATTAACGACAACTCTAGGAATTGGCGTAGTATTTTCGGCAATTCCAGTTGTTTTATATGAAGGTGGTATTGCAGTTTTTGCAACACAAATTAATAGTTTTGTCCCGAAAGAATTAATGAACCAATTTATAGTGGAGATGACGGCTACGGGCGGCATTATGATATCTGCTATTGGATTGAACTTGCTTAGTATTATTAAAATCAAGGTGGCAAATTTACTTCCAGGTATATTGGTAGTGGGTGTAATTGTTTCAATTATTTATGGTTATGGTTTGTTAGTAAATTAGTAGAGGATGGAAACACATATGGAGGAATTTCAATTTACAAAACGTGTGCATAAAATATTGGAGATTGCAGCAAAAGAGAGTGAGTATAACATAATTCACCCAGTCCATCTGTTTATAGGTATGTGTAAAGAAGGTACAGGAGTTTGCGCTGAGTTATTTATGTATTTGTTTCACAAAGTCGGTCCAGATTTTTTAGAAAAACTTTCGTTACGAAAACAATTCGATTTACATAATCAAGAGTATAAAAAAATAGGGCAATATAAACTATCTTATAAGGCGACAGAAATTTTACAAATAGCGAAGAAACGTATGGAACGCTTTCAGCAAGTAGTAGTAAATGAAGGACATGTTATGTATGCATTATTTCATGTAGATACAAATATTGGTGGATTTATACATACACAAATGCAAGAAGATATATTACGTATTACAGCTGCACCGAGAGACTTAGCGGTTGATTTAAATAGTTTTAAATCTATTTATAATACATTATTTTGTCATGTAAGAAGAGTTAGTCCTTCTGATTTTGATAAGTTATCACGATTTGTAGTGGATGAATTTGGTGAACGGTGGTTACAGTCGGTTGATTATGGATTTCGGACATATAACGAAAAGTTACCTATCTATATTGCACAGCAGGAGGAAGTAATAGTTGGTTTCGCCTGTTACGATGTAGTGAGAGGAAAGAAAGGCTTGTTTGGTCCAATGGGCATAGCGAAACAAAATCGTGTGAAAGGTGTAGGAAAAGAATTATTGCATCATTGTTTATATAATATGAAGCAAGATGGATATGAATATGCGATTATTGGACAAGCAGGTCCCATTGAGTTTTACGAGAGAAATTGTAATGCTCGTTTAATACCGATAGATAATAAGTAACCAACTTCATATAGAGGAGTTGGTTTTATTATGAAAATGATGTAGAGATGTAGTGATTTTTACTGGAAAATAGCGGGTTTTGTAGTAAATCTTGCATATAAAGCAAATTACTAAACTTTTTACAAGAAAGGGTGTAGAATGGGTATCTAAAGAAAGAAGGTGTGAAAATGGCCAGCTGGAAACGGAATTTAATGATTTGTTGGCTAGGTTGTTTTACCACTGCAGCCGGTATGAGTTTAGTAATTCCTTTCTTATCTTTTTATATTGAGGAATTAGGAGTAACTGGCACTTCAAGCATTGCACAGTGGTCGGGACTTGCATTTGGTGTAACATTTTTAATGGGTGCGATCGTATCGCCAATATGGGGAAAGCTTGGTGATATACATGGACGGAAATTGATGCTTATTCGTGCTAGCCTCGGTATGGCGATTATTATGACGCTTATGGGGTTTGTAACGGATGTGTATCAACTAGTCGCACTAAGATTTTTAATGGGAGCAGTATCTGGTTTCCTTTCAACAGCGATGACATTTATTGCAGCAGAAACTCCGAAAGAACATTCAGGTTGGGCGATTTCCACAATTTCAACTGGTGGTGTGAGCGGTTCGTTACTTGGCCCGTTACTTGGAGGTTATTTGTCTGAGTTAATTGGAATGCGTCATGTCTTTCTTGTTACGGGAGCTTTTTTATTCCTTTCCTTTCTCATCGTTTTTTTCTTCCTGCATGAAGAAAATCACTCTGCTCAAGCAAAAAAAACACAGCCGAAAAAAGTATGGACGATGGTCCCAGCGAAGCATTTAATTATTAGTTTATTTGTAACAACATTTATTATTCAACTTGCTAATATGTCAGTTCAACCAATTGTTACATTGTACGTGAAAAATTTAGTAGGTCCTCATACTGCACATATTGAAACAATTGCGGGTGCAGTTATGTCAGCGACAGGATTAGCAGTTATTTTGGCAGCACCAAGACTAGGAAGATTATCAGATCATATCGGTCCTCAAAAAACGTTAGTTGTAGCGTTATTTGCTGCAGGAATTATTTTTATCCCGCAAGCATTTGTAACGTCAGCTTGGCAACTATTAATTCTTCGATTTTTATTAGGTATCGCACAAGCAGGATTATTACCTTCCGTACAAACTCTACTAAAACAACATACACCAACCCATGTTACGGGACGAATATTTGGATATAATCAATCATTTCAGTTTTTAGGAAATATGATTGGTCCAGTGCTCGGGGGACAAATTGCAGCGCATGCAGGTTTCCAATATGTTTTCCTCTCTACATCTTCACTATTATTTATTGCGTGTATTTGGGTTTATTTTCATAATAAGAACGAAGAGGTATCAGAGAAACGACATTTGGAAGTTAGTTAACTAAGTGAATGAAAAAGAAAAAGGATGAAGCAGCATGTGCTTCATCCTTTTCTTTAAAATCGAAGACAAAGATAACTTAATGTACCAAGCTCGTAACTACGGTGAATGACTTCACCGCTATTTTCACCACTTCCCATAGCGATAAATAAAGGAACAAAATGTTCTGCTCTCGGTACTGCTAATTGTGCATGAGGAGCATTTTTCTCCCAATTAAACAATGCATCTTTATCGTTATTCTGCATATGTTTAATAATCCAATCATCAAATTCAATTGCCCATTTTTCAGGTGTAGTTTGATTCCATTTCAGTGCTCGTAAATTATGAACGGTAACGCCACTCCCGATTACTAAAATATCTTCTTGTCCGAGTCCTTTAAGTGCTTCTCCAATTTCAAATTGTTCTTTTGCAGAAAGGAATGGATTGACTGATATTTGCACGACAGGAATATTTGCTTCTGGATACATGCGGTGCAGGAGTGTCCATGAACCATGATCTAAACCTCTCGTCATATTATGATGGACTGAAATACCTTTGTTCTTAAATTTTGTTTCTAAAATAGATGCAATATGAGAAGAGCCTTTCGCACGATATTTGATTTCGTATAACTCAGGGGGAAAACCTCCAAAATCATAAATTGTTTCATACTCGTTATCTGATGAGGAAATCGTTAATACTTCACTTTCCCAATGAGCAGTGAAAATAACAATTGCTTTCGGTTTATATGTTTCTCCAAGTGTTTTTAAAAATCGTGTATAGTCTGTATCTTGAATAGCGAGCATAGGCGAACCATGTGCTAAAAATAATGATGGCATCATAATAGTAGGAACCTCCTAAAAATTATATAGTTACTTTATGTAAGTAACTATATAATTTTATTTTGAATTCGTCAAGAAATTAGTTTAAAAGCAAGTCTGAAAAATACATCATTTGTCATAATGAAAGCAATTACATATAATATAAAATAAGAAAAGTGAATGGATATTCATTTTCTTAAAGCTATACATAATAGAGTTGGGGGCTGACGAAATGAATGTACAGGAAAGTTTCGTTACGGCATTGGATGGATCGGAAATTTATTTGCGTAAGTGGTTACCAGAAGGAGATCCGAGAGGAATTATTCAAATTGCACATGGCATGACAGAGCATGCAGGGGTGTATACAGAATTTGTAGATGCTTTATTGGAAGCAGGGTATGGTGTTTATGCGCATGATCATAAAGGACATGGGAAAACAGTAAAAAAAGAAGAAGACTATGGTCATTTTGAACCAAATATAGGGTGGAATCAAGTTGTATCGGATGTTATCTTTGTTTCAGAAAAGATAAAAGAAGAGCAGTCAAGTCCTTTGTTTTTACTTGGACATAGTATGGGTTCTTTTTTATCAAGACGTGCTGTACAACTTAGAGGCGAATTATATGATGGATTTCTGATTTCAGGAACAGGTGGAAATCCAGGGCTTTTAGGAGCTATTGGTCATAAAGTAGCAACAATCGAAATGAAATTGCGTGGGGCAAAAACGAAAAGTCCGATGCTAAACTTTTTATCATTCGGAAACTTTAATTCGAACTTTAAGCCTAATCGTACAAATTTTGATTGGTTATCTTCAGATAATAATCAAGTTGATAAATATATTGCGGATCCGTTATGTGGTTTCATTTGTACGACGAGTTTTTACCGAGAATTATTTTCTGGTGTATTAGAAGTAAATAAACTAGAAGAATACAAGAAGACGCCAAAGAATCTTCCAATACATATATTCTCTGGTGATCGTGATCCTGTTGGCGATATGGGGAAAGGTGTAAAAGAAGTATATGAAAACTATAAAAAATGTGGTGTGAAAGACGTGACACTACGTTTATATGAAAATGGTAGACATGAAATGTTTCATGAAGTAAATAAGGATGAAGTATTTAAAGATTTAATTTCGTGGTTAGATGCGCATAATAAATGAGAAAGATAATCCCAAACTGTTTGTAGTTTGGGATTATCTATTATACAGAAATAGGGGCAATAAATTCTTAAATTCACTTTACTTAATAAAAAATAAAAAAATATTGTATGAGAGGAAACCTCACTTTTCTGAAGTGAGGTTTTTTGTAGTAACGAAGTAATAGTGAATAAAACTAATTTTAAAAGTAATTTAAAATCAAACTTTTTATAAAGCAACAGATGCTCGTTCATAATAGTAGTATAATAGTGAATGAGGTGTTAATAGAATGGAAGATAGAACATTAGGTTTATTACTAGATGTTGTTGGGGAATTATTTTCAGATGAAATTTCAATTGCTGTTTCGAATACGAAAGAATATATTTACTATCGGCCAAGTAAACGAATTGATTTAAAGATTAGTGTCGGGGATCCTATAAAGGAAGGAACGATTGCTCATAAAGCGATGGTGATGAATCAAAAAACCTCTGAGTTTATGAATCGGGATGTTTTTGGTATTCCTTATCATGGAATGGCTGTACCATTTTCAAACAATGGAAAGCTTGAAGGGTGCGTAACGGCAATTTATCCAGCTTTAACGGATGGAAAGTCAGTCGTTACTTTAAAAACAACAGACGGCTGGATTCCGGTTCCTTTTTCAAAGGTTATGTATTTAGAGGCTAAAGATAAAAAGACGTACGTGAATTCAGAAGAGTTATCAGGAACACATAAATACTCTCTACAAGAATTCGAATACTTGCTTCCGAAAGATTCATTTATTAGATGTCACCGTTCGTTTATTGTAAATGTTAATCATATTAAAGCAATTTATCCTGATACCCATTCTACTTTTTTACTTTCAATGGATAATGGTGAGAGAGTACCAGTTAGTCAATCATACGCTAGTTATTTCCGTAAACTTCTAGGATTCTAAATTTTTCTGCTTTAGAACCTAGATTTGCTGTTCTGTCTGAATTTTCGGCATTGTATACTAAAATCCCTTTTTTGATAGTGTTAATGTGTAAAATAATTATGAATATTCAATGAGAGAGGGATTACATATGGAGAACAATTTAGATAGAATCAGAGATCAACGTCTAAAAAATCGGGTAGTTACACCTGAAGACGCAGCTTCCTGGATTCAAAGTGGAATGACTTTAGGCTTAAGTGGGTTTACACGTGCAGGTGATGTAAAAGCAGTCCCATTTGCGCTTGTAAACCGAGTTAAGAATGATGAATCTTTTAAAGTAAATGTTTATACTGGGGCTTCTTTAGGATCGGATGTAGACAAATTATTTGCTGAGGCAGGAATTTTAGGGAAAAGATTACCTTTCCAAGCTGACGCGACTATGCGAAAAGGAATTAATAACGGAGACTTTTTATTTGTGGATCAACACTTGTCTCATACAGCAGAGTTACTCCGTGCTGACGTTCTGGATATAGATTTCGCTATTTTGGAAGCGGTTGCGATTACAGAGGACGGAATGATTATTCCAACCACTTCAATTGGAAATTCCTTAGCGTTTTCCTTAAATGCTAAGTCTATTATTATTGAAATGAATATGGCTCAATCCGCGCAATTAGAGGGGCTACATGATCTATATGAACCAGGTAAACAAGGGGAGAGGCTTCCAATTCCGCTTGTGAAAACAGATGACCGAATTGGAACAATCGGTATTCCAATTGATCCTGAAAAAGTAAAGGGAATTGTGTTTACGAATCAATTGGATTCGCCATCGACAATTGTTCCTCCGGATGAAGAAACTGTTATTATGGCACAGCATTTAATAGAATTCCTTCGAGAAGAAGTCAAAGTAGGCCGATTAACAAATCGTTTAGCGCCGTTACAATCAGGAATTGGTTCAGTGGCTAACGCCGTATTGCATGGAATGTTAGATTCAGAATTTGAAGATTTAGAAGTATATTCCGAGGTTTTACAAGATGCAGTTTTTGATCTTATGGATGCTGGAAAAGTCAATTTTGCTTCTTGTTGTTCTATCACGCTTTCTGAAGAGAAAATGCAACAAGTATTTTCTAAATTTGAAAAATATCGTGACAAATTAATGATGCGTCCGCAAGAGATTTCCAATCATCCTGAAATCATTCGTCGCCTTGGATTAATCTCAATTAATACTGCATTAGAATTAGATATATACGGAAATGTTAACTCTACTCACGTTTTAGGTACAAAAATGATGAATGGTATTGGTGGGTCTGGTGATTTTGCAAGAAATGCACGCTTAGCTATCTTTGTTACTAAATCGATTGCGAAAGGTGGTAACATTTCAAGTATTGTTCCTTTCGTTTCTCATGTAGACCATACTGAACATGATGTAGATGTTATCGTCACTGAACAGGGGTATGCCGACTTAAGGGGACTTGCGCCAAGAGAAAGAGTGGAACTTATTATTGAGAATTGCGCACATCCAATGTATCGTGAACAGCTACGAGCTTATTACGAAGAAGCAAAAACAAGAGGTGGACAAACTCCTCATATTTTAGAAAAAGCTTTTTCTTGGCATACGAACTATGCTAAAAATGGAACAATGCTTGAAGCGGTAGTAGAAACTGTATAGGTTTGTATCGTACAAAATAGTAAAATGAATGAGTGGGTTTGAAGATTAAATTTTAGAAAAAGAGAACGCCAACTTTTAGGGATGGCGTTCTTTTTCTTTAAAAAAATTGTTGAAAATTGTACTGGTTATAATAAAGATTTATAAAAATAATCTCTAATTTATGAAAATAAAAGGTTTTTTGAAGTGCTTTCCGAATCAATTTAGTAGTTTACATATCGAAGGTGAGGAAAAAGAATCATGAAGATAAGAGAAGCGTTATTAAGTGAAGCAAATGAATTAAGTGAACTCGCACTACAATCAAAAGCAACGTGGGATTATAGTGAAGAATTCATACTTGCTTGTAAGGAAGATTTAACAATTACAGAAGAATACATAAAAAATAATTTTTTATATGTTTTAGAAAACGATAATGCGAAGATTGGTTTTTTCTCATTTTTACGTAATGATAAAGCTCTCGATTTCTTGTACATTCATCCTGATTACAAAGGAAAAGGTTACGGGAAAATGCTTTGGGAGTATGTAATAGAAAAAGCCAATGAACTAGGATTAAAAAGTTTTACAATTGATAGTGATCCGAATGCAAAAGGATATTACTTGAAAATGGGAGCACAGTTAATAGGAGAGACACCATCAACTGTCTTTAAGGGGCGTGTACTGCCTCTTTTGAAATATGATGTGTAAAACTATTAATAGTAGGGGAAGATTAGAATGGATGATGTAAAGGAAAAAAGAATATATGAAGCACTAATAAAATCGTGGTCGATTGAAACGAGTTCAAAGTGGACAATTGAAAACCCAGCAAAGGGACAATGTGGTGTTACAGCTCTTGTCGTTCAAGACATATACGGAGGAGAAATTAAAAAGACAAAAGTAAGAGAGGTATGGCACTTTTATAACTTTATAGATGGGCAGAGATTTGATTTTACAGAGACTCAATTCAATGGGAAATTGAATTATATGGATGAAAAGTCAAATCGGGAAGAAGCATTTGCAGATACAAATGAAAAGCAATATAACATTTTGAAGGGAAAAATAACGAAAGAATTAAAATTATCTTTTGACTCTTAATCTTTAATAAGTTACTATAATGGTGGTAACTTATTAAAGGGAACTTCATAGAGTTGAAAGGGGAAATACTTTTGAAAACAACTTATGTAAACGCTACAATTGTAACGATGAATGAACAAAACGAAGTGATAGAAAATGGATATATCATTGTAGAAAATGATCAAATTATAGATGTAAAGAGCGGAGAATTCGCTAATGAATTTGAAGTAGATGAAGTAATTGACATGAAAGGAAAGTGGGTTTTACCAGGGCTTGTAAATACACATACACACGTTGTAATGAGTCTCCTAAGAGGTATTGGAGATGATATGTTATTACAGCCATGGCTTGAGACGAGAATTTGGCCACTGGAAAGTCAATTTACTCCCCAAATTGCGGTCGCTAGTACGGAATTAGGATTACTTGAGATGGTGAAAAGTGGTACAACATCATTCTCTGACATGTTTAATCCAATTGGAGTAGATCAAGACGCAATTATGGAAACGGTATCAAGGAGCGGGATGCGAGCTGCTGTTTCAAGGACTTTATTTAGCTTCGGAACGAAAAACGATGAAAAGAAAGCGATTGAAGAAGCTGAGAAATATGTGAAGCGTTATTATAAAGAAAGTGGCATGTTAACTACGATGGTTGCACCACATAGTCCATATACATGTAGTACAGAATTGTTAGAAGAGTGTGCTCGTATTGCAGTAGAGAATCAAACAATGGTTCATATCCACCTTTCTGAAACAGAGCGTGAAGTACGTGATATTGAAGCACAGTACGGAAAACGTCCAGTAGAATATGCAGCGAGCTGCGGATTGTTTAAACGCCCAACAGTTATTGCACACGGTGTAGTATTAAATGATGATGAGCGTGCATTTTTAGCAGAACATGATGTTCGAGTAGCACATAACCCAAATAGTAATTTAAAACTAGGTTCTGGTATAGCGAATGTAAAAGCGATGCTAGAAGCAGGTATAAAAGTAGGAATTGCAACAGATAGTGTTGCATCTAACAATAATTTAGACATGTTTGAAGAAATGCGCATAGCGACTTTATTACAAAAAGGTATTCACCAAGATGCAACAGCTTTACCAGTTGAAACAGCTCTTACACTTGCGACAAAAGGAGCTGCTGAAGTAATCGGCATGAAACAAACCGGGTTACTAGAAGCTGGTAAGTGTGCTGATTTTATTACGATTGACCCGTCTAATAAGCCGCATTTACAACCAGCAGATGAAGTGTTATCACACCTTGTATATGCTGCTAGTGGAAAAGATATAAGCGATGTAATTATTAACGGAAAACGTGTCGTTTGGAATGGCGAATGTAAAACGTTAGATGAAGAGCGTATTATATTTGAAGCACGTCGTTATAAACGAGGTCTGCAAAGATAGATAATTATGTGGCAGTTGAAAAAGCTATCCTTTTAAAAGGATAGTTTTTTTTCTTGAACGAATAAATATTCAAAAGAATGTCGCATCTTTCTGTTAGTATTTCTGCTATAATATATTACGCTTTATAATATTTTATATTTAAGGAGAACAACTCATGAAGCAAAAAAAGAGCCATTTAATGGTAATGGCACTTGTTACATCTTTATTATTAACAGCTTGTAATAATAAAGCGGATAAAAGTGACATAGAGGTTAAAAAACAAGTGTTAAATGTAACAGTATCAGAAGAAATTCCTTCTCTGGACACTGCGAAAACAACGGATGGTACATCAGCACACATTATGCAGAATATATTTGAAGGGTTATATGTATTAAACGATCAAGATCAGCCTACTCCAGCCATAGCAAAATCGTTTAAAAGAAGTGAAGATGGTAAGAAATATACATTTGACTTGCGTAAAGATGCAAAATGGTCAAATGGGGATAATGTAACAGCAAATGATTTTATATTTGCTTGGAAACGTGCAATTAACCCTGAAACAGCCTCTCAATATGCGTCCATGCTCTTTTATGTAAAAAATGCGAAAGAGATCAATAAGGGAACAATGCCTCTTGATGCACTTGGGGTTAAAGCGATAAATAATTATACGTTAGAAGTTGAACTCGAACAGCCAGTTCCGTATTTTTTACAGTTGTTAGCACTACCTATATACTTACCACAGCATGAATCATTTTTGAACGAACAAGGAAACAATTATGCATTGGAACCTAGTAATCTCATATATAACGGTCCATTTGTATTAGAAAAATGGAAGCATGAACAAGAGTTTCAATTAAAGAAAAATACTACATATTGGGATCGAAAGAAAGTGAAATTAGATGAAATAAACTTTCATATCCTAAAGGATACAATGACAGCTGTAAATTTATATGAAGCTGGAGATTTAGATCGAGTACCTATTAATTCGCAAGTTGTAGACAAATATAAAGGGAATAAGGAATTACATATGTCGAGTGATCCTGGAATTGCTATGCTTCGTTTTAATGAAAAAAATAACGCGTTAGCAAATAAAAAGGTGCGTCAATCTATTTCATTAGCGTTAAATAAAGATGATTTCGTTGCTCACTTTATTAATAACGGAGCAAAACCTGCAAGTGGGCTTGTACCAGTTGGTCATGTAAATGAAGTGACTGGTAAAGATTTTAGAAAAGAAAACGGAGATCTTTCTTCATATGATTTACAAACTGCGAAAAAAGTTTGGGAAGAAGCGAAAAAAGAACTTGGAGTAGAGCAAGTAAACCTAGAGTTCTTAACGTTCGAACAAGATAATGCAATACGTATGGCAGAATATATAAAAGGTGATTTAGAGAAGAATTTGCAAGGGTTAACGATACAAATTAAACAACAGCCATTTAAGCAAAAATTACAGTTAGAACAAATAGGTGATTACGATATAACTATGGCAAATTGGGGACCTGACTATAAAGACCCAATTAGTTATTTAGAGTTATTTACGACAGGGAATCCGAATAATAAAATGAATTATTCTAATGTTCGTTACGATGAATTAATAAAGAAAGCGAAAACGGATTTTGTACTAGATACGGAAAATCGATGGAAAGCGTTGCGAGAAGCCGAGCAGGTATTATTAGAAGATGCAGCTGTGGCACCGCTTTATCATATTGGCTCAGCGTATGTACAAAAGGATTATGTAAAAGGGATTGAAAAACATCAATTTGGTGGTATTTATACTTATAAGAATGCTTATATTGCTAATGAATAAATACAAAAAACCTTACTTTTTAAAAGTAAGGTTTTTTTTACAGAGGACCGGGAAATCCTTTGGTGGTGTTCCTAGCATATAAAGAAGAGAAGTGCAAAATTGTAGTTACACATTCATAAGAAGTTGCAACAAATAATATTGAGCAGTTTGTTTAAGTAAAGAGAAGAATAGAAATATAGCATACAAGGAATAAGGGAATGTAGTACAGATCAGCATACAAGCATTTTCTTTCTGTAACTATGTTTGTTTTTAATTATATAAAAAAATATTAGGTTATATATTTTGTCCTTGGTATACTTAAAAGGTAATTTGGGGTATTAAGATGATTTGATAGAGGTGTTTGTGTGGAATTATTTGAGTATTATAAAAAAAGGGGAATTTCTATGAAATCATTACGTTTATTTATGATTCTCACTCTTGTTGTATTGTTAAGCGCGTGCAATACAGCGACACAAGTTACAAAGGTTCAAAAAAATGGCGAAACGACTTTAAAAATTGGTTCTCTGCAAGGGTATTACGATGTACAAACACTTAAAGCTGAAAAAGGAAATGTGGAAATCCCTTATGAAGCAGCTGTTGAAGAAGGTACGATTTTATTACAAGTTACAAAAGATGATAAGGTTATTTATGAAGAAGAAATCACTTCTCAAAAAGAAGGTTTGCTTTCTTTTGAAGCTTCAAAATCCGGATCATATGATTTAATTGTACGCGTGAAGGGTGAAAAAGAGAAAGCAAAAGAAATTCAAATACATACTAAGCTATGAAAAAACGGTAAGTGGAGTGCACCCGCTTGCCGTTTCCATTTTCAGTTGATTCTGTCACAACATATGTTTATCAATTTAAGAGGTGATCTTCCGAAATTCCTAATGAAGTTAAAATAAGAGATCAACAAAAAATATGTTACAACCTTGGCGTGGTAGTAACGGAATTTATAACTCTCTTTTACACGATAAAAAGACTGGGTTTGATACATTTTTATTCGAAAGAGATGTAGATGGTAAAAAGCAAGTAGTAGTATTTAGGAGAAGGGACATAAGGTGATGCTCTTTTTGGAGAAGGTGTACTAGATCTTACTACCGATATTGATTATATATGGGGGGAAATAAGTTGAAAAGCATTGAAGTTCTAAATACATATATTGAAGGGAGTTCTGTTTCAATCCCTACGTGGTTAAAGCATCTAATTGAGGCAGAGGAGATACATCAAAACTATGAGAATGTACAAGTACTTGGTGCATTAAAAACAGATGCGGTGTTGTACTATGTACACCGTACGCTGCAAGTGTTGGATGGACTGTCTTTAGATGAAGAAGCATATCGTATTATTGAAAAGGTACTAACGTATAGTGAGCTTGCAAAGGTAGGATCTTTAAAACAGCGGGAGCAATGGAAGAAAAAAGGGATTAATCTATTGGTACATAACGAGGGTTCTGCTGATATCTTTAGTGATATTCAGTTTATTGAACGTGTAGAGACAAACTTAAACTCTACTGAGTATTTGTTTATTCATGATTTAATTAGAACACATGGATTAATCGGGCAGTATATACGCGGGGAGGCTCGTTTGGACTCTCATGTTGATTTAATTAACACATATAAAGAAGAATACGGAGACGTTAGGTTAAAGGAGATTCTATACTATCTTAACCAATGCATTATTGAGGGCGTATCAAAAGCTTTGTGGAGTGAAGTGAAGAACGATGTGAAGATTACAATTGATGGTCTGTTTGATGGTTATATGGAGCCATTTACTTCTCGTATACATAGACTCACGCCAAAACATAAGGAGTCAGCATTTGAAAAAGATATAATTATGGGGAGCGAGAAGAGTGACGTTCAAACATTCCTATCTAATAAGGATTTGTGGTATGTAGAACCTTCTATGCATGCTCTTAGCTTTGAGGATATTTGGACAGTTTTTGTTATGTTAAAGAATGAGATAGGCACTAGAAAAGTTCAGCATATACATTTCGAGAAATTGATGCAGCAGCTACATTATGATTTCAAAGGCGAAAAAAAGGACAACGTGTATCGTAAGCGAGTTATTGAGAAGTATCTACGGGAGTACCGTGAGAACGAGAAACCGAATACAACGCATGTTTCTTTTCAGGTTAAAGTCGATGAAGATATGAAGACTGCGTATGTGTCGTTTCGGTTTTCTGCTGTAGGTGAGGCGTTAATTACCTTCTGTGTAGAGGCAGAAAAGATAGATATGATGCATGCTCGGGCAAATGTGCTGCTGTTTGATTTCTTCGGGTTACGAAAGGATGCATATGATAGATTCCATAACGAAGAAGTGTATCTGGAGCATATGAATAGCTCGGCTGATGATAAACGAATTATTCTTGATTATATAAAGGGAGATACGATTGTAGATGTCGGAGCCGGTGGTGGTGTCATGCTAGACATGATTGAAGAAGAGACCGAGGATAAACGAATCTACGGTATCGATATTTCCGAAAACGTGATTGATACGTTGAAAAAGAAGAAGCAGAACGAGGGGCGTTCTTGGAACGTCATTAAAGGGGATGCAATCAATTTAAGCAGCTCATTTGAAAAAGAATCGGTTGATACGATTGTATATTCTTCTATCCTTCATGAGCTGTTCTCTTATATCGAGTATGAAGGTAGGAAATTTAATCATGAAGTAATTAAAAAGGGGCTGCAGAGTGCTTATGAGGTGTTAAAGCCAGGAGGCCGTATTATCATTCGTGATGGCATCATGACCGAAGATAAAAGGTTAATGCGGGTGATTCGTTTTAAAGATGCAGGCGGAATGAAGTTCTTAGAGCAGTATGTCCAAGAATTTAAGGGGCGTATAATCCAGTATGAGGTACTTGCAGACAATACAGTCAAAATGCCTGTTAATGATGCAATGGAGTTCTTATATACGTATACTTGGGGTGAGGATTCCTTTGTTCATGAAGTGCAGGAGCAGTTTGGAATTTTTACGCCAAACGACTATAAGGACTTCGTAAAGGGTATCTTTGGAGATAAAGTAAATATCGTTCAAGCTATGAACTATTTGCAGGATGGATATACAAACCATCTTAGCGAGAAAATCGAGTTTACAGATGAGTCTGGGAATGCTGTTACGCTACCAGATAGTACGTTCTTTATGGTTTTAGAAAAGAGGTAATGATGTTGAAAGACTTTAAAAATATAATTTTAAGAAACTTAATTTAATAGTCTTCAGTTAAATAGCGTATTTTTAGAGTAATGAAAAATTCCTAATTTCTTAACTTTATACCGAGAAACATATCCAAGTGGGGTATTGACGATTAAAACCGGGAATATTAGAACAAATTCGCTAGCTGAAATCTATCGAAACTCCCCTGTTTTTCAAAATCTTCGTAATCCTGACAAGTATAAGGGAAAGTGTGGTGTTTGTGAGGGATCTCGTTCTAGAGCATATGCAATGACGGGGGATTATATGGAAAGTGAGCCTTTCTGCGTATACGTACCAAAAGCATTGCGAAAACAGAAAAAGAACATAAAAAAGGGCTATGAGTAAAAGCTTACTCACAGCCCTTTTTTAATGTTTTATAATGTATAGTACTTCGCATCCGTCATTAAAAATTCGCTACCTATAACTGTTGTACTGAAACAAGTTTTTTACACATGTATTCTACTAAACCGATTTTAATAAAGAATAAAAATTCGTATCATAGGGAATGTCATCTTGATACATATAATTTTTTAGAACGCCTTCTTTTTCAAAGCCTAATTTTAATAGTACTTTATTGGAAGCTTCATTTTCAAGAAATACAATTGCTCCGATCCGCTTTAAATGAATCGTATGGAAACCGTATGATATAACCTCAGAAACAGCTTCAGTCGCATATCCTTGTCCCCAGTGTTCAGGCAAAAAGGCATAACTTATATTGGCTCGTTTATGCTCAGAAGACCAATCGTGAAAACCAATGGTACCGATGAGTTCTTTCTTGTCTTTTAATTCGATTCCCCATTTTATACCGCTTCTTGCATTGTAGCTCAACTTAAAGTTATGAATGATTTGTTTCACTTGATCAACATCTTGTAACGGTTTTTGGCCATAATAGCGCAGTACATTAGTATTAGAAAAGCATTGTAGTATACGTGGTGCATCTTTTTCGGTAAGTTCTCTTAAAATGAGTCTTTCAGTTTTTAATAAAGGAAACATATTTTCGCTCCTTTTCACATGAAAATAGAATGTATTTGTTATTATATAATTTAATCTGAAAATAAAGATTATTCAAGGTGTAAGGGTAGATTTGATTTATGATAAACTTAGATGTGGAATATATTTCAAAAAAGAGGTTTGGAAATGGAAAAAAATTCGATATTAATTGTAGATGACGATAAAGATATTATTCAATTTATTAATGTGAATTTAAAACAAGAAGGTTTTAAAGTTTTTAGTGCTCATAACGGAGAAGAGGCTTTAGAAATAATAAATAATAACAGTATTCAACTTGCTATTTTGGATATTATGATGCCTCAAATGGATGGTATAGAACTTTGTAGAAGGATTAGAGAGAAACATAGTTTACCAATTATGTTTTTAAGCGCGAAATCATCGGATGTAGATAAGGTAATTGGATTTAGTACTGGGGCAGATGATTATATTGTGAAGCCGTTCAGTACAATTGAATTTATAGCAAGAGTGAAAGCTCAATTAAGAAGGTATACATATTTCAATCAAAATGCTCCCCAAGTAATGGAAAAGAAAATAAATATTAGAGGTTTAGAAATAGATGAAGTGTCGAGAACAGTAATGTTATATGGAGAAAGAATCAATCTTACGAAAACTGAATATGATATTTTACACTTAATGGCAGCTGCAAGGAATCGTGTGTTCACAATTGAAGAAATATATGAGAGCGTTTGGAACGAAAGAGCCTATGAAAGTAATAATACAGTAATGGTTCATATCGCAAGATTAAGAAATAAAATTGAAGAGAATCCAAAAGAACCGAAGTTTATACAAAATGTTTGGGGAGTCGGATATAAAATTGAAGATTAAATCATTACAAGGCATTAGAGCTAAGTTTTTTATCGCATTCATATGTAGCATCTTGTTAGCGACTGTAAGTATAATAGTGTTTCAAATTTTAGTTGGAAATATATATAGTCAGGTTAATGTTTTAGAGGAAAAATATTCATTTTTATATTTTATAGTTTTTTTGATTTTTACTACAACATACTTTGCATGTATGACAAAAACACTGATGAAAAGGTTGTCTCAAATTAACAAGAACCTGAAGGAAATAAGTGACGGTAATTTTGAAATACATATACCTATTTTGAAAAATGACGAGATTGGTGAACTAGCGGCAAATGTTAATAGAATGGCGAAAAGCTTAAAAGAGTCTATCGAGAATGAAAAAAAATCACAGGAAATGAAAAATGAAATGATTAGTAATATTTCTCATGATTTACGAACGCCAGTAACATCTTTAATCGGTTATGCGGACCTGTTAGGAAATAAACTTCATTCGAATGGAGAGGAATGTGAACAGTATGTAAGTATATTAAAGCGAAAAAGTTATGAATTAAAACATCAAATAGATGATTTATTAGAATACTGTCAAATAAATTATAGAGAGATTGAATTACATAAAGATGAAGTAGATATGAAAGCATTAATTGAACAAATCATGATTGACTTTGTACCACAATTAGATGATGCTAATATGAGCTTTTATATTAAAGGTGATGAAGTGCTACATGTAGAAGTTGATGTAGCACTTATAGTGAGACTATTTGAAAATGTAATAGGTAATAGTATTATGTATGGAAAAGATGGAAAGGAAATTGCAATTGAAATTTCCAATAAAACAATGAATGTTGAAGTAGAAATTAAAAATTTTGGACAATGCATTCCGAAAGAGGACCTTCCTTACGTTTTTGAGAAATTTTATCGTAGTGGAAAATCACGTAGTTCTCATACGGGCGGGAAAGGAATAGGACTTGCAATTTCAAAAAGTATAGCCGATCTCCATCAAGGGGATATCACTGTACGTAGTAACGATAAAGAAACAGTTTTTACTGTGAAATTACCGCAGTATAAAAAAGTAAGAAAGTCGTAAGTATTTCTTTTATATGTCGTAATTTTTACTTTGTATCATTGAGAAAAAGGATATGAGAGTAGGGACGCGACATGTGGAAGGCATTTTTATTAGTAATTATAGTTTCTTTTTTAATTATAAGTTGGATCTTAGTTTATGTAGCTAATGGTGTTACATCAGTTTTTGTTTGGTGGAGTATACAGGCTTTTAGTTTTATTTCAGTTTTCCTCTTGGTAGGATCAGTAATAATATTTTTTTGGAAAGGCATTTTTAGAAAGCGGATAGATAGAACGCTATTTTTAATCATTCTGTTTTCTATCATTGGAGCTTGGCCTGTCGGTTGGTTTGCTAATATAGGTAGAATTGCTTATCCAGCAGATATACAATCGATGAGTCCTAAAGCAGTAGTTCGTTTTCCTTTGAATGAGCGAGCATTAATAGGTTGGGGTGGTGATCGGTTAGAAATGAACTATCACGTTATAAAACCAAATGAAAGGTGGGCATATGATATTCTCATTCCACCTGCTGAAGTGAAAAGTAGTAAGTTAGAGGATTACGGAATATATGGAGCGAAAGTAATGGCACCAGCTTCTGGGACGGTTGTATCAATTAATAATAATGAACAAGATTTAGTTCCGGGATCGGATAATTTTCAGTCAATGGCTGGGAATCATATTTATTTACGACTAGATGAAACGGGCACATTTTTAATTCTTGCCCATTTAAAGAAAGGATCAATTAATGTGAGAGAAGGACAACATGTAAATGAAGGAGAATTTCTTGCTCAAGTCGGTAACTCAGGAAGTTCAAGTGAGCCGCATTTACATATTCATCATCAAAGGCAAGATCCGTCCAAGGTAAGTATGTTTTTTGCGGAAGGATTGCCACTTTACTTTCGAACTGAAAATGGTGTCATGATGCCGGAAAGAGGGATATACACAAGTGGTAACTAGAAGAAAATCATTTCATCCAAAAAGGGTACTCCAAATTAAAATTGGAATACCCTTTTTTCATTACCCTACAAATGTTTGATACAGTAAGAAGATATTTAAAACGATAACGAGTGCTGCAATTATCCAAGCGATAAATGTTGTTATACGGTGGTTAACGAGTGCACCCATAATCTTTTTGTTACTTGTAAACATAATAAGTGGCACTAGTGCAAATGCAATACCGAATGATAAGACGACTTGGCTCATGACTAGAGCGTAAGTTGGATTTACACCTAAAGCGATAATAACTAATGGTGGAATCATTGTAATAAATCGGCGTAAGTATAACGGAATATGCATGCGAATGAAACCTTGCATAATAATATCACCCGACATTGTACCGACAGAAGAGCTAGATAGTCCTGCTGATAAGAGCCCAATTCCAAACAAAGCAGCTGATATAGGACCTACTAAGTTGGTAAATTGAGTGTAAGCAACATCTAAATCTTCAACGTGCAAGCCGTTTTTAAAGAATAGTGCAGCAGCAACAATTAACATACTTGCATTAATTGCTCCAGCAATAACCATTGCAATAATAATATCGATAAATTCGAAACGAAAAATCTTTTTCTTTTGTTCATCATTTGTTCCGACCACGCGGCGTTGTGTTAATGCAGAATGCAAGTATATTGCATGCGGCATAACTGTCGCACCTAAAATCCCTGCTGCAAGTAATATACTGTCTACACCTTGGAATTTTGGAATAAATAGTCCTGAAAGAAGGGGACTTAATTCTGGTTTTGCATAAAAAACTTGAATCCCAAAAGCAATTACTACAATGAAAATCATTCCTGTAATAATAGCTTCTAGTGGACGAAATCCTCTACGTTGAAACTCAAGAATAATAAATGATCCGGCTGCTGTAATTAAAGCGGCAGGTAGCATCGGGATTCCAAATAGTAAGTAAAGTCCTAATGCAGCTCCAATAAATTCCGCTAAATCTGTAGCCATAATAACTAGTTCACCTTGTATCCATAAACCGATAGACACAGGCTTTGGAAAGTTTTCACGAGCTATTTCGGGTAAATTGTTTCCTGTAGCAATTCCTAATTTAGCTGATAAAGTTTGGATTAATACAGCCATTAAGTTAGAAGCGAGTATAACCCATAATAGTAAATATCCATATTGTGAACCAGCTGCGATATTTGTAGCAAAGTTGCCAGGATCAATATAAGCAACGGACGCTATAAAAGCGGGTCCTAAAAATGGTAACAGTCTTTTCCAGCCTTTTGTTTCTCCACTTAAAGCTAAGTGAGCTGATTGTACGGTTGTACTTTCAGAAGGGAGATGTTCATCTTTTGTTATATCTTTATTCATAGTAGTTTTCCCCTTTAAAATGTTAACTTGATGAAATTATTGTATTTATTCTTACTCATTATTTCAATACATTTAGATATGTTATGTGATAATTTCATTTGAACACGAAAGTTTCCTTAATGCAAATTATATGCCTTTATGCAATGGATGGTGTGATAACGTAAAATAAATTGGGAGTTTATGGTGTGATGACGTGGGGAAACATAATAAATTAAAGGGTCAATTTTGAAATTTATGTGAACATAAAGCCGATAATCCAGCATATTAATTGATGGAATTGCATTTGTATGATATATAATATATTGGGATTACAACATAACCATAGTGTTTTGATGTGTAATCTTGTTTTTTATTTTTGTTAACTGATAGAAAATAGTATAAAGAAAAGAAAATGGGATTCATTTTCTTATTATATATGTTTTGATATGAACGTTAACTTATACATGATTTTAAAAATTAGATAGGTGGTAGAAATACATTGGCAACTACAAAACCATACAGAGTATTACTATATTACATGTACACAACAATTGAAAACCCAGAAGAATTCGCGGCAGAGCATTTAGAATTTTGTAATTCACTTGAATTAAAAGGAAGAATTCTTGTGGCGAAAGAAGGTATTAACGGAACTTGTTCTGGAACTGTAGAACAAACAGAGAAATACATGGAAGCAATGAACAATGATCCACGTTTTGACGGTATCGTATTTAAAATAGATGAAGCTGATGGTCATGCATTCAAGAAAATGCACGTGCGTCCTCGTCCAGAGTTAGTTACACTTCGTCTAGAAGATGACATTAACCCACACGAAATAACTGGGAAGTATTTAGAGCCAAAAGATTTTTATGAAGCAATGAAACAAGAAGATACAGTTATCATTGATGCACGAAATGATTATGAGTTTGATTTAGGTCACTTCAAAGGTGCGATTAAACCTGATATCGAATCATTCCGTGAATTACCAGATTGGATTCGTGAAAATAAAGAAGTACTTGAAGGTAAAAAGATTTTAACTTATTGTACAGGCGGAATTCGTTGTGAGAAGTTTTCTGGTTGGTTAGTTCGTGAAGGCTATGAAGATGTAAGTCAGCTTCACGGCGGAATTGTAACGTACGGAAAAGACCCAGAGGTACAAGGTGAGCTTTGGGATGGACAATGTTACGTGTTCGATGAGCGTATTGCTGTACCAGTAAACCAAAAAGAACATGTTATCGTTGGTAAAGACCACTTTACAGGTGAACCTTGTGAGCGCTATGTAAACTGTTCAAATCCAGAATGTAATAAGAAAATTTTATGTTCTGAAGAAAACGAAGCGAAATATTTACGTGCATGTTCTCATGAATGTCGTGTAAGTCCACGTAACCGCTACGTAATACAGCATGAATTAACGGAAGAGCAAGTAGCTGCTGCATTAGAGCAAATCGAAGCAGGGAAGTAAACTGAATTCGTATAATAAAAGGGGTACTCCAAGTTTAATTTTGGAGCACCCTTTTTTTATTATCCGGTCCTGTTATTTGTCGGTTTTTGTCGGTAAGTCGATATATTAAAAAAATTGCTGATATATTTCGAGTTGCGCCGATATAATGGGAAAATCGCTGATAAAAATTCACTTACTGCAGCGGGCTAAGAATTTGAAAATAATCTTTTTTAATTTTTATCTTCTTTCTCTTTAACGGCAGAAAGTACCGTTTGTTTTACCCAAGCTTTTCTTCGTTTATGTTGTAGACCCCATTGGTATAAACTTTGGGCTCCTAAAATAAGTGAAATGACAATGCCGCTAATCGCAATTAATAGAGCGAAAAATTCAAGAGGTGACGATATTTTGTTTGAATCGGTGTTTCTTAAAAGGTCAATCATAGTAAACCCTAACATTTGGCCCACTACAGAGTAGAGCGTTAAAATTAATAATAAAAGGCTATCTTTTTTAGAGGCGACATTTTCTTGATATTTAAACAAACTATCAAGATTTTGTTTCGCGTTCGAGTATAGAACCTCAATATTAAAAAGTTTTCTTAAGCGGAAGAAAATATCTTCACTCTGTGATTGGGATACTAATTCTAAAGAAAAATAATTAGCAGTGAACGAATTGATCGAATAAATTAATTTCTCTATTTCATTAGTATCTTGTTCAATATTTAGCTCAGCATAGGCGTTCGCCATTTTTAATAAAACAATTTTATGGAATAGGTTTAATAATAAAGCGTAATAAAATTCCCCGTACATTTGACTAGCAAGTTTAGCGATTTCGCGTTCTCCTTCATTTGTTACACATGTAAAAATATGTTCTTCCATTATGAAATAACGATTTGGAGCCCATCTCTGGTAAGCGTGTTTTTTTAAATAGTCATGAATGTAAGGAAGGTTATTTGCGCTCACATATGGCTTACCATCACTTGTTAATCCGGAAAGACTAGAAGTACGATAAACATCCACTTTATTAAGCTCCATACCTTCTTTTAGTGACAATAAAGTTTGGACGTACATTCTTTGGTCTTCGAAGAAAGGGAAGGTTTGAAAGTATGAACTTCTTAATCTCTTCTTTTCAAAGAAATCAGTTACACCATGAAATACATAACCAAAAATGAATTTTTCAACTTGGGAATACTTTTTTCCGTTACATTCAATACAAATAGTCTCATTTGTATCATTTTTAGTTTCAAGTACACGGAAGCGAGCAGCGAATTCGATTGCTTCAGATAAAGTCATGTTTGGAGCAGTGTTTACTTCTGTTCGAATTGTTAAGAAGCCAAGTTCATAAGGACAAAGTGTGACATCAATAGAGTGTATCTTGAATGGAATTGAAATAAGGTTTGTTGTTAAATGTCCAGTTAAGTTAAGGTCCTTTGAATAACGTTGCAAGCCCTTTTGATGCTCTGAGTGAGGAAAGAGAATTTTATTTGTAAATGAAAGATAGTATGCTTCCATATTTTGATGTGAAACTTTAAACTCCCCATAATATGTATTTTCATCATCGAGATGATCGAGCCGAAAAGGACGAAAATCGTTTTTTTGTAAGAAAGGGAACATCTCTTGTTCATATCCAGCTTTAAACGAAAACGGGAATATAAATTGAAATATAGCTGTTGCTACACCTTTTTCCTCAATTGATTGTATTGCCTCCATCTACATTGTGTCCTTTCCATATATGCTATAGAAACAACATGCCCAAATTTATTTGAAAATAACCACTCTTTTATACTCAATTGAGAGTGAAAATTCAGCTTATTTAGCAGGGAACATGTATAATGTTATGTATACTAAAAGTTATAAAATTGTATTTTGAAAAGGGGGATGCTGTATGCGGATTTTAGTATTAGGCGCTGGTGGAGTCGGAGGATTTTTTGGTGGCAGATTAGTCGAGAAGGGAGAAGATGTCACGTTTCTTGTTCGTAGTAAACGGAAAAAACAATTAGAGGAAAGAGGACTTGTAATCCGAAGTGTTAACGGGGATTTTTCCTTCCGACCGAAATTAATAACGAAAGAAGAGCGAACTTCTCCATTTGATGTTATTTTATTTTCAACAAAAGCGTATCACTTAAACGAGGCAATTCAAGATTTGAAGCCGTTTGTTGGCGAAAATACTGTAATCATTCCATTGTTAAATGGTATCGCTCATTTATCGCTATTACAAAAAGAATTCGGCGAAGAAAAAGTAATTGGCGGTTTATGCTTTATCGAGACGACGTTAAACGATCAAGGAGAAATTGTACAAACCAGCGCTGCCAACAGACTTGTGTTTGGAGAAATTAAGTCTCAAAATTCAGAGAGAGTAAAGCATATTTCTAAAGCATTTTCAGGTACGAAATCTAGTTTTGTTTTAAGTGAAAATATTACGCAAGATATGTGGCATAAATATTTATTTATTACTGTAATGTCAGGTGTGACAACGTTAATGCGTGCACCAATTGGACCAATCCGTGAAAGTGAAGGCGGCCGTGATTTTATCCGTAATGTGTTTGAGGAATCTGTACAAATCATGAGAGTATTAGGAGCTCCAGTAAAGGCTAATATTGCCCAGGAACATATGAAAACGATTGATAAAATTTCGTATGATATGAAGTCATCAATGCAACGTGATATGGAAAAGGGTTCGTTTATTGAAGGGAAGCACTTGCAAGGATATTTACTGGATGTAGCAGAGAAATTTTCTATAGCGGCACCATTATTAGAATCTATATATCAAAATTTAAAGGTGTATGAAGAGATGACCTTTAACAAATCCGTAATAGAATTAGATGTATGAAAAAATAAAAAAGATAGCAATATATAAGTGTATTGCTATCTTTTTTATTTTTTTGTATGACAAATTATTTATTTCTTTTCGTTCTATCTGTCAAATTTATTTCCTGTTCACGTTTACCATATAACTGATTAATTTCATTTGCTACTGCATCTAAATATGAATCGGAAAAAATAGGCTTCTTTTCTTTAGACATATGGGTCTCCTTTGCGGATTTTTAATATTCATTATGTATATTTCTCAGCGGATTATGCGCAATCATTTTAATTTTTTTCTTATTAAAAATTTTTGTTTACTTTTTGAAAATAAAGGAGTATTATAATCCACAGTTTCAATTTTCTAAATCGCTGAAACCGCATGGTACGGGGGACCCGTTTTTACGGATTAGTACATAATCCGATGGGGTGAATCCTTGAAAAAGGTAGGGCTACTCATAGGCCCGAATCCGACAGCTAACCTCGTAAGCGTTATATTGAGAAGGAAGGTGGAGCTTGTGCGACAAAAAAAATAATGTCTACAAGTCTATTTCGCTATGGCTTGTAGACATTTTTTGTTTTCTGAAGAAATCGTTTACTGGCTGTAACAAGCAGAAAAGTTCGTACAAAATTATTGGAGAGTGGACAGCATTGGTTTCATCTATTAAAAGATTTTTAATTGGAAGACCGTTAAAATCAACAGAGCTTGGAGAACAAAAGCTTAATAAAACGAAAGCTTTAGCTATTTTATCTTCTGACGCATTGTCATCAGTTGCTTACGGTCCAGAACAAATTTTAATTGCTTTAGCAGGTGTGGGAGCGATCGCTTATTGGTATTCCATTCCGATCGCTGTTGGGGTATTAGTATTATTGACAGCCCTTATTTTATCTTATCGTCAAATTATTTTTGCTTATCCGCATCGCGGGGGAGCGTATGTTGTATCAAAAGAAAATTTAGGGATGAATCCAGGCTTAATTGCTGGAGGATCTTTATTAGTCGACTATATTTTAACTGTTGCGGTAAGTGTATCTGCAGGTACAGATGCGCTAACATCTGCTTTTCCTAGTTTACATGCACATAATGTAATCATTGCGATTATATTTGTTATATTTATTACGATCTTAAATTTAAGAGGAGTAACGGAATCAGCTTCTGTTTTAGCATATCCTGTTTATTTATTTGTTTTAGCCCTATTTATATTAATTGGTGTAGGCATATATAATATTTTGACTGGTCACGTTTCACCAACTTTACACACGCCGATCGGAACGCCGGTTGCGGGTATTAGTTTGTTTTTACTGTTAAGAGCATTTGCATCAGGTAGTTCTGCTTTAACAGGTGTTGAAGCAATTTCAAACGCAATTCCGAACTTTAAAGATCCTGCGCCAAACAATGCTGCAAAAACATTGCTTGCAATGGGTGCATTACTTGCTGTGTTATTTTCAGGAATTGTATTTTTAGCTTATTATTACGGAGTGACGCCGAGTAAAGAAGTAACAGTTGTTTCTCAAATTGCTGAACAAACATTTGGACGTAATTTCATGTACTATTTCATACAAGGTACAACAGCTTTAATATTAATTCTTGCTGCTAATACAGGTTATTCTGCATTTCCTTTATTAGCGGTTAACCTTGCAAAAGATAAATTCATACCGAGAATGTTTACGATTAGAGGAGACCGTCTAGGTTACTCAAACGGTATTATTATACTTGGAGTTGCTTCGATTATTTTAATTGTAGCTTTCCAAGGACAAACAGAACATTTAATTCCGTTATATGCAGTAGGTGTATTTATTCCATTTACACTTTCTCAAACAGGAATGGTATTAAAATGGCTTCGCGAAAAGCCTGAAGGGTGGGCTTTAAGATTAACGGTTAATTTAATTGGTGCAGTTATTAGTTTTATCGTAATGAGCATGTTCTTTTTAACTAAATTTGCACAAGTTTGGTCGATTCTTATTTTCTTACCAGTTATTATCTTCTTATTCCATCGAATTAAGAAGCATTATGATGCAGTGGGTGATCAATTAAGTTTAAAAACTTGCGAGCCTCTTATTCCAATTGAGGGGAATGTAATTGTCGTTCCTGTAGCAGGTATGACGCATGTAGTAGAAAATTCATTGAACTATGCGAAGTCTCTTTCGGCAGATCAAGTTATCGCTGTATATGTTGCTTTTGACAGAGAAGAAGAAAAGAAATTTGAAGAGAAATGGAAGAAGTGGCAACCTGAAGTAAGGCTTGTTACATTACATTCTCATTATAGAAGTATTATTCAGCCGCTAACGAAGTTCATTGATACAGTGCAATATAAGGCAAGTGAATCGAATTACCGCGTTACGGTCGTTATACCACAGTTTATTCCGAAAAAAGGTTGGCATAACATTCTTCATAATCAATCCAGTTTACTCATACGTGCGTATTTACTTTATAAAAGAAATGTTGTTATTACGACAGTTCCATATCATTTGAAAAAATAAGAAGATTTTTTAAGGATAGTTTCATGAAAATGAAGCTATCCTTTTTGTGTATATGCTATGCATAATTGCATACGGGGTTAAAAATTATATCAATATAATTTTGCCGGTTGTTTGCAAGTAGTGTTTTCTGTTGTGATATGTAGATATTTCAATCGATAAAGTGAATCGGATTATATTTTGAAATAAGGACATGAAAGCTTGAAAATAAAGGGAATGAAAATACTTCTTTACGTTATATAAACAGCTGTGTTTAAATGACCTTACAGTACAAAACTTATATGAAAACAAAACGAAATTTCATATTTACGTATGTTGTTTAGTTTAAAATGAATAATATTTTTATGTAATATATTCACTGTGTGAATGTGGGAATTTCGATGAAATAGAAAATTTATACAATATTATTCATACTAAACACATACGAAAAGTTTTACAACAATAAGTAAGTACTGTAGCAATAACAGTTGGGAGAGATGGTTCATACATAGATCACGGTGAGAACGTTCTCTATTTTAACCATCTCAAATTATGGGCAAGAAAATAGAATAATAAAATGCGATAGTAATAGTTGCTAATACATAGGAGGAGTTAAAGTGAAAAAGACTTTAATTACAGGGTTATTGGTTACAGCAGTATCTACGAGTTGCTTCATTCCTGTAAGCGCTTACGCTAAGGAGGGGCAAACGGAAGTGAAAACAGTATATGCGCAAAATGTAATTGCTCCAAATACATTATCCAATTCAATTAGAATGTTAGGATCACAATCACCGCTTATTCAAGCATACGGATTAATTATTTTGCAACAGCCAGACATTAAGGTAAATGCGATGAGTAGCTTAACGAATCATCAAAAGTTTGCAAAGGCGAATGTACGAGAGTGGATTGATGAATATAATCCGAAGCTAATTGACTTAAATCAAGAGATGATGAGATACAGCACTAGATTTAATAGCTATTATAGTAAGCTCTATGAACTAGCAGGAAACGTAAATGAAGATCAGCAAGCAAAAGCAGATTTTATGAGTGCATATGGAAAATTACAATTGCAAGTACAGAGCATCCAAGAGAGTATGGAGCAAGATTTATTAGAGTTAAATCGATTTAAAACAGTATTAGACAAAGATAGTAACAACTTATCAATTAAAGCCGATGAAGCAATAAAAACACTACAAGGATCAAGTGGAGATATTGTGAAATTAAGAGAAGATATTAAAAGAATTCAAGGAGAAATTCAAGCTGAACTAACTACTATTTTGAATAGACCTCAAGAAATCATTAAAGGTTCTATTAATATCGGTAAACAAGTATTTACAATCACAAATCAAACTGCACAAACGAAAACAATTGATTTTGTTTCTATCGGTACTTTAAGTAATGAAATTGTAAATGCTGCAGATAGTCAAACGAGAGAAGCAGCTCTTCGCATTCAACAAAAGCAAAAAGAGTTATTACCACTTATTCAAAAGTTATCACAAACTGAAGCAGAGGCGACTCAAATTACATTCGTTGAAGATCAAGTAAATAGCTTTACAGAATTAATTGATCGTCAAATTACAACTTTAGAAACGTTATTAACGGATTGGAAAGTTTTAAATAATAATATGATCCAAATTCAAACGAATGTTGAAGAAGGCACGTATACAGACAGTAGTTTACTTCAAAAACATTTCAATCAAATTAAAAAAGTAAGTGATGAAATGAATAAGCAAACAAATCAATTTGAAGATTACGTTACAAACGTTGAAGTACATTAAACAGAAAAATAATTAGCGATATAGGGAGAGAAGAAAAATGACAAAAAAACCTTATAAAGTAATGGCTCTATCAGCACTGATGGCAGTATTTGCAGCAGGAAATATTATGCCGGCTCATACGTATGCAGCTGAAAGTACAGTGAAACAAGCTCCAGTTCATGCGGTAGCAAAAGCTTATAATGACTATGAAGAATATTCATTAGGACCAGAAGGCTTGAAAGATGCAATGGAAAGAACAGGTTCAAATGCTTTAGTAATGGATCTGTATGCTTTAACAATTATTAAACAAGGTAATGTTAACTTTGGAAATGTATCGACTGTTGATGCAGCTTTAAAAGGAAAGGTGATTCAGCATCAAGATACAGCTAGAGGAAATGCGAAGCAATGGTTAGATGTATTAAAGCCACAGCTTATTTCAACGAATCAAAACATCATTAACTACAATACGAAATTCCAAAACTATTATGATACTTTAGTTGCTGCAGTTGATGCAAAGGATAAAGCGACTCTTACGAAAGGCTTAACTAGATTATCAAGTAGTATTAATGAAAATAAAGCACAAGTGGATCAGTTAGTAGAAGACTTGAAGAAATTCCGAAATAAAATGACTTCGGATACGCAAAACTTCAAGGGTGATGCAAATCAAATTACATCTATATTAGCTAGTCAAGATGCAGGGATTCCGCTTCTGCAAAATCAAATTACAACGTACAATGAAGCAATTAGTAAATATAATGCAATTATTATCGGTTCATCTGTTGCGACAGCTCTAGGACCAATTGCAATTATCGGTGGTGCAGTAGTTATTGCTACGGGCGCAGGAACACCGCTAGGAGTAGCATTAATTGCAGGTGGTGCAGCAGCTGTAGGCGGTGGTACAGCTGGAATCGTATTAGCGAAGAAAGAGCTTGATAATGCACAAGCAGAAATTCAAAAGATAACAGGACAAGTTACAACTGCGCAATTAGAAGTAGCAGGATTAACGAACATTAAAACACAAACAGAGTATTTAACAAATACAATTGATACTGCAATTACAGCGTTACAAAATATTTCAAACCAATGGTACACAATGGGATCAAAATACAATTCTTTACTTCAAAATGTAGATTCTATTAGTCCAAACGACCTAGTTTTCATTAAAGAAGATTTAAACATTGCGAAAGATAGCTGGAAAAACATTAAAGACTATGCAGAAAAGATTTATGCTGAAGATATTAAAGTAGTAGATACGAAAAAAGCATAATCGAATACGAATCGTTAGAGCGTTAAGTGTTGATGAATGATTTGAAGCTCCTGTTCAGTTGTGAGCAGGAGCTTTTGATATCCTTATAAAGAGAATAGGTGAAAAATATGCAGAAACGATTTTATAAAAAATGTCTTTTAGCGGTAATGATTGCTGGGGTGGCAACGAGTAACGCATTTCCTTTACATCCTTTTGCAGCAGAACAAAATGTAAAGGTGCTACAAGAAAATGTGAAAAACTATTCTCTTGGACCAGCTGGATTCCAAGAAGTAATGGCACAAACAACATCAAGTATATTTGCAATGGATTCATATGCAAAATTAATTCAAAATCAACAAGAGACGGATTTAAGTAAAATAAGTTCGATTAATAGTGAATTTAAAGGGAATATGATTCAGCATCAAAGAGATGCCAAAGTTAATGCAGCATATTGGTTAAATAATATGAAGCCTCAAATTATGAAAACGGATCAAAATATTATTAATTACAATAATACTTTTCAATCGTATTATAATGACATGTTAATAGCGATTGATCAAAAGGATAGCGGAAAATTAAAAGCGGATTTAGAAAAGTTGTATGCGGATATTGTAAAGAATCAAAATGAGGTAGATGGATTATTAGGGAATTTGAAAGCTTTTCGCGATAGAATGGCGAAAGATACAAATAGTTTCAAAGAGGATACAAATCAGTTAACAGCGATATTGGCAAGTACGAATGCTGGTATTCCAGCTTTAGAGCAACAAATAAATACATATAACGATTCAATTAAAAAGAGTAATGATATGGTCATTGCTGGTGGCGTACTTTGCGTAGCGCTAATAACATGTCTTGCTGGCGGGCCAATGATCGCGGTTGCGAAAAAAGATATCGCAAATGCAGAAAGAGAAATCGCTAATTTAAAAGATAGAATTTCAGGAGCGCAAGCAGAAGTCTTAATTTTGACTGATGTAAAAAATAAAACAACAAACATGACAGAAACAATTGATGCAGCAATTACAGCACTACAAAACATATCAAATCAATGGTATACAGTAGGTGCAAAATATAATAATTTACTACAAAACGTAAAAGGAATTAGTCCGGAAGAGTTTACGTTTATAAAAGAAGATTTACATACAGCGAAAGATAGCTGGAAAGATGTAAAGGATTATACAGAAAAATTACATGAAGGCGTGGCGAAGTAAACAGTGGACTAGTTCTGCTGTTTATTTTTTTATCCTGTTTTTTGTGAGAGTTGAACTTGCAATTATATATAAGTTTGTCATGTGTTTTATCCATGTGTGTATAAAAATCTTCTCGTTATCGCTCCCTTTGATAGAATCTATTTTTATATGGTTTTTTACCGAATTTTTTTAAAATTAAATTTTATAGCTTGATAATTCATTTAAAATGATTTAATCTTATGTCAAATGATATGTTTATCTATCAAAAATGCTTTTGTAAAGATAAAGGAGTGATTGAGAATGTTAAACGCCCCATTGATGGTAAGTCTTTAGGTACAGCAGCATTGAAAAGATTGGGAAGAACTGAGTGAGTTTTCACAATAAAGAACTCTATAACTTTATGTAGTGTTTGATACCCTTCGATTAGATTTTTTGAAAAACAAATCAATATTAATTGAATCAAAGTTTAGAAATTAAATATATGAGTAGTAGAAAAAATCCATTAGTTGTTATCATGTCCTGATAAAAAAATGTAAAAAATAGAAAATGGAAATTCTGAGAAAACCTGTTCAGAAAGTATGGTATGAAAGTAAGTTAGTGAGGGGAATTCAAAACCAATTTAATAAAAGCGAGGTAAATAATATGACTTTTGAAGAAAAATTACAAGCATATGCAGAACTTACGGTGAAAATCGGTGTCAATATTCAACCAGGGCAATACTTATTAGTCAATACATCAGTGGATGCATTGGATTTCGCCCGTATAGTTGTGAAAGAGGCTTATAAGGCTGGGGCAGGGCGTGTTCATGTTAATTTTTCGGATGAAGAAATGGAACGTGCTTACTTTGATTATGCCTCAGATGAAGAATTTAATCGCTTCCCAGAGTGGATAGTCAAAATGAATGATGAGCTGATCGAATGTAAAGGAGCACTATTAATGATAGATGCTACAGATCCTGATAAATTTACAGGTATTTCATCTGATCGTCTAGCTACCTATCAAAAGGTAGCAGGAGCTGCTCTGAGAAACAATCGCAACGCCGTAATGAAGGATTCAATAGCTTGGTCGATGGTAGCAGTTCCTTCACCAAAGTGGGCATCGAAGGTGTTCCCAGGTTTAGCAACTGAGGATCAAGTACCAGCATTATGGGAGGCTATTTTTAAAGCTGTTCGTATTGGTGACGGCAGTGCTATTGAAAAATGGCGTGAACATGTAACAAATTTAGAATCTCGTGCGATCCTACTGAACGATAAAAAATATATGAAGCTTCACTATACAGCGCCAGGTACTGATTTAACAATTGCATTAGCACCACAGCATAAATGGGTTACTGGAGGTGGTAAAACTCCTGATGATACTATCTTTATGGCTAATATGCCGACAGAAGAGGTTTATACGTTACCGATGAAACAAGGTGTAAATGGCTATGTAAGCAATACAAAACCATTAGTTTATCAAGGGAATATTATCGATGGCTTTAAACTGACATTTGAAGAAGGAAAAATTGTTAAAGCTGAAGCACAGGTAGGACATGATTTATTACAAGAGCTTATTAATGTGGATGAAGGCTCTTGCTATTTAGGTGAAGTAGCACTTGTACCACATGAATCACCAATTTCAGCATCGGGAATTTTATATTTTAATACATTGTTTGATGAAAATGCATCGAACCATTTAGCGATTGGTAAAGCTTATCCAACTTGCTTAGAGGGTGGAAGAGATTTAGAAAACGATCAGCTTGAAACGTTAGGGGCAAATATTTCAGTAACACATGAGGACTTTATGATTGGCAGCAGTGAGATGGACATTGACGGTATTCTACCAGATGGAACTGTAGAACCAATTTTTCGTAAAGGTAGCTGGGCATTTTAAGTTTTTAATTTGAATAAAGGAGTAGAGTGGATGAAACGGTTACTAAGCATAATTGGTGCAACTATATAGGTGTTTCATCTGCTTTTGCTTAGGCTGAAAACTACCTCTTTAATTAGAAGTAAAATGCATGCAAAGGAGATAGGCCAATGAATTTCTGGGAAGTTGTTTTGATAGTAGTGAATTTTAGTCTATTGAGTTGGATACTGTTAATAGGCAGAGAAACGAAAAAGTGGTCTAAATTAGCTACTTTGATTGCCGTTGTAATGGTTACAGTTCAGTTATTGGCAGAAGGTTTTAGGTGGCAGATGATTCCGGCATATGTATCCCCAGTTATCTTAATTTTATGCTATTTATTAGCTGGGCGGAAAAAGGGCTTTAGAAGTTCGGGTATATTCATAGTTAAGACTTCGTTACTATGTATCTATTTGTCTGTAGCAGTTGCGCTACCCTTACTTATGCCAGTATTTTCATTTGAAGAACCAACTGGTCCACATAGGGTCGGTACGAAGCTATATCATTGGGTTGATCATCAGAGAAATGAACCATATTCAAAAAACCCAAACGATCGGCGCGAACTGATGGTGCAAATTTGGTATCCTGCAGCTGAAAAAAGCAAGGGGGATCCAGAACCTTATATTCGTAACATAAATGAGCTCTCCAAGGGATTGGAAAAAACATTGTCTATTCCTGCATTTGCATTCAGCCACATGGAATTGGTAAAGTCTCATTCGTTTATGGATTTACAACTCTCAGACTCAGAGAATCACTATCCCATATTACTCTTCTCTCATGGTTTTAATGGTTTTCGTAATCAAAACACGTTTCAAGTTGAGGAGTTGGCTAGTCAAGGATATATTGTTCTAAGTATCGATCATACCTTTGATGCTGCAGCTACCGTCTTTCCAGGTGGTCGAACTGCTTACGTACAGCCCATCAATTTAACTGATGAAGGAGATAGTCACATAAAATTATGGGAGGAAGATGTCAGCTTTGTCCTTAATCAGATAGAGAAACTTAACGAAAACGATGAGACCGGTTTCTTTACAGGAAGACTGGATACCTCGCGAATTGGAATGTTTGGCCACTCTTACGGTGGAGCTACCGCAGCACAAATACTTGCAAAAGATTCTCGTGTCAAAGCAGCTATCAATATGGATGGTACATTGTATGGTGAAATCTTGCCTGAAAGTGGCATTGGAAAACCATTTCTGCTCATGAATGCAGAAGAGCCTGATGAAGCAGATCCCTTTGAAGTGAGGGAGCGATACGGACGTGGGTTAGCTGGCGGTGGTATGTCAATAGTCATTCCTCATACGGATCATACAAGCTTTACCGATTTACATTTGTTCTCACCTCTGTTGCAGAGCCCAGGTGAAAATCCAAAGGAAGTTCATCGTATTATTAACGAATTCAGCCTGGCATTTTTTGACCAGTATGTAAAACAGAAGGATGACGGCTCAACCCTTAAAAGGCTGATAACCAAATACCCAGAAGTGAATTTTAAAATAAACCGATAACTTTATGCAGAAAGTAACTCGTACCATTTCCTTTGGCTCTTGTATTTATTACATTAAAGAATTTAATTTCTTCATCGTTATCTAAATAATGAAATGCTAAAAATGAAACATTCAAAGTACTATCAGTTTCAGGAATATAATTCTTTTTGAAAAGCTACATTCAGCAGCTGGACACTTTATTTGAGATTGTTTATTATAATATCAAATGATATATTTATCTATCAAAAATGACGACTTTATACAGAAAAAGGGAGAGATTGACGATGAAGAAAGACTTGTCAGCGTTGAAGGAAGCGAGATTTAATGCAATTCTTGATTCAGCTACTATATTGCTTGTTGAAAATCCTACTGCTTCGATGAATGAAATTGCGGAATATGCGGGAATTGGAATTGCTACACTCCATCGCTACGTCGAAAGCAGGGAGAAATTGATGCTGTTCTTGGGCCATCGGGCTATACAACTGGTAAGTGATACTGTAAACCAGATTCCACTGGATGAGGAAAGAAGCGAAAACTATATCCCGGAACTCATTGAAGCGTTAATCCCTTTAGGTGACAAAATCTATTTTCTAGGTCATGATGCATCTGTATTTAACAACAAAGAATTAGGTGAAGCAGAAGAGAAGCTGAGGGAACCCTTAAGACGCGTTATTGAATTGCTACAACAAAGAGGTTACTTTCAGCAAACAGTTAGCAGTGAATGGATTTTGAATACGCTTTATGCTCTGCTTTTCCATACCTGGGAACAGGTACATGAAGGAAATGTGGCTAAAAAATCTGCTGCAGAGCTTGTTTTAAATACATTTTATTATGGTTTCAAAGCTAAGGATGAATTGAGAGGGAAGTGAACTGATTCAAATCCATGATAATTAATATTAATAATATAGAAAGTGAAAAGGAGCAATAGGATAATGAATAAAATCTCTATTGTAAAGGCTGTTCATCAATCCATGGTCGGCGCCCAGCTAAATGTAATGGCATTGGAATACATGGCGTTTCCACTTGCAGGATCTGAGGAGAAGAACACAGTCGATTGGACATTTTGTAAGCTATGGCGGCAGGAGAACAACCGTTTTAGTCATCAATACGCCTATGAAGCTCAAATGGACGGGAAAACTTTAGGGATGATTACTTGCTATCCCATACCCGTTTTAAATCGTCTTGCCTGGCCCACTTTTAAACAGCTGCTTTCGTTCCGGAAGCTGGGTTTTGTTGTTTATAACATTCTGAATATCAAAATGCTTTATTCCATGTTTACCTTGAAGGAGGGAGAAGATGACGAGTTTCACATCGGAACAATTGCCTTACTGCCCGAAAGTCGAGGACTAGGGATAGGTACCAGATTAATTGAGTTTGCTGAGGAACAAGCTTCGCTGCAAGGCTTTGCCAAATGCTCTCTGACGGTAAAGAAAGAGAACCAACTTGCCATTAAATTGTATCAGAGGATAGGCTACCAGATTACAGGTGAAATCAATAAACCAAAGTTATCGTTGTACAGAATGGTCAAAAACGTAGAACCTTACAACCATTTATAAAAAATTTGTACAGTATTAGAGGGTACCAGCACATGCCCATAAGCTTAAGGATTCAAAATTACCCCAAAGTAAAAAATGTACATTTTTTACAAGTTAACACAAAATTTTAGCTTGATAGTGATGGGATGAGGCTTCTATATAAAAAAACACAGTTTACACTCAAACTGTGTTTTTTCGACGTATAATGCTTTATCAACATCTCTTTTTATTCTTTAAAATCTGCAACAGAACCAGGCCCCTCCTCAAAGTATAAATTCCAAGGGAGGAACCGTTTTTTTATTTACTTATATACGTACAGCTGTACCACTGACAGCAACCATTAACATTCCATCACGTACAACTTCGTAATCTACGTCAATACCAACGATAGCGTTCGCACCTTTTTGTTTTGCAAGTTCTTTCATTTCGTCCATTGCAATATCACGAGCGTCTTTTAGCTTACTTTCATAAGCACCAGCACGGCCACCGACAACATCACGAACTGAAGCGAATAAATCGCGGACAATGTTTGCACCCATAATAGCTTCACCATTTACAATATCAATATACTCAATAATTTCTTTACCTTGAATTCCAGACGTTGTTGTTACAATCATAACCGATACTCTCCTAATAAGTTGTAGTTTTGATAAGATTTCTTATGCTTTAGAAAAAGTGGTTCTGGTACCAAAAATACTCGATAGAAACATAGAGTATTTTTGCATCAAAACCTTCAATTACATATGTCTTGTTATGACATATGCAATTAAATAAAAGGAATAAAATTGTTTAACATATGTATCGCTATAACATATGCAAGGGATCTATTAGAAATAAGATAAGCCGCAGTAAGCATCACCGTACCAGGTAAATATATAGCAAGATCCGAAAGTTGATTTGAATGAAGACCTGCAAAAATTATAATCGAAACGATGGATGCAATAGCAGTACCAACATATTCCGAAAAACGATTCACTAATATATGACGAAATATGATTTCTTCAATTATTGGCCCTATAATCCCAAATAGAAGTAATGTGAATATAATAGGCACCTCTGCGCCCCTTGTAAGGACCTGTTCTTGGTTCTCTGGCTGACCTATGTTTAGAAAATGCATAATAGAATTTTCCACAATTACCATAAGTAAAACCACCATAGGAATGCTTACTATTTTCAAAATTGTTTTCTCTTTAAAATAAGTAAAACTTTCAATAATTTCTTTCCTAAAGAAAATTATTCCTACAATAGCAGGTACAGTCAAACCGATGGCACTAAGAGCAAATTCTGATTCAACTAAATTACTGTTAGTTAAAAGTGATAGGCCAAATAATATGAACAAGCCAATTTGGAGTAGTGCAAACATTGTATAAACTATTAGCATAATAATTTCTTTTTTATTCATTTTTATAAAGTTCACTTTATTACCTCCATAATTAAGTTACTTAGAATCTTTGATTTTTCTTGCTGCATTAGGTTCTCCTTCTAAAATATATTTATTTAATACCGAACCGGACCGTTCGGTTCGGAAACTAATGATACTATAAGTTTCTAGTTTTTTAAACCCCTTTTATAAATTATTAATAAAATAAAAATGGTAAATAACAAATATATTTATATCTCAGTTGCTTATTTACAAGCAAATTTCAGTACTCATTAATTTTTGACAATTAGCTTTTTATAGAATGAAGTGATAAGGCTTTTAACTGCAAGGACTGCGGGAGATATCCTAATATACGAAGTGAAAGTGGGAGTAGTTCAAACACTTTAGCTAAACATATTAATAAAAATTATATATAATAATCATAGTCTATACGTTAAAATTAACTATATATTTTTACACCTTCTACAATTGTAGGTGAAATTAGTTGTATAACAGGACTGAATTAAATAATTGGACATGTTAATTTTGACAGAAAATTTATTTGAATGATATAGATAATACAATTTGATTACCTCTTTTCAAACTGTATTGTTTGAGGTTCACATAATATAGGGATGGATAATATATTTTTGTTCCAAACTTATTTATACTTACAAAAAAATTCAAGAAAATAGATGGTAAATATCACCTGGAATATTAAGCTCGTTTTTATTAGGAGGATTACAAAGTATGACTAAAGTTGATAAGATTAAAGAAAAAATTATTGAAACATCTTTATATTTATTTAATACTAATGGGATAACTCGCACATCCATACAGGATATAATGACAGCTACTGAACTACCTAAAGGATCTATTTATCGTAGATTCAAAAGTAAAGAAGAAATTGTCCTTGCTGCCTATGACAAAAGTGGTGAGATTATGTGGAGTCATTTTCATAAAGCAATGGAAAATAAAAAGACAGCAATCGATAAAATCCTTGCAATTTTCCTTGTATATCAAGATGCAGCTAATAATCCTCCTATTGCTGGAGGCTGTCCATTACTTAATAGCGCAATTGAAAGTACTGGAGTATTTCCAGAATTACAAAAAGCAGCAGCAAAAGGTTATGATGATACAGTAATGTTAATGGCTTCTCTCATAAAAGAAGGAATAGAGAAACAAGAACTTAAAGAAGATATAGATATTATATCGCTCGCTTCTTTTCTTGCATCTTCAATGGAGGGAGCTATTATGGCAAGTCGCGTATCTAACGATAATATACACCATCATTATTTTATTGAACAAATAAAACATCATCTTTTCTCTTATTCTAAATAAGTGAGAACTTGCAGTGTTTCCATCCGATTTTTATAAACTTAAATTGAATACATACCCCTTATGAACAGTATCTTTTGTTTATGAGGGGTATTTGAATAGCTTTTAGACGATGTTTCATGTTTCTTATTGAACGGCTTTGTTATCGTTACTACAGGAAAAGCAATAAAGAATTACATATAAACCGATTTATATGTTTTAAGTGTTTCTATATTGGGTTTGTAAATCTACACAATAAGGTTTCATTGTATATAATAAGTGGAATAGAAGTTCAGTTAGATAAAATTCGGTAGTCGAATTTTTTTGCATAAAGCTGTATAATGCTTGTAACGAAAGGGAAATACAGGAAGGGATTTGTAATGAGTTACTATGGAAAAAGATAAACAACAATTAAGCGTTGAAGTTGCAAGATTATATTATCAATCAGATTATAGTCAGCAAGAAATTGCTAATAAATTAAATATTTCAAGACCGACGATTTCTAGATTGTTAAAGTACGCGAAAGAAAAAGGGTTTGTTCAAATTAGCATCGCTGATCCATTTGCTGATTTAGATAACGTCGGGAATTTACTGAAAGAAAAGTACAACTTGTTAGAGGCACATGTGGTATTTTCTCCAGTGCCGGAATATGCAACGATTACAGAGTATATAAGTAAATATGCTGCTGAGTATATGGAAAAGACGGTTAAAAACGGTGATATTGTTGGTGTAAGCTGGGGCATGACTATGTATGAAATCGCTAGAAAAATCGTACCGCAACATGTAAAAGGGGTAGAGGTTGTCCAGCTAAAAGGTGGTATTAGTCATTCAAGTGTAAATACATATGCGAATGAGACGATAGCTTTATTTGCAGATGCTTTTCAAACGACGCCAAGAAATCTACCTCTTCCGGTTATATTTGATAATGCAGTGACAAAAGAATTAGTGGAGCAGGATCGACATATTCATCACATTATCGAAATGGGAAAACAAGCGAATATTGCAATTTTCACTGTAGGAACAGTGCGAGACGAAGCGCTATTATTCCGATTAGGTTATTTCGATAAGGATGAAACAAATTTACTCAAAAAACAATCGGTCGGTGACATTTGTTCACGTTTCTTTGATGGTGACGGAAATATTAGTAGTGAAGAAATCAATAAGCGTACCATTGGAATTGAGTTAGAGGAACTGAAATTAAAGAAACGCTCTATTTTAGTTGCAGGTGGTAATAGAAAAATAAAAGCAATTGATGGTGCGTTACGTGGCGGGTATGCAAATGTATTAATTATCGATCAGCATACAGCAAAAGAACTGTTACATTATCAAAAAGGTTAGAAATAAAAGGAGTTCTCAAAATTAACATATTGAGAACTCCTTTTATTTTGTTATGTATGAATGATAGGAGTCTTTTTTGAACACAATTTGCCTTTTTAAAAATAATTATGGATATGGAGATACATACTACCATTGTTAACATAGAAAATTTGATTATATATGAACTGTTCTTTGTTAGAATGCGCTTTATTTACTACAAGAAAATGCTTTTTAAAAAAGAATGAACAAAATTTCAAAAGTGTATTTACATTTGTTCAACTAAGAGTTAGAATGAAGTTGTTAAAAGATATGAGGAGTGAAGATAATGAACATTGCAAAGTTAATTGACCATACAATTTTAAAAGCTAATACTACTAAAGAAGATGTTATGAAAGTAATCGAAGAAGCAAAGAAATATAAATTCGCTTCTGTTTGTATTAACCCAACATGGGTAAAATTAGCGGCTGATGAACTAGCTGGACATGATGTAGACGTTTGTACTGTAATCGGTTTCCCATTAGGAGCAAGCACTACTGAAACAAAAGCATTTGAAACAAAAGATGCTATCGCAAAAGGTGCAACTGAAGTTGATATGGTAATCAACGTAGGCGCTTTGAAAGATGGCGACAACGAACTTGTTGAAAAAGACATTTATGAAGTAGTACAAGCAGCAAAAGGAAAAGCTCTTGTAAAAGTAATCATTGAAACTTGCCTATTAACAGATGAAGAGAAAGTACGTGCTTGTGAATTATCAGTAAAAGCTGGTGCTGATTTCGTAAAAACTTCAACTGGATTCTCAACTGGCGGAGCAACTGCTGAAGATATCGCATTAATGCGTAAAACAGTAGGACCAAACGTTGGTGTAAAAGCATCTGGCGGTGTTCGTACACGTGAAGATGCAGACAAAATGGTAGCTGCTGGAGCTTCTCGCGTTGGAGCAAGTGCTAGTGTTGCAATCGTATTAAATGATGCAAAAGGTGCTACAGATAACTACTAATCGATAAAAGATTAAAGCAATAGATATACGTTTAAAGTATATCTATTGCTTTAATAATTGAAAAAATGTAAGCGGATACGAATGGGAGGAAACGGCTTATGAAATACTTAATCGGTGTTTTTGGCCTCGTATTGATTTTAGGTATCGCTTGGCTTGCTAGTAATGATAGAAAGAAAGTCAAATATCGTCCAATCATAACGATGGTTATATTACAATTCATTTTGGGGTTTCTATTATTAAATACAAGTGTAGGGAATATATTAATTAGCGGAATAGCAGATGGTTTTGGAGAGCTATTAAAATATGCCGCTGACGGTGTGAATTTCGTATTTGGTGGATTAGTAAATCAAAAAGAGTTTTCGTTCTTTTTAAGTGTATTAATGCCAATCGTATTTATATCAGCCTTAATAGGTATTTTGCAACATATTAAAGTATTACCTATTATTGTGAAATCTATCGGTCTAGCATTAAGTAAAGTAAATGGAATGGGGAAACTAGAATCATATAACGCTGTTGCATCTGCGATTTTAGGACAATCTGAAGTATTTATTTCAGTTAAGAAACAACTAGGGTTATTGCCAGAGAAAAGAATGTATACATTATGTGCATCAGCAATGTCTACAGTTTCTATGTCTATCGTTGGATCATATATGGTGTTATTAAAACCACAATATGTTGTAACCGCTTTAGTGCTTAACTTATTCGGTGGTTTCATCATTGCTTCTATCATTAACCCATATGAAGTTACTGAGGAAGAAGATATGTTAGAAGTACAAGAAGAAGAGAAGAAGACCTTCTTTGAAGTATTAGGGGAATACATTATTGATGGATTTAAAGTTGCGATTACAGTAGCAGCTATGTTAGTCGGTTTCGTTGCTCTTATCGCATTCATTAATGCAGTATTTAAAGGTGTAATCGGTATTTCATTCCAAGAAATTCTTGGTTATGCATTTGCACCATTTGCATTTATTATGGGTGTACCTTGGCATGAAGCAGTTAATGCCGGAAATATTATGGCAACAAAATTAGTATCAAATGAATTTGTCGCTATGACAGATTTAGCACAAGGAAACTTTAATTTCTCAGATAGAACGACAGCGATTATCTCTGTATTCTTAGTTTCATTTGCAAACTTCTCTTCAATTGGGATTATTGCAGGGGCAGTTAAGAGCTTAAATGAAAAGCAAGGGAATGTAGTCGCAAGATTTGGTTTGAAATTACTATTCGGTGCAACATTAGTAAGTTTCTTATCAGCAACAATCGTTGGCTTATTATTTTAATAGATTTATATAATATAAAAAGGAATGGTGATTGTAATGAGAATGGTAGATATTATTGCAAAAAAACGTGACGGCAAAGAATTAACGACTGAAGAAATCAAATTCTTTATTAATGGATATACAGACGGAAGTATTCCTGATTATCAAGTGAGTGCGCTTGCAATGGCAATCTTCTTTAAAGATATGACAGATCGCGAACGTGCAGATTTAACGATGGCGATGGTTGAGTCTGGAGAAACGATCGACTTATCAGCAATTGAAGGAATTAAAGTAGACAAACATTCAACTGGCGGTGTTGGTGATACAACAACATTAGTATTAGGACCGTTAGTAGCTGCTTTAGATGTACCAGTAGCAAAAATGTCTGGTCGTGGTTTAGGACATACAGGCGGAACAATTGATAAATTAGAAGCGGTAGAAGGATTCCACGTTGAAATTACGAAAGAACAATTCATTGATATTGTAAACCGTGACAAAGTAGCTGTTATTGGACAAACAGGAAACTTAACACCTGCAGATAAAAAGATTTATGCATTACGCGACGTAACAGGAACTGTTAACTCAATTCCTTTAATCGCAAGTTCAATTATGAGTAAAAAAATTGCAGCTGGTGCTGACGCAATCGTACTTGATGTAAAAACAGGTGCTGGTGCATTTATGAAAACAGAAGAAGATGCAAAAGAATTAGCACATGCAATGGTACGTATCGGAAATAACGTAGGACGTCAAACAATGGCAGTTATTTCAGATATGTCACAACCTCTTGGATTTGCGATTGGTAATGCTCTAGAAGTGAAAGAAGCGATTGATACGTTAAAAGGTGAAGGTCCAGAAGATTTAACAGAATTAGTACTCGTATTAGGAAGTCAAATGGTCGTACTTGCGAAAAAAGCAAATACGTTAGAAGAAGCTCGTGAAATGCTAATTGAAGTGATGAAGAACGGAAAAGCAACTGAGAAGTTTAAAGAGTTCTTAAGCAATCAAGGCGGAGATAGCTCAATTGTAGACAATCCAGAAAAAATGCCACAAGCGAAGTATGTAATTGATGTACCTGCAAAAACTTCAGGTGTTATTTCTAACATTGTTGCAGATGAGATTGGCATTGCAGCTATGTTACTTGGTGCAGGTCGTGCAACGAAGGAAGATGAAATCGATTTAGCAGTAGGATTAATGTTACGTAAAAAAGTTGGCGATGCAGTAAAAGAAGGCGAGCCTTTCGTAACAATCTACGCAAACCGTGAAAATGTAGAAGATGTAAAAGCAAAAATTTATGAGAACATCTCTATCGCTGAAACAGCAGTGGCTCCTAAATTAGTTCATACAGTTATTACTGACTAATCATCATTTCATTTACTTTGAGGGGGAAATAATATGGATAAGAAAAAATATATTGAAGAAGCAAACAAGATGTTATCGAAAGCGTATATTCCGTATTCTAAATTTCCTGTTGGCGCAGCGTTAGTTACGAAAGAAGGGAAAATCTATACTGGTTGTAATATAGAAAATGCTTCTTATGGTTTATGTAACTGTGCAGAAAGAACAGCAATATTTAAAGCGGTATCAGAAGGGGAGCGCGATTTTAGTTATTTAGTTATTACAGGAGAAACTGATGGACCTATTTCACCATGTGGTGCGTGTAGACAAGTAATTGCTGAATTCTGTGATCCGAAAATGCCTGTATTACTAACGAATGTAAAAGGTGATGAAAAAGAAGTGACTGTTGAGCAATTACTTCCAGGTGCTTTCACAATTGACGATTTAAAATAAGTTAAAAAGCCATTTTGCAATTATTAATTGCAGAATGGCTTTTTTGTTCATATTCCGTTCATAAACTTTGCGTAAAATGATTGCAGCGAATATGGAAAGTTTACAGCAGGAGGAATATAATGAAGAAATTCTATAATGTGGCATGTAGTTACTTATTGGTTTATGATTTTGTTAAAAAAGTCATTTAAATAGATAGGAGTGGAAAGTATGATAGCACTTTTATCAAGTGTCGTAGCAGTTTGTATGGCTGTTGGGGTAATGTTTCTACGTTTTAAAGCAGCGAAAAAGCCGGTAACGAAAAAGAAAATTATATTGCCGCCAATTTTTATGAGTACAGGCGCAATGATGTACTTTTTACCAGAGTTTCGATTAACATCGTTAGAAATAGTCGAGGCAATTAGTATAGGGCTTATTTTCTCTATTTTTCTTATTAAAACAACTAAGTTCGAAATAAAAGGCGAACATATATTTATGAAACCGTCAAAAGCATTCATATTTATTTTAGTAGGCTTATTAGCTGTACGCGTGGCATTAAAGTCATATTTAAGCCAATCGATTGATTTGGCAGAGTTAAGCGGAATGTTTTTCTTACTTGCATTTGCGATGATTGTGTCGTGGAGAATTGCGATGTATCGCTCGTTTACTAAATTAGAAAAGACAATAAACAGAGCTGGAATTTCTATATAGGAAATCCAGCTCTGTTTATGTTTTATTAAAATTCTTTAGCGTGGAACTCATTTGCTTAATTTTAAACGTATTTGAGCATCTTGTAATGCGGCTGGTGTAACGTTAAGACCATTTTGATCAACAATTTTTGTGTTTAATAAAATGGAATCTAAGCTTCCACGAAATGTTTGTGTATAGTTTTGACGCAACATTTGTTGTTCTTGTTTTTCATCAACTGTTAATCCAGATGTTCTTTCTTTTTTTGATAATTCATTAATACGGAATAAAATGTTTTGCATTTTGTTCACCTCTTGTTTTAAATTAAATTAGTAACTTACTAATTTATAGTTATTGTAACTTATTTAGTTGTTTGTGTCAATAATATCTAAAATTTAGTTAAAAATTGACGAAAAATTATAACAATAATAGAATGAATTGTATTGATGATTAGTTTCACAAGCATACATAGAACACTAGGGGGATTATTATGAAATCAACATTTTTTTCTCAAAATAGAGAACGATTAGCAAACACATTACCAGAGGGATCTATTACGGTTTTATTTGCGGGACAAGCACCGCATATGTCAGCTGATGCACATTATAAATTTGTACCGAATCGTAATTTTTACTACTTAACGGGAATCGATGAACCAAATGTTATTTTTATGCTGAAAAAGTTTGGGAATAGTGTAGAAGAGACACTTTTCATTGAAAAATCAGATCCAGTAATGGAAAAATGGGTTGGGAAGACAGTTTCTAGCGAAGAAGCAGAGGGAATTTCAGGTATAAAGAAAGTTGTATATTTAGATAGCTTTGAAAAGACAATGTCAAATATACTTTTTACAGAAAATGCGAAGCATCTATATTTAGATATAGAACGTCGTGATTGGAATGGTACGGAGACAAAAACATTAGCATTTGCTAAACATGTAAGAGAAAAATACCCACACGTAACAATTGGTAATGTATATCCGAACATTTGTGAATTACGAGTGTTTAAAACAGAGGAAGAAATTGAAATTATTAAAGAAGCGATTGCTGTAACGAAAGATGGTATTTACAATGTGTTAAAAAATGCAAAAGCAGGCATGATGGAGTATGAATTAGAAGCTCAATTTGATTTTACACTGAAATCATCTGGCATTAAGCACCATGCGTTCAATACAATTTTGGCGAGTGGGAAAAATGCTACAGTTCTTCATTATGAAGATAATGATGCACAAATTCAAAATGGTGACTTAGTATTACTAGATTTAGGTGCTCAAAAAGACTACTATAACGCTGATATTAGTTATACATTCCCGGCAAATGGAACATTCTCTAGTCGTCAAAAACAAATTTATAATATTGTATTAAAAGCATTAAAAGAAACAACAGCGCTTATTAAGCCAGGATTAAAGTTCGCTGCATTAAATGAGCATACAAAAAAGGTACTGGCAGAAGAGTGTAAAGCAATTGGTTTAATTCAAGAAGATGAAGAGTTATCAAAATACTATTATCATGGTGTCAGCCATTTCCTTGGTTTAGATACACATGATGTAGGAACATATAAAGATAGAATGTTAGAAGAAGGTATGGTTATAACAATTGAACCTGGTCTTTATATTGAAGGAGAATCAATTGGAATTCGTATTGAAGATGACATTCTTGTAACGAAAGACGGGTATGAAAACTTGTCAAAAGATATCATTAGAGAAGTTGAAGAAATTGAAGAATTTATGAGTGTAAATAATGAACATGTAAAAGGAAACCAAGCTGTAGTTAAATAATAAAAGAGTCATCACTAATTTATTTGAACTTTATCTCGAATCGTGGACAATTAAAAAATCCATGATTCGGGATAGGGTTCTTTTCTTCGAAATACTAATCTTTAATTATTAATCCTAATAAAGTAGCAAACTGAACAGCTTGATATGTTGATACTTTACATCCTCTTAAATCGTTCACTGAAACTGTAAGTGTATCAAAGGTAGAAGAACTAATATCTATCCCCTTCAGTGATGTCTGATCAAAATTAGCTTCATCAAGACTACATAATTGGAATTCAACTTTTTTAAGTTTACAGTCAAAAAAATCTGCATTATTTAATGAAGTTTCATTAAATATAATTTTTTCTAGTTTAGAATTTCCAAATGCTGCTAAATTCAAAATTGAATTCTCAAATTTAACATTTCCTAAGCTAGATTCTGTGAAATTTACTCCGATTAATTTACTATTTTTAAATTCGACTCTGTGAACAGAAGAATTGCTTAAATTAACATTTGATAAATCACAGTTTTCAAAACAAACATCTGTAATATCAATATTGCTAAAGTCTGTATTAGTGAATTTACAATTCTTTATCACTGCATCATACAATCGCACTCTATCTACACATTCATTTTCGAAAGTGGAGTCTATAATTTCACACACTTCTAATGTTGGATCTTCTTCATAAAAAATATCTTGAAAATTCTTTGAAGATAACTCTGGTGAAATTTTTGGTCTATCAATTTTCATCGTATATCAATCCTCTTCTATTTGATATATTTGTGTAATTTGAGTCTATTGTCTTCTTGTAAGGAACATTAGTTCTTATTATACAAAAATGTAAGTTCTTTTGTGAAGAGCATTTTAGCTACATTTTTCTTATTTAATAATAGCAGTGTTATTGTTTCTTAAGAAATAACGTCAAAACAAATACGAGAACGGCTAATATAGTCGCTACAAGGAAAATATTTTGTATTTCTAAAATATTCGCCTCTTGTAATGTCTCCGCTTTTAGTAATCTTCCAATTAGCTTACGTAAGATCTAATTACATCTCCTTATTTTCTTGAAAATCAACTTCTATAATGATTTTGAAAAAGAAAAAGGGGGGATTTTCCATGAAGCGATTTGTATTAGCAGTCATTACAGTCTCTGCAATATTTTTAATTGCTGCCTGTTCTGTGACGACAAATACAACAAATAATCATAAAAATATGAATGATAAAAAAACACTACAGACTGAAACAGCTATAACACCATTGAAGGTTGAAAAAGGACCAGAAGTTACTTTAATAGCGAAAGAAGAAAAGCAAAAATTAAGTAACGGTGTTGTTGTTCCAGTCTGGACATTTAATGGCTCATCTCCTGGTCCAGAAATTCGGGTGAAAAAAGGTGAAAAGGTGAAAGTGACATTAAAAAATGAATTATCTGCACCAGTATCTATTCATTGGCATGGATATCCTGTCCCAAATAACATGGATGGAATTCCAGGTGTGACACAAGATGCAGTTGAACCAGGAAAAAGTTTCACTTACGAATTTGAAGCGAACGTACCAGGAACGTACTGGTATCACTCGCATCAAGATTCTGTAAATCAATTAGATAGAGGTTTGTATGGAGCGCTCATTGTAGAAGATACAAAGGAAAAATATGATAAAGATTACACATTAATGTTGGATGAATGGGTTACAGATAAAGAAGAAATGAATAAGCAGTTAAAAGAAATGACAAAAGGGCAAATAGGTAATAAATCTAAAGGTAATGAAAATGAGGAAAAGAATGATGATAAGAACGGCATGGCTCATTCTGGTATGGACATGGGCAGTGATCAAAAAGACTCTGGCAATATGGCAGGAATGGACCATGGAAATATGAAGATGGAAGGTCATGATATGAGTATGTACGATTTATTCACAATCAATGGAAAAAGCGGTGATTTAGTAGCGCCATTAAAAGTGAATAAGGGAGATAACGTTCGTCTTAGACTCGTCAATGCTGGTTATCTATCACATGATATACATGTTCATGGCCATGATATAAAAGTAATTGCGACAGATGGTCAACCAATAAACGATCCAAAAGTTATAAAGGATAAAGTAATTTCAATCGCACCGGGTGAACGTTATGATATTGAATTTACTGCTAACAATTCGGGGAAATGGTATGTTGAAGACCATTCAGAAAATAAAGGTGCAAAAGGAATGAAAGCTGTTATTGAATATGATGGCAGCAAAGAGATGAAAGATAAAGCAGATGAAAAAGAAAAATTACCGAAATTAGATATGACGAAATATGGTGCTAAAAAATTAGGTAGTTTCACGTTAAATCAGCAGTATACTGCCACATATAATATGGACTTAAATACGCAAATGAATGGAAATGAAATGGTATATACAATTAACGGAAAGGTATTTCCAGATATTGACCCAATTCAAGTAAAAAAGGGTGATTTAGTAAAAGTAAAATTAGTAAATGGTTCTAAAATGGACGATCATCCAATGCATTTACATGGTCACTTCTTCCAGTTATTGAGTAAAGATGGAAAACCGATAGAAGGTTCTCCAATTGTGAAAGATACATTGAACTTAAAACCGGGAGAAGAATATGAAGTAGCCTTTGTAGCAGATAATCCGGGCGATTGGATGTTCCACTGTCATGATTTACACCATGCTTCAGCTGGGATGGTAACAGAAGTAAAATATACAGATTACAAATCGGATTATGTTCCAAACCGAAACATTCCTAATAAGCCAGAGTAATATTAAGCAGTTATCCTATGGATAGCTGCTTATTCATTTTTGTTGCAAGTACTAATGTATGTGTTGATCATGCCCGGATGTAGGTGAGGGAGTATGATCTGGGAATGTCGCGAATACGGCAACGATAATTACTACACTAATTGAAAGTAATGACAAAAAACGCTGTTGGATAAAAGTAGAAAAGTTCTCCGATAATAATTGAATCACACAGGACATAGTAATCGTTATAGTAAGTAAAAGGCTAATGAACAATATACTATGAGCTTGTTGAGCGTTTAACATTTCTGTAATCATTGCTCCCATCATACTTGCCATTAATCCAGAGAACATTCCTTCTAAAGCGGTATATAGGTGAAAACGTAGACCGATTAAAAAGCCGATAAAACCACTAATTGAAATAGCAAGCAAAGTAGAATATAGTAATTCCTCCTTAAAGAGAATGCCTAAGTAAAAAACAATACTTAAACCGATACTCATACTAAAAGACATAATAAATACCATATACTCCATTAGGGTACCCTTACGTTTAGAAATATAGGATGTAATAAGAATCGAAGTACAGCAAAGTGTTAAGGTAGTTAACGTATAAGCAAACATTATGATACCTCCTTGTCCTATCGTTCATTTCATCATATGTTTATATGGAGGGTACTTATGCTTATTAATATTTGCATATTATCTGCACAATTTCATAGATGTAAGCAAAGGAACGCTTGATTTTTTAGGGCGTCTTTTTTAATTATAAGCATGTGAAAGAAATTGTTATATTATGAGTTTCTATTGTGAAGCCATAAAGAATAAGCGTATAATATTATAGGTCTCCCATTTGCGAGACAAACCGCGAATGATAAATAAGATTGTTGTTTTATCATCGCTTCTAAACATATAGACAATGAAAGTAACACTGGAATACAGATAGGGAGTTATAAAATGAAATTAATTATTGCCGAGAAACCAGATCAAGGGTTGGCTCTTGTTTCACAGTTTAAATATCGCCGGAAAGATGGATATTTAGAGGTAGAAGCGAATGAGTTATTTCCAAATGGAGCGTACTGTACATGGGCAATTGGTCATTTGACGCAGTTATGTAATCCAGAGCATTATCACGCAGAGTGGAAAAAATGGTCACTTAATACGTTACCGATGATTCCAGAGCGTTTTCAATTTGAAGTAACAAAGTCGAAGTATAAACAGTTTAACGTTGTGAAACAGCTGTTACATAATCCACAGGTAACAGAAATTATTCACGCAGGCGATGCTGGGCGTGAAGGGGAACTGATCGTACGAAATATTATTAATCTTTGTAACGTGCAAAAGCCGATGAAGCGTCTATGGATTTCGTCTTTAACGAAGCAAGCTATTTACCAAGGGTTTAAAAATCTACTTGATGAATCAGATACAATTAATACGTATTACGAAGCATACACAAGATCTTGTGCTGACTGGGTTGTTGGTATGAATGCATCACGTGTCTTTAGTATTTTGCTAAAGAAAAAAGGAATGAATGATGTATTTTCTGCTGGTCGTGTCCAGACACCAACGTTAGCATTGATTGTAAAGCGAGAGAAAGAAATTGAAAACTTTAAGTCAGAGCCTTTCTGGGAAGTGTTTGCAACCTTTAATATAGAAGGAAAGAAATATGACGGAAAATGGGAAAAGGATAATGAATCCCGCTTAAAAGACCCTGATATGGCGAATAAAATTGCGGCATTTTGCCAAGGAAAACCGGCTGTTGTGAAGGAAATGAAAACGGAGCGTAAAGAGTTTCAGCCGCCACTTTTATTTAACTTATCATCACTGCAAGCAACGGCAAATAAAGCCTTTAAGTTTTCACCGAAAAAGACGCTTGATATAACGCAAGCACTCTATCAAAAAGGGATTGTTTCTTATCCACGTTCAGATTCTAACTATGTTACACAAGGAGAAGCAGCGACGTTCCCTGATATTTTACAGAAGTTAAGTCAGTTTGATGAATATAAAGGCTTATTACCGGCTCCGGTTGAATCCATTATGAATAACAAGCGTTATGTAAATGAAAAGAAAGTAACAGATCACTACGCAATTATTCCGACAGAGCAAGTTACAAACCCAAGCAGACTATCAGGTGATGAAAAGAAAATATACGATATGATCGTAAGAAGGCTTATTGCAGCTCATTATGAAGTTGCAATCTTTGACTATACAACGATTGTAACGCTTGTAGATGAACGTGCTGAATTCATTTCAAAAGGAAAACAGCAAATTCAAGAAGGTTGGCGTAAAGTTATTTTCCAAGACGATAAAGATGACGAAACCATTCTTCCAATTGTAGCTGAAGGCGAAGAAGGAAAAGTTGTAAAGGTGAAAGTGAAAGAAGGAAAAACACAGCCACCGAAGCGCTATACAGAAGGACAACTTATTACGTTAATGAAAACAGCTGGTAAGTATTTAGAGAATGAAGAGCTGGAGAAAGTATTAAAGAAAACAGAAGGTTTAGGTACGGAAGCGACTCGCGCAGGTATTATTACGATGCTGAAAGACCGTAAGTATATAGATGTAAAGAAAAACCAAGTGTATGCGACTGATAAAGGAAAAGTATTAATTACCGCAATTGGTGATAAAATACTAGCTTCACCAGAAATGACTGCGAAATGGGAACAACGTCTTGCGGAAATTGGTGAAGGTACAGCTTCACCAGCTACATTTATGGAACAGACGAAAAAGCTATCAGCTAAAATTATTGAAGATGCAGTGGAAATGTCTGAGAAGTGGGATTTCACTGGACTACATGTTGAATCGATTGAACGAAAAGGATCGAAATTTACAACGGGTAAAAAGGTTGGTAGCTGTAAAAAATGTGATGGCGATGTAATTGATAAGTCAACGTTTTACGGTTGTTCTAACTATAATACAACGCAATGTGATTTCACCATTTCAAAGAAGATATTAAGTAAAACAATTTCGCAAAAGAATATGACAAAGCTCTTAAAAGGTGAAAAGACTGATTTAATTAAAGGCTTTAAAAAGGGCGAGAAAACGTTTGATGCGAAATTAGAGTGGAAAGATAATAAGATTAATTTTGTATTTGAGAATTAATTTGTTAAAAGAGCATGACATAAAACTGTCATGCTCTTTTGTTTTTCTTTTATATAAAATTTAACGATAAAAAAAATCCTTTAAATAATAATTTTTTATTGTAAAACGATAAAATTTGTATTAAAATCAAAATCATAATAAATGAGTGAGGTGCTTTTGTTAAAAGGTAACAACCTTATTTTTAAAATTAGAGGAGGTATAACTATGAACATTAACAATTTGATTGTTAAAAATATGGATAACCCCCATGAGTTGGAGAAGATGTATAGAAAAGATCCGAAAGCTTTTAAAAAAGCATTCTCACAAGCATGGGACCAAAACCCTGATTCTCAAGTTCTAGGTGCTTGGTATGAAAGGTTGCATTTCAAGGAGAAAGTAAATAAAGAAAAAACATCTTTGTTTCAAAAAGGTTTCTTATTCATGGGCCTTTTAGCTATTCTGGCCGGCATAAGCACCAGGATCATTTTCCACTTTGTTGAGCAGGAAGCAATTGCTCCAATTAACTTGGCTTTTGGTGTAATTCCCTTTATTGCTGCTTATTTTGTTTACAATAATACTCCGAAAAAAAGTATTATTTATTCCCTTGCAGCGTTGTTCCTAATTTCCGGGTATTATCTTAATACGCTGCCAGTAAATTATAAAGACAGTACCATACTTGCGTATTTACATCTTCCTATATTTTTATGGGTCTTAGTAGGGCTTGCATTTACAGGAAATGAATATTCAAAAGGCAGTACAAGATTAGCCTATATTAAATTTAATTTAGAATATTGTCTTCTCTACGGGAGCATGGCAGTGAGCGGAATGATACTTGCGGTATTCACCATGCGTTTATTTAGCTTTGTTGACTTAGATATAGGAGAATTCTATTTTAGTAATGTTGTTTTATTTGGAGCAGCGGCTCTCGCTATTGTGACTGCATACTTAGTATCAATGAATCTTAAGCTTGCTAAAAATATTACACCATACATATCTAAAATTTTTAGTCCTCTCGTCCTGATCACGTTGCTTATCTATCTTATAACGGTAATTTGGATCGGGAAAAATCCATTCTTGGATCGCAATTTCCTAATGGCCTTCAACGGAATACTGCTTGGCGTATTGGCTGTTACTATATTTTCTATCGTTGAGAGTGACTCGGACGAGAAAAAGAACATTTCAGATTATATAAATTTTTCCTTAATTGTTCTGGCGCTTATTATTGACACTGTCGCATTGTCAGCCATAGTATTCAGACTTTCTTCTTACGGGATTACACCTAATAGACTTGCTGTTTTAGGTGTAAACATACTGGTCTGGGCAAATTTAATTTGGATTATGTTTTCCTATATGCGTTTCTTGCAAAATAAATCAGGACCAAAAGCTATCCAAGATGCCGTTACGAAGTATTTGCCAATATACGGACTTTGGGCAGCTTTCGTTATATTTACGTTTCCTATCATTTTTAATTAGAAAGGATCTGTTAATGTAACGAAAAGTTAATTCTCTATAACATATAAAATTTTTAGAGCCGATCAATTTATAATTGGTATTATTACGTTTGTAGTTTCGGTAATTTCATTTGTATTGATAAATAAGAAGTAAGTGTTGTATGTAATCTTTCCATAATAAAAAACGTCCCAAAATGGGACGTTTTTTATTATGCATATTGCCGTTTTTTCTTAATAAGCAACAAAACTTGTGACACACAAGCTAGTACCGGTAACTCAATCAATGGTCCAATAACGAGTGCAAGTGCGATAAGAGGCTCGTCTGGAAAAGCTGTTACAGCGATAGCGAGTGCAACAGGTGAGTTTCTTGCTAACGTTGTTAAGCTTAGACTTACTGTATCTTTGTAAGATAAATGCATGATGCGCCCGATAAATTGTCCTAGTAAGAAATTAATGATGAAGAACAATAGAACAGGAACGAGTAATAATAAAACGACATTCATATTTTGCAGTAAATATTTACCTTGTGATGCAAACATCGCTACTATTGCTAAACTTAAAAATACAATTTGAGCAGAGCTGAAAAACGGAATGAGTTTATTCTCGAGAGTTTCAGCTTTTTTCATTTTATTCATAATGAACTTTGTAGCGTGTGCAAGTATAAATGGTAAGGCGATTACGATAACAATACTTTCTACTAAAACAGAAATCGCTACAGTTTTCATGACACCAGCAAATAAAAATAAATAAATGGGAAGGAGCAGTACTTGCAAAATTAAATTTACAGGTAAAATTGCAGTAGAAAGTGCTACATTACCTTTCGCTATTTCAGTAAAGATTAAGTACCAATCTGTACATGGAGTAACCATTAACATTATAAATCCAACCCAAAGTGCTGGATGATCGGAAAGAAATAGTGCTCCTAACCCCCAAGCGAGTAAAGGTGTCCATAAGAAGTTAATAGTAAGACTTGTTCCAGCAAATTTTAAATTGTGAAATCCGTTTTTTATTTCTTTTAATGGGATGCTGAGGAATAATCCATATAGCATGAAAAATAAGAAGGGAACAATAAATTTGTCTGAATACATATGTATGAAATTAAATTGTCCGAGTACGATGCCGCATGTAACAGCAAAAAGAATAATAAAAGTTTGAATCTTTTCTATAGTGCTCATGAATAAATCCTTTCTAAATATGAATTTTCCTCTCTAATTTTATTATACAAGTAATAAAGTCGTATTTGGTGTTCAATTGTATTTTAGTAAATGTTTTTAATTTGAGATTTATTTTTTTATTAAAAGTTACTTGACTAAAGTAAGTGACTATATTACAATCACTTACATAAGGTAATTAAATAACAAAAAGTTTTTTGTATCTTTACTTAAGGTATCTATTGGAACTTTTTATTAGAATAAGAATTTTTGTGATGATGAATAATGAATATGATAAGAAAGTTTAGGTGAAAAAAATGGGATTATTTAGCTCGTTATTTGGTAAAAAAGAAGAAAATACAAAAGTAGAGGAGAATAAAACAATGTCAAAAGTATTATTTGTAAAAGCAAACGATCGTCCAGCGGAGCAAGCAGTTAGTTCAAAAATGTATGAAACATTTGTAAGTACTTATAAAGAAGCAAATCCAAATACAGAAATTACGGAATTAGATTTATTTGCATTAGATCTTCCTTATTACGGAAATATCGCGATTTCAGGTGGATATAAACGTAGCCAAGGCATGGAGTTAACTGCTGAAGAAGAGAAGGCAGTTGCTACAGTAGATCAATATTTAAATCAGTTTTTAGAAGCTGATAAGGTTGTATTTGCATTCCCATTATGGAACTTTACAGTACCAGCGCCATTAATCACATATATTTCATACTTATCTCAAGCTGGAAAAACGTTTAAATATACAGCAAATGGCCCAGAAGGTTTAGTTGGTGGTAAAAAAGTAGTTGTGTTAGGTGCTCGTGGTTCAGATTACTCTTCAGAGCAAATGGCTCCTATGGAAATGGCAGTTAATTACGTAACAACGGTACTTGGATTCTGGGGAATTACAAATCCAGAGACAGTTGTAATTGAAGGACACAATCAATATCCAGATCGTTCACAACAAATTGTTGAAGAAGGTCTAGAAAACGTTAAAAAAGTAGCAGCAAAATTTTAATTCATGATAGTAAATGGAAAAACCAACATGGATGACCATGTTGGTTTTTTAGTCTATTTTTCATGTTAAAAAATGTATATTTATAAAATAAAAGAAAAGTTCGAAAATAGTATTGCAAAATATTATATAGCAAATTATAATGAGTTCAAGAATAGTTGATAATTAAATTAAATATTCAGAAAATTCAATTAGTTAAAATTGGAAAATGAGATAAGGAAACTTGAATGGGGGTTATATTATGGCGAATAAAGTACCGTTTTCGTTCATAGTAGTTATTGGATTAATGTTATTTGCACTATTTTTTGGAGCGGGAAATTTAATTTTCCCAGCGATGCTTGGTCAATCAGCAGGAGAGAATGTATGGATTGCTAACGCTGGATTTTTAGTAACTGGTGTTGGATTACCATTACTAGGTGTGCTAGCATTTGGTTTTTCAGGTAAAGATGATTTGCAGTCGTTAGCTAGTCGTGCTCACCCAGTGTTTGGGATTGTGTTTACAACAGTTTTATACTTAGCGATTGGTCCGTTATTTGCAATACCGAGAACAGGAAATGTTTCTTATGAAATTGGCCTTAAACCGTTTATGCCAGAAGGAGTAGGTTCTACACCTTTAATTCTTTTCACAATTATATTCTTTAGTATCACTTGTTTTTTTTCGCTAAATCCCGCGAAAATTGTCGATATTGTTGGAAAAATCTTAACACCAATTAAGTTGACTTTCATCGGTATTTTAGTAATCGTTGCTTTTATACATCCGATTGGAGATATGCAAGCACCAGTGGAAGCTTATACATCACATGCATTCTTTAAAGGATTCCAAGAAGGATACTTAACGATGGATACGCTTGCATCATTCGTATTCGGGATTATCATTATCAATGCTATTAAAGAAAAAGGTGCGAAAACGAAAACACAAATTATGGTCGTTTGTGCAAAAGCGACAATTATTGCAGCATCTATTTTAGCAATTATCTATACAGCACTTTCTTATATGGGTGCTTCAAGTGTTGCAAAGCTTGGACATTTAGAGAACGGCGGAGAAGTATTAGCGAAAGTTTCTAACTACTATTTCGGATCATATGGCGGAGTATTATTAGGATTAATGATTACAGTAGCTTGTTTAACAACTAGTGTGGGACTTGTATCAGCATGTTCTTCATTCTTCCATAAGTTATTCCCAAATGTTCCTTACAAAGCAATTGCAATCACGCTATGTGTATTTAGTGCAATTGTTGCAAATGTAGGATTAACACAGTTAATCGCAGTTTCTGTTCCAGTATTAACAGCAATTTATCCACTAGCAATCGTATTGATTTTCTTAACATTCTTCCATTCATTATTCAAAGGAAGAGCTGAAGTTTATCAAGTGAGCTTAATCGTAACATTTATCATCAGCTTATTCGATGGATTAAGTGCAGCTGGAGTTAACATTGAAGTAGTAAGCCAAGTGTTCACTAAATTCCTTCCGATGCAGGAAGTAGGATTAGGCTGGATCTTCCCAGCAATTATCGGTGGATTTATCGGATATGGCATTAGCGTTGTAAAAGCAAAAAATCAAGTTCAACCAGCTAGTGCGAATAAGAAAATAGGTTAAATAAAAAAGTTATAGAACTTGTTTCTATAACTTTTTTTGTTACTATTGATAAGGATAGAAAAAATAAAGTAGTAGGGGAAATAAAATGAAAAAAACAATTGATCATATCGGCATCGCAGTTCGAGATATAGATAGTACGATACGTTTTTATGAACAGGTTCTATCAGGAGAATTAATAGATCGTTACGTAAGTGAGGCAACAGGTGTAGAAAGTGAAGTAGCCATTCTTGAAGTGGATGGAGATAGAATTGAATTACTTGCACCGACGAATAATACGACATCTCCAATTGCCCGTTTTATTAAACAAAAAGGTAAAGGTGTTCATCACGTTGCGTATCGAGTAGATGATTTAGATGTAGCTTTAGAGGAATTGAAAGAACAAGGAATTCGAACGTTAGAGCATACACTGCGCATTAATAAGCACGGTAGAAGGTTAATTTATCTTAACCCAGCGGATACAGAAGGAACGATTATCGAGTATTGTGATTATCCGGAAGAGAAATAGAAGAGGGATATTTTTTTAAAGGTGTTACGTAATAACGTAATACCTTTTTATTTATGTATTTCACATTTTCTTCACAAATGATTCACGATAACTTTTCTTCTTTGATAACTTATATAAATATATTTTATGATATAATAACAATCGGCTTTAAAAATGTAAGTTGTATCTATCATAATAGTTACTATTATATTGGAAGTTTAGAGGTGGAAGAGAAATAAAGAGTTATACTTTATAGAAATTTATATTTAATCAGGTTAATATTTTGCCCAAGAATCAAACTTTGGAAGTTAAAGTAATGAAAATAGAGCAATGAGGAAGAAAGAAGTGAAATGAGTGTGAAAGTAATGAAAAGGTTAGGGACATTGTTATTAATTGCATGTGTGCTTATCATATTGATACCGAAAAGTGCATCTGCTCATGCATACGTTGTGAAATCAAACCCTACTGAAAATGAAACATTGAAGAAAGCACCGTCTGTTGTGAAAATCGAGTTCGATGAGGACATACAAATCTCAAGTTTTAATACATTGTACGTGAGAGATACATCAGGTAAAAGGGTCGATTTAAAAGATGCTCATATTGATAAAAAAAATAAAAAGCTATTAGAAGCTGGATTGAAAGAGAATCTTAAAAATGGTCTCTACTCTATTCAGTGGAAAGCTATTTCAGCTGATGGACATCCCATTCAAGGAGTTATTCCATTCCGTATTGGATTAGCGGAAGCTGGAGCAGATGATATACAAGTAGAAGAGATGGGATATGTTCCGCAAATTGATATGATCATGGAACGTGGAATTTTATATACAAGTTTCTCACTATTTATAGGAGTGCTATTCTTTAATCTTATTATGTATAAAGGGAATGCAACCTCGGTTCGATTAAGGAGTAAGAACATAATATGGATTTCCTTATTAGGGATATTTACTAGCTTGTTATTCAATCTACCACTGCAAGCGAAAATAAATGCTGATGTTTCATGGCTAGAAGCATTCAATCCTTTACTATTAAAAGAAACGTTACAGCTTTCTGTTTTTAGTTATGTTTGGATTACTCAAATGGTTCTCATTAGTTCGCTTATAATCGTTACGTATTTTGCGATGAGGCGTGAGAAGCTATCGTCTTTTAAAGTATGGAGTATTCCAATAGTGCTGTTTATTGGAATACTTGTTATGAAAGCATTTAATAGTCACGCATATGGTTTAAAGTTTAAAGATATTGCTGTTGTTATGGATTTTTTACATTTATTCGCAGCTTCATTATGGATTGGTGGTTTATCGTCTATTATTCTTCTGTTACGTAAAGAGGATAACAAATGGAATATGTATTGGGATATGATTAAGCGTTTTTCACCGTGGGCAACATGCGCTGTCATTGTGATTTTAATAACAGGTCTTTTTAACAGTACATTTTTTATTCCAACAATCCACTCGTTATTTGATACGAAGTATGGATTAGCTTTACTAGCAAAGATACTTTTATTCGTTTTCATGGGGATATTGGGAATTATTCATTATGTGAAAGGGAAAATGAGAGCGGAGCAAGGATTAGGTGCTACGGTGAAAGTAGAGTTTATCATTGGAATTATCATTTTCGTCATCGTAGCTTTTATGACAAACGTACAAACACCACCGATGCCTCCTACTGGACCTTTTACAGAGAGTAAACAATTAGATAATGGATATGAAATGACGCTAAATGTAAGTCCTAATAGAGTAGGACAAAATATATTCCATATTACTTTAAAGGATGAGAACGGACAACCCGTTACTGATATGGAACAAATTATATTAACGACTCAATCGTTAGATATGAATATGGGAAAAGGATCATTTAAAGTTTCGGCAGTTTCACCGGGAGAATATGAAGCAGAAGGTATGTATATTAACATGACAGGAAACTGGAATATACAAGTACATGGATTAACGAAATCGCTTGATAGCTTCGATACGGATTATAAATTTATTGTAGGTGGCAGATAAAGTGAAACTTTAAGCAGCCCTCATCAATTGGGCTACCCGGCGAATAGCGGGATAAAGAGTAGGTATAGATAAAAAGGAGCTAATTGAAAATGGAACGTATAAAAAAATTAGGAACAACAATGATCGCAACAGCAATTACAATGGGAATGTTTTCGTTACCTGTTAGTGCGCACGTTACTGTGAAGCCAGCAACTTCTGACATCGGTTCTTGGGAGATTTACACGATAAAAGTACCAGTTGAAAAGAATATAGCAACAACAAAAGTTACACTGAAAATACCGTCTGGTGTGGAATTCCAACAGTATGAACCAGTGCCAGGGTGGAAAATGGAAGAGCAGAAAGATAATGCCGGAAAAGTGAAAACTGTAGTATGGGAAGCAATAGGAGAAGGGATTTTACCCGGTCAGTTCCAGCGATTTACTTTCGTCGCTAAAAATCCGGATAAAGAACAAAAAATAGCTTGGGATGCATATCAACAATATAAAGACGGAGAAATTGTTGAATGGACAGGCGATGAGAAAGCTGAAAAACCGCATTCACTTACTACAATTGCAAAAGGTACGTCATTAACAGGAGAACATGGTGAAGTATCTAATGTAGAAAAGAATGAAGGTACTAGTAATATGCAGTTGATAGCAATTGTTTTATCTATTTTGGCAATTGTATCTTCGGTAGGTGCGTGTGTTTTTGTAGTGCGTCGTAAAAAATAAGATATAAAAAAGAGCCTACAAATAGTAGGCTCTTTCTCATATTTATTTCACTTCAACCTGCTGCCTTACAGCAAGTGTTTTCGGCTTTATATTTACAAAACAAATGCTCACAACAATAAATAATAGGCCAATAAATAAGCTCATTGTAATGGCTTCATGTAAGAAGATTGAACTTACAATAATAGCGATAAGGGGAATAAGGAATGTATAAGCCCCTACTTTACTCGCTTCACCAGCTCCAACGAGTGTGAAGTATGCAAGCCACCCCATTGCAATAACAAAGAATGAAATAAAGAGTAGTACACTAACAAATGGCATACTCCAAGCAATACTAGACCAACTTTCAAATTCTGAGCCAAATCCGATTAAACAAAGACCACCGATAAGAAGCTGAATTGTTACCATCCAAATGGCATTCACACGGTGACCAGTCTTCTTAATGAATACTGTGCCAAGTGCCCAGCCAATAGCGCATCCTAACGCGAGAAGGATTCCAATAACAGAAATATGTCCTGTTAAACTGCTTGAGCTAATAACACCTACACCAATAAATCCGAGAACAAGCCCGAAAATTTTCAAGCCGTACATTGATTCTTCAAGCCATATCCACGAGAAAATACCGAGTAAAACTGGTTGTAGAAATACAATGGCGGAAAATAACCCAGCAGGCATATATTGAAGACCAACAGTTTGTAACCCGTAAAATATAATGATGTTAAGTAAAGAAGAAATAACGTATAAATGCCACGTTTCTTTTAAATGTAATTCTTTATATTTGGGTAGAGCGAAAAGGAGTAAAATGAATCCTCCAATTAAAGTTCGAACGCCTGCAAATAAAACGGGTGGTGTATAATGCAGGGCAAACTTAGATAAAGGCCAATTGATTCCCCACATGAAAACGAGAAAGGTAAGGATTATGGCCGTCTTAGTTCGAGAAAGCTGTGTCACGGTAAGACCTCCTTGTTGTTATTCATTTCACTATGATATGATATCGAATGTAATAAATAAAATGAATCTTTTTTATAAGGAGTATAAGTGATTAGTTATGACTATTACACAACTGCAAGTATTAATAAAAACTATTGAGTTAGGTAGTTTTACGAAGGCTGCCAGGGTGTTAAATATGACGCAGCCAGCTGTAAGTCATGCAATTTCAAGTATTGAGTCAGAGTTAGGAGTTACGATTCTTATACGTGATAAACGACAAGGATTACTCGTTACGGATGTAGGAAACAGAATTCTTGTACATATTAGAGAGATTTTGAACGGTGTAGAGAAGATTGAACAAGAAGTTGCGATGGAGAAAGGACACGAAGTGGGGACGATTCGAATTGGGAGTTTTCCGAGTGCTTCTGCACATTTCTTACCGAAAATGATAAACCATTTTAAGGAGAAGTATCCGAGCTTAGAGGTCGTTCTTTGTGAAGGAACAATTAAAGAAGTTGAAGATTGGTTAATATCGAGGGTTGTTGATATAGGAATTGTTATTTTGCCTAATAAAGAGATGGAGATTGTCCCGTTAACGAAGGGAAAAATGGTTGCTATCTTAAGAGAGGATCATCCTCTTTGTAAGAAGGACTCTATTACAATTCGTGATTTGGAGAATGAACCGATCATATTATGTAAGGGCGGATACGAACCACCCATCATTGATATGTTTAAACAAGCCAACGTACCACTTCGGGCTGAGTATGTAATTTCTACCGTTACTACAGCTTTAAATATGATTCAAGAAGGATTAGGCATTGCAATATTAGCTGAATTATCTTTAACGAATTTACCACAGAATGTGCAAACGAGAGAATTGGAGCCGCAAGTATGGAGAGAAATTGCTTTAGCTGTTCCTTCATTAAAGGATTCTTCAATCGCTGTACAGCTATTTATTGAAGAATTTCAAGCGCTATTTGCAGAATAAAAAGGGGTGTCTCATATATCATAATGGGGCACTTTTTAATTTGCTTATAAAAAATCTATGAAAAGGATTGACTTATTTTTTAGTTGTAACTATAATGATTACATCGAGGTGGTGATTACGATGAAAATTAGTAGCCGCTTTTCCATAGCTGTTCATATTTTATCTATTTTGAAAAACAATCCATCTTCACTTTGTACTTCAGACTATATGGCTGAGAGTGTCAATACAAATCCAGTAGTCATTCGTAAAATCATGTCGTACTTGAAACAAGCTGGCTTTGTTTACGTAAATCGTGGACCGGGTGGCGCGGGATTACTAAAGGATTTACATGAAATCACATTGTTAGATGTGTATCATGCAGTGAACGTAGTCGAAGAAGACAAGCTATTTCATATTCACGAGCAACCGAATCCAGATTGTCCAATTGGGGCGAATATTCAAGCGGTGTTAGAAATTATTTTAATTCAAGCACAATCCGCGATGGAAGAAGTTTTGAGAAATATTACGATGGGGCAGTTGTTTGAAACTTTGCAAGAAAAAATGAATGCTTAAATAATATTTATATTTTTTTATCATTAATGTAACTGATTTGATTACAACGATAAGGTAAGGTGTAAAAGTTATGACTGTAAAAATGAAAGTATACTCAGATTTTATATGTCCGTTTTGTTTTTTAGCAAAAGGTCCATTAGATGAGGTAGCGAAAGAGAAAGATGTAGAGATTGAATGGATGCCATTTGAATTACGTCCAAGTCCATATTCAAAAATAGATCCATGGAATGAACCAGAAAAATTAGGTTCATGGGATGCTTTCATTCTTCCGACAGCGAAGAAGTTTGGAATTGATATGCGCTTGCCACGTGTTTCACCACATCCATATACACATTTAGCTTTTGAAGGATGTCAATTTGCGAAAGAACGTGGACTAGGTAATGAGTATCATCACCGCGTATTCACAGCATTTTTCCAAGAAGAGCAAAACATTGAAGATATTGATGTGTTAACAAAATTAGCGGTAGAAGTAGGACTTCCTGAGGCGGAATTTAAAGATGCTTTAGTAACTCGTAAATATAAAGAAAAGCATCAAGAAGCAATTCAACACGCATATGATGAAGCGAATATTATGGCTGTTCCAACTGTCATGATTGGAGATGAAGTCATTCAAGGGCTTGCTAGTAAAGAAACACTAGAAAGGGTCATTGATAAAGAAATTGAAAAGGATAAAACAAATTCATTTGAAGGTATGCAATGTAATACCGATGGATATTGCTAATTCGCTTGTTATGAAATAACAAAATAAATTATAAAACAAACATTTGGAGGAATTAAAATGTCAGCAACTACAACAAACTTAAAAGAAGCAATCGTGAACCGCCGTTCAATTCGTAAAGTAACAAAAAACGATGCAATTACGAAAGAAAGAATTGAAGAAGTGTTAAAAACAGCTTTACACGCACCAACATCTTTCAATATGCAAAGTGGTCGTATGGTTGTATTAATGGATGGAGAGCATGAAAAGTTTTGGGATATCGTTAAAGAAACACTAAGAGCACGCGTACCAGCAGAAAACTTTGAAGCGACTGTAGAAAGACTAAAAGGCTTCCATGCAGGTGTAGGAACAGTTCTATTCTTTGAAGATCAAGCAACTGTAGAAAAAATGCAAGAAAATGCCCCATTATACAAAGATCAGTTCCCATTCTGGTCTCATCAAGGAAATGCGATGTTACAACATACTGTGTGGATGCTATTATCTGCTGAAGGAATTGGGGCGTCATTACAACATTACAACCCAATCGTAGATGCTGAAGTGAAAGAAACTTGGAACATTCCGGCAGAGTGGAGCTTAGTAGGTCAAATGCCATTTGGTGAATCAAACGAACAACCAGCAGAAAGAACGTTCTTGCCTACTGAAGATGTAGTGAAGTTTTATTAAGAAATACAATATGTAACGAGAAGGAAGCTGTGCTTAAAAACAGCTTCCTTTTTTGTAGTGGTGTTAATTTATGCGCATTTAGGGAAGAAATATAAGAAATAATACGGTGAGAAGGGAATTAGAAAAATGAATGATGAGAAAAAATATACAGTGGTAGGTACTGATGTTGAGGAAGTAAAGCGTTTAAATAAAAATTCAGGGTTAACGTATAATCAAGTGAAAGAAATGTTAGCAAAGCAAATGCAAAAAAAGAAGTAATTAGATTGAAATCTTTCATTTTTTCATTTAGCATTTTGATTGGAGAGAGTTAAGTAAAAGGTAACTCTCTTTTTTGTATAGCTAAGCATCTTATAGAGTGGAGGAAGCAACATGAAGAAATGGGTAAAGGTAACGCTGTCTATCACTGGAGGCATTGTCTTATTAGCGTGTGCCGGCGGATATTACGTGTATAAAAATTATTTTCCAAAGGAACCTGAGCGTATTGTATATGATAAAGAAAGAGTGCTACAACCGATACATAATCAGCTTAAAGGAATCAATATAGGAAATGTAAAGATAAAAGAAAGAGAAGTCGTAAATGCGACTGTAGATGAGCTTCAAAAAATGATTGATGATGGAAAGTTGTCATATGAAGAATTAACGAGTATTTATCTCTTTAGAATACAAGAACATGATCAAAATGGAATAACATTAAATTCTGTTACAGAGATAAATCCTAATGCGATGGAAGAAGCAAGAAAGTTAGATCAAGAGCGGGGTAGAAACAAAAATTCGAATTTATATGGTATTCCTGTCGTTGTAAAAGATAATGTACAGACGGAAAAAGTGATGCCGACTAGTGCAGGAACTTATGTATTAAAAGATTGGATTGCAGATCAAGACGCAACAATTGTGAAGCAGTTGAAAGAAGAAGGAGCATTTGTTTTAGGAAAAGCGAATATGTCTGAGTGGGCGAACTATTTATCTTTTACAATGCCAAGCGGGTATAGCGGGAAGAAAGGACAAAATTTAAACCCGTACGGTCCGATTACATTCGATACTTCAGGATCAAGTTCAGGATCTGCTACAGTAGTTGCAGCAGATTTTGCGCCGCTTGCAATTGGAACAGAAACGACGGGATCGATTGTTGCACCAGCGGCGCAGCAATCAGTAGTTGGGTTACGTCCATCTTTAGGTATGGTAAGTAGAACAGGAATTATTCCATTAGCTGAAACTCTTGATACAGCAGGACCTATGGCAAGAACAGTAAAAGATGTAGCAACGTTATTTAATGCAATGATAGGTTATGACGAAAAAGATGTTATGACAGAAAAAATGAAAGATAAAGAAAGAATTGATTATACAAAGGATTTATCAATAGATGGATTAAAAGGGAAAAAGATAGGGCTTCTTTTTTCTGTAGACCAACAAGATGAAAATAGAAAAGTAGTAGTAGAAAAAATTAGAAAAGACCTTCAAGATGCAGGTGCGATATTAACTGATAATATCCAGTTAAGTGCTGAGGGTGTAGATAATTTGCAAACATTAGAATATGAGTTCAAGCATAATGTAAACGACTATCTTTCACAGCAAAAGAATGTACCGGTAAAATCGTTAGAAGAGATTATAGCGTTTAATAAAAAGGATAGTAAAAGACGAATAAAATACGGACAAACATTAATTGAAGGGTCTGAAAAATCTGCTATAACGAAAGAAGAGTTTGAAAACGTAGTGCAAACGAGTCAAGAAAATGCAAGAAAAGAGCTAGATAGGTATTTAGTAGAAAAAGGTTTGGATGCTCTAGTTATGATTAATAACGATGAAGTCCTTCTATCAGCTGTAGCTGGTTATCCGGAATTAGCGGTTCCTGCTGGATATGATAAAAATGGAGAACCAATCGGTGTAGTGTTTGTAGGGAAACAGTTTGGTGAAAAAGAGCTTTTCAATATTGGATATGCGTATGAACAGCAGTCCAAAAATAGAAAATCACCTAGTTTATAAAAGATTATATGAAAAATAACTGCCACCGAAATTATGTTGGTGGATTCCAGTTAAACGAATCTAACAATATGAAAAGAAAAAAAGGATTCTTCTCAATTAGTAAGAAAGATTGTCTATAGGAGTTCATAAAATGTAATATATTCAATTTCCATCCATTGAAGGGGGAGGTTAATTCTTAATGAATGAAGTAAAGAGTTTTTTTCGAAGTAGAGGGTTTCAACGGTTTCTCGTTTTAATAATAGTAGCGCTTGTATTATACGCATTAAAAAGTATGATTAATTTAATATTAATTACGTTTATACTGACGTTTTTAATGGATCGATTTCAACGTTTTATTTCAAGAAAATTGAAAGTAAACCGGAAAATTGTTATTGCATGTTTATATATAATACTAGTTTCCTTTATAGGCACAACATTATATAAATATTTACCTGTGCTGACGATACAAATTTCACAATTAATTTATCAATTTAAACTGTTTTTTCAAAATCCACCTGATAATGAAATCGTTAAATATGCACTTTCGACAATTAATGGGATGGAAGTATCAAAATATATAGAACAAGGTGTAGACGTCATATATCAATCAATAGCAAATATAGGGAAGGTAAGTTTACAAATATTATTATCTCTAATTTTAAGCTTATTTTTCTTATTAGAAAAAGAGCGTATTATTACATTTACATCAAAGTTTAAAGATAGTAAGTTAAAAATCTTTTATGAAGAAATTGCATATTTTGGTGAAAGATTTGCAAGATCGTTTGGCAAAGTAATTGAGGCTCAGTTTTTAATTGCCGTTGTAAATTGTATTCTTACTGTCATTGCATTAATCGTTTTAGGATTTCCACAGCTACTTGTATTAGCTGTTATGATTTTCTTACTAGGGTTGATTCCTGTTGCAGGTGTGATTATTTCTTTGTTTCCACTTTGTATCATTGCTTACAACGTAGGCGGAGTTATGTACGTAGTATACATACTCGTATTCATAACAGTAATCCATGCTCTTGAAAGTTATTTTTTAAATCCGAAGTTTATGTCTGCAAAAACAAATTTACCAATATTCTACACATTTATGATTCTTATCTTCTCAGAGCATTTCCTTGGAATATGGGGGCTTATTATCGGGATACCAATCTTTATCTTTTTATTAGATGTACTTGATATAAATAATGAGGATGCGACTAAAAAATAAGAAATGATAGAAAATCACTAAAAAGTCATAGGAGATAATGAAAATAAAAAGCAATCCAAAATAAATTGGATTGCTTTTTATCTTAATTAAAGAACCGGAGCCATTGTTTCTTTCAATACTTGAACAGAGTGGTCGAATTTTAATTCTTCATCTTCACTTAATTCAACCTCTAAAATTTCACGAACACCGCCGCGATTTAAAACAGCAGGTACCCCGATATAAACATCTTTTTGACCGTATTGACCTTCTAAGTAAGCTGATACAGTTAATACACTATTTTCGTCGTTTAAAATTGCTTTTGTAACACGTAGAAGTGACATACCGATACCATAATAAGTTGCGCCTTTACGCTCAATAATATGGTAAGCTGCATCACGGACGTTTATGAAAATTTTGTCTAAATCTTCTTGATTATACGTGTTGTCTTTTTCAAGCAGTGTTTGTAGTTTTTGGATACCAACGGAAACATGGCTCCAAACTGGAAGTTCAGTATCGCCGTGTTCTCCGATAATATAAGCGTGAATGTTGTGTGGACCAATATCGAAGTACTCACCTAACATATAGCGGAAACGAGCAGAATCAAGCGTTGTACCAGAACCGATTACACGTTCTTTCGGTAAACCAGATTCTTTCCAAGTTACGTAAGTTAAAATATCTACAGGGTTTGTTGCGATTAAGAAGATGCCATCAAATCCGCTATCCATAATACTGCGAACGATTTGTTTGAAGATTTTAGCGTTTTTCTCAACTAAATCTAAACGTGTTTCGCCTGGTTTTTGTGGTAATCCAGCTGTAATAACTACAAGGTCAGCATCTTTACAATCTTCGTAGCTGCCTTTCCATACTCTAGTTGGAGCTGGTGCGAATGGAACAGCATGACTTAAGTCCATTGCTTCCCCTTCAGCTTTTGCCTCATTTACATCGACTAAAACAAATTCTTCAGCTACAGCCTGGTTAATCATGCAGTAAGCATAACTACATCCAACTGCTCCTGTTCCTACTAATACAACACGGTTAATACCTTTTTTCATTTCAAAATTCCTCGCAATTTCATTGATTTTATTATGTAAGATAATACGTCTTACTTCTATAGAGTCATATCTAGTTTATTACATTTTATAAAAGATATTCAAGTATTTGAAAATGTATCCGTGCAAATCCGCGAACAAAACATAGGAATTCAGTGAACCGAATATAATTCAGTAAAATCCTTTGTAAAAGGGGAAATGGCATGGGGAATCCATTAGCAATGGAAGAAATGCTTCATATTATTCATGCAGGGCTTGTTAAAAAGAATAACCCAAAACGGATTACGATTGCAGGTGCAGGGATTTCTGGATTAGTTGCAGGTTCTTTATTAAAAGAGGCTGGGCACGAAGTAACGATTATAGAAGCAAATAACAGAATAGGTGGCAGAGTGTATACGATTCGGGAACCATTTAGTGTGGGTTTATATTTTAATGCGGGACCGATGAGAATCCCTGACACCCATAAGTTAACCTTAGCGTATATTCATAAATTTAAACTACCTTTAAACCTTTTTATAAATAAAACTTTTGCAGATATCATTTATACGAATAACATTCAAACGAGATTGAATGTGTTTGAAAATGATCCAAGTGTACTTGAATATCCGGTTTTGGATAAAGAAAGAGGAAAAACGGCAGAAGAGCTAATGATTGAAGTATTAGAACCAATACTAAATTACATTAAGAAGGATCCTGATAAAAACTGGCTTATCGTTGAAAAAAAGTATAAAACGTATTCGCTTGGTTCATTTTTAATGGAGTATTATTCAGATGGTGCGATAGATATGATTGGGGTACTTCTTGATATGGAAGCTTATATGGGAATGTCCTTAATTGAAGTATTACGTGAAATGATTTTCTTTACTTCAACAACGAAATATTATGAAATAACTGGTGGAATGGATAAGTTATCGAATGCATTCTTACCACAATTAAGGGAACATATTTTAATGCCGTATAAGGTTGATAAAATTATACAAGAAGATAATAAAGTAATGTTACAAGGAAATCATGAACAAACGTTAGAGCAATTTACAATAACAAGTGATTTTGCTATTATTACAATTCCATTTTCAGCGTTAAGATTTGTAGAAGTTCAGCCATACTATTTATTCTCTTATTTTAAAAAAAGAGCAATTCGTGAATTAAATTATATTGCTGCAACTAAAATTGCAATAGAGTTTAAAAGTAGATTTTGGGAGAAAGCGGGACAGTGTGGCGGTAAATCTATTACTGATTTACCGATACGGTTTACATACTATCCGAGTTATGGCATTCATACTCCAGGACCAGCTATCGTTATAGCAAGTTATACGTGGGCAGATGAGGCGTTAACATGGGATAGTCTCCCGCAAAGAGATCGTATTCGGTACGCATTAAAAAATTTAGCGGAAATATACGGTGACATCGTCTATAGTGAGTTTGTCACTGGAACATCTTTTAGCTGGAGTAAAAATCCGTATTCTTGCGGTGCATTTACAGCTTTCGAACCAGGCCAAGAGCTCGAGTTATTTCCGTATATTACACCACCATCTGGAAAAGTACATTTTGCAGGAGAGCATACGACATTAACACATGGATGGATGCAAGGGGCAATTGAGTCTGGAGTTAGAGTTGCATATGAAGTAAATGAACAGTGAATCTCTTATATTTACAAATGGTCATTCTTTTAATAAAATGATAAATATAAATCGTAATTATTACGCTTTGAATACATTTGAAGTAAAGAAATGGATGGTCGGTTGAATGAATAAAGTGGAGATTCATATATTAGGTGGTTTTTTAGGTAGTGGAAAATCAACATTATTACAAAATTTATTGTTAGCAGAGAAAAAGAAGAATAGAAAAGTTGCAGTATTAATGAATGAAATTGGTGAATACTCAGTAGATACAGATATTATTGGAAAAGAGAATGTTTTAAGAGAACTTCTTAAAGGATGTATTTGTTGTACGTTAAAAGAAGAGCTTGAAATACAATTACATTCGTTATACCAACAAGAAAGACCAGATGTAATTTATATAGAAACGACAGGTGTTGCGCATCCAATTGAAGTGTTAGACGCGTGTGTCTCGCCAATTTTAGCTCCTTTTCTGGAAGTGAAATCAATTGTAGTCGTTTTAGATGCAGTAAGGTGGTTAAATCGAAGTATATTAAGTGCAAATGTACAACAGCTATTGCATGAGCAACTGAAATTTGGTAGTCACATTCTTGTTAATAAAGCAGATTTACTAACAGATGAAGATAAGAATACAGTATTTGAAGAAGTAAAGGCAATAAATGATCATGCGAAAATGTATAAGACAAAGTATTGTAATATATCTTTAAAAGATATAGAAGAAGCAGAATTTCCAAATGATGAGGAACACGAGACACTACATGTCAAACAGCATTTACATATACAAACAATGACATATCAATTTACGAAACCGATTGATCAAGACAAATTATATGAATGGCTTTCGAATTTACCAGATAGTATTTATCGAGTGAAAGGTTTTGTGAAATTCCATGGAGATAAATACCCTCACCTATTCCAATATTCGTTCGGAGTACCAACTTTATTAGAACAAGACTTCGGTTTCCCGACAAACTTAGTAGTAATAGGAGAAGGACTAGATAAGAAACAATTGGCTGAAGGGTTAGAGAAAGTAGAACTTAACTCTAATTAAGGGGAAAAGACTAACTTAAAAATAAGTTAGTCTTTTTGTATGGTCATTACTGAAATGAAACAGTATTTTCAATTGGATTGCAGAATATATATTGATTGTATGTCCGTTTCCATTACATAGGAAGGTGATTATATATTTGTGCCGAATGTAGAGGGTACTACAAGAGTTTTCCATTATCTATCGAATTAGTTAGTCATGATTACGGACAGGGGATTTTGGCGTGTTTGATTCTATCAGAAAGTAAAGTATGGGGAGGATCACAATGTCGATGAAAAAACGTAAGTGGCTAAAAACAATGTTTACTGGTTGTGTTTTAGGTTCGTTATTAATAACGGCAGCTTGTTCAGGAAAGAAAACAAGTACAGAGGATGAAAAAACGATTAAGGTAGGAGTCCTTGCTTCTTTAACAGGACCGCTAGAATCGTATGGAAAACAAACAGTGAACGGATTTGAATTAGGGTTAGATTATGCAACTGGTGGAACTGGGAAAGTAGATGGGAAAAAGATTAAGTTTGTTGTAGAAGATACAGAAACGAAAGCGGATGTAGCAGTTAAAAAAGCTACGAAGTTATTAGAAGAAGAGAAAGTTGATTTTTTAGTTGGATCGTCTAGTTCAAGTGATACGTTAGCGGTTTTACCACTGGCTGAAGAATATGAAAAGATTATGGTTGTAGAACCGGCAGTTGCGGATAGTATTACCGGGAAGAACTGGAATAAATATATTTTTAGAACTGGAAGAAGTTCCTCACAAGATGCGATTGCAGGAGCAGCAGCAATTGCGAAAAAAGATGTAAAGATTGCAACATTTGCCCCAGATAATGCTTTTGGTCGTGAAGGGATTGCTGCATTTAAAGCGGGTGCGAAAAAATTAGGTGCGAACATTGTGAATGAGCAATACGCGGATACAAATTCAACAGATTTTACAGCGAATATTCAAAATATCATTAGTTCAAAACCAGATTATTTATTTATCGTTTGGGCAGGGGCAAATTCACCTTGGAAACAGTTGAAAGATATGAATGTGGAAGCGCAAGGTATTAAAATTTCTACAGGTGCGCCAGATATACCAGCATTAAAAACAATGGATGCATTAGTAGGTATGCAAGGTTTTTCTGTATATTATCACACACTTCCAAAAAATAAAGTGAATGATTGGCTAGTTGAAGAGCATAAAAAACGTTTTAATGGTGCAGTGCCAGATTTGTTTACAGCAGGAGGAATGTCAGCAGCAATTTCTATTGTAGAAGCCTTAAAGAAAACAAAAGGTGATACAGATGTAGATACCTTGATTAAGAAAATGGAAGGAATGGAATTTGATACACCGAAAGGAAAGATGAAGTTTAGAGAGAAGGACCACCAAGCGATGCAGACACTGTATTCTATCACATTGAAAAAGCAAGACGGTGTTGATTATCCGGTGCCAGTGTTAGAGCGAGAATTAACGATGAAAGAAACAGAACCACCAGTTCAAAATAAATAGACTGAATTTTCTGTTGTTTTTGTATAAAGAGGGGGGACCCTCTTTATACATATTTCTTTCATACTCACGGCTTTAAAGGGAGGGATTTCGTGACACATTTGCTAGAGACGAAAAATCTTAGTGTATCTTTTGGTGAACATCAAGTTATTAAAGATGTAAATTTAACTGTCCAAAAAGGAAAGCTCATTTCTATTATTGGGCCAAATGGTGCGGGGAAGACAACGTTATTTAATTTACTAAGTGGACAGATTTCACCCACAACAGGTGAAGTGTATTTTAAAGGGCAAGATATTACAAAACTATCGATTTCAGATCGAACACGCTTAGGAATCGGTCGCTCTTTTCAGCTTACAAACATATTCCCAGAATTAACGGTACTTGAAAATGTCCGTTTAAGTGTTCAATCATTCGTACAAGATTACTATAGTTTTTTCCCGAGTTCAGTAAAATTAAAGCAACAAGTTGGAGAGGCGAGACGTTTCTTAAAAACAGTATTACTTCATGAAAAAGAGAACGTATTAGCGAAAGATTTGGCACATGGAGAGAAAAGGAAGCTAGAACTTGCGATGTTATTAGCTTTAAAAACGGATGTGTTATTACTTGATGAGCCGACGGCAGGTATTTCGGTTGAGGAAGTCCCTGCTATATTACAAGTGATTGAAAATATTAAGAAACATCCAGAGAGCACAATTGTACTTATCGAACACAAAATGGATATGATACTAGGTTTGTCAGATCATCTTATCGTTTTATTTCATGGAGAGTTATTGGCTGAAGGATTGCCAGAAGAAATTATGAAAGATGAGCGTGTACAAAGTGCTTATTTAGGGGGATTATATAGTGGCACTATTACAAGTGAATAATATAGAAACGTATTTAGATCAGTTTCATATTTTGCAAGGAGTATCTCTTGCTGTTGAGAAAGGGACGATTACTGTACTGTTTGGTAGAAATGGGGCAGGGAAAACAACGACATTACGTTCAGTGATGGGGTTTCACCGCATTGCAGATGGTGAAATTTATTATGATAGTGCAAAAGTGAGTGGATTACCTACACATTTAATTTCAAGGAAAGGAATAGGGTATGTACCAGAAAATCAAGGTATTTTTCATGATTTGACAGTAGAAGAAACTTTCGCTCTTGCTAGGGGAAAAGGTGAGGAAGTAGAAGGGAAAATAGAGTGGATGCTGGAACTATTTCCGGATTTAAAGCAGTTTTGGAATAAGAAAAGTGGGCTCTTGAGCGGAGGGCAAAAGCAAATGTTGGCTATTTCAAGAGCGTTTATTAATAGTGATGGATTATTACTTATTGATGAACCGAGCAAAGGGCTATCCCCGATAATGGTGGAGAAATTAATGGTAGCTATTTTGAAGATGAAAGAGAAAACAACAGTTTTACTTGTTGAGCAAAATTTTATGATGGCCAGTCAAATTGGCGATTATTTTTACATTATGGATAACGGACGAATTGTTCATAACGGTTTTATGAATGAATTAAAAAAGGATAAGGAAATGTGTCATAAATATTTAGGAATCTCTTAACATGAATCCGAGGTGAAAAGGATGGATGTGTTAATCAATTTATTTGTAAATGGGATTTCAACAGGGATGCTCATTTTTTTGTTAGCATCAGGTCTTTCACTTATTTTCGGTTTAATGAGCGTTTTAAACTTTGCACACGGTGGTTTATTTGCATGGGGAGCATTTACAGGTGTTTGGTTATTTAATGTGACAGGAAGTTATATATTAGCTTTAGTTGGAGCAGTAGCCATGGGAATGTTCCTAGGATTTATTTTAGAAAGGTTTCTTATTAGGCCGGTATATGGAAATCATGTTCGACAGCTGCTCGTTACGCTTGGAGGAATGCTCGTTCTTAGTGAGTGTATTAAAATATTTTGGGGGCCAAACCCTATTAGTGCAAAATTACCGTTATGGTTACAAGGAAGTTTTACATTCGGAGGTATTATATTAATTAAATATCGTCTATTTGTTATTTTGATTGGGATAATTATTTACATTGCACTACTACTATTACTCAAAAAGACGAAGATAGGTCTTATGATCCGTGCAGGTGTAATGGATAAAGAAATGGTTCAAGCGCTTGGTATTAATGTAAAAGCGATATTTTCTTTCGTCTTTTTATTAGGGGCAGGGATGGCAGCTTTGGGAGGATTCTTATTAGCACCGTATTCGGGCGTTATTTTCGCCGAGATGGGCATGCAGTATGCAATTTTAGCTTTTATAGTAGTAATTATCGGTGGATTAGGAAGCGTTCAAGGTTCAGCTATTGCTTCTTTAATTGTCGGATTAGCTGGTGCTTTTACAGCGTATTTTATACCAGATTTATCACTTGCAATTAATATGTTAATGTTACTATTTTTCTTAATAGTGAAGCCAACTGGACTTGTTGGTGAAAAGGGGTGAAATGGTGAACAACACATCGGACCGAATTAAAGTATACTTCGGAGTATGTATGCTCATTTGTTTAAGTGTATTTCCGTTCGTAAATGATTCACGGAGCCTGTTAATTTTGTTCACTCAAATCTTCATCTTTGCTATTTTTGCAATGAGTTTTGATGTATTACTTGGGTATACAGGAATTGTATCGTTCGGTCATTGTATGTTCTTTGGGATAGGAGCATATGGGGTAGCGCTTTTATTTGATCGACAAGGCGTATCAATAACGAACTTTTTAATTGGAATAGTAGCTGCAATTATCGTTTCAGCAATCGTTAGTTATATAATTGGTTTGCTTTCTTTACGATTGAAAAGTCATTTTTATGCAATGTTAACACTTGCTATTTCACAGTTATTTTTTGTACTTGCTGAAAAATGGCGTGGGCTTACTCACGGAGGAGATGGTTTTACATTTGGTGTACCAGACGTATTCCGTGATCGTTTTACGTTTTATTATGTAACACTTATATGTTTACTTATCATTTTTGTTCTGTTACGTCTTTTCACCAAATCTTCTATTGGAAAAGTATTAAAGGCAATTTCCCAAAATGAGCAACGTGTTGAAGCACTAGGATATAAAGTGCTTCATTATAAAATTATTGCTAGCATTGTTGCAGGAGTAGTAGCTGCGATTAGCGGTGGTTTATTTGTTATCACATTGCGTTTTGTTAATACGACTGTATTTTCAATTGAAATGACATTAAATGCATTATTGATGACGATGATTGGTGGGGTTGGAACGTTAATTGGAGCAATTGCAGGAGCTGGAATTATTGAATCTCTAAAATATTATTTATCAGAACTAGCTACAGAGTATCCGATCTTTGAACGATGGACGATTATTCTTGGTTTATTGTACATTATCGTATTGCTAGTTTTCCCGAAAGGATTAGTTGGCACGGTTAAGGGACTGAAGAATATGAAGCGGAATAAGAAGGAGAAAAGTGCAGAAGTGGAGCAAAATGTGTGAAAAATCAATTGTATAGAATATGAAAATCCCTCTTTTAGATTCATAAAGGAGGGATTTTTTATTAACCGAATAGTTCATCAGGGATTTGTTTGAAAGAGTTTTGATTTGTAAAAAAATGAACAGCTAATTTCTCAACTGGAACATCTTCAATTGGTACCAATTTATCATTTTTAATCGGCAAAAAGGCTATCCCTTTTCCGTCCTGAATAAACTCTTCCATAAGCGAATAAGAATCTAATTGTTGAAGTTGACGCTGAGATAAATTATTTTCTTTTAGAAATTGTATCGTCTTATTTCTAAAAGGGCACTTTTTGTCATTGCTAACGAAGAAGAGTTCCTTTGAATAGTCAATGATACATTTTTCTTGATCTTTTAGTAAGCCTATAGAAATTGAAGTAGTAAATACTTTTTTAAAACCTGCACCAGAATCATCCTCATAAGTGATGACCATATCAACTTTTTGTTGCTGCAGTAATTTTGGCAAATGACTACTATTTTCTACATATATTTGATAATTCATGAAATTTTCTTTAATACGCTTACTTAAATAATTAGTCAAAATCGATTGTGACGTCGCGATTATATAAGAAGACCCACTTGTTTGAATTTTATCTTTCGCTTCTTCTAATAGAGTTAATATTTGATTCGTGTAATCTAATAAAATGTCACCAGAAGGTAATAAGGAAACGCCTTTGTTATCTCTATGTAGTAAGGGTGTTTCTAATTCTTGTTCTAATTTTTTGATTCTTTCAGTTACGTTCGGTTGAACATAACCTAACTCTTTAGCAGCTTTACTAATAGAACCCTCACTGGCTACAGTTTTGAATATAATAAGATCATTTATTTCCATATATCTCAGCCCCTTATGCACTATCATTATAAATGATACCAAACATAATTTATACCTATTTTACGTTAGCTACTTATCGATTTATCATAATGTATATAAGATTGAAAGCGAGTGATAAACATGATTGGAATGCAATATAAGGTCATTTTGCCAAAGGATTATGACATGGAAATTATTAAGAAAAGGGTAAAGGATAATGGTTATAAAACTGATGGTTTCCAAGCACTAAATTTTAAAGCTTATTTAATTACGGAAACGGAGAAAGACGGGAATTTTTATAACTGCTATGCACCTTTATATATTTGGAATGGGCATGAAGGGATGAATAAATTTATCTTTGAAGGGTATTACGATAATATTTTACAATCGTTTGGTTGGCAACAAATACATATAGGTGCTCCATTAGTTGTTAATCTAAGTGATGATTTTAAGAAATGTAAGTATGTTGTTGAATACGTGGGGAGTATTTCTCAAAAGAATTCATTGATTGAAACTCAATTTAACTTTTTTAATAAGAATGTCCAGAATACAGAAAATTGTAAAGGGAATGTAATAGTGTATAACCCAGATAAGTGGGGATATAGTCAGTTTGAATTTTATGAAGTAAAGCCTGAAATTGAAGAGATAGAGGATATTACATTATATGAGGTTTTACACATTTCACAGTAGATGCGGAATTGAAATAGAAATAAATTATTTATAAAAAATCCATTTTGATTCAAGTAATAATGTTCAAAATGGACTTTTCTTAATTATCTTATGTATATTCAAAACAAATTACTGCTGTTCTTAATTCTTTATTAAAGAATAAGTAAATACGATCGGCACCATAAGCTTGAAAATAATATCCTGTAACAAATCCAACATATGTAAAGGGATGTCCATATTCATCTTTTGGTACATATAGAAGATTCGTAAAGTCAAAAATTTCGTCTTCGTTATCGCAGTCTTCTAATAATTCTTCACCTTCTTCTGTCATAAAACGAACATCATCTAGGATACCATTTACCACAGGATAATTTAATCCCCAGCCATTTGTTTGTTTTTCAACAAACTCTTGTTCTAATACTTCTACAGATGTTATTTCTTTTCCTAAGCTAGAATAAGGATAAATTTTTTGATTACGTTGAAAATACTCTTTACGGATTTGATAATCTCTTTTATTACTCTCATAGGCTTGTTCTATTATGTCAGAATTATTTTGTTCGATTTCGAAATAATTCCAATCCGCTTCAAATTTATATTTTCCATTAATGACATCGAATCCTAATGTATCTGCTTTCGTAAAATTTGTGTGAAATGGTTTGGTGAAATCACCCACGCAACCATCATGGATTTCTTTTGCTGACACAATATGTACCCATTCGTCCAATTCCGGTTCAATACATTGTAAGTTTATAGAACAAATGGGTAAAAAGTGCTTTTTATGTTGTTCCAAATCATCATAAAATATGTCTTCATATTCAGGGAATGGTTTTATAAATTGTTTAGAAATATGCATGTTCTGCCCACCTTTACATTAGTGATTTGTTTAATTTTATCATTTTATTTTAATTTTTTCTTATTTAAAAATTTATGATACACATAGTTATGGGAATAAAGAGTTCGTAAGTAAGGTGGATGTCTTATTGTTAAAATTTTATCATATGTCGAACAGTTGAGAGATGAAGCAAAGTAAGACTTCATACTTATACATAGCCTTATTACATTCGACACATAACGACAATATGCTGTTCATTTATCTGTTAGTATAATATATAGTTTTTGGGGATTTTTATCATTTTTACATTGGGGGAAGGGAATTTATGTTTAAAAAAATCGCAACAGTCACTTTAGCAGGGACGTTAGCTTTCAGTTTATCGGCATGTGATGAGAAGAAAGAAGTAGCTAAAACTGTATCAAATAATAAGAAGGAAGAGCAAAGTAGTGCCAAAAAAGAAAATACGAAGAATGAAGATACAAGAGAATATAATGTTGAAAAAACTACTCAAATTAGAAATCAAAAATTAACAGTCCATAAAGTACAAATAGCACAAGTGGCAGAATATGATAAGCTGGAAAAAGGTAATGAGTTTGTTATTGTTCATGTTACAGTAGAGAATATTGGTAATCAAAAAGTTAGAATTAATCCATTAGATTTTTACCTTGAAAGAGGAGATGGAAGTATCGTGGACCATACATTTTCAACTAGTAATAAAAACGTTTTTAAAATTAAAGATGTAGATCCAAACGGTAAGATAACAGGAGCCATAACGTTTGAAGCGAAAAAAGGTGATTCTAATCTTGAATTAATTTATAGACCTGATGTTATGTCTAAAGAGGAAGTAAAGGTAGAACTTAAATGATATATCCTGTAAAAGCCCAATTGGTGTAAACAAGGGTTTTTTATGCAAACTTATACAGGTTTTACATGAAGACGGTATGCTTAAATGAATTTACGCTACGATAAAAGAAAATAATAGATTAGATGGTGTGAATTTCAAACATACTGTTTTGAAAACAAAAAATAAATGCATGATAAGGATTGGCGTTGGAGCTTAATCCTTTTTTTATGAAGATGTAGAGAATGGCAAGTAGACCTAATACTACACGAGTGATGCCTTTAGTTAAGTAAAAGTAAGTTGAGTTATATAAAAAATGTGATTTTCTCTTGCATTACTATCACTTGAGTGGTAAAGTGATAGTGAGATTCACGATAGGAAGTGATCAAACATGCGTGATAATACGATAGGATCATTAATATGGTTACGTTTAATACGATTTACGAACCAAAGTAATCAATTGTCAAATGAGTTTTTAAAACGTTTTGATTTAACGACAGCTCAATTTGATGTGCTTTTGCAAATACGTACGTATCAACCACTAACACAAATGGAGTTAGCTGAAAAGGTAACTGTTACACAAGGTGGCATTTCTCGAATGTTAACTCGTCTTGAAAAAGAAGGATATATTGTACGAAAACAAGATTGGAAAACGAAAACAATTAGTCTTACAGAGCAAGGAGAAGCGGCTTTAGAGAGAGCATTGCCAGAGCAACTTGCATTTCAATCTTCGTTTTTTGATGATGTATTAAATGAAGAAGAGCAGAAAATATTATATGAGCTGATGACGAAAGTTCATAAGCATAGTGAAAAAAAAGAATTACCGCAAGAGTAATTTTTTTTACACCATCAATTGACTAATCAAGTGATGGTGTAGGTAATACGGAGATAAACTTGACTTACCAACGTTTTTAGAAAAAAACTAATACTACTTTATTAAAGGGGAGAGTAACTATGGAAAAATACCGTATAGATACAAGAAAAGGAATTGAGTTTGGATTATATTCAATTGGTGATCATGTTTTAAATCCACATAATGGGGACAAAATTACGCCAGAGAAAAGAATTCACGAACTAATTGAAACAGCTAAGTTAGCAGATGAGGCAGGACTTGATGTGTTTGCTGTCGGTGAAAGTCATCAAACACATTTTACAACACAAGCTCATACAGTTATTTTAGGAGCTATTGCACAAGCTACGAAAAATATAAAAATTGCAAGTTCAGCAACGATAATAAGTACATCTGATCCGGTACGAGTATATGAGGATTTTGCTACAATTGACTTGATTTCTAATGGACGTGCAGAAATTGTGGCTGGTCGTGGATCTCGTATTGGAGGATATAGTTTACTTGGTTATGACGTGAATGATTATGAAGAATTATTCGAAGAGAAGATGGATCTTTTATTAAAAATTAATAACGAGGAACATGTAACATGGAATGGACAGTTTAGAGCACCACTCGCACATGCATCGGTGATTCCAAGAGCAAAAAATAATAACTTACCAATTTGGCGTGCAGTTGGAGGTCCACCAGCTAGTGCAATTAAAGCAGGACGTGCAGGTGTGCCAATGATGATAACAACACTTGGTGGTCCAGCAATTAACTTTAAAGTGTCAGTAGATGCTTACCGCGAGGCTGCTCAGCAAAGCGGATTTGATCCAGCTAGTTTACCAGTTGCGACAACGAGTTTATTTTATACGGCAAAAAATTCACAAGATGCACTTAGTGAATATTACCCTCACATTAATGCTGGTATGCTTACACTGCGCGGTGATGGGTATCCGAAACAGCAATTTACAAATGCAATAGATTACCGTGATGCTTTAATGGTTGGTAGCCCACAACAAATCATTGAGAAAATGCTTTACCAATATGAATTGTTTGGCCAACAACGCTTTATGGCACAAATTGATTTTGGCGGTGTACCATTTGATAAAATTGTGAAAAATATTGAATTAATTGCTACTGAAATTTTACCAGCCGTTAGAAAACATACAGCAAAATAAATAAAAAAACTGAGAGTTTAATCGACTCTCAGTTTTTTTATTTGTTCTGGAAAAATGACAAAAAAATGAACTTTTAGTCGAGGAAGAGGGAAGTTGTTTTCTATTTTTGAATAACATTATTTCGAGTTTGAATTTTGAAAATACATTTTTCTCTTGACAAAAAATAAGCATTTATCGTGGGTGCTTTCGAGGACATTTTTCCGAGTAAAAGTCAAGCGTATGAAGAAAAAACGATTGTTTTATAGATATAAAAGTAAGAAGTATATTGAAAAAACACATTTTGCTAATGAGAAAAATCTGATTCAAAAAAATGACAAAAGACATATTTCAGACAAAATGATGTCAATAATACGTCAAAAATAACCTGAATTTACTATGCAGGTATATTATACAATTCGATTAACGAATAAAACACTACAGAAATAGTGAAAAGGTAAAAAATAGCATTACAATAGTTTGAAAAACTGAAACTTCATATTTTTCGACAATACATACAAAATGTTTTTGTCTTTTCGTATTTCTTAATAATTGAGTTTGATAAGATTGCTCAATTAACTTTTATTATAAAAACTATGAAGGAAGTGATTTTAGTATGGAAACGCTCGAATTGGCACGAATACAGTTCGCATCAACAACGATTTTCCATTACTTTTTTGTTCCGCTGTCAATTGGTTTAGCTTTTATTATTGCAATCATGCAAACGTTGTATGTGGTAAAAGGGCAAGAGGTATATAAGAAGATGGCAAAGTTTTGGACGCAATTATTCCTTATTAACTTTGCAGTAGGTGTAGTAACAGGTATTTTACAAGAATTTCAGTTTGGTATGAACTGGTCAACGTATTCACGTTTTGTAGGTGATGTATTTGGTCCCTCGCTTGCAATTGAAGGATTACTGGCATTTTTCATTGAGTCTACATTCCTAGGTTTATGGGTATTCGGTGAGGACAAATTACCGAAGCGAATTCACTTAATGTGTATTTGGCTCCTTTCAATTGGAACGATGTTATCAGCATTCTGGATTTTAACTGCAAGTGCATTTATGCAGTCACCTGTCGGGTATGAAATGGCAGCTGATGGTCGTGCGCAAATGAATGATTTCTTAGCCATTATTCAAAACCCACAACTATGGGTACAATTCCCGCATACAATTACAGCGGCAATTGCAACAGGTGCATTCTTTATTGCTGGTGTAAGTGCATGGAAAATTACAAAAGGACAAGAAACTGTAGTATTTAAAAAATCTTTCCAAATTTCTATCATTGTTGGAACAATTACAACGGCGCTTGTATTATTCTTTGGTCATGCACAAGCGCAACAATTAATTAAGACACATCCAATGAAGATGGCGGCAGCTGAAGCGCTATGGAATACAAGTGAGGATCCAGCACCATTTACAGTATTTTCGAAAATTGATACAGAGAAGAAAGAAAATTCGTTTGAAATTCAAATCCCTTATATGCTAAGTCTATTATCGTATGATAAGTTTAGCGGTCAAGTTGAAGGGATGAATCAAATTCAAAAACAATATGAGGAAAAATATGGACCTGGAGATTATATTCCTCCAGTGCATACAATGTTTTGGAGTTTTAGAGCGATGGTAATGAGTGGAACATTCATGCTTCTTCTAGGAGCTTACGGATGGTTCTTATCAAGAAAAGATCGTTTAGCTGAAAAAACGTGGTATTTAAAATTAATGGTGTATGCAATTTCTCTTCCGTTCATCGGTAATACAGTAGGGTGGATTATGACTGAAATGGGTCGTCAACCTTGGGTAGTATTTGGTGTAATGAAAACAGAAGATGCTGTATCACCAAATGTAACATTCGGTGAAGTATTATTCTCACTTATTTCATTCACATCAATGTATTTAATTATGGGTGGAATTTGTGTGTACTTATTCGTTCGTACCATTAAGGGCCACACGAATAAGAAAACGAAAAAGGATTATCAAAGCCATGATCCATTTGATAAGGAGGAAGAGTATGTTATCTCTTAATGAGTTGTGGTTTTTAGTTATTGCAATCTTGTTTGTTGGATTCTTTGTACTGGAAGGTTTCGATTTTGGTGTAGGAATGGTTTCGAGGTTTTTAGGAAAGAATGATTTTGAAAAACGAGTTTACTTAAATACAATAGGACCGTTCTGGCACGCGAATGAAGTATGGCTTGTTTGTGCTGGTGGAGCCATGTTTGCGGCATTTCCGCACTGGTATGCAACTTTATTTAGTGGTTTTTATATTCCATTTGTATTTATGCTTCTTGCTTTAATTTTAAGAGGTGTTTCCTTTAAATTTCGTGCGAAAATAGATAATCATAAATGGAAGAGTGCATGGGATTGGGGGATGTTTATTGGAAGTATGTTACCTCCTATCCTTTGGGGAGTTGCGATTGCAAACTTTATGGTAGGTGTACCTATTGATGAGAGTAAAAATGTTGTAGGTGGATTCTTGCAATTACTTCATCCATTTGCGTTACTTGGAGGAGTAATGTTTCTCCTACTATGTATTGTTCACGGATTACAATTTCTTACGATACGTACAACTGGTAAATTGAGAGAACGTGCACGAATTGCTGCAATAAAAATTGCACCATTTTCATTAATTACACTTCTTGTTTTTGCTGGTGTGGGGTTATGGAAAACCGACATTTTCACTGCTCATGGAACAGAATGGATTATGGTACCAATCGGAGCTTTTGTAGCACTATTAGTGTCCACTTTATTAAATAAAAGAAGAAGAGATGGTTGGGCTTTCTTTATGACGAGTTTAACGATCATTTTACTAAGTGCGAGTGTATTTATCGGTATGTTCCCACGTGTTATGATTAGCTCTTTAGGAGCAATGAATGATTTGACAATTTACAACGCAGCATCAGGAGCTTATGCATTAAAACTTATGACTTACTTTGCGATTGCTATTTTGCCTTTCGTTATCGGAAGTCAAATATGGAGTTATTATGTATTTAGACAACCTGTTAAGTCAGACAACGATTTGGAGTACTAATGAAAAGAAAAAGAGGACTTCCGTCTTATCCCGGTAGCCGTATTTTATATGTAGCGTTAACGATTATTAGTATTTTAGAAGCTTTTAGTATTATTGCGCAAACAATCTTTTTAGCACGAGCTATTACGTTTTTATTTCATGGAGAGACAGTACAAACAATATTAAGTGAAGTTGTTTATTTTGGTATCGCGTTTGCAGCGCGTAACATAGTAGTTCGAACATCACAAATATTAGTGGAACGTTTTGCTGAAAAAACAGGGTCGTTACTAAGAAAACAATTGATAGAGGCATATTTCACATTAGGTCCAAGGTATGTTCAAACTGTTGGAACTGGTCATCTGGTTACCTTATCAATTGAGGGGATTGAGAAATTTAAAACATATATTGAATTAACGATTCCTAAAATGATTAGAAGTAGTATCGTTCCAGGTCTAATTGTACTATATGTTTTTACGCTAGATATTGAGTCTGGAATCATTTTAGTTGTAACGATTCCTATCGTGATCATATTTATGATTCTTCTCGGATTAGCAGCGCAAAAAATGGCAGATAGTCAGTATGAGATATATCGTGTACTTTCGAATCATTTTGTAGATACGTTAAAAGGTTTAGAAACATTAAAGTATTTAGGGAAAAGTGAACAGCACGAAGGAAAGATTGAAAAAGTAAGTAAAAGATATAGAAAAGCAACGATGCGTACTTTGCGAGTTGCTTTTCTTTCTTCTTTTGCATTAGATTTCTTTACGAGTTTATCAATTGCGTTTGTGGCAGTTGGATTAGGGATACGTTTAATAGATGGAACGATTATACTATTACCAGCCCTTACAATTTTGATTTTAGCTCCGGAATATTTTCTGCCGATTAAACAAGTGGGAGCAAATTATCATGCGACATTAGATGGACAAATTGCGATGGAGCAAATAGAAGAGATTTTGCAACAACAAAAAGGAATACAAAAGAAAGATTTAAATGAAGATATAGTATGGAATGCCTCTAGTAGCTTGAAATTACAAGATATCAAAGTTAATAATACTGAATCTGAAAAGGCTATATTAGAAGGAATTAATTTTACTTGGGAAGGTAACGGTGCTATTGGTGTTATTGGTGAAAGTGGTGCAGGGAAATCGACGTTAATCGACGTATTAGCAGGTTTTTTATCTCCTTCGAGTGGAAAGATGTTAGTAAATGGTGTAGAAGTTGATGGATCTACTCGTGAAGATTGGCAAAAAAATATTGCTTATATTCCGCAGCAACCTTATATTTTTCCGCTTTCATTAAAGGATAACATTCGTTTTTATGAAACAAATGCAACAGATGAAGAAGTTGAAAGAGTTATTAATGAAGTCGGCCTTCGTTCACTCGTTACATCACTTCCAAATGGGATACACGAAAGAATTGGAGAAGGTGGACGTATGCTAAGTGGCGGACAAGAACAGCGTGTTGCTATGGCGCGTGCGCTTTTAAGTAAAAAACCAATCATTTTATTAGATGAGCCTACGGCACATCTTGATATTGAAACCGAATTTGAAATAAAGCAAGCGATGTTACGTCTATTTAATGGAAAGTTAGTATTTTTAGCAACTCACCGTCTACATTGGATGAAACAAATGGACCATATTCTTATTCTAAATAAAGGGGAAATGAAAGAAAGTGGGACGTATGAAGAACTTTTAGAGAATGAGACATTACATTTTCATAGGGAAGAGAGGGGAGAGAAATGAGTAACTGGGTTAAACCTTATATAAAACAAAATAAAGGTAGAATGACTTTAACTATTTTCCTTGGTCTTCTTGGAGTTAGTTCAGGAGCGATGTTACTTTTTATTTCAGGTTATTTGATCTCAAAATCTGCTCTTAGACCAGAAAATGTAATGGCTGTATATGTTCCTATTGTTGCAACAAGAGCGTTTAGTATAGGGCAAGCTGTATTTCATTATATAGAGCGCCTAGTCGGACATGATGTCGTACTACGTATATTAGAAAAAATGAGAACGAGGCTATATAGAATAGTAGAACCACAGGCGTTATTTTTCCGTTCTCGATTTCAAACGGGTGATATGTTAGGAGTGTTATCCGAAGATATAGAGCATTTGCAAAACCTATATTTACGTACAATATTTCCTAGCATATTAGCGCTAGTTGTTTATAGTATCTTCGTACTTGTTATCGGTGCATTTGATTTTGTTTTTGCACTTATTGTAGGTTGTATGTTGGCTATTATCGTTTTTCTTCTTCCGTTTGTATCATTACTTTTGATGAAGAAACATCATGTTACTTTAAAGCAAGGAAGAAACCGTTTGTATCAACAACTGACAGATGCTGTTTTTGGATTATCTGATTGGCAAGCAAGTGGTCGTAAAGATGAATTTATTAATGAGTATGTAAAACAAAATGATCAGTTGTTAAAAATCGAAAAGAGAGTGAAACGCTGGTATCATATTCGGGACAGTATCATTCAATTAGTAGTAGGTATTGTAGTTATTTCGATGATCATATGGACTGGGAATGAAGCGGCAAGTGAACAAATTGCTCCTACAGTTATCGCAGCTTTCGTATTAATGACTTTATCTGTAACAAACGCGCTTATTCCTATTGCAGATGCCATCGATCGAATACCGTCGTACGTAGAATCTACCCATCGTCTTAATGGCGTAGAAAGTGATAGTGTTTTACATGATGAAACGGATTTGCATGAAGAGAAAGATTATATTGAACCAAAACATGTAGATATTGAACTGAATCACGTATCGTATAGTTATCCAGATAGTAATGAGATTGTATTAAAAGATGTATCATTACAAATAAAAGCAGGGAAGAAAATTGCTATTTTAGGGAGAAGTGGGACAGGGAAATCTACTTTACTAAAATTGTTAACAGGGGCGTTAAGCCCAGTAAATGGCCAAGTTGTATTGAATGGTGAACGAGCTCATACGAATCTTTTATCTAAATATATTTCTGTATTAAATCAAAAGCCGCATTTGTTTGATACGACAATTGGAAATAATGTACGAATTGGCAAACCGGAGGCGACGGATGAAGAGATATGGAAAGCTTTAGAGAAAGCACAATTAGCTTCACATGTTACTTCTCTTCCAGACGGATTACAAACAAAAATGCATGAAATGGGAAAGCGGTTTTCTGGTGGGGAAAGACAAAGGGTTGCTTTTGCTAGAACTCTTATGCAAGAAACACCAATTATTGTACTTGATGAACCGACTATCGGTTTAGATCCAAAAACAGAATTGTCTTTAATCGAAACAATGTTTTCTGCAACGGAAGAAAAGACGGTTATTTGGATTACGCACCATCTTGTAGGAATAGAACATGTAGACGAAGTTATATTCCTTGATCGTGGCCAAATTGTCATGCAAGGTAGTCATAAACAACTTCTGAAAGAAAATGAAAAGTATCGTAAACTTTATGAGTTAGATAAAGGAATATGATTTGAATAAGCAATAATTGTAAAAATAGCTACGCCTAATGGTGGAGCTATTTTTTTTGTTAGATTGCAGGTGTATATGATTGTTACGAATTAAAAATGAATTTCATATTATACATATAATGGAGGGGATGTACATGAAGGAGCAATATAAAATCATTGTTTTAAGTGATGAGTTATCAGGGGAGAGGATTCGAAATACGTTAGACAAAAATAAATGTAAAACAATAGTTCATGTTGTAGACGTTTCAGATGTTGTTCGTATAGAAAGTTCTTTTCAATATATAGTCATTTGGAGAGGGGACGCAGAAAAACTTACAAATGACTTGATAAATAGGGGCGTGCAAAGTTCAAAAATTATTAATTTAACAAAATACATGTATGAATGGAAGGATAAATTAATTTCTATCTATCAAATAAATCCAGATCTTATGTCTTTATACATTTCTATGAAAAAAACAAAGAGTGATCCGACGTATGAATTGTTTGCTACCGGTTTGTCTTATCCACATTGTGGCATAAGTACGGAGCTTCTCTCAAAAAAGTCAATAAAATTAACACTTCCATCGCAAGATCTATACTATGATTATTTAATAGCGTCACAACTTTTATCAAACAATCATTCATTTCAATATTGTTTAATAGGAATAGCCTATTTCTCGTTTTACTTTGATATGTCGTTATCATCTGAATCATATAGAATTCACAAAGTATATTATCCATTGTTTCAAGATGGTCATCATACTGTAGTTCATTCTCCTCTACCCACTGATGGATTCTCACATCTAAATACTCCGAAACCACTTCTTTCTATTTTTAATTTGCATTTTGAATATATTTTATTAGACGAACTAAAAGATGAATCATTGACGCTGCCTTGGATAAATGCTGAATGGAATACTACTTCTCTTCATATTCCTTTTGAAGAACACGGGAAAATAAGAGCAGCTTCACATGCTAAATTGGCGTATCCTCATACTTTAGTTGAAAATAAAATGATTTTTAAGAAATATTTAGAATTACTGTTAAAAAACGATATAAAGCCATTAATTGTTGTGTTCCCTGTTACTTCGCATTATTTCAATTGTAGTAGTAAGAAATTAAAAGAAGATTTTTATAAAGTTATAAATGATTTTCAAACTCAATATTCTTTTCAAATTATAGATCTATTTGATTCGCCATTATTTTGTGACGATGATTTTTATGATAGTGATCATATGAATAAAAAAGGTGCAAATAAAATGTCCGCATTATTAAATATGTTTATTCAGGAACGAAAAGTATGATATTTTGTTTCCTGTTTGCATAAAAGTATATAGGCTCCATACAGTTAAAGTAATGTGATTTTTGTGTCGCGTATATAAATAATATGCGAAGAGGTGAGAGAGTTAAAATGAGAACTCGTATTGAAAGAACTGAAGAAATGGTAGAGCAACTTCCGTTGGTAAGTGTATTAATTCCTACGTATAATCGTCCTAGTTACTTTGAAAAGGCGTTATGTAGTGTGTTAGAACAAACGTACCCTAATATAGAAATTATAGTTGGAGATGACAGCACGAATGATGAAACAGAAAAATTGTTACAAAAATACTTATGTGATCATTCAAATATTATTTATATAAAAAATAGGTCAACTCTCGGACAATTTGAAAATGCGTTAATGTTATTTAATGAAGCGAACGGTGAGTATATAAATTTTTTAATGGATGATGATGTATTTCATGTGAATAAAATTGAAAAAATGATGAAGTATTTTTTCAATGATTTAGATAATGAAATTAAGCTTGTAACATCTCATCGTCAAGTCATTGATGATAAAGGGAAAGAACTGCGACATATTTATTCGACTGTCCGTTTATTTGAAGAGGATACCATTATAGAGGGAACAGAATTAGGAAATAAGGTAATTGTGGATCAAAAAAATTATATTGGAGAACCGACAACAGTTTTATTTCGTAAAAATGATTTACAAGAACCATATGGGATTTTTGATAAGAGGCGGTATTTATGTAACGTAGATATAGCTTCATGGTTATTTTTATTAAGTAAAGGAAAAGCAGTATATATAGCAGAGACACTTAGTTACTTTCGATTACATCCAGATCAACAGTTAAATGAATCTAATAAAATGATGGATGGATTAGAAGATTTTTCACATAGTATTATAGCAGGAGAACAATATGGTTTCTTATCCACCGAAAAAGAGTTAGACAAAGCGATAACTAATTTTCTAGATTACGCAAGAAGGATAGTTCCATCATCGATATTATATACATTAGACTATTATCAAAAAATTAAAGAAAAGAAAATAAACATAGAAAAGAAAAAACAACATATAAATAATAATTCTCCTTTACCGAAAGTAAGCATACTTATTCCTGCGTACAATAGACCTTATTACTTGGAATTGGCACTCAACAGCGCTCTAAATCAAACATATGAAAATATTGAAATTGTTATTTCTGACGACAGTACAAATAATGAAGTCAATGCTATGATTCAACCGTATTTACGTGAATATGAGTGTATTACATATGTTAAAAATGAAACGCCGTTAGTTGCCGAAAACTTTAATAAGTGTGTAGAACTTGCGAATGGGGACTATATAAACTTTTTATTAGATGATGATTTATTTCATCATGAAAAGATCGAGAGAATGATGAAATACTTTTTGACGTTAGAAAATATTTCATTTGTGACGTCATATCGTGAACTGATTGATGAGAATGGAGAGATATTACCACCTTCAATATTAAATATGAAAATCGCGAAAGAAACTACGCTTTTTGAAGGAAAAGAATTAGGGAATTATATGTTGAAAAATTTGAAAAATGTAGTTGGTGAGCCGACAACTGTTTTGTTTAATCGGGAATTGTTTGACGGGAAGTTTGGGTATTTTAAAGGAAAGGCGTATTCTGCTATTAACGATATTGCAACTTGGCTAGATATGATGAGGAAAGGAAAAGTAGTTTATATACATGAACCTCTTAGTTATTTTAGACAACATAGTGGACAAAATCAAAAACAAATGCATTTTATTTTAATGACAATTGAAGAGTGGATTGAATTAATTATAGATGCATATAATAGTGGATTTTTAAGCTCCGAAAGTGAGTATAAAGAGAGTTTATCTTATTGTTTAGAAAATGCGGGATTTATAGTTAAGGATGCAGTAAGAAATGGCGAACTAGATCAAATTTATAATGAAAAGATAAAAAAAGGGTTAAACAAGTTAGTTGCTCATATGTTTGAGAAAGAATCTTGTTATTGTCAATATTGCAATCAACAATTTGAAAAATTTTCACCTTGGCCAGCGCATTATGATTTTCCGAAATATAAATTTGAGATGTGGAATAAAGATACAGGGATATGTCCAGTTTGCAATTCGATGGATCGTGAAAGATTGTATCGTGCGTACATTGAAACGGAAACGGACTTGTTAAATAGAAACTATACAATGCTTCATATTGCACCTGAAGCGAAGTTAAGAGATTGGTTTAACGAGTATAAAAATATTACGTATGTATGTGGTGACTTAGAACCAAAGGATCCATTAATGAAGGAAATTGATGTTACAAGGATTACATATGATAGTAATACTTTTGATGTAATATTATGTAGCCATGTGTTAGAACACGTTCCTGATGATGACAAAGCAATGCGAGAGTTATATAGAGTGTTAAAGCCAAATGGATGGGGAATTATTCAAGTACCGATCGTAATGAATGTAGATTTTATTATAGAGAATGAATTAATTGTAACACCACAATTGAGGAAATTAGCTTTTGGTCAAGAAGATCATGTGAGAATTTACAATCAATCGGGATTTATTCAACGATTAATGAATGCAGGATTTAAGGTAGAATTATATAACATAGCGGAAAAACAAGGAATGAAAAGTGCTAGGAAATTTGGATTATCTGAAACAGATATGCTCTATATTGTCCGAAAATGATAGGAAGGAATAGATAGATATGGAGAATATTCCTTTTTTACGTGCTTCAACTGTACCTGTAAGTGAGTATTTGGACGAATTGAAGGAAATTGATACATCTCACATATATACGAATTATGGACCTATAAATCAACGTTTTGAGGAAACAATTATGTCGTCATTTTTTCAAAACAGGGGAGCTGTTACAACAGTAGCAAACGCAACGTTAGGGTTAATGGCGGCTATTCAACTAAAGAAAAGAAGAAAGGGAAAGTATGCTCTCATGCCTAGTTTTACATTCCCTGCGACTGCCTTAGCCGCTATTTGGTGTGGACTGGAACCTTACTTTATTGATATTTCAATAGATGATTGGTATATGGATAAAACCGTACTTTTGGATAAGATAGAAGAATTAAAAGAAGAGGTTGCGATTGTTGTCCCGTACGCCACTTTTGGATCATGGATGAACTTAGAAAAATATGAAGAATTAGAGAAGAAGGGGATTCCGGTTGTCGTAGATGCGGCGCCGGGATTTGGTTTAATGAATGGAGGGATGCATTACGGTCAAGATTTTAGTGGAATGATCGTATATAGCTTTCATGCAACAAAGCCGTTCGGAATTGGTGAAGGAGGGCTCATATATAGTAAAAACGAAGAAGATATACAACGTATTAAAAGAATGGGGAATTTCGGATTTGATAAAAATCGTGAATGTACGATGATGGGGTTTAATTGTAAAATGTCTGAATACGCAGCAGCTATTGGGATAGCGACTATAAAAAAGTGGGATCAAAAATTAAAAGAACGCAGCCGTATTTCTGAATGGTATAAACAGTTGTTACAAAATACTGGGTTAATGAAAAAAGGGTGGAAAGTCCAAAAGACAGAAGCGGTTATTCACCAATTTATGCCTATCATTTGTCCAGAAGAAGTTCGCAACATACAAGTAATAGAAGAACTGAAAAAACAGAAAATAGAAGCTAGATTATATTTTTCACCATCTTGCCACCAACAAGTTCTTTTTAAAAACTATAAGTCTACAGATTTAACAAAGACGAATAAAATAGCAAGACGAATCGTAAGTTTACCTTTATGGGAAGGAATGACGAAAGAACTAGTAGAGCAAATTGTAATTTGTTTAGAGCAGAAGGTGGTGTCGGTAGATGAATAGTTTTTATAGTCAAGAAGAACTAAAGAAAGTTGGATTTTTATCTGTTGGGAAAAATGTATTGGTTAGTAAAAAAGCAAGTATATATAATCCAAGTGCTATATCAGTTGGCAATCATGTAAGAATTGATGATTTTTGCATTTTAAGTGGTAAAATCACAATTGGAAGTTATTCGCACATATCAGCGTATACAGCGTTATATGGAGGGGAAGTTGGGATTGAAATGCATGATTTTGCAAACATCTCAGCTAAAACAATCGTATATGCAGTACTTGATGATTTCAGTGGAAATACATTAATGGGGCCAACCGTCCCGAATCAATATAGGAATGTGAAAGCAGAAAAAGTTATTTTAAAAAAACATGTGATTATTGGTGCCGATTCTATTATTTTTCCAAATGTAATTGTAGGAGAAGGTACGGCAGTCGGCGCGATGAGTATGGTAAAAGAGAGTTTAGATGATTGGTATATTTACGCTGGAATTCCCGTAAGGAAAGTAAAACCTCGTCAAAAAAAGATGCTAGAGTTAGAAATTGATTTTTTAAAAAGCATTCATTCTTAACAAAAAAGAATGAATGTTTTTTATTTTTATCTCGCTATTTGCCGGGCAGTAAGACCCTACCTCAAAATTCAGCGGAAGTAAAGAAGTTAGGTGGGAATCGGGCTGATAGCCAGTGGGGGATGAACAAAATCCTCACTGATTAAACTTTCACTTTATCCCGCTATTTGCCGATAAAGATTCGACTGGTGAGGGCTAATTAAAGTTTCACTTTATGATAGAGCAGAGAGTATCTTAACTTATTGTGTTTTAAATTTTGCTGACCAAGGCAATACTGAGCCATAGTGAATGTAAAGTTGGAGGGCGAGCGTATATGTTTGATGAGGATGGGATTGTTTTAATAATGGAACCAGCTGATGAAAGAAACTTGAGGAGATTTATTTTTTCAGTGCCAAAGTCAGTGTATGAAAAGAAGGGGCTTACATTACACTATGGAACAGCTATAGGACAAGGATATATGGATATAATTGAAGATATTATAAGCGTACATATAGAAATAGATGTTGTAACGATAATAGGGCATGTAAGAGGATAAATAGCTATTTGAAAAAGGTTATAAACAATTTAGCTAGAAGTTATGTATAGAGAAAATTACAGACAATGATAAAGACGAAGGGAGTCTAAAATGAAAATAAAATCAATTTTATTAGTATTTATAGTTTCAATTGGTTTAATGGGATGTTCAATAGTGGAGGAAGGAAAGAACTCCATAGATTATGCTCAAAAGGCGACAGATTATGTAAATGAAATAAGTGCATTTGCAAATGATGCACCAGCATTAGCAGAAAAGGCCGTTAATGATAGCGAGGCTCGAAAAGAATTAGAAACGAAGCTTAGTGAAATTAAACAAGATATACCCGCATTCAATGAATTAACGCCACCTGATGTAGCAAAGGATATTCATCAACAAATCGTCGGATATAACGAAAAGTTAAATACGTTAATTGATACGGCGATGACAAAGATAGAAGAAGGAAAAGTGGATGTAGAGCAATTTAAAAACTCTGAGCTTATGCAGACGGTAGATCAAGTTCGAGATTTGAAAGATAAAGTGCAAAATTTAGGTCAATAGTAAAAAGCTCCGTTTGTGATAAACGGAGCTTTTTACTATTGGATACAATAAACGATTACACCAACGATAATAATAATGTTGCCGATGAGTTTACGTTTCGTTATTTTTTCTCCTAGGAAATACCAACCGAAAATTAATATGATGATATAACTTAAGGATTCTAATGCTGATGCTTGTTTTAATGCCATACCCTTCATGGCGATAACATTTAATCCGGCGTTAATTACAAATAAAGAGTAGCCGATAATAACATAAGGATTCACATATTCTTTTATTCTAGAATCGTATTGTTGCAAAGTAGCTTTTTTTAATAATATTTGTGAGTAATTAGCTAAAATTATCCCGAAAATAAATAATAACATATAACTATTCATCTTTTGTCACCACCACAATTCCGACAATAATAATAGCTGCACCAAGTAAATGATTCCACTGAATCGTATCTCCAAATAGAAATACTGACCAAAGCATTGACCACAGTATAATAATCCCGCGATGTGAATATGCTTTTGAAATTTCGAAATGTTTAATTACTTGTTGCCATAAAATTGCATATCCGAATAAAAGTATAACTAATCCGAAATAAGCAACAAAAAATGAGATGGAAGCAATGGGGAATTTAGCTGCCCATTTCATGTAAACCATAATGATAGAATATATCAAAAAAGCTACATGTAAAAATACGTAATTTTTAATAGTTGGTTTCATTTATTCACTCTCTTTTGCATATAAATATATATTTATACCTAATTTTTCTAGTGTTAGATATTGGAACATATTTTGTTTAATCTTTCACATTCCAAATTATATAGTATCATGGCTTTTATTGTAAAACAATAGAAGCTATGCATTCATTTATTCCAAGGTTCTACAATATGTATCGTTTTATTTGTTGCATCCAACTCTACTTGAACACCGATAGGCATGGTAATCATTGGATGTGTATGACAACAATCGAAGTCAGCTAGAAAAGGAATTCTTTGATTTTGAAGTACTTCTAATAGTATTTCAAAAGGTTTTCGATTTGTACCACAATCATCAAATTGCTCATGTTTTCCAAGAATGATACCTGAAATTTTATCGAATACACCGTTAATTTTAAGTAATGAAAAGCTTCTTTCAATAGTAGCTGCATCTTTTGAACTGTCCTCAATGAAGAGAATGTCGCCTTCTTGAATATGTGGCATATAGGGGCTACCCCAAATTCCTTGTATCGTGTTTAAATTCCCGCCAATAATACGCCCAGTAGCTTTTCCATCAATTACTGAAATCCAATCGTTTGGTCGAAGTTCTTTCTCCTTCGTCTTTTCTTCCCAATTAATAAATTCATCTGACCAAAATAATGGTTGTTTTATATGATAAGGAAGAGAATGATCATGTAGTAAAGTTTCAGCAAAATATTTGTATGTGCAATCAACAAAAGGTTCAAATTCGCCAAAGGAAGGGACGAGAGCTGGTCCATAAAATGTAGGGATTCCTGTTTTGGCGTAAATTGCTAGTAATAAAGCAGTTGCATCTGAATACCCAATCATTATTTTAGGGTTCTTTAGAAAAGCATCATAATCAATATAAGGTAATATTGAATTTGAATTCATCCCACCAATTGTTGACATAATACAAGAAATATTAGGATTTCTTATTAAGACATTTAGCTCCTCAGCACGCTCTTGTATACTACCAGAACGATAAAAATCATATCGACCTGTTAATGAACCTTCTAATATATGAAACCCTTTCTGTTGTAAGTAAGATTTTGCTCGTTCAAATCTTTTTGGAGAAGTGTAGGTTACTGGTGAAGAAGGGGAGTAGATCCCAACTGTGTCTCCGTATTTTAATGTTTTTGGAAGTAGCATTTGTATGAATCCCTTCTATTAAATAGTTTATCTCGCTATTTGACGGGTAGCCCGATTGGGAGGGCTGATTAAAGTTTCGCTTTATTTACGAGATTTTATTATTAAATATTCTTACGTTTTAATATTGTAAGTTTAACATAAATAAATTAAAATAATCATTGCTGTATATGAATAAATATACCTTTTACCTTGACTATATAAAGGAATTGTTGTTAAGGTTAAATGTGAGTGTATAAAAGGTTTGCTAAAGGAGTTTTGAAATGAATCGGTTAAAATGGGGAAGGATGACAGTCCTATTAGTTATTATTTTAGGGATATGTTGGTTCTTATTCCAAGGAAATCAAAAGAGCATAGCGAATGTAGAGGGACAACCTTTGCAAGTGGCAGAACTACCTAAAGCAGGATTTACTGAAAAAGTAGTCCCGCCAAAGTACATCCCACCAGAAATTAACGCAAAAGCAGCTATGATTATCGATGCGAGTGATGGAGATATTATTTATCAATATAATGAAAATGAAGCTTTTGCACCGGCTAGTATGTCTAAGATGATGACAGCGTATCTCTTACTAGAGAGTATACATAACGGGAAAGTTCGCTGGGAAGATCCAGTAAAAATGAGTGCGAAGGCGGCACAAACAGAAGGAGCGAGAATCCCAGTACAAGTTAATGACACATTAACTGTTAAAGATTTATATCATGCATTAATGATTGAGTCAGCTAATAATTCGGCTGTGGCTTTAGCAGAACATATGGCAAAATCGGAGAAAGATTTCGTTCAGCTTATGGATGCAAAAGCGAAACAGTTAAAAATGTCGGAACATGCTAAATTTGCAAATGCGTCTGGATTACAAGAGCCAGATGGAAGTGAAACAAAAATGACGGCTGGTGATGTAGCACAATTGGCGTATCATCTTATAAAAGATTATCCGGAAATATTAGAAGTGACTCACTTACGTCAAAGTCAGCTAGCATTTAATAATATTAATGTTATAAGCACAAACGACATGTTAAATAAAAATAATAAAAGTTTATATATAGAAGGAATGGACGGACTAAAGACTGGATTTACAGATAGTGCAGGATACTGTTTTACGGGGACTGCAAAGCAAGGTGATAATCGAATTATTACAGTGGTCATGGGGACATCAAGTAAAACAAAACGTTTTACAGAGACGAATAAGTTAATGTCGTATGCATTTGGATTAGTTAATTAAGTAAGTAAAATACGAATCTAGATCGCTACATAAGTAAGACTGTTCGTTGTTACTAATTTTAGATAACAACGAGCAGTCTTTTTATTTTCATTTTAAAAAGGAAAAAGAGTCTAAATACAAGTGTTAACATTTGAGTTTATTTGTTGCTGTGATATTATAAAGTTATAAGCTTATTAATAATAAGTTTGAGGGGCGTAATATGATATATACATATGAAATAGCCTCAATTGAAAATTGGAGGGAATTATGATGGCAAAAGATTTTTACTCAGCAATTGAAGACAGAAGATCTATTTATGCAATTAGTAAAGAGCAAGTAGTTTCTGATGAGAAAATTCAAGAAGTGATTTATCATGCTGTAAAACATACACCTTCAGCTTTTAATTCTCAAAGTGCTCGCGTTGTTGTTTTATTAGGAGAACAACATGATAAATTATGGGATATTACGAAAGAAACGTTACGAAAAATTGTACCTGAAAATAACTTTGCACCTACTGAAGAAAAAATGAATGCATTTAAAAGTGGTTATGGAACGGTTTTATATTTTGAAGACAGTGAAGTAGTGGAAAGCCTTCAAGCTAACTTTGCATTATATAAAGATAATTTCCCAACTTGGTCTCAGCAATCATCAGGAATGTTACAATTTGCAATTTGGACAGCTTTAGAAATTGAAGGGTTTGGTGCTACGTTACAGCATTACAATCCGCTAATTGATGAAGAAGTGAGAAAAGAGTGGGATGTTCCAGAGAATTGGAAACTTATTGCGCAAATGCCATTTGGTAAACCGGTAGTACATGCTGGTGAAAAAGAATTCCAACCGCTAGAGGACCGTGTGAAAATTTATAAATAATTTAAAAAGGTGAACAGGAATATAACCTGTTCACCTTTTTTTATACGTAATAAGGGTTTTTTTGTCCGGCATTTTTCATCTGATTTTTTAATTCGTTTTTACGTGTTTCAATAGCTGATACTTTTTGTAATGTTATCATTGAAACGAATTGAATAAAAGCATAGTATAGCTCTATGTTTTTTTGTATTGGATCATCTATTATATTTCTCACAAATATGCCTCCTCTTTTTATTCCAATAAAACTCCGCATTAATGGGCAGCCCGAGTGGTGAGGGTTAATAATTAGCGGAGGATGTATAAAACCCTTCCTGATTAAAGTTTCATTTTATAAGGGAATGAAACTTTAATCAATTCGCTAAAATTCTTGTTTATTAAGATATGTATATAATACTATAAATATCCTATAAATTCCATTATAAGAAAAAGAGAACAGTTGATATAGTGTGTGTTTTCTTTAAAGGAGAAATGGCTTTTGTGAAATAAATCTTACAATTCGTCAAATTATTTCAAAATTGTAGATAGTATAGAAATTTAGTTTTCTAAAAATATTATACTATTGATAAATAGAGTGATTTTTGTCATGATGAAAGTATACTTTATGTAAGGAGCTTTATAAGGAAATACATACTTGAGTTTGTATTAGGTTAATAGAATTTTTTATAATAGATAGAAAAGGGATATTTTATATTAAAATATTAAATGGAATGTCGAATTTTTATGCGATATATAAGAAATTTGAAAAAACCATTGCAAAAACACTGTGTTTAATGATAAAGTTCACATGAAGTTCACACGGATTTCACTTTGTTCATTTAAAATGAACTACGTGTGAAAAATAAAACTCTTGCTAAAAAATGGAACTGGATGAATATTTTACTTTGATAATATTGTAAAGTATTAAAGTTTTAGTTTTTTTTAAGAGGATAGTAGGGAAAGGAAGTAAAGACAACTTATGAAAAAAGTAATTGCAGGTTTAGCAGCAGCTTCTGTAGCTGGCGTTGCAGTTCCAGGAATGGATTCTGCTCATGCACAAGTTTCAAATGAAGCGCTAAAAGAAATTAATGGACAAACTCAAACTCAAACTCAAACGACTGTAACTGAAACAAAAACTGTAGAAACAACTTCTGAATTAAAATACACAGTAACTGCTGATGTATTAAATGTTCGTTCAGGTGCTGGTACAGGACATAACGTTATTTCTAAAGTAAAATCAGGCCAAGTGCTACAAGTAGTTGGACAAGAAAATGGTTGGTTCAAAGTAAACGTAAATGGTCAAACAGGTTATGTAAGTGGTGACTTCGTAACAACTGGTGGCAAAACAGGAACGACTGTTCAACAAGGAACAGGTACTTACACAGTAAACGTTTCTTCACTTAACGTACGTACAGGCCCAAGTACATCTCATACAGTATTAGGTTCTGTAAACAAAGGTAAAACATTACAAGTTGTAGGTGAAGTACAAGATTGGTTTAAAATCAACTTCAATGGTGGAACTGGATACGTAAGCAAAGACTTCGTAACAAAAGGTGGTTCTGCTGTATCTAACGAAACACAACAACCAACTACAAACAACAATACTACAACAGTTCAAACTGGTGGTTCTTATGTTGTTAACACTGGTGCTTTAAAAGTACGTACAGGCCCAGCTACATACAACGCTGTAATCGGTGGAGTAACAAATGGTAAAGTATTAAACGTTACTGGTGCTGAAAATGGTTGGTACAAAATTAACCATAACGGCCGCACAGGTTACGTAAGTGCAGACTTCGTTAAGTTTGTAAAAGGCGGAGTAAACAACGTTACAAATAACAATAATGTTACAAATAACGTTCAACAACCAGGTAAAGACGTACAAAAACCAACAACAGGTGGAGATACATCTTCAATCGCTGGATTCGCTAGATCTTTAAATGGTTCACCATACAGAACTGCTGGTACAACACCTGCTGGTTTTGACTGCAGTGGATTCATTCACTACGTATTAAATCAAACTGGTCATAAAGGAGCTCGTCAAACAGTTGCTGGATACTGGAGCTCTAAAACAAAAACTAGCAATCCACAACCAGGTGATTTAGTATACTTCCAAAATACTTATAAATCAGGTCCTTCTCACATGGGTGTTTACTTAGGAAACGGTCAGTTCATTAGTGCAGAAACAGATGCAACTGGTGTACGTATTAGTTCTGTAAGTAACTCTTACTGGAGCAAGCACCTATTAGGTTACACAAAAGCATACTAAGAAAAAGTAGTTTTATATACTTTTCGTATAGAGAAAAGGCTTTCCAAGGAAACTTGGGAAGCCTTTTTATAGTTAAATAAATTGGAAGTTTAATAGTTTTTATTTTAACTTTCCATTTAAAAATCGATCATATAAGTCATGGAAATAGTTAGGGCGAAATAAGTTCGCTGCATGTCCCGCTAACGGTATTTCCTTATATAGAACGTTAGGCAAAATAGATTTCAAATCAAATAGACAAGATTTATAGAGATGATCATGCTCTCCCATTACCCATAGTATAGGGTGAGGAAGTGATTTTAATTTAGATTTTAAATCGAATTCTAACCTATGTCGTAATGACTGGGCAATTATGGATGAATGTAATTGTAATCCGAAACGGTAGTAAATATTTCTTGAAATGACTGCGAACGGATTTGCTTTTAGTATACCGCTTGGAAAAATAGTATTTGCGTATTGAGAGAGCCATTTAGAGTATTCATCTCCTCGCTTCTCCCAAAAATTTTGAAATACATTATATAAACGAGAAGGGTTATTGTAATGTCCTCCAATATGACAAATACTTAATACTTTTTCTGGATGCATTTGTGCAAAAATTGTAGAGATGTAACAGCCGTAACTTAGCGCACAAATATGTGCTTTTTTAATATCTTCTTGCTCATATAAGTTTAATAATTGATCTACGAGGCGCTGTAATGAAAAGTCGATTGCTTTTCCTTTATCATCACCGTGACCTAATAAGTCATAAGTTATAATGTTGTAGGAGGAAGAAAAACGTTTTTGCTCCTTTTTGAAGGCGCGACGATTGCCAACTAATCCATGAATAAAAATAATTGTTTCCTTTTCAGAATGTATATTTGTTTGCAAAAAGGATACTCCTTTCACTAACTGGAGATTTATATCGTGTTGTAAATTATTTATCTATAATTTACATAGAATAATATTAAGTACCAGGTAATAATATCAGATATTTATATCTGTTGTAAAGATGAGTTTTTATGTATATTTTGTAAAAATAGAAAAAGTGTGTTTACATTCAGTTTACATTTGTATCGTATTCTAATTTTAGAAAGAACAGTTTGGTTTACCACGAGGAGATGAACAGGAATGGAAGTTAGAAATGAAATGAAGAAAAAAGGGAGTTGGAGGCAGTTTTTACGCCTTATTCAAGATACAAATCCTCCGAAAGGAATTTTAGTTTTTGCGTTATTAATGAGTTTGCTTTCTACGGGAGCGAGTTTATTTATTCCTATGCTTACAAAAGGATTAGTAGATAATTTTTCGCTTTCTTCAATTAGTGCAGGACAAATTGTTGGATTAGTTGCTTTCTTTGTAATGCAAACTATTGCGGCAGGGTTGTCTATATATTTACTAAATTATATTGGGCAGAAGATTGTAGCGGGACTAAGAGAACGTTTGTGGAAAAAGGTACTTATCTTGCCGGTATCTTATTACGATCAAAATAGAACAGGTGATACAATTAGCCGTATGACGAATGATACAGGTGTAGTGAAAACGTTAATTTCTGAGCATTTGTCAAACTTATTAACAGGCGGTATTTCAATTGTTGGATCGTTAATTGTATTATTTGTTTTAGATTGGAAAATGACTGCGTTACTTTTAACGGTTATTCCGTTGTCTGTGTTAATTTTAGTTCCACTTGGACGAAAAATGTATAAGATTTCAAAAGCGCTTCAAGATGAAACGGCATCTTTTACAAGTGTGTTAACGCAAGTGTTATCAGAAATTCGTTTAGTGAAATCTTCAAATACAGAAAAAAGAGAATATGAAACGGGTAATACAGGTATACAAAAGTTATTACAATTTGGTTTGAAAGAAGGAAAAGTGCAAGCATTAATTTCGCCAGTTATGTCGTTTGTTTTAATGGCACTACTTGTTATTATCGTAGGATATGGCGGGATGCGAGTTTCTAGCGGTGCATTAACAACTGGTGAACTTGTAGCGTTTATTTTGTATTTAGTTCAAATTGTAATGCCGATGAGTCAATTATCTATGTTCTTTACACAATTCCAAAAGGCAATTGGTGCGACGGAAAGAATTAGTACGATTTTAGAATATGAAGTAGAAGATCATGAAACTGGTGTGAAAGTGACAAATGCTAAGCAACCGATTGTTCTTGAAAATGTACATTTTGAGTATAACGAAGAAGAGCAAGTTTTGAAAAATATTGATTTCACAATTGAATCTGGAAAAGTGACAGCAATTGTAGGACCAAGTGGTAGTGGGAAAACAACGTTATTCTCATTATTGGAACGTTTTTATGAGCCAACTAGTGGCGCCATTAAATTAGGGGAAGAATCAATTACGAGTTATTCATTAGAGTCATGGCGACGTCAAATCGGTTACGTATCACAAGATAGTCCGTTAATTGATGGAACGATTCGTGATAATATTTGTTATGGTGTCGAGGGCGAAGTAACGGATGAAGAAATTGAAAAAGTAGCTGCAATGGCATATGTTGATGCGTTTATTCATGACTTACCAAACGGTTATGCAACAGAAGTTGGAGAACGCGGTGTGAAGCTTTCTGGGGGACAAAGACAGCGAATTGCTATTGCCCGAGCGTTACTTCGAAATCCGCAAATTCTTATGCTCGATGAGGCAACTTCAAGCTTAGATAGTAAATCTGAGTCTGTCGTTCAAAAAGCATTAAATAACTTAATGAAAGGCAGAACAACATTAGTGATTGCACATAGACTTTCTACTGTTGTAGATGCAGATAAAATTATCTTTATTGAAAAAGGGAATCTTACAGGTAGTGGTACGCATGATGAATTATTACAGACGCATGATATGTATCGTGAGTTTGCAACGCAGCAATTGAAAATTAAAGAGGGTGCATTATAAAATGAATCATCAGTGGGATTTTACTCCACTGATGATTCATTTTTAAAAAATATATTAGATGCTAAGTAGAAAGGAAATGGTTCCTTTGATACCTAAAATTTTAATAGTAGACGACGATCCACACATTAGAGAACTCGTTTCTGTATTTTTAGAACGAGAAGGTTTTCAAACATATGAGGCAATTGATGGAGTAGATGCACTTCAGAAAATGGATGACGTAAAAGTCGATATGGTTATTCTTGATATCATGATGCCAAATATGGATGGATTTGATGTATGTTTTGAATTAAGAAAATACTATGATATCCCGGTTCTGATGCTAACTGCCAAAGGGGAAACATCACAAAAAGTAAAAGGATTTCACCTTGGGACAGATGATTATCTTGTAAAACCATTTGATCCTATAGAACTAGTAGTGAGAGTAAAGGCATTATTGAAACGTTACCAAATTACTGTTTCGCAATCGATTCAAGTTGGAGATGTATTATTAAATCGTAAAACATTCGAAGTTACATCTGGAGAACAAACGGTTACGTTACCGTTAAAAGAATTTGAGCTGCTCTTTACTTTAGGGTCTAAATCGGGAAGAACTTGTTCGAGAGAGCAATTAATTGAAGAAATATGGGGATATGATTTTGAAGGAAATGAACGTACACTAGACGTTCATATTAATCGGTTACGTGAGAAGTTTCAAGAAGAGCAGTCGAAATTTAGTATTAAAACAATAAGAGGATTAGGGTATCGCTTAGAGGTAAGTAAATGAGAAAAAGAAAACGAATGAGTAAGTTGAAGATGCTGAAAGTATTTGGGGCGGTATTAGCGCTCTTTTCTTTTCTTACTATCATTTGGTCTATCGCATTTTATGTAGCAACTAGTATATTGAATGCTTTTGACGTAAACGTATCGCCGTTTGTTGCCTTTCTAATTAGTGATATGGTCGGTTTTGTCTTTATTATTCTTATTTGGACATTGATTGGAATATTAATGAGACCAAAACGAGAGGCGATGATTTGGACTATTATTGAACCGATACAAAAAATTGCAAAAGGAGACTTCTCCGTAAAAATACGAAATGAAGAAAAGTATGATGGTGAAATTGGCGTGCTCGTAAAAAGTATAAATGATATGACAGATGAACTGAATACGATGGAGAAAATGAGACAAGAGTTTGTATCGAATGTTTCTCATGAAATACAGTCACCGTTAACTTCTATAAAAGGATTTGCTAGAGCACTACAAGACGATAATCTTTCTAAGGAAAAAAGAAAGCATTATCTTACCATTATTGAAACTGAAACAACGAGATTATCTAAACTAAGTCAAAATTTACTAAAGCTAACTCTTTTAGAATCAGAAGAGTATACACCAGAAAGAGTGAGCTATCGATTAGATCAACAATTAAAGCAAATTGTGTTAAATAGTGAACCACTCTGGGCTGAAAAAGAAATTGAGTTAGAACTAGATTTAGAAAAAGTATATGTTATTGCTGACCAAGAAAGTATGAGTCAAGTGTGGATTAATTTAATTCATAATAGTATTAAATTTACTCCAAGCGGTGGTACGATTACTATTCAGTTAAAGGAACATGAGACAGTAGTGGAAGTGCGTATCCGTGATTCAGGAATTGGTATATCAGAAGAACAGAAACAACATATTTTTGAGCGTTTTTATAAAGCGGATTCTTCACGAAATCGTGCCTATGGGGGAAGTGGCTTAGGTTTAGCTATTGTAAAGAAAGTACTCGACCTTCATCAAGGAGAGATAAAAGTGGAGAGTGAGGAAGGAAAAGGTACTGAATTTATAGTGCGTATGCCGAATCATGAAGAGAAATAGTGTTAGAAGGTTCTCCTTCTAACACTATTTCTCTTTAAAAATGCATTTACCGTTACTGCAATTATATTGATAAGCTTTTCCTTCGCTATTCATACGATATGAGTAATCGGATTCTTTATCTTTCTTAAAGTCAACGTATGCTTCCGCACCGTTTTTATCGTCATCTATATCAATGAATTGAACGTGTCGTATAGAATAATCTTTCTTTTCTCTTAAATCTCTTCCTTGCAAGTTTGTATGAATACCATCTACTAACTGGTCAAACAACGACCAGTTTAAATTAAGATGTTCAAATGACTCAGTGTGTCTTCCTAAAATACCGTTGTCTTGTATTATTTTTTTATTATCATCGTATGTATAAGAGTAGGTGAAATATGGTTCGTCTTTATATACTACTGTTGCATAATAGCCAATATTATAAAGGGGAGTATATTTTCCGATTATGTTTTGTATTTCTTTTTGCTTATAACCTTTTTTAGTATGGAGATAATGGCTAGTATCTTTTTCTATTACTTTATAATTTAGTGGGTTACCAAATATAAAGTACAGTGCAAACAATATGATACATAGTCCGACTGCAGTTAGTAACAAGAACCATTTTTTTCTTTTCATACTCATACACTCCCCTATGCTGGATTTGTTTTTATTTTACATGAATAATGGTAAAAAAATGAAACTTATAAATAAAACCTTTCTATAGTTACCTACAAGTAACCTACGCACATGAAAGTGCATCATTGCCTTTTTACATAAACATAGATACAATTTTAATATAATACATAACTGAGATGATTAAGGAGTGTTATACTTGGCAGAATTATTACAAGGTAAAAATGCTTTAATTACAGGAGCAGGTAGAGGGATTGGTCGCGCTGTAGCAATCGCATTAGCGAAAGAAGGCGTAAATGTAGGCTTATTAGCTCGTTCAGAAGAAAACTTAAAAGCTGTAGCGAAAGAAGTAGAAGCAGAAGGTGTAAAAGCTGTTATTGCAACTGCTGATGTTTCTTCATACGAAGAAGTAACAACTGCGATTGAAACGTTAAAAAATGGTTTAGGATCTATCGATATTTTAATTAATAACGCTGGTATTTCTAAATTCGGTAAGTTTTTAGAACTAGACGTTGCTGATTGGGAAAAAATCATTCAAGTAAACTTAATGGGTGTATACTATGCAACTCGTGCAGCTTTACCGAGCATGATTGAACAACAATCTGGTGATATCATTAACATTTCATCTACAGCAGGACAAAAAGGCGCACCTGTAACAAGTGCATATAGTGCTTCTAAATTTGGTGTCCTTGGCTTAACAGAATCGTTAGCGATGGAAGTTCGCAAACATAACATTCGTGTAACAGCTTTAACTCCAAGTACAGTAGCAACTGATATGGCTGTAGATTTAGGATTAACTGATGGAAACCCTGATAAAGTAATGCAAGCAGAAGATATTGCAGAATTCATCGTAGCGCAGCTGAAATTAAATAAACGTACATTTATTAAATCTGCTGGGCTTTGGTCTACTAATCCATAGGAATTAAATTTAACTTTAAAAGAAGGGATATCTATTCTATAAGGGGTAGATGTCCCTTCTTTATTTTTTGTATTCAAGGCAGAATTTTCGGTATAATTAAAAGTGAATGGTAGAAAGCATTGGTAAATTGAAAGGAATGGCAGTTGTAAAAGAGTGATGTAAGGAGGGAAAAGGAATGAAAAAGAAGTTTCAAAAATTATAACGTGTATCGTGTATAACGAGACTAGCTCGTGGACCTCCAATATACATAACACTATATTGTATATTAAAAAATTGGAGGCTATAAGTAGATGAGAACTGAAAAAGAAATGTTAGATTTAATTATAAATACAGCAATAGAGGATGAAAGAATTCGAGCTGTCATCATGAATGGATCGCGTGTAAATCCAAATGTGAAAAGAGATTGTTTTCAAGACTATGATATTAAGTATGTTGTAAATGATATACAATCTTTTACGTCTAATCATAATTGGATTCATAGATTTGGAGAAATAATGATTGTACAAATGCCAGAAGAAATGTCGTTAGTTCCACCAGATGAAGACGGGAAGTTTCCATATTTAATGCAGTTCATGGATGGGAATCGGATTGATTTAACGCTAGTTCCAGTTGAGTTAATAAAAAAGTTCGTTGGACAAGATAGTTTAAGTAAACTGCTTCTTGATAAAGATAATTGTCTGGAAGAATTCCCGCCAGCAAGCGATAAGGATTACTTAATAAAAAAGCCTACAGAAAAAGAGTTTTTGGATTGTTGTAATGAATTTTGGTGGTGTAGTACGAATATCGCAAAAGGGTTATGGCGAGAGGAACTTTCTTATGCAAAAGGAATGCTTGAAGGACCAGTGCGAGATATGTTCATCGTAATGCTAGAATGGCATATTGGTATGAAAACAGACTTTACAGTTAATACAGGGAAGTTTGGAAAGCATTTCGAGCAATATATTGAAAAAGATATGTGGGTGCAATTTAAAAGAACATTTTCTAATGCAGAATATGAAAACATATGGGAGTCATTCTTTGTTATGGGTAATTTATTTAGGGAAGTGGCGAACGAAATCGCTAACAAATATGAATATCAATATCCGCAAGATGATGATGATAAAGTGACGAACTATTTAAAACATGTGAAAGCTTTGCCAAAAGATAGTACATCGATTTATTAATAATAGTAAGCAGTAAGACTGTCCTAATTAAGGACAGTCTTATTTTTGTTTATGAATAACAATTTCTCTAACAAAGTGCAGATGAATCACATATGAAAATTTAGGGAGGTTTTTTATCATGTATTATTTTTATTCGCCAGAAATGTTTGCTCCATATCAATGGGGACTAGAACGAGATGTTTCGTATGCTTATATGCCATATAACTCATTTTATTATGGAGATTATATAAGCGCATTGCCATACGCATATATCCCTCAAAGCTATGAAGTACAAATGAAAGCAGATGATCGTGGATCGTGGACACCATTTACATGGGTTGAAAAATATGCGTACGCATTTTCAGGACCGTATAATAAAGCGGAAGTAGCTCTTACATTTGATGATGGACCAGATTCAGAATTCACGCCAAAAATATTAGATAAGTTAAAACAACATAATGTAAAAGCTACTTTTTTCTTACTTGGTGAAAACGCAGAAAAATTTCCGAATGTAGTAAAGCGTATTGCAAATGAAGGGCATGTAATTGGTAATCATACGTACAGTCATCCGAATTTAGCGAAAGTAAATGACGCTGAGTACCGTAATCAAATTATAAAAACGGAAGAAATATTAAAACGTTTAGCCGGCTATGCGCCTAAATTTATACGTCCACCGTATGGTGAAATACTTGAAAATCAATTGAATTGGGCAACTGAGCAAAATTTTATGATTGTACAGTGGAGTGTTGATACAGTTGATTGGAAAGGTGTAAGTGCCGATACGATTACAAATAATGTGTTAGGGAATTCATTTCCAGGTAGTGTCATACTGCAGCATTCTACTCCAGGTGGGCATTTACAAGGATCTGTTGATGCACTAGACAAAATCATTCCGCAGTTAAAAACGAAAGGGGCACGTTTTGTAACACTTCCAAGTATGTTCCAGACATCAAAAGAAAGAAAGTGAATGTGTTATAAATTAGGAAAATAAGGGTTATGTCGTATAATGAAAGTGTAAGTTAGGGGGGATATAATTGATTGATGCACTAGTAAACATAGGAATAAGCATATTGATTGGTATTATTTTTATACTTGCGGCAATTATTCTTCAAAAAAATCCACCGACCGATATTAATGCGGCATATGGTTATCGTACGAAACGATCTATGAAAAATAAGGAATTATGGGATGCGGGTAACAGGTATAGTGCAGAAGTGATGAAGCAAAACGGATTTATCATGATGTTAATTGGAAGTGTTATTAGTATACTGTTTAGATATCCACATACAATAATAGCGATTATAGTGGTTATGCTGTTATTAATCATTCGTTTATTTATACAAGTAGAGAGTAGATTAAAAATCCTTGAACAATAATAAAAAATAGGACTCTACGCAATATTATGCTAGGAGTCCTATTTTATTTATAAACTATTATTTTTTAATAATTCTTTTCCTTGCTCTATAACAAATTCATAGTATGCAAGATCATACGGATAAATATCTTCAAATGTTATCGTAATCGGTGTATTGTTTAAGACTGAAATAGTCGTTAAAGATGAAATCTCTCCTTTTAATAGTTGTAGAAAAGAAGTTGCATGTACTTTCATCACATCGTCTACTTCTTCACCTGGTGCGAATGGAAGTGGATTGATGACGTTGTGAAAATACATATGACAAAACTCGCGATCAGTAAGATTTGAAATTTCATAATCTATTTTAAAGATTCCCTTGTATGTTAAATCATTAGTTTGAAAGGAAAGCCCTAATTCTTCCTCAATTTCACGAAGACCACCAATTTGTACATCTTCATCATGCATAATATGTCCAGCTGAAGTAATATCCCATATACATGGAGCTTCTTTTTTATTTTTAGAGCGTAATTGGAAATATAAAAACATATCTTCAGTATCTTTTTCTACAAACCAGCAATGAAATGTTTCGTGCCAATCGCCGTCACGATGCACTTCATCACGTAATTTCTTCCCAAGTGTATTTCTTTCAGGATCAAATATTGTTAACCACTCTGTCATTTTAATTCCCCTTTCCTCAAATTTTATTATACAATATTTGTATTGAATTTTGGAAAAATAAAGAAAAAGGAGTGGTTATAAGTGGGGATAGAGCGTACGGAAATAAAATCAATTATTTCAACAGAGGAAGAGTTACGGAAAATATTGGGGCAACCAAGTGAGCGAGCGTTGAAAAAAGTCATTTCATCATTAGACCACCATTGCATAGATTTTCTTTCTAAATCTCCTTTTCTAGTATTATCCACTGGAAATCAGTTGGGGGAGTGTGACGCCTCGCCGCGAGGAGATGCACCTGGATTTGTATACGTACTCAATAATAATATTATTATCATTCCAGAAAGACCAGGAAATCGTCGTATAGACTCCATTTTGAATATTATTTCAAATCCACGTGTAGGACTAATCTTTTTTATTCCAGGTCTTGGGGAGACACTCAGAATAAATGGCCGAGCGTATATTACAAACGACGAAGAAATTTTGAAAGAAATGCAGGCGAATGGACGCAATCCGTTGCTTGGAATTGTTGTTGAAATAGAAGAGTGTTATATTCATTGTGCAAAAGCGTTTATTCGTTCTAAGATGTGGGATCCAGAATCTTGGTTAAATAAAAAAGAGTTACCATCAGCAGCAAAAATGTTGCTGGAGCATGCGAAAGTGAATACTTCAGAAGAAGATGTTGCACGTTCTTTAGAAGAAAGTTATACAAAAAGATTGTATTAAAAATTTTATTGATATAGCTTTGTAGAGCGGATGTGTACGGGTTTTAGAATGGGGGATTTATCCCGCATTAACGGGCGGTAAGACCCCTACCTCAAAATTCAGCGAAAACAAAGAAGTCAGGTGGGGATCAACTGCCCGTAAAAGCCCGATTGGTGAAGGCTAATAATCAGTGGGGATGAACAAAATCCCCACTGATTAAAGTTTCACTTTATATATGAACCGTTGATTTATAAACTGGAGAAATGACAAAATAGGTAAATTGAGTGGCAGTTGCATAATGCTATTGTGAAATATAATAAAAAAAATTCTTGAAAATAGTTAGTAAAAATAGGCTTGCTTTTTAAAAAGTTGATAACTATAATAAGTTAACAAATAGACATGAACGAAAAAGTAATGATAAGGACACGAAATCATTTTTACGGTTTACAGAGAGGGAAGTCAAGGGTGTGAGCTTCCTAACACGAGAAATGATTTTACCACCTTTGAACTTCAATAGTGAACGAGTAATCTAGTAATTATTGACGGTATCAGCCGTTATCTGAACTTGAGCAATCTAGGGAGAAATACGTCTAGATTGGAACAAGGGTGGAACCACGAAAACACATTCGTCCCTTTCCTAGGGATGAGTGTGTTTTTTTACGGATTTAGAGATTGAAAATTTAAAATAATTAAAAAATAGTATTGATTTTGTTTTTTATGCGAGTATAATGAGTTAACAAATAAACATGAACGAAAAAGTAATGATAAGGACACGAAATCATTTTTACGGTTTACAGAGAGGGAAGTCAAGGGTGTGAGCTTCCTAACACGAGAAATGATTTTACCACCTTTGAACTTCAATAGTGAACGAGTAATCTAGTAATTATTGACGGTATCAGCCGTTATCTGAACTTGAGCAATCTAGGGAGAAATACGTCTAGATTGGAACAAGGGTGGAACCACGAAAACACATTCGTCCCTTTCCTAGGGATGGGTGTGTTTTTTTACTTTGAAAGGAGGTGCAGTAACATGGAACGATTTGTACGTACGGAAATAACCACCACCTGCATGATTAAAAAGCAGAGCAAGGTGATTGATAGAGATAAATAATAAAATTGTAGGAGGAGATTAGAAGATGAATAACGTTATAAATGTTGGGGTATTAGGTTTAGGTACGGTCGGAAGTGGTGTTGTTCATATTTTGAAAGAACATTATAAAAAAATCGCTCTTGATACAGGATACGAAGTGAAAGTGAAAACAGTCGTTGTACGTGATTTGGAAAAAGAACGCGATGTTTGTATTGACGGGATTGCAGTAACAAGTCATGCAGATGAAGTTCTAAATGATTCGAATATTGATATTGTAGTAGAGGTAATGGGCGGAATTGAAGAAGCGAAGCAGCATATTGTTAAGGCTTTACGAAATAAGAAACATGTCGTGACAGCAAATAAAGATTTAATGGCTGTATACGGTGCAGAGCTTCTTCAACTGGCGAACAATAATGATTGTGATTTATGTTATGAAGCGAGCGTAGCAGGCGGTATTCCAGTGTTAAGAGGACTAACTGACGGGCTAGCATCAGATCAAATTGAAAAAATAATGGGAATTGTAAATGGTACAACAAATTATATGTTAACAAAAATGAGTCAAAATAGATGGTCTTATGAAGAGGCTTTACAGGAAGCGCAAAAATTAGGTTTTGCAGAATCGGATCCGACAGCAGATGTAGATGGACTAGATGCGGCGAGAAAGGTAGCAATTCTTGCAAACTTAGGTTTTTCGATGAATGTTTCATTAGATGATGTGCAAGTAAGAGGGATTCGAAATGTCGAAAAAGAAGATTTACAAATGGCTGAAAAGTTAGGATTTACTATGAAGTTAATTGGGAAAGCAGAAAAACAAGGATCAGCCATTCATTTAAGTGTAGAACCGACGCTTTTACCGAGCCAGCATCCATTATCAAATGTGAATAATGAATTTAATGCAGTATATGTTCACGGTCAAGCGGTAGGAGAAGTAATGTTTTACGGACCTGGAGCTGGAAAGTTGCCAACTGGTTCTGCTGTAGTAAGTGATATTATTTCCATCGTTAAAAATATGAATCAAGTGCCGAAAAATAAAAGTGCGTTAAAAGAACCAGTTCCTTATGAATTACAAGGTGATGAAGAAGTAGTTTCGAAATATTTCTTGCGTATTTCATTACGAGATGAGCCTGGGATGTTGCAAAAAATAACAGAATGTTTCGTTAATTACTCTGTAAGTTTAAAAGAAGTTATTCAATTACCTTTAAACCGTGAACTGGCAGAAGTTGTTGTTGTGACACATCGAACTTCCAAGTATCAATTCGAACGAGTTTTAGGAGCGATAGAAGCTGTCGCAAGTGAAATAAACAGTTACTACATTATTGAGGAGGAAAAACAATATGTATAAAGGACTATTGAAACAATATGCTTCTTATTTACCGGTGAATGAAAACACACCTGATGTCAGTTTAATGGAAGGAAATACACCTCTTATTCCGTTATTAAATATATCAAAGCAATTAGGGATTCAGCTATATGGTAAGTACGAAGGAGCGAATCCGACAGGTTCTTTTAAAGATCGTGGTATGGTGATGGCAGTTGCTAAGGCGAAAGAAGAAGGTTCAGAAGCAATCATTTGTGCATCAACAGGTAATACATCAGCATCAGCTGCAGCATATGCGGCACGTCTTGGGATGAAATGTATAATCGTAATCCCTGAAGGAAAGATTGCGCATGGAAAATTAGCGCAAGCGGTCGCTTATGGAGCTGAAATTATTTCAATAGAAGGGAATTTCGATGATGCACTTAAGGCTGTAAGAAATATTGCTGCAGAAGAGCCGATTACATTAGTAAATTCAGTGAATCCTTATCGAATTGAAGGACAAAAAACGGCAGCATTTGAAATTTGTGACCAATTGCAAAATGCACCAGATGTTCTAGCTATCCCTGTTGGGAACGCAGGGAATATTACAGCATATTGGAAAGGCTTCTGTGAATATGAGAAAGAAAAAGGTTATAAGAAGCCAAGAATTCATGGCTTTGAAGCAGAAGGAGCAGCGGCAATTGTAAAAGGGCATGTAATTGAAGAGCCTGAAACAATTGCAACAGCAATTCGCATTGGTAACCCAGCAAGTTGGTCGTATGCAGTAGAGGCTGCCGAGCAGTCTTGTGGTGAAATAGATATGGTATCAGATGAAGAAATTTTACATGCGTATAGGTTATTGGCAAAAACTGAAGGAGTTTTCGCTGAACCGGGATCAAATGCTTCATTAGCTGGCGTAATTAAACATGTTAAATCTGGAAAAATCAAAAAGGGAGAAACAGTTGTTGCAGTATTAACTGGAAATGGTTTGAAGGATCCTGATATCGCTATTTCTTCAAATCAACTAGACATCGCAAGTTTGTCAAATGATATAGAACAGATTAAAGATCATATTAAAGGGGTGATTATGTCGTGATACCATTAAGTGTTCGTGTCCCTGCTAGTACGGCAAATGTTGGTCCTGGATTTGATTCAGTTGGAATAGCTTTGTCATTGTATTTAGATGTGGTGGTTAAAGAAAAAGCTGATAAATGGCAAGTAATCCATTCCTTTGAAGAATCAATTCCGACAGACGATAAAAATTTAATCGTTAGCACGGCATGTAAAGTCTGTCCTTCTATATCACCCCATATAATAGAAGTTACTAGTAATATCCCATTAACAAGAGGGCTAGGAAGTAGTGCATCAGCGATTGTAGCTGGGATAGAACTTGCGAATCAACTAGGCAATTTGAACTTAACTGCTGATCAAAAAGTTCAAATTGCTACAAATTTTGAAGGACATCCTGATAATGTTGCTGCTTCTATATTAGGTGGAACTGTAATCGGAGCACTTGATGGAAAGGATATTTCCGTCGTAAGAATTGAGAGCAAGGAGTTAGGGGTAATTTCTCTTATTCCGAATGAAGAATTAAATACAGATGAAAGTCGATCTGTATTACCAAAGATGTTTCCGTTTCATGAGGCAGTTAAAGCTAGTGCGATAAGTAACGTATTAGTAGCTGCATTATGTCAAAAGCGGTGGGAAGTTGTAGGTGAAATGATGGAGAGAGACCATTTTCACGAGCCATATCGTTTAGAACTCGTACCGTTATTACCATCTATTCGTAAATGCGCAAAAGAATTTGGTGCGTACGGTACAGCACTTAGCGGTGCGGGACCATCTATTTTTATATTAACGCCATATGAGAAACGTCAAGAAATCGCTGAGCAATTAGCGAGAGTATTTACAGATATGAAAGTATGTGAGCTTGAAATCGACCATAAAGGTATTATTGTAAATAAGGAAGAGCATATTGGATCGTAAAGAAAGCTGGCATGGCTAGCTTTCTTTACGTTGCAAACCTATTTTAAATTAGGTTTTTTCGGAAAAAAATATAAAACAAATGTTGATTTTGAATAATGTAAGTAAAGAGTGCATTCATTTTGGAGGTGATTAAATGAATAAAGAGTCACCAGAAGAAAAAAGAGAGCGTATGAGACAAAGTGAATTAAAAAGTAATCCTATGGGTTCTTTACGTGACGGACTCAATAGAGCGGAAACGGGTAGTCCAGTTGATATAACAGGCGGTATGAATTGGAAAGGTACAGGAATAATCATTTTAGTACTACTTTTAGGATACATTGTATACACTTATTTTTTCAGTTGAAGAATGCTTGTTAAAATTTTAATTTGTTTAGTTTCATAATTGTTGAGAAAAAATGCAGTTACTGTATTACATATCTTCTAAGCGAATTATAGTTGTTCATATCAACTTTTAATACTCTAAATAGAGCTAGCAAAATGCTAGCTCTATTATTTTTTGCCACATTCCTGTAACAAACCACCTGTATATTCATTGGTGGAGGTGCAGAGGATGAAAAAAATGATAGCGATATGTCTTCTAACAACTATGCCATTTTCGACTTTAGTCGGTTGTGACGTAAAAGGTAGTAATGCTGTACAAGAGTCTAAAATAAAGAAATCGACGTATAAAGATTTTACTTATGATGTAAATCCAGAAACATTCACATTAACTGTAGAACATGAGGGGGTAAAGGAACAGGCATCACAACCCCTACCGAAAATGAAGGTATCGAATGTAAAAAAAGAAAAGGATCGTACATCGTGGGAATATCCAGATCAAAAAGTGAAAATAAAAGTAGAAAAGAAAAAAGACCACTTAAACATTGAAGTGGAATCGACTGGTGCAGAAAGCTTTACATGGCCGAAAGTAGAAGCTGAAAATTATACACTTCCGTTATGGGAGGGTAAGCAAATTCCGAGCAATGATGAGAATTGGAAGAAGTTTTTAAAGGATGATGCATATTCATTTGCTGAATCATTTTCTATGAAGTTTTTCGCATTAAATGGTTCGAAATATTCAATTGTATATATTGCAAACAATATGTTTAATAATGAATTGAAGTTTCATTCGGATCCGAAAATAGGATTTGATTTTACACATGAATTTCCGAGCATAAATAAAAATAAAACATATGGATTTCAATTATATGTGACAAATAATGATGCGGTAAGCATTGCTAAACTGTATAAGGATGATATTGTTCGAAAAGGTGAATTTAAAACATTACAAGAAAAGGCTAGAAAAAATAAAGAAATCGAAAAGTTATATGGAGCGGCGCATTTTTATTTTTGGAATCAAAATGGTCTATCAGAAAATAATATAAATTGGCCAAAACTAAGGGAGCAAATAAATAGCCCGCTGTTTAGTCATATAAAAGAACTTATTCAAAAGAATAGTTCAGAGCCTGGGGAACTGAATGTATTAGATCAAGTAAGTAAACAAGATTTCATTGATAAGTATCAAAAAAATGTTATTTTACGTTATATAAACGAAGTATTATCCATGAAGGAATTTTATAAAGAGGATATTTTTCAAAACGTTGATCAGGAAGCTAGTGTGCTATTAAAGAAAGGTGTAGGTCACTTAACGAACACAGAATTGTATAGCTTAAATAAGCATTTATTAAAGTCGCTACTTGGTGATGCGGTTGAAGAGGTAAGTAAATGGGGTAATGCAGATGGAACGGACATACTAAAGGAAATGAAAGAGGTAGGAATAGAAAAAGCGTGGATTGGTCTGCCGAACTGGGAACAAGGATTTATGCAACCTAATTTCGTGACAAAAGCGAAGGAAATGGGGTATTTAGTTGGTCCGTATGATTCATATCATTCCATTCACGAAAAAAGTGATAAAAATTGGAACACAGCATCCTTTAATGACCCATCATTATATGAAGAGGCTACTGTAACGAAGAAAAACGGAGAAAAGGTGCAAGGCTTTTTAGGCAGAGGTCGCAAGTTAAACCCGACTTTATCGCTGCCTAGTGTAAAGGAACGCATGAATGATATATTACAAAATGGTCCTAAATATAATTCATGGTTTATTGATTGTGATGCGACAGGTGAAATTTACGATGACTATTCAGCGAAACATATAACGACACAAGAGCAAGATTTAAAAGCACGTTTAAAACGAATGGACTACATTGCGCAAGAAAAGGGTATGGTCGTTGGTTCTGAAGGTGGAAATGATTTTGCTAGTAGTACGATTGCATTTGCACACGGAATTGAAACACCTGTTATTAAATGGGACGATGAAGATATGCGGAAAAATAAAACAAGTCCGTATTATGTCGGTGGATATTGGTCACCAAATCAAAATGTTCCCGAAAAATATGCAAAACAAGTACCATTGAAAGAAGAATATAAACAAGTGTATTTAAACCCAGTATATTCGATACCATTATATAAATTAGTATACAATGATTCCGTTATTACAACGCACCATTGGGAATGGGGAAGTTTAAAGGTAAAAGATGAAGTTGGAAATCGAATGCTGTCTGAATTATTGTATAATGTTCCTCCGTTGTACCATTTAGATGAAGTAGAGTGGAATAAGCATAAAAAAGAAATTACAGAGCATCTAAAAGTTTGGAATGAAGTTCATGAAAAAGCAGTAAAAGAAGAGATGACGAATTTTGCGTATTTGTCAGAAGATAAGCTAGTACAATCTGTTTCTTATGGAAAAAATATTAAAATCATTGTGAACTTCTCAAATGAAGACATGGAAGTAGAAAAAACGAAAATAAAAGCAAAGTCGGCTTTTATTGATAATCAGGGGAAGAAAAGCATGTATACGCCGTTTGAGAAATAATAACGTGAAATATACTGTATTCATAGAGGTTTTATCATTAGCTGGACTCTTTATTCATATCGTTTATCTGGAAAAAGATATCCTAATTTAAAATGAAAGAGTTAATGAATTTATAAATTTGCATGTTGCGAAGTGCTAAATTTTTGAAATTGGTAAATAGTGACTTGCCAAAAATAAGTACGAGAGTATAATGTGAAATGGAATACATATTGGGTTTTAGTAGTAACCTTACAAAATTGTAAGGTTAATGAAAGGAAATTCAATATGAAGATAAATAGACTTACATTATACTTGGTAAAGAGAAAGAGAGGCGAATGGGTATGAGCTCTGAATTAGAACAAAATACGAGAAGTAATAAAAAGCGTTCTAAAAGAAAGTCAATAAAATGGTTCATATTAATTCCATTTTTCCTACTTATTTTTGGAGGAGTAGGATATGGTTCGTTTATATATAATAAAGCAAAAGCTGTTGTAAATGATGCGTATGCGAAAATTGAAAAGTCATCAAAGCGTGATAAAGAAGTTGAACCTTTAAAGGATAATATTTCAATATTAATCATGGGTGTAGATGGAAGTGAAATGAGAAAAAGCCAATATGGCGAAGCAGTTCGAACAGATGCACTTTTATTAGCAACAATTAATAAAGATGATAAGTCTGTTAAGCTAGTAAGTATTCCACGTGATTCACGTGTTTATATTCCAACTAGAAAAAAATTAGATAAAATTACTCATGCTCACGTATTTGGTGGCGTAGAAAGCACACGCGATACGGTGGAAAGATTCTTAAATGTCCCTGTTGATTATTATGTGAAGTTTAACTTTGAATCATTCGTACAAATTGTCGATTCAATTGGTGGTATTGATATTGATGTACCAGTTACTTTCACTGAACAAGATAGTAAAGACCAAGCTGGTATGATCCATTTAGAAAAAGGTTACCAACATTTAAATGGAGAACAAGCACTTGCACTTGCAAGAACGCGTAAAATTGATAGTGACGCAATGCGTGGACAGAGACAGCAACTTGTAATAGAAGCAATTGCCAAAAAAGCGATGTCTGTTCAATCAATTAGCAAAATGGGCTCTTTACTAGATGCGGTTGATAAAAATATGAAAACGAACTTAACATTTGACGATATGCTTGCCATTACAAAAAATATGGCAGGATCTAATTTGGAAATGGAAAAATTGCAAATAGAAGGCACAGATAAACGTATCGGTGGTATTTATTATTACATTCCAAATGAAAAAAATGTAAAAGATATTTCAAAAAAATTAAATGATCATTTAGGTGTAACGCCAAAATCAGTCCGAAATGAATAATAAAAAAAGATTGGCTTTTGCCAATCTTTTTTTTTGGAATGTATTTGTAACTTTTCTGTAACGATTTTTTAGTTTAGAAAAATTATACTCATATGTATGAGTATAATGGATAGGTAAAAAAGTAAAAGGACATATTCAAAATTTGTGGTAAGGAAAGATATCATATGCAGAAATGGTTAAGCATGATGGGAATTATCTTTATATTGACTGGATGTAAAATGTCTGAAGCTCCAACAAGTCTAATGGAAGCTCCTACAAATGAAAAATGGATTAATGAATTAAAGGAACAAATTGATAAAGATTTACCTGTTAATTATCGCTTACTTACTCCAATGTCTAATAGAGATAAACAGACGACATGGTCAATGAATTTCGAGCGAGATAATAAAAAAGAAGCTGTCATCGTATATAAAATACCTAATGAAGATTATCATATATATTTAGCCGTATATGAGAAGAAAAATAATGGATGGAATATGAAGTCAACCTATACATTTGATGGGGAAGAAGTAGATATTGTTGAGGTAGGAGATTTCACAGGGAGTGGGGAAAGGGAACTATTGATAGGAATAACTACCAATCGTGATTTATTAGAAAACACAATGTATGTTTTTTCCGATGAGAGTGACGATATAAAGGAATTTTATAGACAGAAGTATACAAAGTTATTTATAGATGATTTAAACAAAAATGGTTTTAAAGACATAAGCCTTGTTTCGCATATGAAAGATGAACAGTTGAAGGTTCAGTTCATGGAAAAGTTTAAGGTATTGTCAGAGGTTACATTTGATCCGTATATAAATAGTATTCAAAGAATACAAATGGGTCGTATTTCTAAATCATTAAAGGCAGTTGTAATCGATGCGGGAACAGGGGCTCATTCAGGTATAACTTATGTAGCAAAATTTGATCAGGATCATTATGAAGTATTACCTATAGATGGGAAAGAAGATTTATTTAATGAATATGTTGTAGAAAGTAAAGATGTTAATGAAGACGGCATTATTGAATTTGTTCGTACTGTACGCCCAAAAGGTTGGGAAGATAAATCACATGGTGATAGTCCGCTTTTCGAACGTTACATACAGTGGAGTGAATCTGGAATTAAACCAATTGAAGAACGATATATAGATATAGAAAAAGGGTATTATGTGAAAATCCCTAAAGAGTTAATAGGGAAAATTACAATACCAGATCAGCAAAAAGAATCAAATTCTCAAAAGTTTTTGGATACAAGAACAAATGAAATATGGCTTGAAGTTCATATTTTTAAGCGGAAAGAATGGTTCAATATAAAAGGCTACAGCGCAGCAATTAAAACGGCTTCTCACGTATATGCAGTACCGAAGCAATCAAAATTTGAAAAAGTGAAAGCATATATAAAACCGCTAGCGGATTATCAACAAGAGTAGGAGGTGAGAATTATGTCAAAAATTTTAGTTTTAGAAGATGAATTAACAATCCGTAGCTTTATTGTTTTGAATTTAAAACGTGCTGGATTTTATGTAATAGAAGCTACTACTGGAGAAGAAGCGTTACAAATTTTGAGTGAACAAACTGTTGATATAGCACTGCTGGATGTAATGTTACCGGGGATTAATGGTTTAGAAGTTTGTAAGGCTATCAGGAAAGAAAATAAAAAAATGGGTATTATTATGTTAACCGCACGTGTACAAGATGAAGATAAGGTGCAAGGACTAGGAATAGGTGCAGATGATTATATTGCAAAACCGTTTAGTCCAGTAGTATTAACTGCACGTATACAGTCTTTATTAAGAAGAATAGAAGTACATGAAGAAAAAACGAATATTGTTACGTCAGGTCCATTTTCGTTAAATATTATAGAAGAAAGATTGTATAAAGATGGACAATTAGTCGATTTAACACCTACAGAGTATATGATATTACAGTATTTAATGAATCAGGCTTCAAAGCCAGTTTCGCGTGATGAAATTTTAAATATGATTTGGGGAACCAATTATGTAGGTGAGACGAAAGTGGTAGATGTAAATATGAGACGGTTACGTCAAAAGATAGAATGTAATCCATCAGAACCTGAATTTATTCTTACGGTGTGGGGAAAAGGATATGTGTGGAAGGAAAGTATAAGATGAAACGGAAAGTGACTTTATATTTTATGACGGTCATTACACTTATGCTTGTATTATTTGAAGTTGTATTTTCAGTCTCAATTTATCGATACTATTATAATGGTATTGTGCAATATATAGAGTCTCATGCGAAAACGAGTACACGTTTTTTTTCAGAATACAATTCACTATACTTTATTCGGTTACAAGAATATAGTGGTGACATAATTAGTAGCTTTCAATTAGAAGGAACAGAATTACAGTTAATTGATCGTCACGGCTCGGTTATACAATCTTCAAGTGGTGAAAAGATAGAAGGTAAAGTCAATATTCCACAATCATTATTAGAAGGTGAAATGTATAATCAAGTTACTAAGAAAGGTAATAAAAAACAACTAGAGGTGCTAAGCCCACTTATACATCAAGGACAAACTATTGGTGTTTTAAAATATACGACTGTTTTAACAAATGTAAATAAAAAGATTATTGAAATTATTACGTTTACTATTTCTGTAGGTATTGTTATTTCGGGAGTCGTCTTCTTAATTAGTAGACGTTTGGCAAATTCATTTGTTGAGCCAATTGAATCCATTATTCAAGCCTCTTCACAAATTGCAGAAGGCACATTAAAGCAAAAAATTAAAGAAGATTATCCTGGAGAATTAGGTGACTTGGCACATAGTTTAAATTATATGGCCTATAAAATAGATAAGGCTGAGCAGATGAAAAATGAATTCATTGCTTCTATTTCGCACGAAATACGAACGCCTTTAACAGGAATTAAAGGTTGGAGTGAGACGTTAAAAACAGTAGATCATTTAACAGAAGAAGAAATAAAGCAAGGTATGGGCATTATTTCAGGTGAGACAGATAGGTTGATTCATTTAGTAGAAGAATTGTTAGATTTTTCAAGATTACAATCAAATCATTTTAATTTATATAAACAAAAGGTGCAATTGTACGATATACTAGAGGAGACGATTTGGCAATTAACTCCTAAATCGGAAGAGAAGGAAATTCAATTTATTACTACTATAGACCGAATTGAATTGATGGGAGATCGAAATAGGCTAAAGCAAGTTTTCTTGAATATTGTTCAAAATGCAATTAAGTATTCACATAAAAAAAGTACAATACACATTGAAGCGACTAAAATAGAAGAACAAGCAGTGATTAAGGTAAGAGACGAAGGGATTGGAATTGCTAAAGAACATTTACCATATATTGAGCAATCATTTTACCAAATTAATAATCATGCTGCAGGTGCAGGTATTGGTTTAGCTATCGTTAAAAAAATGGTGGAGCTTCATGGCGGTGCGCTTAGTGTTACAAGCAAAGAAGGAATAGGAACAACAATTTTGATAAAACTCCCATTATAATACAAATAAAATCTATTTATATGGTGAAATAAAAATAAATAGATGTATAATTATATTGGGCGATTTATATATAAGATTAATAGGGAGAGGAATTCGATAGAATGGAAAAAGCTTTAAAAATTAAACAAATAGTAGTCGTTTTAATAGCGATTGCCGCAGTAGCTATTGGGTATTACATGTTTCAATCAATTACTTCACCAGCAAAAGCTGTTGCGAAACAAGAAAATGTAGTGCAGCTTGCAAGTGAACAGCCGAAAGTTGAAATGAATAAAACGGCACCAAGTCGTTTTAATGGAAAAGAAAGAAAAGTTGCTTATCTTACATTTGACGATGGACCAGGGAAATATACGGCTGAATTATTAAATACGCTAAAACAACATGATGCGAAGGCGACGTTCTTTTTAATTGGAGCGAATGTAAAAGAATTTCCTGATTTAGTGAAACGTGAAAATGCTGAGGGTCATTATGTAGGCATGCATAGTATGACACATAATTTCGCAAAGTTATATAAAAATGGCGAGTATGTAAATGAGATGAAAGAAGATCAAGGTTTAATCGCTAATATTATTGGGAAATCACCTAAATTAACACGTCCTCCATATGGTTCGATGCCTGGATTGAATGAAGGTCTTCGAAATAAAGTGGTAGAAGGCGGATTTAAAGTATGGGATTGGACAATTGATTCATTAGATTGGAGATACAATAAAATGCCAGTTGATGCAGCTGCAGCACAAATTGCTCAAAACGTATTAACAAACGCAACAAAACCACAAGAAGTAATTTTAATGCATGATATTCACCCGCAATCAGTTGCTGCTGTGCCAGCAATTTTAAAGGGACTAAAAGAAAAAGGTTATGAGTTTGAAGCTTATCATGAAGAGAGTCACTTCCCAGTGAACTTCTGGCATGATAACCGTATGTAATGGAGGAATGAACGTTGAAGTATGGAAAAGTAGCAGTAGTTGGAGCATTATCAGTAGGACTTTTAACAGGTTGTTTCGGTGAAAAGCCAGAAGAAAATCTATATACAGCTTTTGAAACAGCAGCAACACAAGAAAAATCTTTAGTGGATGAAGCAAAAAAATTAGAGCAATTAGAGAAACAAGGGCAAGAATTATATGCTCAAATTTTGCAAGAAGGTAAAGAACATAATGAAGCAGTTGTGAAGAAAATAGAGCAAGCTACTGCAAATGTAGACGATCGTGAAAAAGTATTGAAAAGTGAGAAAGAAATGCTAGAAAAAGCACAGAAGGAAACGAAGTCTGTTCAAAGTAATATAGAGAAGATTGAAGATAAGAAGTTACAAAAACAAGCAAAAGCAGTAGAAGAGTCGTATAAGAATCGTTATGATGCATTCCAAAAGATGAATGAAAATTACACGAAAGTGTTAGCGACTGAAAAAGAACTGTATGAAAAATTAAAAGTAAAAGAAACGAAATTAAAAGAAATCGGTGAAAAAGTTAAAACTGTTAATGAATTAAATGTGGAAGCACAAAAGTCGAAAGAGCAGTTTAACAAATTTACAAAAGAGTATAATGACAGTAAATTAGCATTCTACAAAGATGCAGAAATTAAGATTAAAGATCAGAAATAAAGAGGAATCTAAAGTGTAATAAAAAGCCGGAGAAACATCGTTATAAATGTTTTTTCGGTTTTTTACGTTAAATGAATAGAAAAGACTGGAATTGATATCATAAAAGAGTTATAGTGAGTTATTCTAAGGGAAACATTGTAAAGTAAGGAGAATGGGAATATGTCATATGAATTTTTACTCAAATTAGGTTTAGCACTCTTTTTAGGATTATTCATCGGGATAGATAGGCAGCTAAAGAATAAACCACTTGGTGTGAAAACAAGTATGGTTATTTCTGTAGCAAGTTGTTTAATTACGATGGTTTCAATTGAATCTGTACATGTATATTCTGTTCCAGGACATACAAATATGGATCCGATGCGACTGGCCGCTCAAATTGTTAGTGGAATTGGTTTTCTTGGCGCGGGTGTCATTTTACGAAGAAGTAATGACGTTATTTCTGGATTAACAACAGCTTCTATGGTGTGGGCTGCTTCAGCTTTAGGGATCGCAATTGGTGCGGGATTTTATTTACAAGCGACAGTTGCGATGGTTTTAATTATTTTAGCGATTAATGTACTTCCGCAACTTGTGAAAATTGCAGGACCGTATTCATTAAGACAAAAGGATTTATCTATAAAAATTACTGTTAAAGAGCATCATGAGTTAGATGGTATATTTAAGCAAATTAAAAATTTAGGCATGCATGTGAAACGCGTGAAAATTAAAGATATAGATAGTGGAGCATTTCAGCAACTAGAGATGGTTATTTTAGCTCCAGAAGATTTATATACAACAGAGTTATATAGTTCCCTGAAAGAGATAGATCGAGTAGTTTCAGTTGAAGTGGAAAGTAGATAATTGTGATAAAAAAGAGTGAATGAATTCACTCTTTTTTATTTGGATTCTTAAGGAATGAAATTGATATAATGATGAGTAACAAGGAGGGAGAAATGATGGGAATACATATTAGAAGAGCAATAAAGGATGATATACAAGGTATAGCAAAGGTGCATGTTGATAGTTGGAAAACAACGTATAAAGGGATATTTGCTGACGAAATTCTAGATAATATAGCATATGAGAAACGAGAAAAACAATGGGAAGATATTTTTCAAAAAGAAGGTAATCATCAATTTAGATTTGTAGCAGAGAATTTAAATGGAGAAATAGTTGGATTCATCGATGGGGGGATAGAAAGAACTGATACATATAATTGTGATGGAGAATTATATGCAATCTACCTTTTACAAGAGTATCAAGGAATGAAAATAGGACAAAAGTTATTTCAAGCGTTACTATCAGAATGTGTAAAGAATGATATGCAATCACTTTTAGTTTGGGTTGTTACGAATAATCCTTCTAAAAAGTTTTATGAAAAATTTAACCCAGAAAAAATTGATACAAAATTTTTAGAGAGAGTAAGGGTAGAAGAAACAGCGTATTGTTGGAGAGATTTGAATTTGTTATACAAACAGTTATATAGATTTGCTTAAATAATATTATTATGTAAACTTTATGTTTGAAAGAGGTATACCAATTAAGGTATACCTCTTTTGTTTAACCATTTTGGATAGATTACTAATGAAAAATAGTAAGTATGTAGTTTGAAAATGAGTATTTTTTTCGTGTATTTTTAACTAGATTAAAGAAAAGAGAGAAAACAAGAAAAATTAAATCAGATAAAAAAATTCTGAAATATACTCTTGAATTGAATATCATTATCAATTAGAATCATAATTGATAACGACATTCAATTATCGTTTATTATATAAAATTTCGATAGCTTTAATATAAAGAGGAGGACCAGTATGCAGCATGCGAAACAAATCGCAGAACATGCAACATTACAAAGCTTTTTAAACTGTTATTTAAGAGAAACAGGGAGTGGAGAATGGATTACAGAGGATGAAAGAATGAAGAGTATCTTCAGTAATACGTTGAATAGAGATACAGTCCCCACATATTTATGTTGTCGGCTATCGGCACAGAACGTTACTTTGTATGGAGAAGTTATATATAAATCATCAACAGATCGCCATTTGTTTGGAGAACAATTTTATTATCAAATTGGAGATAGTAATTCTGTTATTACAGCAGATTATGTTACAGTTATTACATTTTTAATAAAAGAGATGTCTATCAACTACGGAGAAGGAACGAATCCTGCGGAACTTATGCTTCGAGTCATTCGTAGTTGTCAAAATATTGAGGAATTTACAAAGGAGAGAATAGAAGATACATCCGCATTATACGGTTTCCATACAACTTTTATAGAAGCGGAGCAGTCTTTATTATTTGGGCATTTAACTCATCCTACACCAAAGAGTAGACAGGGGATATTGGATTGGAAAAGTGCAATGTATTCTCCAGAATTAAAAGGAGAATGTCAGCTTCATTATTTTCGGGCACATAAAAGTATAGTAAATGAAAAATCATTATTATCAGATTCTACAACAATGATTATAAAAGAAGAATTAAGTAATGATGAGATGGTTAGTAAAGAATTTATAACGAAGTACTGTAAGGAAGATCAATATGCATTAATTCCAATTCATCCGCTTCAGGCAGAATGGCTCTTGCATCAAGCTTACGTACAAGATTGGATAGTTCAAGAATTGCTTGAGTATATTGGTCCTGTAGGTAAGTATTATATGGCAACATCATCACTAAGGACGCTATATCATCCCAATTCGAAGTATATGCTTAAGTTTTCATTTCCGGTGAAAGTAACGAATTCAATGCGTATTAATAAACTGAAAGAACTTGAGAGTGGTCTTGAAGGGAAGGAAATGTTAAATACGGCTATTGGTGAAGTACGAGAAAGATTTCCAGGATTTGATTTTATTTGTGATCCAGCCTTTATTACATTAAATTATGGAACACAAGAATCTGGATTTGAAGTGATTATTCGTGAGAATCCTTTTTATAGTGAACATGCAAACGACGCAACATTAATTGCTGGGCTAGTTCAAGACGCTATACCTGGGGAGCATACGCGGTTATCGAATATTATTCATCGCCTAGCAGATTTAGAAAGTAAAAGCTGTGAAGAAGTAAGCTTAGAGTGGTTTAGACGATATATGAATATTTCTTTAAAGCCAATGGTATGGATGTATTTACAGTATGGTGTTGCATTAGAAGCTCATCAGCAAAATAGCGTTGTTCAGCTAAAAGATGGTTATCCGGTCAAATATTATTTCCGTGATAATCAAGGATTTTATTTCTGTAATTCAATGAAAGAAAAGCTTAATAATGAATTAGCTGGTATTGGAGAACGTACTGGAAATTTATATGACGACTATATTGTGGATGAGAGATTTCGTTACTACTTAATTTTCAATCATATGTTTGGCCTCATTAATGGTTTTGGCACAGCAGGATTAATTAAGGAGGAAATTCTTCTCTCGGAATTAAGGTCTGTACTTGAATCATTCCTTCCGTATAACCGGGAACCTTCAACATTTTTAAGAGAATTATTGGACGAAGATAAGTTAGCGTGTAAAGCAAATTTACTAACGAGATTTTTCGATGTCGATGAGTTAAGTAATCCATTAGAGCAAGCAATTTATGTGCAAGTACATAATCCGCTCGTTAGAGAAGTGGCTGTTCGTTCATAAATAGCGTTAAAATTTCACGTAATACAAATAATGGTATTTTGTCATAAGGTGGAGGGTTTTATGAGAGTGGACATGTATCATACGAAAGTATTGAAGGCGCTCGAATCAGAAGATTACATTTCAGTACGAAGAAGAGTGCTACGTCAATTAGTAGAATCGTTAATTTATGAGGGGATTATTACACCGGTTCGCATAGAAAAAGAAGAACAAATTCTTTTTATAATACAAGGACTTGATGAAGAAGACAAAAGTGTCACGTACAAATGCTATGGCAGGGAACGGATGACATTTGGACGTATTTCATTAGACTCATTAATAGTAAGAGTCCAAGATGAACAGCAAGAAATACAGTCTGTCTCGCAATTTCTAGAAGAAGTTTTTCGGGTTACTAGTGTAGAACAAGCTAAATTAGATTCTTTTATGCACGAATTAGAACAAACAATATTTAAAGACACGATTGCACAATATGAAAGAAATAATAAGAGAGAATATACTCAAAAATCTTACGATGAGTTTGAAAGCCAATTAATAGATGGCCATCCATATCATCCTAGTTATAAAGCACGTGTTGGATTTCAATATCGTGACAATTTTCAATATGGTTATGAATTTATGCAGCCAATAAAACTCATATGGATTGCAGCACATAAGAATTATGCGACTGTAGGTTATGAGAATGAAGTGATGTATAACAACATTTTAAAAGAGGAGATTGGCGATCGTAAATTAGAAGAGTTTATGGAACGAATTCGTAATAAGGGATGTAATCCAAAACAGTACGTGTTTATACCTGTTCACCCATGGCAGTGGGAGAATTTCATCATTTCAAATTATGCGGATCATATACAGGGTAAATTTATTATTTATTTAGGAACATCAGAGGACGATTATTGCGCGCAACAGTCAATGAGAACGTTAAGAAATATTACGAGTCCAAAGAAACCGTACGTTAAATTATCGATGAATTTACTCAACACTTCAACACTTCGTACGCTGAAACCATACTCTGTTGTAAGTGCACCAGTAATATCAAATTGGTTAAATGATGTTGTAAGTAATGACGCCTATTTAATCGATGAAGCACGTTTAATCTTGTTAAGTGAGTTTTCAAGTGTAACGTATGACACGAATAAGAAAGCTATATATGGTTCATTAGGATGTATTTGGCGCGAAAGCGTTCACAAGTATTTAGATGCACAAGAGGATGCAATTCCTTTTAATGGTTTATACGCTAAAGAGAAAGATGGTACACCAATTATTGATGCGTGGTTGAATAAATATGGAATGAAGGATTGGCTACAATTACTTATTCAAAAAGCGATAATACCAGTTATACATCTTGTTGTAGAGCATGGCATCGCACTGGAATCACATGGACAAAATATGATTCTAGTCCATAAAGAAGGGGTGCCTGTTCGTATTGCGTTAAAGGATTTTCATGAAGGGCTTGAGTTTTATCGTCCATATTTGAAAGAAGTTGACAAATGTCCCGACTTTACTAAAATGCATAAAACATATGCGAATGGAAAAATGAATGATTTCTTTGAAATGGATCGCATTGAATGTTTGCAAGAGATGGTGTTAGATGCACTATTTCTGTTTAATTTAGGAGAATTAGCATTCGTACTTGCGGATGAGTATGGATTGAAAGAAGAACATTTTTGGATGATGGTTGTTGAAGAAATTGAAAATCATTTAAGAATATATCCACATTTGAAAGGTAGATTTGAAAATATTCAATTATATGCACCTACATTCTATGCTGAACAATTAACGAAACGTCGATTATATATGGATGTGGAATCGCTTGTTCATGAAGTTCCAAATCCATTGTATAGAGTAAGACAACTTATGAAACAAAAATCAGCTGTTACAGGGGGAAATTATGCTAATCGTTAATAAACAAGAGTATAGCAAAAGTGATTTTGAATTGAGATTACAAGTTTATGAGGAAATGGAACAATTTCAAAAAGCAGAAGGAAATAGATTTGCACTTTGTCTGAAAGATCCATTCGATATTATTACGCTTGTGTTTTTCTTAAAAGAAAAGAAATCATCAGTATTACTTATACATGAAGATACGCCAAAAGAAACGGCTATTGAAATGGCAAAGCGTGCCAATTGTGTAGGGATTTTATATGGAGAATATGGCGATTTTACAAAATTAGAAGTAGGGAACTTTTTACTAGAAGAGCCTTCTTTATTGCAATATAGTTCGGGAACTACGGGAGAACCGAAACTGATTCGTAGAGCATGGACGGAAGTTGATACAGAAATTACTGCCTATAATGAAGCTTTAAACTGTGAAGTAGATGAAGTGCCAATCGTTATGGCTCCTGTTTCACATTCATACGGACTAATATGTGGTACGTTATCAGCAATTACGAGGGGGAGCAAGCCTGTAATCATTACGAACAAAAATCCTAAATTCGCATTAAATATAGTTCGCAATACAGAAAAACATATTATATATGCAGTACCACTTATGTTACACATTATGGGGAGTTTTCCATTAGGAACGTTCCAGTTTCATAAAATTATGACATCAGGATCGCCTTTGCCAGAAGCACTATTTTATAAACTAAAAAAAATGACAACATATATGATGCAGCAATACGGTTGTTCTGAAGCAGGTTGTATTAGTATATGTCATGATATGAAAAGCCATTTAGATTTAGGAAACCCTCTACCTCATGCAAGTATAAGCATAGGTTCAGATGAAAATGCACCGGAAGAAATCGTCGTGAAAATGAATGATAAGGAAATTTTCACGAAGGATTTAGGGTATAAATCTGAGCGTGGCATTCATTTTATGGGGCGTATGGACGATGTAATTAATGTCTCAGGATTAAAAGTCTTTCCTATAGAGGTAGAAGAAACGATGCTTCGATTGGAAGGTGTGCAAGAGGCAATTGTATATCGGGGGAAACATCCTGTGATGGGCGAAATAGTTAAAGCGAAAGTGATCTCTCATGTTGATCCAGTGAAAATAAGAGAATGGTGTATTCAGCACTTACCTTCTTATAAAGTTCCGCATGAAATTGAAAGTGTAAATGAAATTCCTAAAAATAAAACTGGAAAAGTAAGTAGAAAGTTACTAGAGATGGGAGAGGTTACAAAATGAGACGGGAAGCGTTAAAGACTGCCGTGTTAAAAATTATGATAGAAAAAATGGAACTGAAAAATGTAACGCATTTAGAAGAAACGATGCGCTTAAATCAAGATTTATATATAGATTCGGTCATGATGTTACAGCTTATTGTATACATAGAAATGGATGTAAAGCTATGCGTTCCAGAGGATGAGGTAGACCCAAAGGCATTTCTTACTGTAGGATCTTTGCTTGATTTTATGGAAGAGTTAGAGCCGTTACAGGAAGTAAATGTGAATAACTAACCTTTAGGAAAGTGGATGAGAGTATGACTTCAATTAAAGTGCACTGTTTAGTGAGTTGTTTTTGTGAAATTATAAAAAGGCGTAGCGACATTGATTTTCGTCCATTTTATTTTGGACTATGGGATGGAGATTTTGATATAACACAAGGAGGAATTATTTCATATCACTCTGAAAACATTAACCATGATCATTATTTACTTTGGTTTGAAAAATTGTACGGTATTAAAGTAAACGAATGGTATGATCATGCAAAAGATAAAGATAGCAATGTAGAAACGTTTTTAGAATTAGTAGAAAACAAGCCGGAAAATCGTTATGTCATTGTAATGGTTGATATGTCTCTATTACCAGAGAGGGAAAATAAATTTCATCAAAAACCGTTTCCACATTATTTAATGATATCAAAAACAGAGAAAGAAGAAGAGTGGTTCATGCTAGATCCTGATTTTCGTTGGGAAGGAAATATGGAAAGAGAAAAAGTACTTCACTCTATTCAAGATAACCCATTTGGTGGAGGTTATTTCATTGATATAGAAGGAATTGGGGAGCCAACGCAAGAAACAGTAGCTAGTTATTTCACAGAAACATTCAAAAAGAACGACAATGAACTGACTATGGAACTGAAAAATTTAATTGTAAAAATGGCAAATGAGGAAGAAGGATATGCGCTTTCTGGACTTGTAGCAGCAGTAAAACAAATACCAGTACTTGCAATTCGTAAATATAGTTATGAGCATGCCTTTGCATACTTCCGTGAAACGTTGCAATATTCGGAGCAAGAATTTGATTATTGGTGTGATCGGGTAGAGGATATTGTACAAGGATTTACAAATGTACAGTATCGTGCAATTAAAATGGCAATGACGAATAATAAAGGTATGCTAGTATCGATTATTGAAAAACTGGATGAAATGAATGCGATTGAACTGCAAATTAAGAAGGAATTAGAGAGACAGTTTCTATCATGGAAAGGTATGAAAACAAATCAATCTGTCGCAACTCTTTAATAAGCTAACTGAATTTAAGATAGGGGAGTTTAATACTATGAAATATTCGCTATGTACCATTTCATTTCGTCATCAATTAATTTCATTTACTGATATTGTTCAATTTGCATATGAAAACGGTTTTGAAGGAATTGAATTATGGGGGACGCATGCACAAAATTTGTACATGCAAGAACGTGAAACGACAGAACGAGAATTGAATTTTCTAAAGGATAAAAACTTAGAAATTACGATGATAAGTGATTACTTAGATATATCATTATCAGCAGATTTTGAAAAAACGATAGAGAAAAGTGAACAACTTGTAGTACTAGCTAATTGGTTTAATACGAATAAAATTCGCACGTTTGCTGGGCAAAAAGGGAGCAAGGACTTCTCGGAACAAGAGAGAAAAGAGTATGTGAAGCGAATACGTAAGATTTGTGATGTGTTTGCTCAGAACAATATGTATGTGCTGTTAGAAACACATCCCAATACACTAACGGACACATTGCCTTCTACTATAGAGTTATTAGAAGAAGTAAACCATCCGAATTTAAAAATAAATCTTGATTTTCTTCATATATGGGAGTCTGGCGCAGATCCAATAGACAGTTTCCATCGATTAAAGCCGTGGACACTACATTACCATTTTAAGAATATATCTTCAGCGGATTATTTGCATGTGTTTGAACCTAATAATGTATATGCTGCAGCAGGAAGTCGTATAGGTATGGTTCCGTTATTTGAAGGTATTGTAAATTATGATGAGATTATTCAGGAAGTGAGAAATACGGATCTTTTTGCTTCCTTAGAATGGTTTGGACATAATTCAAAAGAGATATTAAAAGAAGAAATGAAAGTATTAATAAATAGAAAATTAGAAGTAGTAACTTCGTAATGTGAAATGATGTGAGAGTCTCGTTTAGAGGCTCTTTTTTTATGGTAAAAAATAACCAAAAATTTCCATGTATTTTAATTTGAATTTAACACAATTTATATATAAATAAGGAGGTGATTGGTAATGGCTAGAAATCGTAATTCTAATCAATTAGCATCACATGGAGCACAAGCAGCTTTAGATCAAATGAAGTATGAAATTGCACAAGAGTTCGGTGTACAACTTGGAGCTGATACTTCTTCACGTGCAAACGGTTCTGTAGGCGGTGAAATCACAAAACGCCTAGTAGCGATGGCAGAACAACAGCTTGGTGGCGGATATACTCGCTAAATGCATAAGGTTATAGGAGAAAGGAAGGATTCTTCCTTTCTTTTTTTTTCAATTAATTGGTATGGATATATAGTGAACAGAATTCAAAGAATAGAAGTAATACTATATTTTACCCAATTTCTTTTGTTGTGAATGGGAAGTATTAAAGATGTAATAGCCCTGGTGGAATGAAAATTATGTTCCAGCAGGGCTATTATATGGTAAGAAATATATGATGAAAGGTTCCGAAATCAACATGTTAAAAAAAGAAAACTGTTGTTTAATTGCGCTTGCATCAGTTCCACTTGTCATGACATTAGGGAATTCAATGCTCATTCCAATCTTGCCGACAATTGAAAAGAAATTACATATTTCATCGTTTCAAGTATCCATGATTATTACAATTTACTCTATCGTAGCCATTTTACTTATACCGATTGCTGGTTATTTATCAGATAGATGGGGACGAAAGATGGTAATGGTTCCGAGTTTGCTGATTGCGGCTATAGGAGGAGCGATAACTGGTTGGGTATCATGGAAAGTTGATAATCCCTACATTTGGATACTAATCGGTAGAGCGATTCAAGGTATTGGTGCTGCTGGTGCAATGCCGGTTGTTATACCGTGTGTTGGTGATTTATACAAAGATGAAAAACAAGTTAGTACAGGTTTGGGAATCATTGAGACATCCAATACATTTGGAAAAGTGCTGAGCCCTATTTTAGGATCTGCTCTTGCTGCCATTGTATGGTTCTTACCATTTTGGGCGATTCCAGTTTTATGTGTCGTATCAATTGTTTTGTTACTTGTTCTAGTAAAGGCAAAGAAACAAGAAGGAGAAGTACCACCACTTAAAGAGTTTATAAAATCTATTCTGTCTACGTTTCGAGAAAAAGGAAGATGGTTAATTGCCATTTTTGTATTAGGTGCAATTATTATGCTTATTTTATTCGGAATTCTCTTTTATTTGTCGACTATACTGGAATCAAAGTATGACATTCATGGTATATGGAAAGGGTGTGTGCTTGCTATCCCGTTACTTGTACTGTCACTTAGTTCCTATATGGCCGGTAAAAAAATTGGAGATAATCAAAATGTTATGAAGAAGTGTATTTATATTGGTTTTTTAATGGCAGCTGCATCAGTCATCATTCCTTTATTTATAAAAGGGATTTATTTACTACTTCTTTGTCTCGTTATTATGGGGATAGGGATTGGTATGGCACTCCCATGTTTAGATGCCCTCATTACACAAGGAATTGAAAAGGAGCAAAGGGGAACGGTTACGTCATTTTATAGTTCAATGCGATTTATCGGTGTAGCAGCTGGACCACCTTTATATTCTTTTTTCATGAAAGGGGCGGACCATGAAGTGTTTTATTTGACAAGTATTTTCGCTGCCATTGGTGCTGTCATAGCAATCATTTGGATTAAACCAGCAAAGGATGCAAAGACGGTAAAACAGAAACCAGAGCCTACTTCATAATTTGTAAGAGAATTGCATGATGTTTTGAGTAACATGCAATTCTCTTTCGTTCATTAAGAATAAATAACTTGTTTTAACATATAAAGCGCGACACCCCATATGATGAGACCAGAAAATTTATTTAATAATAAAATTGTCTTTCCGGTTGAGTCTAGTCTTTTTAGAAATTTCCCCGCTAACGCTAAGCTTATAAACCAAATCCAAGAAACGATAATAGTTGCAAGTGTGAAAGCCCATTTTTCACTTCCTATGTATTGAATAGAATTTGTTCCAATTACACCGATTGTGTCTAAAATAGCATGTGGATTTAATAACGAAACGGATGCTGCGAAAAGGATTTGCTTTTTTAAGGGCATACTTTTTTCTTGTTTTACATCGTTGGAAGGGTTACTTCTCCAAATAACAATGCCCATATATAGGAGAAAGAAAAATCCAACTATATATAACGAGTTAGTTAGCCAAGAAAAAGTAAGGAGTACAAGGGAGACACCTTGCACTGCAATCAATATGAGTAACGTATCACATATAGAGGCAGTTAATATTACGGGGGCTGCCCTCCAAATGTTTGGTTGGCTCGCACCTTGGTTAAAGACAAAAACATTTTGTACACCTAATGGAATGATAAGTCCAAATGCAAGAATGATACCATGAATAATTGCTTCACTCATCATATTACCTCCTATTTTAATTCATTATGATAGTGTATATTGTATAGAAGAAATGAAAATTTGTATCCATCCATATGGTTGGGGGAGGTTACCAACCAAAAAGAATATAAGGTGATATAATGGAAAGATTCGTTTGGAAACCGAATATGTCTCTAGCGACTCCTCTTTATAAACAAATAGAAACGTATATAAAAGAAAGGATCGTTAATGGAGAATGGACCGTTGGAACGAAATTACCTTCACAAAGAGATTTGGCACATACATTTGGTGTGAATCGAAGCACAATTGTAATGGCTTTTGATGAACTAGTTGCAAAGGGATACATTGAAGGGAATGGCAGGAAAGGAACAATTGTTGTAAATAATAATGAGAATGCTTCAACTTACGCACCCCCGCCTAATTGGCAGTCTTATGTAGAAACAGGACTTCATTATCCGAATCTCCCAGCTATTCAGGAGATTAATCAAGCTGAATTTTATCCACATGTAATTCGATTAGGAACAGGTGAGCTCGCGCTGAGTCTCTTACCTGAGAAAAAGATGAAAGAAATTATGAATAAGCTTTTAAAGTCAAATGTGAAGCTTGGGTATGAAGAGCCGAAAGGAAATTTTTATTTAAGGGAAAAGATTTCCGAATACTTAAAGGGGCATGGTATATGTGTATCTCCTGACTCTATATTAATTGTTTCAGGAGCAATTCAAGCGTTGCAACTTATCTCTATGGGGCTTCTTCCAAAAGGGGCATCCATCTTATTAGAAAAACCATCCTATTTATACTCGCTTAATGTTTTTCAATCCGCAGGAATGCGTTTCATTGGAATACCAATGGATGAGAACGGTTTAAATACATCATATATTACAAAATATAAGAAGCAATTTAATGCATCTATTTTATATACAATCCCGTCTTTTCATAATCCAACGAACTTTAGTATGAATGCGAAGAAACGAATAGAAGTGATAGAAATATGTAATGAAATTGGATTACCTATTATAGAGGACGCAGTGTATCAAGACTTATGGTTTGATGCACCTTGTTCGAAACCTTTAAAAGCCTATGATAAAAATGGAATCGTACTACATATTGGAAGCATGTCCAAAGTAATTAGTCCAGGATTAAGAATTGGATGGATTGTTGGACCTGAGCCAGTAATTCAAAGATTGTCAGACATAAAAATGCAAACAGATTATGGTTCAAGCACTATATCCCAGCAAATTGCAGCAGAGTGGTTTACAAATGGTCTATATGATGAGCATTTGCGCTTTGTAAGAAGTGAATTGAAAAAACGAAGAGATTTTATGTTACTAATGTTAGATAAATATCTTCGTGAAATAGCAACTTGGCATGAACCAACAGGGGGATTTTATATATGGGTACATATAAAAGTACCCATTTCATATCGCAGTTTATTTGATAAAGCTCTGCAAGAAAAGGTTTTATTAAACCCAGGTACTTTATATGATAGAAGTGCAAATCAATTTTTGCGCCTATCGTATTCATACGCAACGTTAGAAGAAATTGAAATAGGTATAAAAAAACTTGCACAACTAATGAAAAAGTAAGAGGAGAAAGTAATGAAACAATATGTAATTTGCCAAATGATCAATGGAGAAAAATATTTAGCTGCTTATGCAGAGACGAAGCAAGAAGCGATTGAAAAAGCAGAACTGTTAGGATTAAGAACGGGAAATCGTTACATAGTTATTACTGCAGAGGAAGCCGAAGGGTTAACGTATCCTTAAACAATGTACGAGATTATATAATAATAAATAAGTCTAGTAATATAAGAAATTACTAGGCTTATTTATTATTAAGTTGTTAAACGTTCTCGTATTTATACGCAAAGTAATAATATTATGAGTCAAGTTGACGAAAAAATCGATTTGTCTTTCGGTCTTGATTTCCTTTTCTATATTCATCGATATATTGCCTAAAGTTCCAAGCTTGTAAAAATTTATTAGCAGAGTTATAACCAGAATTGTAAAGCCATTCTTTTTCTTCCTTTGTCAGTTCAAAATTAGTACTTGTAATCGTTCCTGTTGGAATTGTAATGGTTCTTGCTTTTGATTCCTTATCTAAATGACGTAAATCATGAGCTTGCATCATTGTTTTAAATAGTCCTTTGAACATGGAAATAGGCTCGTTATAGTGAGCAGGATCAGCTTGAATCTCATCTTTTACAAAATGAAATCCGAAAGTCGGCCAGCGAGGAGCGGTAGGTGAATCGAAGATCCAAATTGGATAATTACTTAGAATTCCTCCATCAACCATATAACAAGGCTGTTTCCATTTTGGAGTTCTCCATTTTACCGGTTCAAAGAAGAAGGGGATTGTACTACTCATTCTTACCGCTTTAGCGATAGAGAAGCGATAATTTAAAAATCCGTAGTTTGGTAAGTCGTCAGGAAAGACAACCATTTTACCATTACTAATATCAGAGGCGATGATTTTGAGTTTGTTTAGATCCGGTAAATCAGTAAATAAATGAACACCTTTTTTTCGAAGTAATTCTTCAATCCATTCTTCTATAAATACATTAGAGTATATACCTAGAGTAGTCCATGCACTGAGTCCCTTGCCGATAAAAGGAATTCTATCAATAAAAGTTCTTTTCGTAAATTTATTATAATCAATATCAGTTATAATCGTTTTTAACTCTGAACAAGAATATCCTGCCGCTAGGAGCGCTGCAATAATCGAACCAGCCGATGTACCAGCTACACGTTCCCATTCATAACCTTTTTCGGCTAACGCGCAAATTGCCCCGACATGCGCAATACCGCGCACACCGCCTCCTTCAAAAACACCATCAATCTTCATTAAACATACTTCCTTTCGAATGAAAGATTTAGAAATGGCAAAAAAGCACGTATTGTACGTGCTTTTTTACAATAGTTTTTAGTTTACTAGCAGCCTACAAAGCCGCCCCAACAGCTAGCTCCGATGATGATTAGAAGGATAAATAAAACAATTAATAAAGCGAAACCTCCGTAACCACAACCGCCGCCACCGTATCCGTAACCACAGCAACTATATCCGTAACCCATGTGGAATGCCTCCTTATATTTAAAAATGAACGAGGGGAAAATGTACTGGAAGAACTAAAGAATTATCGTGTTTGTAGGAACAATGTATAGTATGCTTTTTTAAACTTGTTCGCGTACGAAGGATAAGCCCGTTTTTGGGAGGCTTGTTGATTTTGTAAAGAATGAAGTATAATCTTTGTACTATGATATAAATAAGTATGTAAATGTAAGGAGAATTTATGAATAAAAAAATTGAAGTATTAATTGATAAATATGAACTAACACACTTGAAAGAAGAACTTATTAATACTGTATTTCCTTGTATAAAAGTTGTGCCAAAGCAGCAGGGAACTGTTGCGATAGGTAGTTCGAAAATGGGAGGAGTTCCTGATCTACCAGCTTTATTTGAATATCCAAAGCATAAAGGAAATCCACTACAATTTATCGCGCAATTTAACTTAAGTGATTTACAAAACGTTGGTATGGATCACAATCTTCCTAAGACGGGCATGCTGTATTTCTTTTGCATTGAAAATTATTTTGAAGAAAATGTGAATATAACAGAAGCTGGGCGTGTACTTTATTATGATGTTCCTGTAGAGCAATTACGAAGAGAAAATGAAATACAAGCGAAATATAACCAGTGTGCAATTACTTTTGAACTGACATACAAATTACCAGAACTTTTCATTGAAGATGAGGCTGATTCAGATCGTTTCTTGCAATTACTTGAAGAGCTAATTCCAGATAACTACGATAACCATCAAATGTTTGGTGAGCCATTCTCTGTACAAGAAGAAGTGTTATATGAGACAGGAGAATATATGGGAGTAGACCCGCAGCAAATGACTCTTTTATTCCAAATTGATTCAGATCATAAAAATTGTAATATGGTTTGGGGAGAATTAGGGATGCTATATTTCTGTATTAGTAATGAAGATTTGAAAAATCAACGTTTTGAAAATACATGCTGTGTATTACAAACATGCTAATGAAAAAAGGTTGTTCTTTTAAAAAGAACAACCTTTTTATGTGAATTAGTTAATATGCATAATCTCATATGACCTATACGAAAAAGTATTGTATACTCTGAAACTATACGATACCTTTTCGTATAGTTATAGAATATAAGGAGTGACAAGATGGGAAAGACAAGTAAGTATGTGACAGCTGCCGCACTTTGTTCAACTATAGTAATGGGAGGCTTACAAGCATCATCTGTATCTTATGCAGCTACAAATCCGACTACAGTGACAGCGCAATCAGATGTAAAGTTATTAGATGATTTCAGAAAAGAATTAAAAAAACAGATTGATAATCGAGAAGAAAATATTACAATCACATATAAAACAAAAGATAGAAATGCTAGAAATATTATGGATCAATTGTATGGTGAGTTTAATAAAATTGTAGATGCTGATGAGTATGTAAAATATAATGTAGCGTCTACTAGATATTCTATTAAAGGAATGCCAGGGGACTATACGTTTACACTGCAAGTAAAATACCGTGAATCAAAAGAACAAACTCAATATGTAAAAGCTCAGGCGAAATCAATTGTTGGATCAATTGTAAAACCAGGGATGGATGAGCATGAGAAAGTAAAAGCTATTCACGATTACGTTGTTAAGCATGTGTCTTATGATACGTCTTATCAAGCGTATACAGCATATGAAGCATTAGCGAATCGTTCTGCCGTTTGCCAAGGATATACATTATTAACGTATGAGTTGTTAAAAGAGGCAGGTATTCAAAATCATATTGTAACAGGCACAGGAAATGGACAAGCTCACGCGTGGAATTTAGTGAACATTGAAAACAAATGGTATCACCTAGATACTACATTTGATGATCCAGTACCAGATAAAGCAGGGCGTGTAACTTACTCATATTTTAATATGTCTGACGAACAGTTAAGTAAAGATCATGAATGGGATCGTAGCAAATATCCAGCGGCAACTACAAGTTATTTTGGTGAATTAACAAATAAAATAAAAGCTGGTAGCTCAAAGACTGTCGTATATGAGCAGATGTTAAAAGAAACAAATTTACAATACTTATCTGCAGAATACGGAGCAGAAAATTATAATGAATTTAAGCAAAAGTTGCAGCAACAGTTTGCAGCCAAACCAGAAAAAGTAGAAGTACGATATAAGCAGTCCATGGATGGGACGATGCAAGATATAAAGAAAGTATTAAATGAAATAAATTGGCCAAAAGGTGCAAAGCGTGTGTCTTATCAAGTAGCGCCTTATAGTGCATTGGCTGGTTATTCATTGGCGACAATTACATTTACGTATTAAGCAATGAGAAAGAGCATCTGTAAAAGATGCTCTTTTTATATTTGTTGATCACTTTAAAATATTGGGAATTATGTGATAAAATAAAAAGGAGAGGATGTGAATGCTGAATGAACTTGTTCGAAAGTAATATTTTCACATTGATATATACTTGTTTAGTAATCGGACTTATCGTTTTGTTTTTCATATCATTTACTTTGTTTATTAGAAGAGTATTACAAAGCAGCGTTGCAAAGAAACACCACGTGATTAATATGAACCAGAAGCTAGATCGAATCATTGAATTGCTTGAAAAAGATAAAAAATAGCGATAGAAGAAGTATGAAAAGGGGAAAGAGAATGGCGAATTATATAAAAGAATTACGTGAAAAAGTAGGACATGATTATGTTTTCTTAAACTTTGCCGGTGGTTGTGTATTTAATAAAGATGGAGAAGTATTACTGCAAAAAAGAGGAGACTTTAACGCTTGGGGATTTCCAGGTGGTGCAATGGAGATAGGAGAATCAGCTGCGGAAACTGCAATCCGGGAAATAAAAGAAGAAACCGGGTATGATGTAGAAATAAATGAGCTTATTGGAGTGTATACAAAATATTTTCAATCATATCCAAATGGAGACAAGGCCCAGTCAATTGTGATGTTCTTTTCATTCTCAATAGTTGGAGGTGACAAAAAAGTAGATGGTGATGAAACGTTGGATTTGAAGTTTTTCCCGTTAGACGACATGCCACCGTTATTTTGTAAACAACATGAAGATTGCTTGCAAGATTTATTGGAGAAAAGAGTAGGGGTATATCGTTAACATATAAAAAAGAAGCTAAATGAAGATTAGCTTCTTTTTTATGTTTTATTTATTTCCACCAATCATCAAACATTGACGCTGGTACTTGTCTTTTATGCTCACTCACTGTGTAACGTTTTTCAATTTTCTCTGCAACGTCAGCTGGAACTGCTTTACCTTCTAAATAATCATCTAATTGATCATAAGTAATACCTAACTCTGTTTCGTCAGCTTGACCTGGTTTTTCATCTAATAAATCAGCTGTTGGCATTTTTAAGTAAAGTCGCTCGTCTGCACCTAACTCTTGTAATAATGCACGTCCTTGGCGCTTCGTTAATCCCGTTAATGGTAATAAATCTGCACCACCATCTCCGAATTTTGTAAAGAACCCTGTTACAGCTTCTGCAGCGTGATCTGTTCCGATAACAAGTAACCCTTTTTGTCCACCAATTGCATATTGAGTAACCATACGGATACGTGCTTTCACGTTACCTTTATTGAAATCTGTTAATGACTCACCCAATAAGTTTTCATATTGATTTGAAAAAGCATCAACAGTTGAAGCAATATCAAATGCAACAGATTGATCTGCTTGAATGAATTGTAATGCTAATTGTGCATCATCTTCATCTTTTTGTACTTTATAAGGAAGACGCACGGCGATAAACGTTACTTTACCACCTTCGTTACGAATTTCTTCAACTGCAAGTTGTGCTAAGCGTCCTGCTAATGTAGAGTCTTGGCCGCCGCTAATACCAAGTACAAATCCTTTTGCGCCTGTTTTCTTTACATAATCCTTTAAGAAATCAACTCGTTTACGAATTTCAACTTTTGGATCAATTACAGGCTGAACATGTAATGCTTTCATAATCTGTTCTTGTAATGTCATTATGTTTTCCTCCTATTCATATTAAAGCGGTAAATAAGTTTATATGTATAATGGTACATACTTCTATCCTTTATTATTTCGCAAAACTAACGAATATACAATAGGATGTGTGTATGAATATGAATGTAGTCATTATAAATAAAGTACTACGTATAAGCAATTTTTTTAAACCTTTCAAAACTGTAAGGTTTTTGTCATTTGAATCGATGGAAGGTATTTCCGTACTTTACTAATATAAAAACATAGTTAGTAGAAAGAAGGGCGGAGAAGTAATATGAACATTAGAGAACTCGCATATCGGAATGTAACGCGAAATAGACGGACATACTCAGCCTATTTTTTGAGTAGTGCATTTGCTATTATGGCCTTTTTTGTGTATTCATTTTTTGCGTTTCATCCGGCATTAAGTGCAGGAGAATTGGGTCAGTACGTATTCGTAAGTATGTCTTTTGCACAGTCTATTATTTACTTATTTACATTCTTCTTTATTTTATATTCGATGGGAATGTTTTTAAAAACGAGAAAGCGTGAACTAGGAATTTTAATGATGCTAGGTATGACGAAATATCAATTAAAGCGTCTTATCTTTTTTGAAAATATTATGATTGGAATAGGGGCAATTATTTTTGGTATTCTTTCAGGTATGTTATTTTCAGGGGTATTACTATTTGTCGCTCCGATGATATTGAAACTAGATATCTCCTTATCCTATTACATACCGATGAAAGCAATTGTTGTAACGGGTATTATGTTTTTTATTTTATTTATGATCATATCATTGTTTAGTGCAGGAATGATTCGTAAAAATAAGATTATGAAGTTGTTTAGAGGATCAGCAGAGGCGAAACCGGAACCGAAAGCATCAATCATTTCTTCAATATTAGCAGTAGTATTGCTTAGTGCTGGCTATGTAGGAGCTCTTCTATCGCATGGCGCAATGGTATTTATTATGATGATTCCTGTTACAACGGTAGTTATTATTGGGACGTATTTGTTGTACAAGCAGCTGAGTGTCTTTATTATTCGATTATGTAAAAAAAGTAAACGTTTCTATTGGACACAGACTAATATTATTACGTTATCAGATTTAGCGTATCGCATGAGAGATAACGCAAGAATGTTCTTTATTGTAACCATTATTTCTACTGTAGCATTTTCCGCAATAGGGACATTAGTCGGCTTCGCATCCATGACGAAAGGGATAATGGAGAGACCAATTGCGTTTCATTACCATTCTAAGCAAGGGAATAGTAACGAATCACAACATATACAAATGATTGACAAAGGATTAAAGAAACATAATATAGCAGCTTCAAAAACTAATATTTCGACAAAGAAAACGGAGGAACAGTCGTTAAGAAGCGCCACTTTTATAAAAGAATCAGATTATAAGGAATATGCAAAGTTAACAGGAGAACCATTTAATACTGTAGCAAATAAAGAGGTTGTATTTTTGTCAGCTGATATACCAGGGCCAGCGATGAAAGAAAGAAAAGAAATTACTTTACCCAATATGAATGAAAGTTTAAAGGTGAAAAAAGTTACTTCATCTTCATTGGGGAAAATATTAAGAGGAAATGTTTATGTAATCTCTAATAATCAATATGATTCATTACAAGATGGATTTATAGAGACAAAAGATTATATGTATAAAACTGAAAGAACGAAAGATGAGATTGAAATTGGTAAAGAGCTTACTCATCAAATTAAACCGTATCAAGAACAGTCAACGTTTAGTGCGGAAGAGTACGAACGAAACCAAAGTTTACAAATTGCAGGACCGATTTTATTTGTAGGTTTCTTTATTGGTATAGTATTTTTCGTTTGCGCAGGAAGTTTCCTTTACTTCCGTTTATTCTCCGATTTGGAGGATGATGTTCGCTTGTTCGAAATGATTCGAAAAGTTGGATTGACGAGTAGGGAATTATCGAAGGTAGTTACAATTCGATTGGCGCTTTTATTCTTCGTTCCAATTGGTGTTGCAACATTACATGGGGCAGTAGCCTTAACGGCGTTAGGGCAAATGTTTGAGTACTCATTGTTTAAAGAAAATACAGTTGTATTAAGTATTTTCATAGGTATTCAAGTTGTATACTTCTTACTTATAAGATCCCGTTATGTAAAACAATTGAAAGAGAGATTACGTATGCATTAAATGTGTTTTTTTAACTCGAGTACAAAATTTTCTAAAAAGAGGCAAGTATTGCCAAAAAGTGATAAAATGGAAAAAGCGAGGTGAAAAAAATTAATAGAGAGAAAGGGGGGAGAAATATGAAAGCAACAGGAGTTATTCGAAAAGTAGACGAATTAGGACGAATTGTTATCCCTAAAGAATTACGCGATGTATTGGGAATACAAATCAAATCACCGCTTGAAATTTTTGTAGAAGCAGATAAAATCATTTTACAAAAATATCAACCTTACAATGCTTGCCAAATCACAGGTGATGTTTCAGAGCAGAACATATCATTAGCAAATGGAAATATTACTGTTGGGATAGAGGGAGCGGAATATTTAGTAAAAGAAATAGAAAAGTTTTTAAACAAGAGTGAGGTTTAGTCTTAATTTATATTATTTTTCAAATTACATATCATTCTTTTAAAAGACTGTAAGAGGACCATTAATTGGTCCTTTTATTTTGGTTATTAGTTGAATGACCCAGGCTGTTATTTCCTATAAATCATAGGGGAAATACAAAAGTAGTATAGAGTTAGTAAATGATGTTGAGAAATATTTGAAAAGAAGGAAAACAAAAAGAATAAAACGAATGTTACATTTACACGTATTCAAAAGTGGTCTGAAATGAAAATAATACATTTTCAGGAGGGATTACGATGAGTAGTACAGTGAATAAACAAAAAGGTATACAATTGATTCCATTTACCGTAAATAAGGTTGTAGAACAAGTAAATGAAATTCCACCAGGTGTACAACTGATTCACGCTCCGCAAGTATGGGGAAAGAGTGTGAAGGGGCAAGATGTAGTCGTTGCCGTATTAGATACAGGGTGTGATACTAATCATATAGATTTAAAAGATCGTATTATCGGCGGAAGAAATTTCACAAAAGATTATGAAGCTGATCCAAATGTGTATCTTGATAATAACGGACATGGTACTCATGTCGCGGGGACGATTGCAGCAACTGAAAATGGTGTCGGTGTATTAGGAGTTGCACCACTTGCTAAAATGTTAGTATTAAAAGTTTTAGCGGGAGATGGTTCTGGAAGTTACGAGCAAATTATTGAGGCAATTCATTATGCTGTAAATTGGAGAGGGCCGAATCAAGAGAAAGTGAGAATTATTTCAATGTCACTTGGTGGTCCGCAAGATGTTCCAGAATTACATGAAGCAATTCAAAATGCGGTAAAGCAGGATGTTCTCGTCGTATGTGCTGCTGGGAATAATGGAGATTGTAATGATAATACAGAGGAACTAGATTACCCAGGTGCTTACTCGGAAGTAATTGAAGTCGGCGCTGTCAATTTAGAACGGAAAATCACATGTTTTAGTAATTCAAATCAAGAAATTGATTTAGTAGCGCCAGGTGATGAAATATTATCTACGTATCCAGATGGGAAATATGCAGTGTTAAGTGGAACTTCCATGGCGACGCCGCATGTTGCTGGAGCGCTTGCCTTGCTCATTAAACAGTGTGAGAAAGAATACGGTCGAAAGTTATCAGAGCCGGAAATATATGCACAACTTATTAAAAGAACTGTACCTTTAGGGTATGAACGTACATCCGAAGGGAATGGATTATTAGATTTATTAAAAGAATAGCCATATTAAAAAAACATCTCATATGAATATGAGATGTTTTTTTAATATGGCTCTGTCGCATGTAATACAACTTGTAATAAACCTGGGAATCTAGCATTTAAATCTTCTTCACGAATTGAAATGAAACGTTGTGTTCCTTCAAGGCGCGTGTACATAACACCTGACTCACGTAAAACTTTGAAATGGTGAGATAAAGTTGATTTCGCAATAGGGATGTTTAAAGCACCACAAGATTGTTCACTTTTCTCTAGTAACATATTTACAATTTGTAAACGAATTTGATCGCTAAGTGCATATAAGACAGAAGAAAATTGAATTTCTTCTCGATTTGGATGATAGAGTGTACGCATATTTCACCTACTTGTATAAGTTAAGATATTTGCACTATAACATATAAAGTGGTATATTTCTATTGTTCGAATATATTCGAACAATAGAAATATAGGGGGAGAAAAAATGAAGTATACAAAATTGCAAAAGGCAGGATTAAATATTTCAAAGTTGGGTTTAGGTACAAATGCAGTAGGGGGACATAATTTATATGCTGATGTGAATGAAGAAGAAGGAAAGCGATTAGTAGAAGAAGCTATTCAGCAAGGGATTACATTTTTTGATACAGCAGATTCATATGGTTTTGGTAGATCAGAGGAATTAGTAGGAGAAGTATTAAAGGGAAAACGTCATGAGTTTATACTTGCTACAAAAGGTGGAATTCAACCGTTGTTAAATGGAGAAACTTATATTAACAATGAACCAAGTTATTTAAGGAATGCTGTGGAAAATAGCTTAAGAAGATTACAGACTGAATATATTGATTTATATTATTTACACTTTACAAATCCTGAAACAAGTTACATAGATTCAATCGGAGAGCTTACTCATTTAAAAGAAGAAGGGAAAATTCGTTCAATTGGAATATCGAACGTAAACATAGAACAATTAAAAGAGGCGAATCAACATGGTCATATAGATGTTGTACAATCTCCATACAATATGTTAGAACGTACAGCTGAGGAAGAACTGTTGCCGTATTGTATAGAAGCGGGTATTTCATTTATTCCATATGGGCCTCTTGCTTTTGGAATATTAGGCGGAAAATATACAGAAGATTTCAAATTAAATGAAGTCGATTGGCGTCAAAATGTAAATCTATTTGAAGAAAATACATATAAGAGTAATTTTAAGAAAGTGAATAAGTTAAAAGGGCTAGCTAAAGAAAATGATATTGAAGTGTCTCATTTAGCGTTAGCATGGTTATTAAATAAAGAAGGAATTGATACTGTTATACCTGGTGGAAAGCGGGCAGAGCAGGTAAGAGAAAGTGTGAAAGCGGTAGACGTTGCATTGAATGAAAGAGTCATGAAAGAAATCCAATCTATTTTAGAAGATTAGTTAAACAGAGGGAGAGTACCCTCTGTTTATATAAGGAGAAGGTCTAAATGAACAGAGTACTAGCTGTATTTTTTATGATAATGTTTATGATCGGTACAGATACTTTCTTAATTTCACCACTGTTGCCGACATTGCAACAGGTGTATCATGTTTCAACTGAGTTGTCAGGATGGATGGTGAGTTCGTATGCTTTAGGGTATGCTGGATTTGCGCTTATTGCTGGTCCTATATCAGATGGATTAAACAGAAAAAAAGTGATGGTACTAGGTATGAGTTTTTTTGCAGTAAGTACGTTTTTGTGTGGAATTGCACCGAGTTTTTTATGGATGCTAACATTTAGATTTTTAGCAGGTGTAAGTGCAGCTTTTGTATCTCCACAAGTGTGGGCATCTATTCCGCTCCTTATAGAGAAGAAGCAAATTGTGAAAGCAATTGGGGTTGCAACAGCAGGGTTATCAATCTCTCAAATTTTAGGGCTGCCACTGGGAGCTTATTTAGCAACGATACATTATACAATCCCATTCTATTTCATTGGTATATTATCAGCACTACTTGTCATTCTTATTTATGTTGTATTACCAGAAATCCAGTCGGTTCATATAGGTGGAAATAAAAAAGCGATTTTACAGCGTTATAAACAATTACTTACAGATTCAAAGGTTTCACTTTCTTATTTTGCATACTTTGTTTTTCAAACCGGAAATTTTGCTGCATTTTCATTTTTTGGTGTATGGCTTTCCATTCAATTTGGCTTACAAGTTCATGAAGTAGGTACAGCTATGCTCGTATTAGGGTTAGGAAATTTAACTGGTAATATTTTTGGTCCTAGAATCGTAAATAAAATTGGTTATAACCTTTCTTTCTATGGTGGAATTATATTTACAGCAGTGCTATATGTATTACTTCCACATGTAAAGAACATTGTATTGGTGGAGTTATCGTTCTTTGCTTTGTTTTTTTGGACAGGAATTTTGTTTGTATTAATGATGAGGCACTTACAAAACATATCTAGTGCAGCAAGAGGAACAGGAGCCGCGCTTGCAAATGCTTCTATGTATATTGGTCAAATGATTGGTGCGGCAATAGCAGGAATGTTATTTGCAGTATCTCACAATTTTATACTTATAGGTAGTTTTACTGCTTTACTATATATAGGAGCTTTATTTTTGTTTAGAAAAAGTGAAAAACTTACTGAAAGTAGTGAAACAGGAATTGCATCATAAAGCTTGTATAAATATTTCGCAAATCAGAATTAATAAGAGTGTGAATACATGAATGTGCTTTTAATTAAAGTAGTTACTAAAAGTATAGAAATAGTAGAAGAAATGGATTGTAACAAAGTTATGAGGAATCAAAAAATAAAAATCCCTATAAAGATAGGGATTTATATATCGGCATATAGTTCCTTGGAAAAGGATATACTTAGTTTAGCATATCGGACTACTTATATTTGTGAAATAGATGTGAAAGTAATGTGAAAAATGCCGAAGGAAAAAACTATTTAAATAGAGGGCAATTTAGATGGGGATATGGATTTTACATAAATGTTGTGTTATATTTCTACTTATCTGTTAATAATTACATATTTTAATTTTATTGGGGATAAAAGGGAGAGGTTTAAATGCAATGGTATTTGAAAGCTCTAAAGAATTATGGGAATTTTAGTGGTAGAGCTACGCGAAAAGAGTACTGGATTTTTAGTTTATCCAATATCGTAATTTTTTGGCTACTGTTATTTTTATCATCATTTTCAGAGGTGTTAGTTGCTATTATTGCGTTGCTATTTATGTTAGTAATGATTATACCAAGTTTTTCGGTTGGTGCACGACGATTACATGATATTGGGAAAACGGGATGGTGGCAACTATTAAATTTTGTACCGTTTGGTAGCGTTGTTTTACTTGTATTTTTTATCATTGAAAGTGAAGAAAATGACAATCAATACGGACCAAATCCGCATTCAGATTTAAAAGAAGCGATTTAATAAACTTATTTAGTTTGTAGCATTACTAGTTCAATTATTTTATCTATTATTAAAATGGTTTGCGTGGGCTAATATTATTAGGTTGATCTTTAGGTCTAGATGACTTTTGAAACTGTAAAAATGGAAAGATAAAGGCAGAGAGAATATAGCATGGAAAGAAAAAAAATTCTAAATAAAAAGCACTGTTTTAGCTAATGTAGCTAAAACAGTGCTTTTCTCTTTGATTGAACAGTTGCAGCATTTTCATCATGTATACCTGCATCTTTAATAATTCGTTGTTTTGCTTTATTTAATAGATGGTTTACTGCTTCACCAAAATAGTTAGCTTCGCTTTTTGTGCGGGCTTCTCGTAAACATTTATAGTTTTCTAGCAGTTCCTCTTTTTCGGAGTTTGTTAAGAAATCTTCTATTTTCTTTTTTGTCATACGAAACACCCTTTCTCCTGACAAACGACGCAATAGAAAATATTTATTTCTCATTATAACAATAATTTTAAAAGAAAGTATACACTAACGTCGCAATAATTTGTCAATTTCTTGAATCTTCTCATCAGCTTTCCCAATTTGCGTATTTTTAGCCTGTTCGCCACCAAGAGCTTGATGTAGTAAGAAAGTTTGACCGGAAATAGCAGTTACAATGGATACTTTTATAATTTCTTTTATTGCGGTGACATCGAATAAAACGAGCCCAAGAAGTGCGGCTAGGCTACCAGTAAAAATGTCAGTTAAAAATCCAAAATGAAAAAATGTTTTCAAACGGCGTGGAAGCAATAACTTACCTTGGTTATTGATTAGATGGGAAACGAAGCCGGTAATGCCACCAACGAGTATAGCAGTTAGCCATTGATACATTTCCATCGAATCCACTCCTTTTAGTGAATAAGATTCGATTATTTTATATTGATTCCTTTTAATATTTCATATAAGCATATTGAGAAAGTTTGTTTGGGTATATTTTGTATTCAATTTAATTATAACAGAAAATTTCGAAAGGTTTCAGTCTATTATATGAATCATTTTTACAATAATATGAATGCAGAAAGGGGTGCGTGATATGAAGATAGATTATCGAATAAGAAGTGTAGATGGTTATACAAAAAATATAGGGGAATTAGTAAGCATGCTTGAGCATACGAGAGCTGTAACATTAGGCGAAGTAAAAAATTTATCAGTTGAGCAATTAGACTTAATTATGCAGAGCAGCGGAAATTCAATTGGTGCCTTATTAAAGCATATAGCAGCTATTGAAAAAGTTCATCAGCTTATTTCATTTCAAAATCGTGACTTTACAAAAGAAGAATTAGAAATATGGGAAGATGCACTGTATTTAGGGGAAGCGGGTAGAGCGATCCGTGGTCATGAAGTACAGTATTATGTACAACTTCTACAAAGTGTTCGAGAAGAATCTCTGAAGTATTTAAGTGAACAAAGTGATGAGTGGCTCATGTCAGAAAGAAAGTGGCCTAACGGTGTAATATATAACCAGCACTATCTTTGGTATCATGTGCTAGAAGATGAAATTAGTCACCGAGGACAAATTAGAATGTTCAAAAGAAAGTTGTTTGAAAATTATGTTAAATAATGTAGCTTTTTATAGGAGAATTCCATATAATGAGAGTAATTAAAAGAAGAACGGGGTGATGTATTATGGCGAAAATAACTTATATGAATAATAAACCAAATACAAAGGTGGATGGAAAGGGCGAGACTATATAAGTGAGCGCACGATCCTTCCGCTTAGCTTACACTAGGGAGGATATCAATTTGAATCAAAATATTTTAGAATCGTTCGGCTGGGATTCTTTTTTTGAGGAACAAGCTGTTGAGAACTTTGAAGTAGGACGAATTTTACTCGAGCATAAGCATATATATCGAATTATTTGTAATGATGGTGAGTATATGGCAGAACTGTCTGGGAAGTTTCGGCATGAAGCAGTTACGAAAGGCGATTATCCAGCAGTTGGTGATTGGGTGTATATAAAGAAAATAGAAGATGAAAAGAAAGCGATTATTCATCGTATTTTCCAGCGAAGAAGCTCTTTCTCAAGACAAGAGGCTGGAACAAGAACAGAAGAACAGATTATAGCAGCAAATGTAGATTATTTATTTTTAGTGAATGCACTTAATCATGATTTTAATGTTAGAAGGATGGAACGTTATTTATTATTAGCGTATGAAAGTGGCGCTATGCCAGTTATTGTTTTAACAAAGAGTAGTATATGTAATGATGTGGAAGAGAAAATTGTAGAAACGGAAGCTATAGCAATTGGTGTTCCTATTTTCGTTGTTGATAGTTTAGAGCATACAGGTATAGATTCGTTGAAACAATTCGTTTCTTCAGGGAAAACAATTGCTTTAGTTGGATCATCAGGGGTAGGAAAGTCAACTTTGTTAAATGCTCTAATAGGAATTGATGTAGCAAAAACGGGAGATATACGTGAAGAGGATAGTAGGGGGAGGCATACGACAACGCATCGAGAATTATTCCAATTGCCTAGTGGCGCTCTCGTGATTGATACGCCTGGCATGAGGGAATTGCAACTTTGGGAAGGAAGCGAAGCGATTCAAACAGCATTCTCTGATATTGAAGAACTTACGACAACATGTCGTTTCCGTGATTGTAAGCATGAGAATGAACCAGGATGCGCGGTGTATAGTGCAATTGAAAACGGACTTATTACGATAGATCGTTTGAAAAGCTATAAAAAATTACAAAGAGAACTGGCGTATTTTATGAGGAAACAAGATGCAATCCTTGCCAGAGCAGAGCGTGATAAATGGAAGAAAATTTCTAAACAACATAAAAAAATGTAAAAACCAAAGGGGCCCCTTTGGTTTTTTCTATTTGTAAATTTTATAATAATATTATTCGTATATATAGACAAAGAGAAATTAATTGTTTAAACTTTACAAAGTATTCACCATAATAGGTTATGAAAATAATAATTAAGGAATGGGAAATATTCATAATTAACTCAATTTAACTTTTGAATTTTAAAATTAGGAGGTTCATAATGGGTAAACTATTAAATTTGTTTCGTGATATGAAAGTAGCAAAAAAGCTATTAATTTCATTCTTTGTAATTTTAATTGCAGCCGTTTCTATAATCGGGGGCATGTCTTATCAAACTGCTAAAAAGAATTTTGAATCACAAATTACGAGTAGTGCTAACGATAATATAAAAATATTAGATAATTTAATCAATCAAATGATTGAAGCAAAATTTAACGATGTGAATAACTTTGCACGAGTAATTCAAGCGAATATGTATCAAGGGGATAATCAGGATGAGCTAAGAAAGACATTATCTCAGTATATCAATTTGAATATAGATGTTGAACAAGTGTATGTTGCCAGTAATGATAAGAAATTTGTACAGGAACCAAATATACAAATGGCAGCAGATTATGATCCAACAACACGACCTTGGTATAAAGATGCAGTGGCAAAACAAGGTGGTATTGTTGTTAGCGAGCCATATAAGGCAAAAGGAAATGGACATATTGTCGTAACGATTGCGAAACAAACAGAAGATAAAAATGGGGTTGTTGCGCTAGATTTAAGTTTAGACAATTTATTAAAAACAACAAAGTTAATCAATATTGGTAAAAAAGGATATGCCTTCATTTTAGATGGAAAGCAAAAAATCATTGCTCATCCACAAGAAAAATCAGGGGATAAAGCAGCTGATTCTTGGGCAAAGAAAATTTATGAAGATAATCATGGTGCTTTTACATATTCTTATGGTGGTAGTGAAAAGAATATGGTATTTGCTACAAACGTAAAAACAGGTTGGAAAATTGGTGGGACGATGTACGCAACTGAAGTAATTGAAGCTGCTCAACCTGTATTTTATAATATGTTAATTGTTATGCTTATCTCATTAGTAGTAGGCGGGGCACTTATTTATTTTGTGACACTTTCAATTACGAAGCCTTTAAAGAGATTAGTTGTTACCTCTAAAGAAATAAGCGAAGGGGATTTAACGCAAACAATTGAAATTCATTCTAATGATGAAATCGGCCAACTTGCTAAAGGCTTTAATGAGATGACGAATTCGTTACGGACGTTAATTGGAAGAATTAACGATTCAGCTGGGCATGTTGCAGCGGCATCAGAAGAGCTAACTGCAAGTGTAAGGCAAGCAAGTGAAGCGACTGAGCAAATCACAATCGCAATGGATGAAATATCAAGTGGGGCAACGACGCAAACAACAAGCGTAGAAAATGGCGCTATGTTACTGTTTGATGTAACGGAAGGAATTCAACATGTAGCAAATAGTTCATCATCTATTAATACGGCTTCTGCACATACTCGTGAAAAAGCAGAAGATGGTGGGAAACTAGTAGGAAGAACAGTAAACCAGATGCAGTCTATTGCAGAATCGGTTTCACAATCAGATGCAGTTATACAATTACTAAATAATAAATCAAAACAAATTGGTGATATTTTAGAAGTAATTCAAAATATTGCAGATCAAACAAACCTTCTAGCTCTAAATGCGGCGATTGAAGCCGCAAGAGCCGGTGAGCATGGAAGAGGTTTCGCAATTGTTGCAGATGAAGTGCGTAAATTGGCAGAGCAGTCTAGCGTATCTTCTAGTGAAATTAGTAAATTAATATGTGAAATACAAGATGATATGGGTAAGACAGTCAAATCTATGAATCATGTAAATGAGGAAGTTCAATCTGGACTTGTTATCGCAAATGAAACGAAGCAAAACTTTGCTGAAATCTTACAATCTACAAATGAAATAGCTAATCAAATTAAGACGATGGTTGAAACGGCTAATGGAATGTCAAAAGGGGCAAATGAAGTATCTATTTCGGTAGGACAAATTGCAATGACAGCACAAAATAATGCGACAAGCACACAAAATGTTGCGGCTTCAGCTGAAGAACAGCTAGCTTCGATGGAGGAAATTGGATCTGCAGCAGGCACGTTATCTCAAATGGCTGAAGAGTTGCAAGGACTAATTGACAGATTTAAAGTCTAATAGAGAATAGACTACCTCTAGTAGCATTATGCCAATAGAGGGGAGTCTGTTTTATTGTGTAAAATCAAATGGAGATGTAAACTTCCTTTATGACGTTTAAAATGGTATTTCGTATAATATTTGTCGAAAAATAGAGGTATTTGTTAGCTTTGTGTATAATTATTAACGTATAGAATACAAATAAAAGGAGTGTATTATGGGAGTATACTGGGGGACAAAAAGACATTCTTGGCTTAGTTACGTCTCATTTTGGCTAAGTATTTCATTTTTTATTGTTTTTCTAATTGAAGTGTTTATATTAAAAACACTTTCGAATAGCTCGGTGCAAATTGTTAAATATTTTTATTTTATACTTGTACCAGTAAATATTTTTCTTAGTTTAAAGTTACTATTTAAGAAGAATGAAAAGAAAGCGTTACCTATTTTTAGTTTCATTGTCTCATTATTATTTGCAATTTTAATAATCGTATTAGTTTTAGCAGCTATAGGGAAGTTCTTTTAAGGGGAGTGGTATAAGTCACTCTCCTTTTTTATTTGTGGTAGTCTTACTATATATAAAAGTGTGAATGCTGTGAGCTAATAAAAGCAGAGAGTAGACAATATTTGCATGGATTAAAGTCTGACGTTATTTGAACTTGTAAGAGTGTATGGAGTAATGAGGTAATATACATAATAATGGAGATAGAATTAGTTATTTTATAAGTATGTATAAAGCAAATGAATACGGTAAGAACGGTGATATATGGTACAATAGCTATGGATAGTGATAGAGATAAAGGGTATATAAAATACTCATCGTTTTTTAGTAAGAGAGGGGTTATCTTATGCTATACGAGGATTTGGAGACATTATTTCAAACAGCTCCGAAAGAAGATAGAGGCGGATGGAAATATATAATCCAAGAACAAAATAATACATTTAAAATTGTTGATGAAATACTGAAAAATCAAATGAGTGTCGAATTATATTTTAATGAATACGATGAGGTGAAAATCACTTTATATAAAGATGGAATTCCCATTACGACTATGCAAAGAATTGCGATTTCAAAAGTTGAATTAGACGAAGATGAAGAAGGTATTCAATTTGTTTTAGAGCGCATGCCTAGTCGAATGATTCGGTTGCAGTTAAAGCCATATTTAGCATTAGAAATGGGGCCGTACTGGGAAGTATGTGATGATTGTGAATGAACATAAAAAAGCATCCAATAACATGGATGCTTTTTTATGTTTTTTGAAGTTGTTTAAACGCAATGATTGGAAGTATAACAATACTTACCCATCCAATGATAGGATATAGAATGTGAAGTAAGTCACTGTAACCGATGTAACTAAAGCAATAACTAATTAGTAAAATGAAGAAAATAATATTGTGATTTTTCCACCCAGTAATAGATTGCATCTGTTTTGTCATACCGAACACATTACCAACTAAAGTTGTGAAAACTTCACCGAAAATAATGAGAACAAAGAAGAAGTGAAAAGTTGCATTAAATCTTCTTATGACTTCAGCCATTGGGATGTTATATTGATAAAATTGATCGACTGATAAGATTGCTAAATGGCTGCATAATAAAATTAAAGAAAGTCCAGCACCACCTAAAATCCCACCCCAAAAAATGGCTTTTCGATCTTTTACTTCACTGGCTAATGGGACGAGAACACTTTGGGCGAGAGAAAGATTTAAGGCGACATATGTAATAGGGCTAGTAATCCATTTCATATTCCAGCTCTCTGCAGGAATAGTGTTATTAATGGAAGGTGTACCGTGAAAAAAGGTTGTAATAGCAAGTCCGATAATAAAAATCATCATAATAGGTACGACAAGTGTATTTACTTCAAAAACACCTTGTAATCCGCGGCTACTTATAATGAGACAAGCGATAACTGTAATAAGAATACCGAGTTGTCTTGGTAAGCGAAGTTGCTCTTCAAATACTGCACCAGCCCCTGATAACATAACGCTCGTTACGCCGAATAAAACGAGTAATAATAATGTGTTTACAACATTCCCAAATACATCCCCAAATAAATATTTGTTAAATTCTTGCGCTGAAAATGCCCCGATTTGTGATGAAAGTAACATCATCTTTGTGCCAAGCCAAATAAAAAAAAATCCACTTACACATATGCCAATTGTCCCGTATAATCCATTCACTGTGAAAAATTCAACAATTTCTCGTCCAGTAGCAAATCCAGCTCCAACGACAGTTCCGATATAAGTAGCGGCTACTTTCTTTGCTACTTGCCATTGTTGATTGTCCATGTTATCCCTCTTTCTACTATGATGAGCTTGATGTACTATTATGCATATGTATGAGCTTGGACAATTAGACGTATGAAGTGTTTGAAAAAATACATGAATTTAATGATATTAGGGAAGCATTAAAGGTGTTAAAACTTTGTTACATATAAGCCAATTGTTCGAAAGGAAAGGGAATGTATGGTAAAATGTAATTAGGTTATTAAAAGATAAACATTACAAAATGATAAGAGGAGTGATTGTATGAGTACGAAAACAAATGTTGTTGAAGTATTAAACAAGCAGGTAGCAAACTGGAATGTGTTATATGTTAAACTACATAATTATCACTGGTATGTGACAGGGCCACACTTCTTTACATTACATGAGAAATTTGAAGAGTTTTATAATGAGGCTGGAACGTATATTGATGAGTTAGCAGAACGTATTTTAGCTTTAGAAGGTAAACCATTAGCGACAATGAAAGAATATCTCGCAACATCTAGTGTCAGCGAAGGGACAAGCAAAGAATCTGCAGAAGAAATGGTGCAAACATTAGTGAATGATTATTCTGCACTTATTCAAGAATTAAAAGAAGGTATGGAAGTTGCAGGTGAAGCTGGTGATGAAACATCAGCTGACATGCTGTTAGCAATTCATACAACATTAGAACAGCATGTATGGATGCTAAGTGCATTCTTAAAATAACGATAAATATAATAGAAACCCATTGAAAAATTATTTCAATGGGTTTTTTTATGATTTTTCAGTTTTCTTTTATGCTATAATATAGTAAAAAGGAGGCGATGCGATGTTTCGCTTTTTCAGAACTGGAAAAGAAGAGCGGGAAATTACGAAAGATGAATTAGAACAAGCGATGGCTCAGTTTTTAGAAACGAATGCTAATATCGTTTATACAGTATTAGTAAATGAAGATTATACAGTAAATTATGATTTGTTAAAACCGTATTTACCTGCATTTCCAACAAATGATTTTCTCATAACGAAGGAAACGCTTGAGGTATTTGAACATACAGCAGAAAATTTAAGCCTAGTGAAAGAAATTGATGTCGTACAAAAAGCAGTAGATCAATACGTAACAGAAAAAGAAATGTTCCCAATTGTTGAAGGTAGCGAAGATCGCCTCATATGCGGAATGAAGCTAGGACCTTACTTAAATCGTAGCTTAAAAAGAGACTTATATATTTCAGAAAAACATTATTTAGTTTCAAGTAAACCAGATAGAAAAAAACAAAAGAGCGGGTAGATGTAATGAAAACAACAATACATATATTGTTGTCTTTTTTTGTTTTTTAAAATATTGATTTTTCAGTCTATTATTATTTATACTAAATGTATTGGACAGGGAAGAGTAACTATTAAGCATCTTTTTGAGAATAAGGTATTGTTAGCGTGGGTTATACAAAGTGGTATAAAGATTCGCAAAAAATATTATAAAAGGTTTCGGGGGAATTGGTACATGAAAAATAGCATGACTTACATTCAATTATTAAATGAAACGTTACGTTGTTATGCAAATAAAGGAAGTTTTGAAGCGTACAATTATATAATGGAAAACGCTACAGGTGTAATAGGGAATGAGGCGCAAATATATAATTTTAAGTATGCACTCGCAAGTGCATCGGGACTTGAAAAAGAAGCATTACATTTAATGAGAGAGGCCATTATAGAAAAGGGATTCTGGTATGGAAATGAGTATTTAATTTCCGACGAAGATTTAAAATCACTACATAAATTTGAAGAATTTCATACAATGGTGCAATTATGTAAAGAAAGAGAAGAATTAGCACATAAAAAGGAAAGACCAGATGTGAAATATATATACAGCAAGAAAGAAGGAAATCTACTACTTACATTGCACGGTGACCAAGAAAATATTCAAATAGTAGAGCCATATTGGAAATCAGTTTTGAAACAAGATTACACGTTAGCTTTACCACAGTCTTCACAAATTCAGTTTTTAGATGGATTTGTTTGGGATGATATAGAGAGAGGGAAAGAAGAATTAAAAGGGCATTACAATAAGTTTATAGAAAACCATACAGTAGAAAATGTAATCATTGGTGGTTTTTCTGCAGGGGCAAGAGTAGCTTTATATACGATTTTGCAAAAAGATATAGAGGTTGATGGTTTTGTTTTTATGGCACCATGGCTTCCCGAGATTGAAGAATGGGATGAGTTGCTAAGAGTGCTGCAGGATAAACATATAAAAGGATATATAGTATGCGGGGATCAAGATGAAGATTGTTTCGAATCCACGCAGCAATTTGTACAACTATTAAGAGAGAAGAATATAGAACATAAGTATAAAGTTGTGCCTGACTTAGATCATGATTATCCTATTAACTTTGAAGAGCTATTAAAAGAAGCTATTGAATATATAGGAAATGAAAACAATAAGTAGTAAGAAAAAGAGATGCATCATATGTGATGCATCTCTTTTTAGAATTATAAATTAAAAGCATTTGCTAATAAGCGATAAGACTTTAATTTATGTTCAAATTGATGAGTAATCGTGACAATCATAAATTCGTCAGTATTGTATGCTTTGCTTAAGTTTATTATTTTTTCTTTTACAGAAGACGGATCACCAACAATCATACGTTGACGATTTTCTTTTATACGGAATAAATCATAAGCGCTGTATGAATAATTTTGAGCAGTTTCAATAGAAGGTGTACCAGTAGTTCGTTTTCCTTGCTCTAATAATAAGATTGATAAATCTAAACTAGAAGCAATTTTTTCCGCTTCTTCATTTGTTTCTCCGCATATAACAAAAATGGCAACGATTGAATTAGGCTTATCTCCTAAAAATGAAGGCTGATATTGTTCTTGGTAAGCCCTCATAACTTCAGGGCCTCCGAAGCCATTAATAAATTGCGCAAATGCGAAAGAAGCTCCGTTGTTTGCAGCAATTTTAGCGCTCTCTCCGCTAGAACCGAGCATCCACATTTCAGGAGACGTTGGGATAACTGGAGTGGCTTTTAAGTTTGCATAGTGATGGTTTTCTGGTACTTGATCATGTAAGTACATTGCAACATCTGCAATTTGTTCTGGATATTGATCAAGTGAGACCATTTTCCCTTCTTGAAGTGCGCGAGTTGCTATTGGCATACCACCAGGAGCTCTACCAACACCGAGATCGATGCGGTTCGGATACAGTGCTTCTAGAACACGGAAATTCTCAGCGACTTTATATGGGCTATAATGCGGTAACATAACACCACCTGAACCGACTCTAATACGGTCCGTTTTCGCGGCAATATGAGAAATAAGTATTTCTGGACTTGAACCAGCTAAGCTTACGGAATTATGATGTTCGGATACCCAAAAACGTGTGAATCCGAGTTTTTCAACTTCTTGTGCAAGCGTAACTGTATGTGAAAAAGCTTGGGCTGCTGTGCTACCATCTGAAATAGGTGATTGGTCTAATACACTTAACTTGATCATAGAATATACCTCTCAATCTTAATGTACATCCTATTATATATTTACTTATGAAAAATGCGTAGTGAAATGCTCAAAATGAAAAGCGGATAATCTTATTTCCGCTTTTAACGAGAAAATCCGCGTTCATAATGATTCATTTCGACTAGATTTAAAATATATTCATAGTTGTCAATTTCACGTTTTAGTTGTTCACGTTCTTTTTCAGATAGTGTCATATTGTTAAGTTTTTTACATAAGTTTTGTTTCTTTAATTCTAAATGTTTTTTTGTAGCATGGTAGTCATAAGTATGTTTCATTTTTAACCACTCCTTCTTTGCAGTTGCTATATTATACGAAGTATAAAGAAATGTGAGATCTGTCTCTTATGTACTTTTAGTGAATATTCAAATTGCAATGATGTTATGTTTATGGGGATGTATGAATAAAATGCATTAAACCACTAACGTCCATTTGATGAAGTAAGGGGTGGAATTGTGCAGAAAGATATAATGTATAACACTGAAATGGATGAAGCGTTAAAAGTTATAGATAAAGGATTGAAGAAGACGATAAGCCCAAAACAAATTATTGTAGTGGGAGCTGGTATGGCTGGGTTAGTTTCAGCTTCTTTATTAAAGGCTGCAGGACATGATGTGAAAATTTTTGAAGCAAATAACCGGGTAGGTGGCCGTATAGAAACGGTTAGAATGGAAGATACCGGATTATATTTAGATGTTGGAGCAATGAGGATTCCATATTCGCATACATTAACGATGACATATATAAGAAAATTTGGGCTACAGGTGAGACCTTTTATTAATAGGAATGAGACGGATATTATATACGTAAATGGACGGAAAACGACGTTAAAACAATATGAAAAAGATCCAAGTATTCTAAGATATCCTGTGGAAATGAATGAAGTTGGAAAAACGTCAGAGGAATTATTATTGTTAGCGGTACAGCCCATTATAAATTTTATAAAAAAGAACCCAGAAAAAAATTGGGACGTTGTAGTAAAGGATTTTGGGAGATATTCCACAGGACAATTTTTGAAGTATCATCCTTATCAGTATAATACTTACTTTTCGCCAGTAACAATTGAGATGATCGGTGTTCTATTAGATCTAGAAGGTTTTTTAGAACGGTCGTTTGTAGAGACTTTACGCTTTCTATACATTATGCAAGAGGAGAGCGGATTTTGTGAAATTGTGGGCGGGAATGATAGATTACCAAAGTCATTTTTACCGCAATTAGAAGAAAATATTATATATAATCAAAAATTAATGAAGTTACATCAACACGATAATGGTGTGACAGCTTTCTATCGGAACGAGGAAACTTTTGAATATAGCAGTATTACAGGAGATTTAGTTATTGTTACCATTCCGTTTTCGACAATGCGTTTTGTAGAAGTAGATCCGTTTGATTCTATATCTCATGAAAAATGGAAAGCAATTCGTGAATTACATTATATGCCTGCGACGAAAATAGGAATTCAATTTAAAAGCCGATTTTGGGAAGAACAAGGACAATTAGGTGGCAGAATTATAACAGATTTGCCAATTCGTTATGCCTATTATCCAAGTTATGGAATTGGTGAGAAAGGACCGGCTATGATGTTAGGTAGCTATACATGGTCTTATGACGCATTGTTATGGGATGGTTTATCGAAAGGTGATCGTATTTATTACGCATTACACAACTTAGCAACAATATTAGGTGGTCAAGTGTATGATGAGTTTATATCTGGAATATCAAAAAGCTGGACATTGGATCCGTATGCGCTTGGAGGATTTGCACTTTTTCAAGCAGGTCAAGAATCTGAGCTGCAACCAGCGATTGTCAAACCAGAGGGGAGAATATTCTTCGCTGGAGATCATACAACGCTATATCACGGATGGATTCAAGGTGCGATTGAATCTGGAATTCGTGTAGCGGCGGAAGTGAATGAGTAAAAGGTTTTTAATTCAGAAAATTCTTTACTATATAAATTGAGATGGATATTATTATATATAAAAGAATTATGGGGAGTGTTTACAGTGAATCCGTTATTATTCGATTTTCCTTCTGAATTTTATACTGACAGGCTTTTTATTCGAATGCCGAAACCAGGAGATGGTAAAGTTGTATATGATGCAATTCAGGCTTCAATACAAGAACTGAAACCTTGGATGGTGTTTGCACAAAAAGAGCAAACAGAGCAAGAAATAGAAGAAAGTATTAGAAAATCACATATTCAATTTTTGCAACGTGAGGATTTAAGATTACTAGTATTTTCGAAAGAAACAGGTGAATTTATTGCTTCAGCCGGATTACATCGTATTAATTGGGATATACCTCAATTTGAAATCGGATATTGGATTGATACAAGGTTTAGCGGAAAAGGCTATATGGTAGAGGCTGCGAAAGGTATAACGGATTACGCTTTTTCTGAATTGAAAGCAAACCGTGTAGAAATTCGTTGTGATTCTTTAAATAAGAAGAGTAGAGCGATACCTGAGAAATTAGGCTTTAAGTTAGAAGGTACGTTAGAAAGTGCGAGTGTTGCGGTAGATGGAAACGGATTAAGGGATATGTGTGTATTTGCCATGACTAGAAATACATATGAAAAAGAAGAGCTGTAAGAAAACAGCTCTTCTTTTTATGCATTATGGTACAGGATGCCCATTAGAGCTTTCGAAAATTGTAAACCATTGTTGACGATCTAAGTTAACGTTTGTAGCAAGAGCAGCTGTTTTTACGCGATCTAATTTACCTGAGCCAACGATTGGCATCATATTAGCTGGATGAGCAAGTAACCAAGCATACATAACCGTATCGATATTAGAAACACCTAGCTCAGTAGCAACTTTTTGCACAGTTTCGCGTACACGTACAGCACGTTCTGATTGACCAGTAAAGATCTCACCACCAGCAAGAGGTGACCAAATCATTGGATTGATTCGTTTTTCTTGGCATAAGTCAATTGTTCCTTTTTCAAAATGCTCAAGCTGCAATGCAGAAACTTCAATTTGGTTCGTAATAAGTGGAAAATCTAAGTACGAACTTAACATATTAAATTGTGAAGGTAAGAAGTTAGATACACCGAAGTGACGAACTTTTCCTTCTTGTTTTAATTGTGAAAAGGCTTTTGCCACTTCATTTGGATCCATAAAAGGGTCGGGACGATGAATAAGTAATACGTCAATATAATCTGTATGTAAGTTGTTAAGTGATGCTTCTACACTTTGCATAATATGCTCTGTACTAGTATTGTAGTGAGCAACATATCGTTCTGGAAATTTCGGTGATGGGGGAGCGATTCCACACTTTGTAATAATTTGCATGTTTTCTCGTAAGGAAGGCTTTAATTGTAAAGCTTCGCCAAATAACCCTTCACACGTATATCCGCCGTAAATATCAGCGTGATCAAAAGTAGTAATTCCCATATCCATACAATCTTCAATGAAAGAAAGTAATTCTTGTTTTGTCATATTCCATTCTGCTAAACGCCAAAATCCTTGAATAATACGAGAAAATTCTAGCGTTTCAGCCATTTGAACTCGCTCCATTATAAGTACCCCCTTGATGAATGATTATTATTTTGAAAAGGCTTTCTTACTACATATTATTATATAGTTAGAGGGGCGTACAAACAATAAATATGTTTTGCTACAAAAACGATTTTCTCTATATGTTATAATGTAGAAACATATAGCTAGAAGGAGATGTACGAAATGATTCCAGTAACAATATTAACTGGTTTTCTTGGATCTGGGAAAACGACATTATTAAATCGTATTTTATCAGAAAATCACGGTAAGAAATTAGCGGTGATTGTAAATGAAATAGGGCAAATTGGCATTGATAATCAGTTGATTATGAATGTGGAAGAAGAAATTATGGAAATGACAAATGGCTGTTTATGCTGTACTGTACGTGAAGATTTACTCGTTGCTTTAAAACAGTTACTGGACGTAAAAGCGGAAGGGAAAATGGATTTTGATGGTTTAGTAATTGAAACGACTGGCCTTGCAAATCCAGGCCCGATTATTCAAACATTCTTTTTAGATCCAGTCATTCAATCTGCTTACCAAATTAACGGTGTTGTAACGGTAGTAGATAGTTATCATATACATAAACATTTTGAAAAAGGATTAGAAGCAAAAGAGCAAATTGCGTTTGCTGATGTCGTTTTAGTAAATAAATTAGATTTAATTGAAGAGAATGAGAAAGAAAATCTCTTGCATGAAATTCAAGGAATTAACCCGACTGCAAAGTTAATTGAGGCGACTAACTGTGAGGTAGATATACCATCTTTATTACAAATCCAAACGTTTAAAACGAAAGATAAGTTGCAAATTTACCCTCATAAAGAACATAACCACTTAGAAGGTGTGAAATCATTTGTATTACGTGAAGAACGTCCGCTGGATTTACAAAAGCTTAATGAGTGGATGTCAGCTGTCGTTCAAGAGCTAGGGGAATATTTATATCGTTACAAAGGAATTTTATCGATAGATGGAGTAGATAAACGTATCGTTTTCCAAGGTGTACATACGTTATTTGCTGCTTCGTACGATAGAGAGTGGCAAGAGGGAGAAGAGCGAGTAAGTGAAGTAGTTTTTATCGGAAGAGATATTAATAAAGAGTGGTTCCAAGAACATTTCGAGGAGTGTGTGAAATAAGTCTGCGTAAATTGTAGGCTTATTTTTTATGAGCACTCTATTAGATTGTAAAACAGAATTAAATAAGGGAAAGAAACTAAAAATTGATAACTGTATAATAAAAAGCCTGTTTTCACAGGCTTGTATTTTCGTCTATTAGTAACTCCATTACAACACCTACAACTGGACCTTCATCATCAATATCCCCATTTAAGCGGAAACCAAATGATTCATACAGTCCCATTGCAAGTTTGTTGTCTGGATGTAAACTTAAGTAAATTATTTTACATTCAAATTTTTCTTGTAAGAATTGAATGAGTAAGCGAAGGAAACGTTTTGCGTATCCTTTTCCTTGATATTGTTGGTCAATCATAAAGCGATCGAGCCATACACTTTTATGTTTTACTGAATACCATCCATACATTGCGTATCCTACAAGTGTTTCGCCATCATATAAACCTACTGACGTTCCGTTTCCTTCATATAATGATTCTGCTAAAGAAAACGCGTTACTTTCAATAAATTGTTGCTGATCTTTTGCGACGTCTAAAGCAACTACTGAACGCCAATTTTTTGCTGTTACTTCACAAATGTGAAGATTCATAATTCCAACTCACCTTCTAAATTAATATAGCTTTCAAGCTAATATGGATAATTTTACTTGTTATTTTGGTCAAGTCAAGGATAAATACATAAAAAGGCAGCTGAATAACAGATTCAGCTGCCTAGAAAATATAATGGATTAGTTTGTTGCTTCTTTCAATGTATTTACGTTTTCTTCCATTAAAGTGAAGTAATCTTTATTATTTTTTGCATCATCTTCAGAAATAGTAGCTAAGTGATTTAAGCGTAAAACTTTTGTACCTGTTTCTTTTTGAATTACAGAAGCTACTTTTGGAGTCGAGAATGTTTCAAATAAAATATATTTTAGATTATGTTCTTTTACTGTTTTTGTAATGTCAGCAAGCTGCTTTTGAGATGGTTCATCAGAAGCTGAAATTCCAGCGATAGGAATTTGTTTTAGGCCGTATCGTTGTTCCCAGTAACCATAGGCAGCATGAGAAACTAAAATTTCTTTCGTTTTTGCGTTCGCTACAGCTGCCTTAAATCCATCGTCTAAATCAGTAAATTTAGTTTGAAGTGCTGCAAAGTTTTTTTCGAATTCTTGTTTATGTTCAGGTTGTAATTCTACAAGTGCATTTTTAATTTTTTCTGCCTGTTTCATTGCTAGAGTAGGATCTAACCAAACATGCGGGTCTTTATCATGATGATGTTCATCTTCTTTATGGCCATCTCCATGATCATGATGCTCTTCTTCAGTAGAAGCACGAAGCTCAATACCTTTAGATGCATTTACAATTTTAACATTTTCTTTTTGTAATGTTTTTTCCATTTTTTCAGCAAATGGTTCTAATTCAGCGCCGTTATAAACAAATAAATCGGCTTTTGCAACTTGTACTGTTTGTTTTTGACTTGGTTCAAATGTATGTGAATCTGCACCAGGTGGGTAAATTGCTTCAACATTTACATAGTCGCCACCAATTTTCTTTGCGAAATCAGCAAGTGGGAAAATCGTTGTATAAACTGTTAGCTTTCCATCTTTCTTGGCATTACTTTCTTTTTTATTTGAGCAGCCAGCGAAAATTAAGGTAAAAATAAGTAAGAATGAAAATATAGTCAATCTTTTAGGCATGAAGTTCTCCTCTTTTCTTTTTTACGGATATATTTTCCCCAATTATAGAAGAAAAATATCATTTTAATACAAAACGGAATAATTACGTTTTAGTTTGCGAACTTAGTATAATACATCTTTAATAAAGTTGCAATAAATAATAATCATTACGATTTGTTTTTGTTATAAAGTTGTCAAATATAGGTGTATTATTTTTGCAAATGCATGCATATGTGACAACGCTGTTTTCATATATTGAAAAGGAGGTAAAGAGGGGGATGAGTGCTTGGGTTACTTAATGGAAGCTATTTTATTAATATTAGCGGTAGTATTGCCATTATCTTTCGTATTAATTTTTTTAAGAAGATTAATAAGTAATTTAGGGGACGCTACAACAATAACGAAATTACAAGAGAGAGATGAGAAAAAAGAGTGAGTAAAGCACTATGCGTACGCATAGTGTTTTACTTGTGGTAAAATAAGAGCAGGAAACTCCTAAAGGTTGTATTTTACTGAAGGAGAGAAAAGTAAAATAAGAGGTATATGCATATATGAATAAGCGAACAGCGTTAATACTTGGTGCAAGTGGTTTAGTTGGACAAGAGATAACGCGTCTATTACTTGAATCAGATTACTACGATTCGGTTACTATTTTTGTAAGAGAGCCAATGCAATTGCAACATGAGAAGTTACAGCAGAAACAAGTTGATTTTTCGGTATTAGAGGAATATAAAGAGTTCTTTGCTGTGGATGATGTTTTTAGTTGCTTAGGAACAACAATAAAAAAAGCAAAAACAAAAGCAAATTTTAAAAAAGTAGATTATGAATATACGTTACGAGCTGCGTGTTTAGCTGAAAAACAAGGGGTACAAAATTTCCTTGTCGTGTCCTCAATGGGAGCGAATCCTAAATCATTTTTCTTTTATTCACAAGTGAAAGGAAAAATGGAAGAAGAATTGCAAAAGTTAGTGATCGGTGGTATTCACATTTTTAGACCATCATTATTAGTAGGAAATCGACAAGAATTTCGTTTCGGCGAACGAATGGCTGAAAAATTATCTCGTATTATTCCGTTTATCTTTAAAGGGGCTTTCAAAAAATATAAACCAATTTCAGCTAAAGATGTGGCGAAAGGGATGTATATAACCGCGCTGCGAGAAGAATCGGGTATCCATACTTATAATTCAAATGAAATTACAACGATAGAATAAATAAAACCGAGAAGAATGACTTCTCGGTTTTATTTATTCGTATGAATTTTTCCTGGTGCTCGCTTATATTGGTGAGGTTCTTGCAATTCAAAGCCAAGTTCATTTGCCGCTATTCTCGGGAAGTACGGATTGCGAAGTAACTCACGTCCGATAAAAATTAAATCTGCTTCGTTATTGTTTAAAATTTGCTCTGCTTGTACTCCAGTCGTAATTAATCCAACTGCACCAGTTGCAATGTTAGCATGCTCTTTAATATGTTTGGCGTATTGTACTTGGTAACCAGGATACACATCAATATGTGCTGGTACAACTGCACCAGAACTACAATCGATTAAATCTATTCCCTGTTCTTTCATCCATTTTGTATACTGAACATAATCTTGAACTGTTAACCCTTCAGGATGATAATCATTTGCTGAAATACGGACAAATAACGGTCCGTTCCAAACTTCATTTATCGAGTCAATGATTTCGCGTAAGAAACGATAGCGGTTTTCAGGTGAGCCGCCGTATTCATCCGTCCGTTTATTAGTAAGTGGTGATAGGAATTCATTGATAAGGTAACCGTGAGCGCCATGTATTTCAATAACATCAAATCCAGCTTGTTTTGATCGTACTGCAGCTTGCTGAAAAGCTAATACAGTATTTTTAATTTGGTGTTTGCTCATTTCTATTGGCATTTTCATTGTTTCATTAAATGGAATGGCTGAAGGAGCTAACGCATCTGTTTCTAATTCTGCTTTTCTTCCGGCGTGAGCGAGTTGAATGGCAGCTTTTGCGCCGTTATCATGTATAAAAGTAGTCGTTTTATGTAAGCCTTCAATTAGGTTGTCATCCCAAATACCTAAGTCTTTGTTAGAAATTCGTCCTTCAGCTAACACCGCAGTTGCTTCAACCATAACTAAACCTACTTGGCCAGCAGCGCGAGTTCCATAATGAATGAGATGAAAATTCGTAACGCGGCCATCCTCATTCCCCGATGAATACATACACATAGGCGACATAACGATACGATTTTTTAGTGTAACGTTCTTAATTGTATAAGGTGAAAAAAGCTTGGAATTCATCAAATAGCCTCCTTGATTGAATTTTCTTATATTTTACCATTCTCTTTTTTGTTTCTCTAATAAAACGCTTATACGAAAAATTTTGTATATTCGTGTTACAATGACTAATATGAACTGAATTGGAGGATGGCATATGTACCAGGCTTATTATGAAAGCGAAGTAGGTTTGCTTGAAATTACAGCGAATCAAGAAGGAATTACGTCTGTTATATTTGTTGATGAACGACAAGAAGAAAATAAAAATGAAATGATAGAACAATGTATAAATGAGTTAGATGAATATTTTAAAGGGAAAAGAAAAGAGTTTACGGTCCCGCTGTCTGCGGAGGGAACAGCATTTCAAAAAAATGTATGGGATGCACTTTATACTATTCCATACGGCGTAAGTGCTTCATATTTAGATATTGCAGAGAAAGTTGGAAATATAAAAGCTGTACGGGCAATAGGAGGGGCAAATAGTCGGAATCCAATTTCAATAATTGTTCCATGTCACCGTGTAATAGGAAAGAGTGGAAAGCTTGTTGGATATGCTGGTGGTTTATGGAGGAAAGAGTGGTTATTAAAACACGAAGGTATTTTGAAATGACGTATGGATGGGAAGAGGGATTGTTTTGAAATGTATAAATTGTGGGCAACCTTGCGAGGAGGAACAGTTAAATTGTGCAAGTTGTCAGCGAAACTTGGATAATGAACAAGAGGAAGGTAGCTCGTTAATAGATAAAGAACTGGAAGTATATGTAGGGAGACAATATCCGTATTACAAAAGGAAATGGGATCTTGAGAATAAGCGGATTGCTAGGTGGAGCTGGAATGGTTGGGCTGCTGTCTTCAATATAGGCTGGCTAGGATATCGTAAGTATTATGTACCAGCTGCTTTATTTATGTTGTTATTAGTAGCGTGTGATGCGTTTTCGTATTATATGGGATTTAATGTAGCGTTGCCAATCATTAATATGGTGCCTCTTACGTTTTTATTACTCATTTTTATTCTGTTTGGAATGGGGATTTTTGCAAATGGATTATACTATCAATTTGCGGAAAGACGTATATACCGAATAAAAGCAAGAGAAATAAAAGATAAATCAGTTGAAAACTATCTAATCAATGATAGCGGCGGAACGAGCAAAATGGGAGCGACAATTGTTACTATTTTAGCAGTTGCTAGCATATTTTTTAGCCATTTCTTTTTTCCGACTGATCGAGACGTTATTCAAAAGGTTCGTACAAGCTCGCTTTATGAATATCCTTTCTTTTCAATAGGTGAATCTTTCGAAAATTATTTTCAAAATTCAGGTTGGATATATTATCGTGGAACGGAAGGGTTAGAATTAGTAGAATTCCAAGGATATAACACCGGAATGCCAAGACAAAAGGTGAAGATTCAATTTGTTGTCGATTATAAATTAGGTGAAGTGGAACCATACTCACTTATGATTAATGGTGAATCTAAAACTGAAGAAGAGTTTTTGAAGCTGATGGAAGAAATATTTAAAGTTCAAAATCCATTTGATATAGAGGATGGATTACAAGTAAATGCTATTCAAGAAAGCGGCTGGAAAGAAATTTCCGATCGCTTTTTTCTATGTTTGTTAAAATAAATATTTAAAATAATCAGAATCTTTTGTATAATGAAATATATTATATAGGATTTAACTTATACATATAGATTGGGGGAAGGAAGAATGAAGAGAAAGACAACAACAATTGCTGCACTTGCGTTAACGACGAGTGTATTGGTTGCAGGATGTGGGAATGGTGAGAAGGCTTCGACAACGAAGAAAGAATCGAATAAGGGAATGGCCGATAAACAAGTTTTAAATTTGCTAGAAACAGCTGAAATTCCTTCAATGGATACATCTAAATCAACAGATTCTGTATCTTTCCGTGTATTTGTAAATGCAATGGAAGGTTTATATCGTCTAGATAAAGATAATAAACCAACACCAGGTATGGCAAAAGATGTGAAGATTAGTGAAGATAAAAAGACATATACATTTGAATTACGTGATGCGAAATGGTCAAATGGTGATCCAGTTCGAGCACAAGATTTTGTATATGCATGGCAACGTACATTAGATAAAGCATTAGCGGCAGAATATGCATTCATTTTATTTGATGTGAAAAATGCACAGAAAGTAAATAAAGGTGAATTACCAGCAGATCAATTGGGTGTTAAAGCGAAGGATGATAAAACGTTGGTAGTAGAATTAGAGCAACCAGCACCTTATTTTCTTGAGCTTACGTCGTTCCCTACATTTTTCCCATTAAATGAAAAATATGTGAAAGAGCAAGGAGATAAATACGGATTAGAAGCAGATAAATTATTATATAATGGACCATTTACAATGAGTCAATGGAAACATGAACAAAATTATCAGTTGAAGAAAAATCCTAATTATTGGGATAAAGATACTGTAAAATTAGACGAAATTAATGTAAGTATTGTGAAGGAAACAAGCACGGGAGTAAATTTATATGATAGTGATCAAGCAGATCGAGTTATTTTAACTTCTGAATTTGTTGATAAATATAAAAAGAATAAGCCAGATGAATTTAAAACGAAGTTAGATCCACGCATATATTTCTTGCGTTTTAACCAAAAAAATGCAACATTTAAAAACCAAAAAGTACGTGAAGCGATTGATTTAGCATACGATAAAAAAGGAATTGCTGATGTCATTTTAAATGACGGTTCATTGCCAGCATATTTCTTAGTACCTGAAAAATTCACGACAGGTCCGGATGGAAAAGATTTCCGCTCTGTAAATAAAAACTTCCGTGATAGTAAAGATAATGCAGAGAAAGCAAAAAAATTATGGGAAGAAGCGAAGAAAGAGCTTGGTCAAGATACAATTACGGTTGAATTACTAAACGATGATAACGGTAGCCGTAAAAAAGTAGGCGACTTTATTAAGGAAGAACTAGAGAAAAACTTGCCTGGTATTAAAGTAAATTTGAAACAGCAACCATACAAGCAGAAGCTAGATTTAGAAAAGAAATTCCAATACGAATTCTCATTATCTGCATGGAGCCCTGATTATCCGGATCCAATGACTTATATTGATATGTTTGTTACTGGAAGCTCATTTAATGAAATGGATTATTCTAATCCGAAGTATGATGATTTAGTAGCGAAATCAAAAGGAGAGCTATTAAAAGATGATAAAGCACGCTGGAATGCACTTGCGGAAGCTGAAAAAATCTTAATTGGTCAAGACGCAGCAATTTCTCCTACTTACCAACAAAGTACAGCTTATTTAGAGAAGCCGTTTGTAAAAGGTATTGCTAACCATACGTTTGGCGGGGACTTCAGTTATAAATGGGCATATATTACAAAAAAATAGTATAATAAAAGATGAGTGAATTTTCGCTCATCTTTTATTTGTATAAGGAGGAATTATAGTTGTTAAGGGGAATCAATCATATTTGTTTTTCGGTATCTAATTTAGAAAACTCTATTATGTTTTATGAAAAGGTATTAGAAGGAGAATTATTAGTTAAAGGAAGAAAATTGGCTTATTTTAACATATGTGGAGTATGGATAGCGCTTAATGAAGAGACGCATATTTCGAGAAATGAGATTCATCAATCTTATACGCACATTGCATTTTCTGTTGAACAAGAAGACTTTAAATGTCTAATACAGCGATTAGAAGAAAATGATGTTCATATTTTAAAAGGAAGAGAACGTGATGTCAGAGATTGCGAATCTATATACTTTGTTGATCCTGACGGTCATAAATTTGAGTTTCACTCAGGGACACTGCAAGACCGTTTAAATTATTATAGAGATGAGAAACCTCATATGACATTTTATTAGGGAGGGATAGCATTTGCATGCACTTGTAATTGGTGGAACAGGAATGCTAAAGAAAGTTTCTATGTGGTTTTGTGAGAAAGGATTTTATGTTTCTATTATCGGGCGAGATGAAGTGAAATTAGAAAATGTTAAGCGGATGAGTTCTGCACCAGAAAATATTACATGCCTTTCGTTAGATTATCATAATGATGAAGATGTAAAGCTAGCTATTAAAAGTACAATTAAGAAAAATGGTCCGATCACATTAGTTGTTGCATGGGTACACACAAGTGTAAAGCATACACTATCAAATATTTGTAAAGAACTAGATTTGTCGTCTAAAACATATAGTTTATTTCATATTTTAGGTAGTAAAGCATCACGTATGCCTGCACAAAAAATAGGGAGTACGCGATGTATGTATCATAGAATTATTTTAGGTTTTATTTTAGAAGATACATATGGAAGATGGCTTACGCATGAAGAGATAGCTGATGGAGTTATAAAAGGGATTGAAAGTAAACGAGCGGAGTGGATTGTAGGGAGAGTTGAACCGTGGGAAATACGACCAACATGGTGAGGGGGAGTAAGAAATGAAAACAACTATATATGTAACAAGGCATGGTGAAACAGAGTGGAATGTAGCGAAGCGAATGCAGGGACGGAAAAATTCTGCTTTAACTGAAAATGGTATAGTTCAGGCGAAACAATTAGGGAATCGAATGAAAGATTTACCAATCCATGCGATCTATAGTAGTCCGAGCGAAAGAACACTTCATACGGCAGAGTTAATAAAGGGGGAACGTGATATACCTATTATAGCGGATGAGCATTTCTATGAAATCAACATGGGTATATGGGAAGGACAAACAATTGCGGATATAGAAAAGCAATTTCCAGAAGAAGTACATCTATTTTGGAATGAGCCACATCTTTTTCAGTCAACATCAGGCGAAAATTTTGAGGCCGTTTATGAAAGAGTAATTGAAGGGATGCAGCTTCTTTTAGAGAAGCATAAAGGACAAAACATATTGATTGTTTCTCATGCAGCAGCAGCAAAATTACTTGTGGGGCATTTCGCGGGAATTGAAATAGAAAATGTGTGGGATGATCCATTTATGCATGGTGCCAGTTTGAGCATAATAGAATTTGAAGAGGGTAATGGTAAAGTGAAGCAATTTGCAGATATAAGTCACTTTCAATAAATGTAAAAAAGGCCGCAAAACGGCCTTTTTTTGGTGGTGTAAAAACTAGCAGTTACGTTTTTTATACCAGAAATGATCGAATTTCTTATTTTTGCAAGATGGGAATTTATGTCCGCCGCCTTTGCAATTATTCCATTTGTGTCCGCTATCGTGACAGTCTTTACCATGATCACATGAATCATCGCAAGAGCCACCGTGTCCGTTAGGGAAGAACTCGCATTTTTTACAGTAACATCGTTTAGTCCAGTAAAATTTCTTTTCAAAGCGCACACATTTTGTAACGAATGTACAATGTTTTCTACGCGTACGTTTTGTAACTAAAACGCATTCTTTTCTACGTGTTACTTTCGTAACAAACGTCCATTTTTGAACGCGTACGCGAGTACATTTCGTAACAAATGTCCATTTTTTTACATGAGTACATTTTGTAACAAATGTACAATGTTTCACACGAGTACATCTTGTTCTTGGGCAATTACAATCATCGCTACATTCAACTTTTGAAGAGCAATCATCATCGCATTCAAAAGTACTTGGATCTTGGTGTAAGAAATCCTCCATCCCAGCACTTTTGATTTCTTCAACAGCTTTTCTAATATCACGTTTCATAGAAATCCTCCTTATCATGTATTAAAGTGAAAAGGTATTCTTTTTCCTTAACATGATATGTATGTAGGCATCTTTCTGAACAGGACAAGAGTGTAATTTTATATAAATAGATGATTGCGGATGTATGGACAAGACAAGGCGCATACATTGAATGAAGAGAACTGAGAAGGGATGAGAAAACATGCTGCCTTCATATGATTTTTTTGTTCATCCAATGTACTTAGTGGAATTGAAAAAGGACATTTGGTCAGATAGTCCAGTGCCAGCAAAATTAACTTATGGAAAAAAGAAGTATGATATTGATATCGTATACCGAGGAGCTCATATTCGCGAATTTGAGAAAAAGTCTTATCATGTTATGTTTTATAAGCCTAAAAAATTTCAAGGTGCGAAAGAGTTTCATTTGAATTCGGAGTTTATGGATCCGTCTCTCATACGAAATAAATTATCTTTAGATTTTTTTCATGATATTGGTGTACTTTCGCCAAAATCACAACATGTATTTATAAAAATTAATGGTCAAATTCAAGGTGTGTATTTACAGTTAGAATCGGTTGATGAAAATTTTTTGAAAAATAGAGGATTACCGAGTGGTTCTATTTATTATGCGATAGATGATGATGCGAATTTTTCATTGATGAGTGAACGGGATAAAGATGTTAAGACAGAGCTCTTTGCGGGTTATGAATTTAAATATTCGAATAAAAATAGTGAAGAACAACTGAGTGAATTTGTATTTCAAGCGAATACTTTGACGAGGGAAGCCTATGAAAAAGAGATTGGGAAGTTTCTACATGTAGATAAATATTTACGATGGTTAGCAGGAGTTATTTTTACGCAAAACTTTGATGGTTTCGTTCATAACTATGCACTATATCATAACGATGAAACAAATTTATTTGAAGTTATACCGTGGGATTATGATGCGACTTGGGGGCGAGATGTACAAGGGAGACCACTTAATCATGAATATATTCGCATTCAAGGGTATAATACGTTAAGTGCAAGATTGCTAGACATACCTGCATTTAGAAAGCAGTATCGAAGTATTTTAGAAGAAATATTAGAAAATCAATTCACAGTTTCGTTTATGAGGCCGAAAGTAGAAGGGTTGTGTGAATTGATTCGCCCATATTTACTACAAGATCCATACATGAAAGAAAAATTAGAAACATTTGATCAAGAGGCTGATATGATTTATGAATATATAAATAAAAGAAGAAAGTATATACAAGACCACTTACATGAATTAGATTAATTTTGAAAGAGATTGAAACGTTATCAATCTCTTTTTTTTGTATAATAAAGATGTATCAATAAAAATGAAGTAATATATTTGATAGAGAATGGGGATGCGGATATATGACGATTAAATGGATTGATTGGGTAAAACAAATACAATCTATAGCTCAAGCGGGTTTAACGTATTCTAAGGATGTGTATGATATTGAGCGTTTCCAGCAATTACGAGATATTTCTATTTCAATGATGTCACATTACACGAAAACAGATTGGGAAGTCGTAGAGAAATTATTTGCAAGTGAGACAGGCTATCAAACACCTAAAGTTGATATAAGAGCGGTTGTTTTTCAAAATGAAAAGTTATTATTTGTGAAAGAAAAAAGCGATGGGAAATGGGCATTGCCAGGTGGATGGGCTGATGTCGGTTATACGCCAACCGAAGTTGTAGCAAAAGAGGTTTTCGAAGAGACTGGTTATGAGGTAGATCATTTTAAGTTACTAGCTATATTTGATAAAGAAAAACATCAACCCTCTCCATCGGCGACGCATGTATATAAGATTTTCATTGGATGCGAGATTATTGGTGGAGAAAAGAAAACTAGCATTGAAACAGAAGAGGTGGAGTTTTTTGATGAAAATGAATTGCCTAATTTATCAATTGCTAGAAATACAGAAGGCCAAATTAAAGAGATGTTTGCCTACATGAAAGACCCGCAGAAAGAGAAATTAATAGATTAATCCTGCTTGAATTGTACATATTGTTAAAATGAAGATATTGGCAGATTGCAGCCTTTATGTAATAATGGGATGGTATGTGAAGAAAAAAGGAGATAAAAAAGAACATGTTAGCAAACATAATAGATCAGTTATTGCAATTTTTTGCAAGCTTAGGTTACTTTGGAGTAGCTCTTGCTTTAATGATTGAAGTAATCCCGAGTGAAATTGTACTTTCGTATGCTGGCTTTTTAGTAGCGAATGGTAAAATTAGTTTTGTGGGTGCAGTTATCGCCGGAACGATTGGTGGTACTTTAGCGCAAATCTTTTTATACTGGCTTGGATACTACGGAGGGCGTCCGGTTGTAGAGAAATATGGGAAATATCTACTTATTAATAAACATCATTTAGACATAGCGGAAGGTTGGTTTAAGCGTTATGGAGCAGGCGTAATATTTTCTGCGCGCTTTATCCCAGTAGTACGTCATGCGATCTCTATTCCAGCAGGACTAGCTAAGATGCCATTAAAACTATTTACACTTTATACGGTTGTAGCGATCATTCCATGGTCAATTCTATTTATATACTTAGGTGAAAAACTTGGTGGGAATTGGCGACAAATTAAAGAGTATGCATCTGATTACACACATTACATAATTATAGGAGCTGTTCTTTTTATTGCTCTATACTTTGGTTTAAAATATTTCAAAAAGAAAAAAGCAGCGCGTTAAAGTCAATGATTTTTCATTGGCTTTTTTTGTTTGTTTCGGTTCTAAAGAAAAGGAGTTGTCCATAATGTGTAATAATAAAGCGTAGCGGAGGAATGTGATGAAAGGGTCACCGTTTATACGTGGAACGATATTTTTAACGATGGCAACGATGATATCAAAAATGTTAGGGTTTATATATGTTATACCATTTACAGCGATGGTCGGTACGAGTGGTTACGTTCTATACACATATGCATATCGTCCTTATACCATCATGCTCAGTATAGCAACAATGGGATTACCGCTAGCTGTTTCAAAGATGGTATCAAAATATGATCAACTGAATGATTATCATACGGTTAAGAGAGTGTTGAAAAGTGGAATCGTGTTTATGTTTATAATGGGAGTCATTTCGTGTTTTACGTTATATATGCTAGCTCCGCATTTAGCTAAACTTGTCATCGATGGGAATGATCAAACGGGGAATAGTGTAGGAGCGGTTACTACTAATATTCGAATTGTAAGTTTTGCGTTAATACTTGTGCCAGTAATGAGTTTATTAAGGGGCTTCTTTCAAGGATTCCAATCGATGGGGCCTTCTGCATTAAGTGTAGTTGTAGAGCAATTTTTTCGGGTTTTAACCATTTTAATAGGAAGCTTTGTTGTTTTATATGTTTTAAAAGCTTCTGTTTCGCTAGCGGTTGGTATTTCAACGTTCGGTGCATTTATGGGAGCTGTAGGTGGATTAACTGCTTTAAGTGCGTATTATATAAGAAGGAGAAGGCACTTAAAGAAAAAAGAGATGGAAAGTATACCACAAACAACGAAATCTTTTTTCTCATTGTATAAGGAGCTCTTTACATATTCTATTCCTTTTGTTGTGGTGGGCTTAGCAATTCCGTTGTATCAGACGATTGATACATTTACAATTAATAAACTACTTATACAAATAGGATATATGCAAGGAGAAGCGGAAAAAATTAATGCGATAATTGGTCTTGTTCAAATGGTTGTGCTTATCCCGGTATCCGTTGCGACAGCTTTTAGTATGTCTCTCGTACCAGAGATGACGAAAGCTTACACAGCAGGAAATACGAAGCTATTGTACAAACATTTTACGAGAACAAATGTATTAGTAGTAGCGATTACGGTACCGGCGGCAATTGGAATGATGGTGTTAGCCAAACCTGTATATACTCTTTTATTCGGTGCTGGAAATGATCCAGAGATGGGGAGAATCATTTTACAGTATTATGCTCCTGCTTGCATACTATTTTCTCTTTTTACAGTAACGGCTGCTATGCTACAAGGAATCAATCAACAGCAGAAGACGGTGCTAGGACTAGTGATTGGAATTATTGTAAAGATAGTTTTAAATATTGTATTGCTTCCGTATTTCGATTATGTAAGTTTTATCATTTCAACATACGCGGGCTATACGATTTCAGTCGGGTTTAACTTGTGGATGCTTTCTAAATATGTTATAAAGGCAACATAAGCTTTTAAGGCAGAGAGCACTCTGTCTTTTTCTATGTTTAGCCCGCTTTAACGGGCATTGAGACCCTCACCTCAAAATACAGCGAAAGAAAAGAAGTTTGGTTGGGGGGCGGGCTACCCGTAAAAGCCCGATTTGTGAGGGCTAATAATCAGCGGGGGATAAAGCCACCTACTGATTAAAGTTTCACTTTATAATATTTTTCCTATAAAAACGTTTTCAAAATAATTTTTCTATTGAAATTTAAACGTATGTTTCATATGCTGAGAATGGCGGTTTAAAAACTGTGATTTAAGAGAGGTAGATTCCTACATGTAAAAAGAATCGGGGTGATAGTATGTTAAATATATATTTAACAGACCGAAACGGAAAACTACAAGAGATTGAGGAAATGCAAAAGGGGTGCTGGATTAATGTACTTCATCCAACAGAAGAAGAAATTCAATATCTAGTACAAACTTTAAATGTAGACTTAGATTTCATTAAAGACCCTTTGGATGATGAAGAACGCTCTCGTATTGAAAAGGAAGACAATAATACTTTAATTATCGTGGATATTCCGACAGTTAGACATGACGAAGAAGGAAATTCGATTTATGACACGATTCCAATAGGTATGATTGTGATGCCGGATTGTTTTGTTACAATCTGCTTAGAAGAGAATCCAATTTTTGAACGTTTTATTAATCAACGTATTAAAGAATTTTATACGTTTAAGAAGACGCGCTTTGCACTTCAGCTCTTATATACGATTTCTACTTATTATTTAAGATACTTAAAGCAAATAAATCGAAAAACAATTGATTTAGAGCATCAATTAAATCAGTCAATGAAAAATAAAGAGATTTTCACATTGTTAGGCCTTGAGAAAAGTTTAGTATACTTTACAACGTCATTAAAGGCTAATAAAATTGTAATTCAAAAGTTAATGCGTAATAGTACATTTTTAAAAATGTATGAAGACGATCAAGATTTATTAGAAGATGTATTAATTGAAAATAAACAGGCTATTGAAATGGCGGAAATATATAGTCACATTTTAAGTGGAATGATGAATACTTTTAGCTCCGTTATATCAAATAATTTAAATAGTGTTATGAAACTGTTAACGTCAATTACCATCATTTTATCTTTACCGACTATGGTTTCTAGTTTCTTTGGAATGAACGTAAAGGTTCCGTTTGAAGGGGAAGCACACGGTTTTGTAATTGTACTCATCATATGTGTAACACTATCTTTCACGTTAGCTTTTGTTTTTTGGAAGAAACGTTACTTTTAACGATAAGAAAGCTGCTCTAGCATAGTTATATAACTACGCTAGAGCAGCTTTTTTGCTATGAAATCTCAAATTTTGAATAGAATATAACTTGTACAATGTAATGTATATAAAGGGTATGTATGCCATATAAACCTTGTTCAATTAATGAAATGGGGTTAAAATTACATATTGTTAATGAAAAGTTGGAGGAAATACATCATGGAATTGTTTCAATTACCGAAAGCATTCCTGCAAATGAATACAATTTTTATCTCCATATTGATCGAAGCACTTCCTTTCGTGCTCATTGGTGTATTTATTTCAGGATTCATTCAAATGTTCGTGACAGAAGATATGGTGGCAAAATGGATGCCGAAGAACCGATTTCTGTCTGTTTTATTAGCTACTTTTTTAGGCATGTTGTTTCCAGGTTGTGAATGTGGAATTGTTCCGATTGTAAGACGATTAATTGGAAAAGGCGTTCCACCATACGCAGGGATTGCATTTATGTTAACTGGACCTATTATTAATCCAGTTGTATTATTTGCTACTTATGTTGCCTTTGGGAGTAGTATGCACATGGTATGGTATCGTTCTATTGTAGCGATTATCGTAGCCATTATCGTTGGAATTATATTATCCTTTATGTTTAAAGAACATCAATTAAGAGATGATCACTTCCCAGAAGTGAATAATAAGCGTCCACTGCGTAAAAAAATGTGGGATGTATGTACACACGCTGTTGAGGAATTCTTCTCAATGGGAAAATATTTAGTACTAGGTGCGTTAATTGCAGCAGCGGTACAAACGTTTGTACAAACTTCAACACTTCTTGCTATTGGACAAGGTCCGTTTTCTTCATCAGCTGTTATGATGGGACTTGCTTATATATTATCACTTTGTTCAGAGGCAGATGCATTTATCGCTTCTTCGTTCCAAAGTACGTTTTCAACAGCTTCACTTGTCGCGTTCCTCGTTTACGGACCGATGGTGGATATTAAAAATATGTTTATGATGCTTGCGACATTTAAAACTAAATTTGTAATTGTTGTTATAGTTACAGTTACTCTTGTTGTTTATGCAAGCTCACTACTCATTTATGCGATGGGGTGGTAGGTTATGTTTCGAGCATATATATTATTAGGTTTTACAATATTAATTGCGCAGCTTCATATTTCCGGTAACATTACGAAGTATATCAATATGAAGTATGCCTATTTATCAACAACAGCGGCAATTATTTTAGGTTTCTTAACGATTGTACAAATTATCGTCGTTTTCCAAAAAGAGCACCAAAAGGAAAAAGAGAAAAATGATTGTAGTTGTGACCATAGCCATTGCGGGCATGATCATTCAAAAGATGAGAATACATGGTGGAAAAAAGCATTTTCATACTCATTATTTTGTTTTCCAATTATCTCAGGGTTATTTTTCCCAATTGCGACGTTAGATTCGGATATTGTTAAAGCGAAAGGATTTCACTTTCCTGTTGCACAAGCAGAAAGTAAGGATCCATTTATGACAAGACAATTTCTAAGACCTGATACGAGCATTTATTACGGGAAAGAAGGATACCGTGGTGTAATGGAAAAAGGGAAGAAAGAGTTTGTTACGAAAGACAATATTAATTTGAAAGATGAAGACTTCCTAAAGGGTATGGAAACAATTTATAATTATCCTGGCGAGTTTACTGGGAAAAAATTATCTTTTAAAGGGTTTGTTTTTAGGGATGATTCTTCTAAAAAAGAACAATACTTCTTATTCCGTTTCGGTATTATACATTGCGTAGCAGATTCTGGTGTGTATGGTATGTTAGTGAAAAAGCCAGAAGGCGTAGAGTGGAAAAATGATGACTGGATTCAAGTAGAAGGAGAGATAACTACTGAGTTTTATCAGCCGTTTCATGCGAATATTCCTGTATTAGAAGTAACAAAATGGAATAAAGTTGAACAGCCGAAAGAACAATATGTATTTAGAGGAGCCGATTGATAAAATCGGTTCTTTTTTGTGGACTAAAAGTTCTGAATGTTGTTAATATTAAACGTGTAGTTCATTTAGTATAGTGATTATTGAAATATTAGGGATAAATCATTAAAGGGGTGATAACAATGACAGAAGTAAAGGGGAAAACAGCCAATGAGTCAAGGGTGTTCAAAACGAGCCGAGTATTCCCAACAGATTTAAATGATCATAACACGCTATTTGGTGGGAAGATATTAGCGGAGATGGATATGGTTGCTTCTATTTCAGCATCCAGACATTCGAGAAAGGAATGTGTCACAGCATCTATGGACTGGGTCGATTTCTTACATCCTGTTCGTTCTTCAGATTGTGTTAGTTATGAATCTTTCGTAATTTGGACGGGAAGAACTTCGATGGAAGTGTTTGTGAAGGTAGTAGCTGAAGATTTAATTTCAGGTGAGAAGCGTATAGCGGCAACGTCATTCGTTACTTTTGTGGCACTTAGTAAGGAAAATAATCCAGTTCCAGTACCGCGTGTTATCCCTGAAACAGAAGAAGAGAAAGAATTACATCGTATTGCTGTGTTACGTGCAGAACAGCGTCATATACGTAAGGCAGAGAGTAAGAAAGTAGCCACATTGTTAACCTTTTGAGATGAATATTTAGCTATTTAAGTTACTATAGCAGTCGGAAATGGTTTTAAAATGAAAAGCGGACACCTAAAAATAGGTGTCCGCTTTTATAGTTTTTTCATCCACATATCATATGACAGTAGCTACTTAGCAGAAGCAAGCAGCACCGACGATGATTAAGAGGATAAATAATACGACTAATAGCGCAAATCCATTACCATGTGCGAAGCCCATTGTTATTTCCTCCTTTTATTTTAAGATACAACATACAATATGCAAATGAGCTATTGTTTGATATGGACATATATCATGCAATGACATATTTTCTTGAATGATAATGTAATAAAAAAGGGAAGATATAGAAATAACAGTAAGTGGAGAAAGGAATTTATCCATGAAGCACTTTTTCGCTATAACCCTTTGTTTAATAGGTGTATTCATTTGGATGAACATCGATGTGGAAATGGGGAAGGAAATGGCTAGTGAATATGAATTAGGACAAGTTCGATTAGGTGAATTTCAATTATATACGAACGGTGAAGAGTTATATAGAAAATTATTTGAGGATATAAACGATGCAGAAAAGTATATATATATCCATTTTTATATTGTAGGAAAAGATGAAATAAGCCAAGAGTTTTTACAGTTATTAGAGAAAAAAGCATCTAGCGGAGTAGAAGTGAAATTGTCAGTCGATCGGATAGGTGGATATAAGCTGAAGAAAAAGGTAATTAGCCGATTAAAGGAAAACGGTGTGAAGTTTACATTTAGTAAAAAACCGAAGCTGAAAAATTTGTTCTATTCTTTGCATCAACGGAATCATAGACGTATTGTTACGATAGATGGAAAGGTATCATACGTCGGTGGCTTTAATATCGGAAAGGAGTACCTTGGACAAAATCCAAAGTTTGGGCCATGGCGTGATTATCACGTGCGCATCCATGGTGAGGGTGCAGCGGATATGGAAAGAAAGTTCGCCGAAGATTGGAAAGAAGATACAGGAGAAAAAATGCCTATACATGAAAGTATACCTACATTAGGGAATGTGAAATATCAATATTTATTTTCAAATGGAAAAGGCTTATGGGAAAAGTATGGGGCACTTTTAAAAAAGTCTAAAAAGTCTTTAATTATCGCTACACCATATTTTGTACCAAGTAAAGAAATGGTGAAAGAGTTAAAAGCTGCATTAAATCGTGGTGTTAATGTAAAAATTCTCGTGCCATTTAAAAGTGATGCCGTATTGTTAAAACAAGCTGCCTATCCATATTTGAAAGATATGTTACATGCTGGAGCGGAGATTTATCAATATCAGAATGGTTTTTTTCATGGGAAAGTAACAATCATTGATGGGGAAATTGTTGATATTGGTACCGCAAACTTTGATAATAGAAGTTTTTATTTAAATACGGAGTCTAATTGTATTATCTATGATAAGGGAGTAACAGCGGACGTATGGAACCGATTAAAAGAAGACTTTCATAAATCAAAAAGATTTTCGGAAGAAGATTTTGAGAAAATAAGTAAATGGGATTGGTTTTTAGCAAGAATAGCAAATGTTATAGCATCATATTTATAGCATATAGACAAAAAGAAGGGAGGCACTTTCATGGATTGTATGAAAGAATTAATGAGGTATAGTTATATGCTTATAAATAAGGTTGGGGAGTATACAGGAGAAGTAAGAGACGGAGAATTAAAGGAGCTATTACAGCATCACTTACCATATATGTTGCAAGCTTATAATGAACAAGTGAATTTTCAAGAAGGAGAGAATGTACAGCATATAACTTGTGAACCGATTGCATTTCATTTTCATGAAATGGAAAAGGAAACCGATAGTAAATATACAGGAGATATTTATATTGCAACTTGTTATATTTCGTATTTAAAACGGTTAGCGTTAAAGTTTGCTCAAGTTGCAGTGGAAGTTGCTAATCCAGAGTTTCGCTCATTTTTGGAAAATTGTTTCTTGAAAATGAACCGTTACGCTTATAGTGTGTGGCAATATGTTATGAAGAAGGAATATAAGATTACACATCTATATGAAAATGAAAAGTTTGCATGAGAAACTAAGGCGAAATGGTATGCGCCTTAGTTTTTTTACGTCCATTGAGAGAAAAAAACTAGTTTTATTGTGTATCGATTGGAAATGAAATATATAAATTAAAATTAGGTTTTGTTATCGGAAAATTTACAAAAATTTACCGTATATTTACTGTTTTTCAATCTCTCCTTTAAAAATAGAGAGTAATATGAGGTTGTACATATTCTATCACAAGGAGGAAACGCAAATGAACAAATGGGTTAAATCATTAACTGCTATGGCACTTGCAAGTTCTTTATTAATGGTAGGTTGTAGTAAAGGTGAGGACAAGAAGAAAGAAGACGACACAACAACACAACAAGAGGACAAAAAGGATAAAGAAACAAGCGGAACCGAGAAGTCTACTGATTCTAAAGAAAAGAAATAAAGTAATAATAAAGCTTCCTCTTATATATGAGGAAGCTTTTTGTTGTAAATTGACTGAGATTATTGAAAAATAGAAAGAGAATGAAAGAGGGGGAAAACAAATGAAAGTATGTATATTGGGAGCAACAGGACGAGTAGGTTCAAACATAATTAATTTAGCATTAAAGGATTCAGCTGAAGTGACTGCATTAGCGCGTGATTTAAATAGAATAGAAATACAACATGAAAGGTTAAGAGTGATAGAAGGGAATGTATTGAACGAAAATGATATAAAGAAAGCGATAGAAGGAAGCGATATAGTAATTAGTGCACTTGGAACGGATCAAAATGGAACATTAGCGAAGAGTATGCCACAAATTATAAAGAAAATGGAAGAAGAAGGGATTCGTAGAATCATAACAATAGGAACAGCTGGTATTTTACAAGCAAGAACAGATCTAAATTTATATCGTTTTCAATCACCGGAATCAAAAAGGAAAACGACAACGGCAGCGGAAGATCATTTGGCTGCATATAAAGTACTAAGTAATAGTAATGATTTATGTTGGACAGTTGTTTGTCCGACACATTTAATAGATGGTGAGGCGACAGAGGTATATCGAACTGAAAAAGATATATTGCCAGAAGGTGGATCAAAAATTACAGTGGGTGATACAGCACACTTTGCATGGGATCTATGTAAGAAAAACATATATGAAAATAGTCGAGTAGGTATTGCATATTAAAAAACCATCCCGAAGTCGGGATGGTTAAAAGATGATATAACACAAGAAGATGATAATCATAATGATTTGGAGAATTGCTTTCGCTACTGTACTGCTTAAAAAACCAACTACAGTAGCGACTCCAACTAGAAAGGCATCTTTTGGCGCTTTTTTATGTACTAGTTCTGTTATAAATACTGATAAAAACGGTATGATAATAAGTCCGAATGGCGGGAAGAAGAACGAGCCGACAATGATAGAAATCATTCCGACACGTTCGCCCCATTTAGAACTACCGTATTTTTTTAAGAAATATCCATTTGCAATAAAATCAGCAACGAAAATGAAAAGAGTGAAAATGACTTGAATAATCCAAAAAGAAGTTGTTAATTCGCTTCCATTTATACCGAAATGGTAAATCAAATATCCAGCCCAAACAGCTAGTATGCCAGGGATAATTGGATAAATAAAGGCGAGAAATGAAACAACGAAACAGGCAATGATACAAATTGTTAATAAAACAGTCACTTTATAGCTCCTTTTTAATATCTAGTTTATGTACAGCAACTTTTTTGACTTGATGTCCATCAAGTTCTAATACTTTAAATTGAAAACCAGCATATTCAATGGAATAGCCAGCTTCAATATTTAAGTCAACTGCTTGAGAGAGAAGCCATCCTCCGATTGTATCTAAATCACTATCATCAATATGTAGGCCAAACATATCATTTACTTCAGAAATAAGCACTTTTCCATCTAAAACAGTAAGCTTAGGTGTACGCTTTTCAATCATAGGTGATTCATCAGCATCGAATTCATCTTGAATTTCTCCAATGATTTCTTCAAGAATATCTTCCATCGTTAAAAGTCCGGCAGTACCACCATATTCATCCATAACGATTGCCATCTGAACGCGATTTTTTTGAAGGTGGACTAACGTTTTACGAATTGGAACTGTTTCAAATACAGTTAGAACAGGATGTATATAAGATTCAAGTGGTTTATAAATACCTTTCGTTTGATCATGGAATACTTCTTTCGTATTGATCATCCCGATGATATCATCTTTATCTTTTTCAATGATTGGATAGCGTGTATATTTTTCAGTAGCGACGATATCCATATTTTCTTCTAACGTATTTTCAGTAGACAAGCAAATCATTTCGGTACGAGGAACCATAATTTCTTTCGCAACTCGATCATCAAATTCAAAAATGTTATTTACATATTTATATTCGGTTTGGTTTATTTCACCGCTTTTAAAACTTTCACCTAAAATGAGTCGCAATTCCTCTTCAGAATGAGCAAGTTCACTTTCCTTCGCAGGTTCTAATCCGAGTAGTTTTGTGAAAAATATAGCTGTACTATTGAGTAGCCAAATGAATGGATACATAATTTTATCAAATAAAATAAGCGGTCTTGCAAATTTGAGTGTGATTGCTTCTGCTTTTTGAATTGCGAAAGACTTTGGAACTAATTCACCTAATACAACGTGGAAAAATGTAATAACACTAAAAGCAATAACAAAAGATAAAGTGTTAGCCATTGTTCCAGTAATATTAATTTTTTCAAAGAGCGGTCGTAGTATATGTTCCACAGTCGGTTCACCAAGCCAACCAAGCCCTAAAGAAGTGATTGTAATTCCGAGCTGACAAGCTGATAAATAAACATCTAAATTAGATAGGACGCTTCTTGCAGCTAAAGCTTGTTTATTACCTTCATTTGCAAGTTGGTCAATTCGACTTTTTCGTACTTTTACAACAGCGAATTCTGATGCAACGAAAAAGCCAGAAATAAGAATAAGTACAAAGATGAGAAAAATATTTAATATGTCCAAGCGTGTTCTCCATTCCAAGGTTTGGAATAAAGATGTCACCTCCTGCAATTATGTTATACTTTTATAATAAATCCAAATGAAAAGAATAGTCAAAGGAAAAGGGTAAATATTGGTATGTTTCTGTAATAGTTTTTGAATTTGCTGTTATTTTGTCCGCTATACAAAAGGAATAACCCCCTACTTTTAGATTATAGAGGGTTATTTTAAATTAAGGTTTTGGAACACTTCTCGTTAAAGTGTATGACTGTTGCTTGGAGTAGTTTGTGGTCCATAGTGTTTGAAGGAAAGAAAGTATGCTATATGGGATATAGAGTAGTAATAAGCCGATTGTAACAATTATGGGTGAATTTCCGCCAAATTGAACGATAAATTGTAACAGGCCATTTGCATGAAAAACGCATTCCATAAAAACGAATGAAAGAATAATGGAACCTAAAATTGATTTATGATTTGAAGTAAGCGCTAAAAACAATGTGTCTACAAGAAAAGAATCATGTTTTATTTCATATTCATTTGTGTTTTTTAAGAAAGGAATCCATTTTTTTACTGCTTGCATAACGATAATCATGGAAGTACTACATACGATGATAAATGATGAGTAGTAAGGAAGGTTTATAAATTGTGCGATGTATAGAAGTAGTAATAAGACTGAACATTGTAATACTACAGTGCAAAAAGAGTAAGGTATCCATTTCAATACAGTAGTAAACTTTTTAAACGAGTTAGGTACTTTGAAAAATAAATGGCCGATACCCAAACTTATGAAAAATCCGATCGCAAGGGTAAAAGTAAAACGAACAATCGATATAAAATATATTTCCCATATGTAAGGGAATAATGGTGTTGAATGATTAGAAGTATGTATCATTTGGTTTGCTGAGAAAAAGATAGATTCATGCATCCAATCAACCTTTGGAATTGATATAGAAGAAAGCTGTGCGAAGTTTTGAAAAATGCTAATAAATCCATTTTGATAAGAGTAATTGTGTGTAATAAAAAGAGCTGGAATAGGACTTATGGCAAAAATAACAATAACACCAATTATAAATTTACATATATGTGAGCGTAATAAGGACATATAACCACCTACTCTTAGAATATTCAGAAAATTCTTATTCTTATTTTAGCTTTTTTTGAAAGAAGTTACAATATATTTTTCATTTAGTAATTCAGAGAGAAGATTTGATAGCAAAAATATACAAGTGAAGGATTCATGAATAAATTATGACAAGAAAATGAATAATTTTCAGAAAAATAAAATAAATTATTTATTTTTTTCTGAAAATATAATATAGTTATGGCACAGAAAGTATTTTAACATAAGGAGGCTTTTTATGAGGATTAAAGGGAATTACGTGCCGAAAAGGGAAGTTTTACTGTGCTCAAGTTCGATTACGATTGGGGAAGCGTTAGAGCATTTAAATAAAACGGGGTATCGCTGTGTACCAGTTTTAGATGAAAAAAAAGAGAAATTTTTAGGGAATATATATAAAGTAGATATTTTAGAATATAAAGGATCACTTGATGAGAGTGTAATACAATTATTAAACGATAAAGAAGGATTTGTGAGAGAAGATTCATCTTTCTTTAAAGTATTTTTTACAATAAAAAAATTGCCTTATTTATCAGTAGTTGATGAAAAAGGGGTTTTCCTTGGAATTTTAACGCATAAAAAAGTTTTTGAGTTATTAGAGGATGCATGGGGCGTTCACTCTAGTAAATACTCTGTCATGATTGGAACGCAAGACTATAATGGAGCAATCCAAAAATTATCGACAGTTTTAAAGAAATACACTGGTATTCAAAGTTTGATGACTTTTGATAATGATGCCTTATTAGTTCGTAGAATTATGTTTACATTAGGAGAAGAGTTTAACGACGGTGAATTAGAGACATTATTGAAAGATTTAGAAGATCACGGATTTAGAGTTGTGTATGTGGAAGAGATGAAAAATCCACGTGAAGTTGAAACGATAGAGTAACATACAAAAGCCATCTAATTATATATTAGATGGCTTTTGTATGTTACGTGTATAAAGTTATTTGAAAATAACAATCGAATAATAGGTGAGATTGTAACAATATTTGTGTAAGAGAATAAAAAATGTAGATAATTTCGATTTTCAAAAAAATCAATTTGAAAATATGTTTTTATTTTGCAACTAAATATGTTACTATATGTGTGATAAAAACAAAGAGGTCTGACATCTACACTCCACGTAATAACACTCTAATGATTTAAAAATTCAAAAAAATCAAAATTCAAAATAATAATTGTATTAATGATTAGAGTAAAAATAAGGGGAATGGAGAAATTATGGAGAAAGACACTGCTTTGTAAGGGGCATATTTTATCATCTTGAGCAGAGAGGAGGATGCATAGCATATTGTAAAATATAGAGATAAACAATGAAAAAGTGCTATGCAAATGAAGAGCATGAAGGGACGTTTAAGGCCAGGTGATACGGTAGCAATTGGTTTAATGCTATTTGCATTATTTTTAGGAGCAGGAAATTTAATTTTTCCGCCAGTTTTAGGTCAACAAGCAGGAGAGAATGTTTGGATTGCTACAATAGGATTCCTTGTAACGGGAGTCGGATTACCCCTACTAGCTGTAACAGCTGTCGCGTTTGTAGAGGGGGACTTGAAAGCGCTATCTTCTAGAGTCCACCCTATATTTGCGTTTATTTTCCCATTGATTAGTTATTTAGCAATTGGACCATTTTTCGCGATTCCTCGTACTGGAGCTGTTTCGTTTGAAATGGGTATGAAGCCGTTTTTATCAGAGGCAATGGTTTCAGAGTGGTACATGCTATTTCTTTTCACGATAGTTTTCTTCGGAATAACGTGGTATTTATCATTAAATCCATCTAAATTAGTGGATTGGTTCGGAAAGTTTCTTACACCATTATTAGTATTAATTGTTGCTGTTATTGTCGGAAAGGCAATTATTGATCCAATTGGAGAGCCAGCTGCGCCGCTAGCTGCTTACAAAGAAAATGCTTTCTTTGGTGGATTTATTCAAGGATATTTAACGATGGATGCAATTAGCGCGCTCATATTCGGAATTGTCGTTGTACAAGTTATCCGCTCTAAAGGGATAAAAGAGAGTAGTCAAATTGCAAAAATAACAGTAGTATCAGGTATTATTGCTGTACTTGGTTTAACGTTAATTTATTTATCACTTGCTTATCTTGGTTCAACAAGTACATCGCTTGGTATCTCAGAAAACGGTGGCCTTATTTTAACGAATGTTGTAAATGAGCTATATGGGACGAGTGGTAAAATTTTATTAGGGCTTGTTATTATACTCGCTTGTTTAACAACTTCTGTTGGGTTAACATCTGCGTGTGCAGGTTTCTTTACAAACTTATTCCCGAAATTTTCGCATAAAACGATTGTAACAATGGTATGTGTATTTAGTTTAATTGTATCTAACCTAGGTTTAACACAATTAATCGCAGTAACATTACCTGTGTTAATGATCATTTATCCAGTTGCAATTGTATTAATCGTACTTTCGTATTTCCATAAGTGGATTGGGAAGCGTAATACAATTTATATTGGAGCTATTTTAGGTGCATTGTTAATTAGTTTCTTTAACGGTTTAGAAAGTGCGAAAATTAAAATTGACGCGATTTCTAATGTACTACAAATGTTACCGTTATATAACGAAGGAATCGGATGGTTAATTCCATCATGTATTGGCGGGATTCTCGGTTTCTTCTTCTATAAATCAAATGAACCAAGTGAATTACAAAAGAAAGGTGCTTAGGCACCTTTCTTTTTTTGAAGGGGATTTTTGTATTTTGTCTAAGTAATAACTTGGGAGGAATGATAAATGGCTAATTTTGAAGATTTTTTAAATTTGGATTTGAGAATTGGAACTGTAATACATGCAGAGGAATTTAAAGAAGCGAGAGTACCAGCGATTAAACTAGCAATAGATTTTGGAGAAATCGGGATAAAGCAGTCAAGTGCTCAAATTACGAAAAGGTATAGGCCAGAAGAGTTAATCGGTCAACAAATCGTTGCTGTTGTAAACTTTCCACCAAAGCGTGTAGCTGGATTCAAATCAGAAGTGCTTGTGCTTGGCGGCGTTCCTGAAGCTGATGATGTTGTGTTGCTTCAGCCTAATATGGAATTGCCAAATGGAACGAAAATTAGCTAGGGTGAAGGTAGGAACTAATATGGATATCGGACGAGAATATTTACAATGTGCGATTTCGAACTTTAAAGCAATAAAGAAACAAGGAGAACTGGCACTTTCTCAATTATCATATGAACAAATACAATGGTCTTCTCATGAAGAAACAAATAGTATAGCGATTATTATTAAGCATCTGCACGGTAATATGCGTTCTAGATGGACGGATTTTTTAACGTCTGATGGTGAAAAAACAGATCGTAATCGAGATGGTGAATTTGAAGGATGCTATCATTCAAAAGAAGAAGCCCTTATAGCTTGGCAAGAAGGATGGAAATATGTTTTTAATACGATGAATACTTTAACGCCGGAACACTTATTGAAGACGGTATACATTCGCGGTGAAGTACATACTGTCATGCAAGCAATTGAAAGGCAAATTTCTCATTATGCATTGCATATTGGTCAGATTATTTACATTGGGAAGATGTTAAAAGAAAATGAGTGGGAATGTTTAAGTATTCCGAGAGGTCAGTCTGCGCGTTATGTAGAGAAAAAACGTTCAACATAATAATAAGAAAGAAACCGATAAAAAATGGGAAAAAAGAAAGTCAGCCAAATAATAGATGGTTCTGTAATCATAAGAATACTGCCAAAAATAAGTCCATATATAATAAGAAAGAAATTGAAAAGTGTATTCACAGGGAGAAATCGTGAGATAAACACTTGCTGTCGTTTAAAACAATCACTGTGAAATAAATAAAAGCGGAAGTACCATGTGGCTGTAATAAGGTCTTTCTTTCTCACAATTCTTTTTTTGCATGTATGACAGATAAATGGTGGTTGCATTTCGTTACGCTCCATTTTTTATTTTCATAATAATGTGAGAAAAAAGTAGGTACAAAGTGTATGTTCCTATATACGCTCCTGCAATAAGGAAAAATGGATTCAGTAAAATTCCATGAATGCTCGTCATGAAAACTAAATCTTGTATTAAAACATCGTATATATTAATGGAAATAATTGTACCAAGTACATATAGTGCCAAGTACGCAGAAATATGTAGCACAATAGAGATTTTTGGTTGCTTAGCGGACAAATAAAAAATGAATGATAGAGCGATTGGTAATATTCCTATTAATAGCTTCAATTCATTTCACCTCATTAACAATATAGCCGAAATTTTAACGGTCTATTCTCTAGGGCTTGTACATAACTTGAAATAGAGAGGTGATAGTATGAATCGGGGCTTTTTTTTTATGAAGTTTACAAATATGCGTAAGTTAGTTTTATTTGTTATTACTACAGTGCTAGCGACTTTTTTTCTTATTAGTCTGATGGTAACCTCTATGAAAGAGACAAAGTCAACGTATTTATATAATTGGTTAAATGAGTTATCGATGAATGGTTACATGTATGTACTTGGAAAAGAGAATCATTATTTTACACAGGAGTATCGAAATTTGAATCAAGATTTTTCAATTTCTTCTTTTCTCTTTTCTATGGCTACAAATATTCGCTTTAATGATGTACGCAGTTTTGTCGGGAAAGAGCTCCCGGGATTTGGTAAGTACGATACAGAAATTGTTATTGCGGGTGAGGGTACAAATTATTCTAACTTACCGATAGAGTCGAGTGTTCCTCTTGAAGAAGTAGTGAAGGAACGGACTAGTGGAACTGGACAAGCACCTAAACAAGATACGAATAAAGAGAAAAAACAGCCGTCCCAAACGACTGGGAAGAGACAAGTTGCGTTTATTTATCATACACATAGCTGGGAATCTTATTTACCTTTACTTAACTTAACGAATGACCCGAATCCGAATAAAGCAACGAGTTCTGTGTCGAATATTTCTATATTAGGAGATCGTTTCCGTGAACAACTAGAAGGTGAAGGGATTGGAGCTACTAACGATAAGAGTGATGTTGGTCAAAAGTTAATAAGTAAAGGTTTAAACAGTAATAGTTCGTATAAAATGTCACGAGAAATTGTGCAGCAAGCTATGGCTGGAAATAAAGATCTTCAATACTTTTTTGATTTGCATCGTGATAGTGCCCGAAAGAATGTAACGACAAAAACAATTGGAGATAAATCATATGCAAAGCTTGCATTTGTAGTAGGAAAAGGAAATAAAAACTATGAAAAAAACTTACAATTAGCGACAGCTTTACATGAGGCGATTAATAAGAAATATCCAGGAGTGAGCCGTGGGGTCATTCAAAAAGGGTTCCAGACAGGAAATGGAATCTATAATCAAGACCTATCAGGACAAGCGATATTAATAGAAGTTGGCGGTGTAGATAATACGGAGGAAGAATTGAATCGATCAATTGATGCACTTGCTAAAGCATTTGGTGAATATTTTTGGCAGGCAGAAAAAGTGAATGGATAAAGTGAAACGTGAATTAGCCAGGACATCTATCGATAATTATTAGCTCACTTCAATCTTGGAAAAACGTAAGTGTAATGCTTGCGTTTTTTCTTTGTAATGATGAGATGTCACAGAATAGACATAATTTGTCGTTGTTATAGTAATATCGAAATTTGTCAATTTATAGTAGGAGATTTACAAAGGGATTTTCAGGAAAGTAGAGAAAATCTTTTTATAAGGAAAACTTTTTATTATGAAACTGGTAGGGTGATTGAAGTGATTAGGGAGATCGAAATAGAAGATACATCATCATTTTTGCAATTAAGTAAGCAATTAGATGAAGAAACGAAGTTTATGTTATATGAACCAGGAGAAAGAAAAACTACAGCTGAGCAACAAGAAAAAATGATCCATCGCTTTATAGAAAATGAATATGCAACAATATTTGTAGCAGTTGAAGATGAGAGGATAGTAGGTTTTATATTAGTGAATGGAAATAACATTCAAAGAAAGAGGCATGTGGCAACCATTGTAATTGGTATTTTGCAAGAGTATAACGGGCGAGGTATTGGGACGAGATTGTTTAAAGAGGTTGAGAAGTGGGCAAAATTACATGATGTATGGCGTTTAGAATTAACAGTAATGGCCCACAATACAAGAGCTCAGGCACTATATAAAAAAGCTGGATTTGAGAAAGAAGGTGTCAAAAAAGCTGCTCTTATTATCGATGGAAAGGGCATCGATGAGTATGAAATGGCCAAATTATTAAAATAAGAGGTCGTTATATGAAAAAAAGATGGGCACTACTTGGTATTGTAGCTGCAATAATTATTATTGGAGTAGCAGGAATCAATTATAAAATGTATAAGGATAAGCAGGCGCGGGAAGTAAGTGTAAATAGCATATTTCCGAAAGCGAAAGAAACGATTGCTAATATGGATGGGGATATTGCGGTAATTAATAATCCGAATTCAATGCTTGTACTTGTAAATAAAAGTAGGCGTTTACCAGATGGGTATAGACCGCCAGATTTAGTTATTCCGAAAGTGCGCTACTCTAGTGAAGGTGATCAAGAAAAGAAAAAGATGAGAAAAGAGGCAGCGAGGGCGCTTGAGGATATGTTTCAGCAGGCTGACAACGAGCGTATTTTTCTTTTTGCAGTTTCTGGATTTAGATCTTTTGATCGACAAAAAGCATTAAATACGATGTATAAAAAACAAGACGGGGAAGCAAAAACAGCAATGTCTAGCGCGGTTCCTGGCACAAGTGAGCATCAAACTGGACTAGCTATGGATATTACGTCTCAATCTGCTAAATTTCAGTTAGAGACAGTTTTTGGGGAAACGAAAGAAGGTCAGTGGCTTTCTGAAAATGCCCATAAATTTGGTTTTGTGGTTCGATACACAAAAGCGAAAGAAACGATTACGGGCTATCGGTATGAACCATGGCACGTAAGGTATGTGGGAAATCCACAAGCTACATATTTGTATGATAATCAACTGACGCTTGAAGAAGTAACAGAGTGAACAATTGAGGGGAGAGATGTACAATGACGATGTTATATAAGAAAAAAGTACATGCATATATTACAAGAGAAAAAGAGGGGGTTATGCAATTACTTGTTTTTAAACATCGTGATATACATGAAGCTGGTATTCAAGTGCCAGGGGGGACGGTTGATGAAGGTGAAACGTTAGAAGCTGCTATATTGCGTGAAGTACAGGAAGAATCCGGATTGCGTCATTTATGCATAGAGCGGTTTTTAGCAGATTACATTATACATATGAAAGAAAAGCAGGAGTATGAAAAACGCCACTTTTTTCATGTAACTTTACTAACAGATGTAAAGGATACTTGGGAACATATTGTAAGTGCTGGTGAGGAAGATAAAGGATTAGTATTTTGCTATGAATGGGTTGATATTGCAAAATGCCCTGAATTAGCTGGGAAACAAGGTGAGTTTTTACATTTATTAGATGAAGTATACGCACAGTAATGTAAGAGTCTGAAGCGAAGGTTAATCCGTTTCAGACTTTTTTTTATTTTTCGGGAAATTAAAGGTGTTTAAATAAGGATATTGAATTTCTTTAAAGGGATATTAATTTAGGATGTGTTGAGATGAAAAATTGAAAAAGTAAGGGGTATATGTTAAAAAAGTTCATATAAGGGAGAATATAAATGGAAATTCAGTTTAATTCAATCTTAAAAAAGGAATTAACAATTCAAGATATTCAAAATGAAATGGAATCTGGAAAGCTAACTTCAAAAGAGCTAGTGATGTATTATCTCTATAGAATCGCAAAGTATGATCAAGACGGGCCGAAAATCAATTCAATTTTAGAAATCAATCCAGATGCTATTTTTATTGCAGAAGCGTTAGATTATGAAAGAAAGACAAACGGCGTAAGGGGACCATTGCATGGAATACCTGTTTTGCTTAAGGATAATATTGAAACGAATGACTTCATGCATACAAGTGCAGGTACAATAGCTCTAGAACAAAATATAAGCAGTGAAGATGCATTTCTCGTTACTAAACTGCGAGAAGCAGGGGCAGTGATAATAGGAAAAACGAATATGACAGAATTAGCAAATGCAATGTCTTTTGAAATGTGGGCTGGATATAGTGCAAGAGGTGGTCAAACAATCAATCCATATGGAACGGGCAAGGACCATATGTTTGTTGGCGGATCTAGTACAGGATCTGCGATAGCAGTTGCTGCTAACTTTACAGTAGTATCTGTTGGGACAGAAACCGATGCTTCTATTTTGAGCCCCGCTGTTCAAAATTCTGTAGTAGGTATTAAACCGACTGTCGGTTTAATTAGTCGTAGAGGAATTATTCCATTTACTTATTCGCAAGATACAGCTGGACCATTTGCTAGAACGGTAACCGATGCTACTATTTTGCTAGGGAGTTTAACTGGAGTGGATGAGAAAGATGTAGTTACTCACAAAAGTGACGGTAGGGCATATCGGAATTATACATCTTACCTTGATGCAAATGGTTTAAATGGAGCGAAGATTGGTGTGTTTAACGATGCACCAAAAGATTATTACGAAAATGGTGAGTATGATGAAATCTTGTTTAAGGAAACGATCCAAGTATTACGTAATGAAGGAGCGACAGTAGTAGAAAATATTGATATTCCTTCTTTTCATAGAGAATGGAGCTGGGGAGTTCCGCTTTATGAGCTGAAGCATAGTTTAGATAACTATCTTACTAAATTACCTTCTACTATCCCGGTACATTCTATTTCGGAGTTAATGGAGTTTAATAAAAACATAGCAGAAAGAGCTTTAAAATATGGACAAACTAAGTTAGAGGGAAGAAAAGATTTTCCTAATACGTTACGAAATCCAGAGTATTTAAATGCGAGATTAGAAGATATATATTTTTCTCAAGAACAAGGCATTGATTTTGCATTGGAAAAATATAATCTTGATGCGATACTGTTTCCTTCCTATATAGGTTCTACTATATGTGCGAAAGCGGGTTATCCGTCTATAGCAATACCAGCAGGGTATATGGAAAGCGGGAGACCTTTTGGAATTACCATTGCAAGCACTGCCTTTAGTGAAGGGATATTAATTAAATTAGCTTATGCTTTTGAACAAGCGACAAAGCATAGAAAAATCCCCAACTTATCATGAATAGAATAAACAAAGAGGACAGGAATCCCTGTCCTTTTTGTTTTAGTGATTAAAGTGAAATATCGTTCTGCTCTGTCTTATGATATTTTAATAAACTAAAAGATAAACAAGCGGAACATAGAATAAGAATAGAAGCGATGATATAAATTGTACGAACACCGAACATATCAGTAATAATGCCAACGCTAAGCATAGATAGTCCAGAGGCTGTTGAAAGAAGTGCGCCATGTGCGGTATACATTTTTGATAATAAAGCAGGGGCGACACTTGATTGTAAAACAGTCGTTTGGGAAATATCTCTAATTTGATAACATGGTCCCATTAGAACACATAGAAAAAGCGCAATAAATCCGCTGCTTGTCATACCATATAAAAATGTAAGAATGCTAAATATAAGAGAGCCAATCGACATAGATCGTATTAAATTGTTTTGAATATAGGAACTCATTTTCCATGCTAATAGACCACCAATTAACGTGCCAACATAATAACTTGTATTAATATATCCCCACCATTCTTCGCCTTTATGAAGGATAGTCGTAACGTATGCCATCGTAATAGCACCAATCCATATTGTCCCTGCGAAAGTTTCAATTAAGTCCATATATGTAACGGTACGGAGGGAAGGATTTTGAAATAGGAGTTTCCACCCTTCCAATAAAACAGTACTTTTGGAAGAGGGGGAATCTGCTATTCTTTCAGTATGTATGGAACGTAATGAAAAATGTAATGCAATGCATCCGAAAATCATTAAAATGTTATTAATCATGAGTGTAGAAGTAGCGCCAATGAGAAGAACGACAATACTCGTAAATGAATAAGCAACGGCTTGCACAATTTGTGTTGAAAAGGAAAAGATACTATTTACTTTTACTAATTTTTCTTTCGGTGTAAGGCGCGGAAGAATACCGTATAATAATGGAGCACTCCACCCGCTACATAATGAAATGACAAAAATAAAAGTTAATAGAGTTATAATGTTTGTGGATAAGACCGGGAACAAAATCATTAATAATAGTAAAAAGACTGTTTTCAACCATTGGAGCGTATATAACAGCGTATAAGATGGAAAACGATTTATCATAAGTGGTGCAGAGATGTTAGCAATTAGATTTGTGATAACTTGTAATAATGGAAAAAGAGCAGTAATAGTAGCTGATTTAGTTGCTATATAAATATGAGTTGTAATAATCATTACATATACGATGTCAGCGAGAGTAATGCATATTTTGGAACCTAAATAGTAGATTAGTGACAGGTTTCTCAATAAGAATATCACCTCTATAAAAAATAGTATTTAGTAATTGTAATAATTGTAATTTAAAAATTAAAATTTTTAAAGAATTTAATTTTTTGTCACTTTTTGAAAGGGATTTTCATGTATAATGAAGAATATATTGATATAGTATTATATTAATGATCATTGTAACAGTGAATATGTACAATAGCTTGTAGCAAACGCCCAAGTGTAAGAAAGGGCGGATAAACCATTCTTTTCTTCATATACATATAGAAAATGAGAAAGAAAGTGAGGGTTGCATATGGCTGCTTGGGTAATTTGGTTTATAATAGCTGGTATTTTATTTATCGCGGAAATGTTGTCGATTACGTTTTACATGCTTTGGCTTGGAATTGGAGCTGTTGTCGGAGGTCTTATTGCTTTGTTTGCTCCTGATGCACTACTGTTACAAGTTACTGTTGGTGCAATTGTAAGTTTAACTTTGACATTCTTTACGAAAAGAATTTCAAAAAACTTTCGAGAAGCAAAAGGTTTTACTGATACAGTAGATATGCTTGTTGGTAAAAGAGGGATTGTTATGCAAGCGATTACAAATGAAGCGAATGGTATTGTGAAGGTGGATGGAGATACTTGGACAGCTATTGCAGATTCTTCAATTGATGCTGGAGAAAAAGTCGTTGTTATAAAGAGGCATAGTACTATATTACAAGTGAAAAAGGAGAGTGAATAAATATGGTAGCATTAACGTTAACGATTATATTCGCACTAATTGTAGTTACATTTATCGCATTAACAATTAAAATTATTCCTCAGCAAAAAGTTGGGGTTGTTGAAAGATTTGGTAAGTTTCAACGTATAATGCACCCAGGGTTAAATATTTTAATACCAATTGTAGATCGTGTTCGTGTATATCATGACTTACGCATTCAACAAACGAATGTACCACCGCAAAAGGTAATTACGAAAGATAATGTTCAAGTAGAAATTGATACAATTATTTTCTATCAAATTGTTGAACCAGAACTTGCGACATATGGTATTTCAAACTATGAATATGGTGTTCGTAATATTACTTCAGCAACGATGCGTCAAATCATCGGTAAAATGGAACTGGATGAAACGTTATCTGGTCGTGAAAAAATTTCAACAGAAATCCGCTTAGCGCTTGATGAAGCAACAGAAAAATGGGGCGTACGTATTGAACGTGTCGAAGTTGTTGATATTAACCCGCCAAAAGATGTGCAAGCATCAATGGAAAAACAAATGAAGGCTGAGCGTAATAAACGTGCGATTATTTTAGAAGCTGAAGCAGCAAAACAAGATAAAGTCCTTCGCGCTGAAGGAGAAAAGCAAAGTAAAATCTTGATGGCTGAAGGGGATAAAGAAGCACGTATTCGCGAAGCTGAAGGTATAAAAGAAGCAAAAGAATTAGAAGCACAAGGGGAAGCACGAGCAATTGAAGAAATTGCAAAAGCAGAACAAAATCGTATTGAATTGCTTCGTGAAGCGAATTTGGATGAGCGTATACTTGCTTACAAATCATTTGAGTCATTAGCTGAAGTTGCAAAAGGACCAGCAAATAAAGTCTTTATTCCGTCTAATGCAATTGAAACACTTGGTACTCTTGGGGCAATTGGAGAAATATTTAAAGAAAAACAAGCGAAGAAACTACCTTCAAATGATACAGGAAAAGAACAATAAAAGTGAGGAAGAGAAATGGTATACCATTTCTCTTTTTTTGTGCGTATATTCTGAAAAGCTTGTACATATCCATGTATAAAGAAGGTGATGCAGTGAAAAATTATGCAACTCGAATACATGGGAAGAAGCTGATTTCGTTACTCCTTTTATATGCGCTAATAGTAATTATGATAGCGTCGATTTTGACGTCATTTTTACATACAATGAAATCGACTTATGCAAATCAATGGTTTGGAAAAGTATCGATGCAAGGTTTTGTTCAAATGATAGAAAGTGAGAATCGCTATTACGGATTTGATTATTTTAAGAAGAATAAAAGAGAGTCAGTTGGGAATTTAATGTTCTCTATCGCGACAGATTTGAAAATTAAAGATTTAAGAACATTCGTCGGTAAAGAAGTACCTGGTATGTCAAAGTATTATTCTAATATTATCGTAGCTGGGGAAGGGACAAACTTGACAAATATCCCAAATGAATCTAGTGTACCGATTGAAGAAGTAACGAAAGAACGGGAAATAGCAAAAGATAAAGTTACAGAAGCGGAAAAGAATAATCCGGTTCAGAAAAAGAACGGAGCGAAAAAAGGTGAAAGTGCAGTATATATTTATCATACACATAGCTGGGAATCCTTCTTTCCATTATTACCAGGGGCAACTGATCCATCTAGCCCAGATGTAAATGTGTCTTTACTAGGGAAACGTATGAAAGAGCAACTTGAAGGACAAGGAATTCCGGTAGTTCATGATAAAACGAATATGGGTGATTTATTAGCGAGTAAAAAGTGGGTATGGTATCAGTCATATAAAGCGTCTCATGAATATGTAAAAGAAGCATTAGCACAAAATAATAAAATTGCGTTTCCGATTGATATACACCGTGACGATCAGCGTAAGAAAGTAACAACAAAAGTAATTAACGGAAAATCGTATGCAAGATTATATTTTATAATTGGGATGGAAAATGAAGGCCGTGCTGAAAATGAAAAAATTGCAAGAGCGATCAATAGTTATTTAGATGAAAACTATTACGGATTAAGTAGAGGGATTTTTCCAAAGTATAAAAAAGATGGAAATGGCGTTTATAACCAAGATTTATCGAAAAATGCGATGTTAATTGAAGTTGGTGGTGTTGATAATACGTTAGATGAATTATATAACACAATTGATGTGTTAACAGAAGCGTTTAGTAAATATTATTGGAATGATGCGGAAAAAGTGAATGGATGAGGGACGGGAGACCGTTCCTTTTTTATTTTGGAATCTTAAAATGTGATATAATGGAATTTTATGAATGTTAAATAAAGGGAGAGAGAAACATGCAAATACTACTAATACGCCACGGAGAATCAGAAGCTGATATTTTACATGTGCATGAAGGTCGAGCTGATTTTGAGTTAACTGACAAAGGGAGACAACAAGTACAAAGACTTGTACAGAAAGTGAAAAAAGATTTTGCACCAGATTTCATTTGGGCAAGCACATTAAAACGCGCTCGTGAAACGGGTGAAACATTAGCAGAAGCAATTGGTTGTCCAATTCAATTAGAAGAGGAATTAATGGAGTTTAATAATGGAGTGCAAGCAGGCTTATCATTTGAAGAAGCAAAGAAATATCCAGAGCCAAAGTTTCTTCATGATCGTTTTGAAAACGGGGAATCGTTTATTGAGTTTCGAATGAGAATAGAAGGAATCTTTTCTAAAATCTTGACAGAGAATACATATGACCGAATTGCAATTGTTGCCCATGGAGGCGTAATTAATAGTCTATTACGTGCATTTTTCAAAATGCCAATTTCAATGGACTACTATTTCAAAATGGGAGATACGGGAATAAGTTTAATTGAAATTGAGGGTGAACAAAAAACGGTGCATTTCATTAATGATACGAATCATTTGGACGGGATGTAAAGACTTATGTACAAAGTTGTATTTTTCGATGTTGACGGTACGTTATTAAGTGAGATTGATAGAAGCATGCACGAAAGTACAAAAGAAGCGGTACAAAGATTAATAGATAAAGGAATTCACGTAGTTGTTACAACTGGAAGACCATATAGTTTATGCTCACAATTTAAGGAACTAGGTATAAATACGTTTATTTCAGCAAATGGTGCACATATAAAATGTGGGAAAGAAGTTATACATAAATCAGTACTTTCAAGCGAAATTGTTCATGATATTTCAAATTTTGCTGAATTACATGGTCACAGTGTTTCTTACTTTACAGAAGAATTTGCAATGAATAATATTGCTTCCAAAGATGAACGTGTCATGCGAGCGTTAAATGAAACCTTAAATTTAGAGCAGTATCCTGACAAAGTTAGAAACTTATCAGATGAGATGTATTGCATATGTCTGTATGCTGATGATACAGAAGCTCAAAAATTCATTGAAAGATATCCAGCACTTACGTTTGAGCGTTTTCATGGTTACGTTATAAATGTATTGGAAGATAGTAAAGTATCGAAGCTAACTGCAATTCAAAAAGTATTGGAACATTTAAACATTAGTAAATTAGAAGCCATTGCTTTTGGCGATGGTGGAAATGATATTGAGATGTTGCAGTATGTAGGATTAGGAGTTGCGATGGGAAATGGTGGAGAGGAGTTGAAGAGAAGGGCTGATTTCGTTACAACGAAGGCGAGTGAAGGCGGAATTTCTTATGCCTTAAAGAAGTTGCGCATTATTTAAAACTAATAGTTAGTCAGTGTGAAAAATCCTGTTTTATTAATGGCTTTTGTTAATATGTATACTGTTTTAGGGAATTATTTGAGCTCTCCTACTTACAATTTAACTGCAGAACAAATCCTTTATTTTCGCTTAACAGGGCTGTTTGGTATGTTGCTGTCACCACTTGCAGGTCGTTTAACAAAGAGGTTTGAAGTAAGGAAAGTTCTTCAAGGAGGATTGTTGATTGCTATTTTTAGTCTAAGTTCAATGGGCTTTGTTTCGTATCTATCTCTACTTGTAATGATGAGTGTCTGTTTTGTAATAGGTATTGCTATATCCGTTCCGTCCTTAGTTTCTCTTGTAGGTCAATTAGGAGGGAAAATTAGGAATGATACTTTTTATTGGTTTTGTAGCTTCTCTATTTATAATTAATGAATGAGTGGAAAATCACTCAAATAAAGGAATGCGAGGATCTTTCATATGCTCGCATAATAAAATATGAATTTGTCCACGATGATGATAAAAGTGTGCAACGATTTCAAGTAACCATTCAAAGCGCGAATAAGAAATACCCCAATAGGCAGTCATAACTTCTGCTAATTCTATTTGGGAGTAGGAAAGAAATGTTTTAGAGAGAAGGTTGTAACCTTCAATCATCGTTTGTTGCATGTGAGCAACTGTTACGGGGGTACGTTCTATATAAAAGGTATGTAATTCTTTTTCTGGAATACCATTTAAAATGAGTAAATCAGCATGACAAATAAGAGAAAGATGTGCACACATTTCAAATAATGATCGTTTTGAGTGAATCGGTTGTATTTTTAAATCGTTTTCACTATATTGGTTAAGCATATCAATAGAAGTATCAATAGCAACTTTTAGTTGATGCAATGCAGATTGAACAAACATTGTAATTCTCCTCGTCTCCGTATATAATAGTTTCTTGAGGATATTATATCATACTCAAAATTCCGAAAATTCTAGTAGTTTGACTAGCATAATGAAAAGTATTATATTGTAAAAGGTCATATGAAACGTGAAATAGAATGGAATGCAATTATTGAGTTAGGAGTTAGACCAATGAGTTTGAAATATGGAAGAGATACAATTGTAGAAATTGACTTAAATGCTGTAAAACATAATGTAAAAGAATTTAAAAAACATGTAAATGATGAAGAAATTAAGATGATGGCTGCTGTAAAAGCGAATGGGTATGGCCATGGGGCAGTTGAAGTTGCCAAAGCTGCAATTGAAGCAGGAATACATCAACTTGCAGTTGCATTTGTAGATGAAGCAATAGAATTAAGAGAAGCAGGAATTACTGTGCCGATTTTAATTTTAGGATACACACCAGTAGCGGCTGTAGAAGATGTAATTCAATATGACGTTATGATGACTGTTTATAGAGTAGAAGATTTACATGGTATAAATGAAATTGCAAACCGTCTTCAAAAGAAAGTACAAATTCAAGTGAAAATTGATACAGGAATGAGTCGTATCGGTTTACAAGAAGAAGAAGTTAAACCATTTTTAGAAGAATTAAACCGTATGGAGTATGTAGAGGTAGTAGGGATATTTACGCATTACTCTACGGCAGATGAAATCGATAAATCATATACGAATATGCAAACAAGTTTATTTGAAAAAGCTGTTAATACAGCGAAAGAATTAGGAATTCAAATACCATATATTCATAGTTCAAATAGTGCGGGATCAATGGAATTAAGTAACACATTTCAAAATATGGTACGCGTTGGAATAGGAGTGTACGGTATGTATCCGTCAAAAGAAGTGGATCATTCAGTCGTTTCTTTACAGCCTGCGTTGTCGTTAAAATCAAAAGTAGCTCATATTAAACATGCGAAGAAGAATCGTGGTGTAAGTTATGGGAATACGTATGTAACAACTGGTGAAGAATGGATTGCGACTGTACCAATTGGTTATGCTGATGGTTATAATCGTCAATTATCTAATAAAGGCTATGCGTTAATTAACGGGGTTCGAGTACCTGTTATTGGCCGTGTTTGTATGGATCAGTTAATGTTGGATGTTTCAAAAGCGATGCCAGTACAAGTAGGAGACGAAGTAGTATTCTACGGTAAACAAGGTGAAGAAAATATCGCAGTAGAAGAAATAGCGGATATGTTAGGTACAATAAACTATGAAGTTACATGTATGCTAGATAGAAGAATTCCGCGTGTCTATAAAGAAAATGACGAAACAACTGCAGTTGTAAATATATTAAGAAAAAACTGAATCATTTCGATTCAGTTTTTTTTATTTTTTTTATTCATATCAAATGCGAATATACCCTCGTTATGTAATACGGAGTAAACTTTGCGAAACACACTTTTTAGTTCAACTAAATTAAACTATCACCGGCAGAGATGACCAGTCCCGCAACAAAGATCTAATATACGAGAGTAGGGAAGAGCATCTTGTAAAACGAGGCTGGATAGGAGGATTCAACAAAATGTCCCCAATGTTTATTATAGATGTCTGCTAAAATATCATAATTAGAATAAATTGTTTTTTTAACATATGTATTCACCTAAAAATTCATTAAATTATAATAGTCATGCCTCGTTTTAATTTCAAAACCACATTGTGTATATAGTTTTAAAGCGTGGATATTTTTCGTTTCGACGTCTAATTCAATTGTTGAAACTCCTTCTGGAATAAGGGTATGTACTATATTACAAAGAATATCTTTTCCGTATCCTTTACCTTGATAAGAAGGATGAACGGCGAATCCTGATAGTGTAGTAGATTGCTCTTGTTTAGAAACTGTAATTGTTCCTATCACTTTTTCAGCAATAAGGGCACTGTAAACTTGATGGGAAGATGAATTCATCATTTTTTGTAACCATGCAGTCGTATTTTCTACTGAATCACCAAAAGCTTTACTAGAAATTTTAATAAGATCAAGAAGTGATTCTGAAGTTGCAAGAGTAAGCTGTATATTATTATCTGTTGTTTTTTGAATTTCGTTTGTTTTGCACTCCATACTATATTCACTATATAAATATGGTAACTTCATATGTTTTACAAATTCATTCCCAGAAATAGAATCCCCATTAATAATAAGAAGAGCTTCATCTGTCTCTCTATTTTGTATTTCTTTCATTGCAGTTTGTAAAAGGATAGTTCCGAAACGTTGTTTTCTAAAATGAGGATGTACAAAGCCTATTAGTTCAAGCTTTGTTGGTCTTTCGAAATCATACATATTTAAAGCGCCAATTAATTGAGTACCGTTATAAAGAAGAAAATCGTTTATATAATCTTCATTTCGATTTTTTAAAAAGTTGATATGTAAATCTGAAGAGTAATCAAGATTGTCTTGTTGCCCACAAATATAAGCCAAATCCTTCATTTGCTGTATTTCACTTTCTGTTACAGAACGCTTTTTCTGAATATCCATTGTATACTCCCTCTCATTCGTATTTAAAAATAGGATGGGTGACTTAACCATTTCTTTAACTCCACATTACCTTGCACAGATAACAGTCGGTATAAATAACGATAAGGCTGTCTATATTCTTCTAAGTGAGGAATAGACATAATTGTTTCGTAACCACTTTTAAAGGCATGTGCTTCTTTTTCGGTAAGTACATATTCTAGTCCGATAAAATCAAGTTCTCGCGGAGCAACAGCGTAAGCTTCACTATCTACTAAACCCGTAATAGTTGTACCGTCAGATAAAAATTGAGTAGGATCCATATCAATTAAGACGAGTGTAGATTCCTTTGGTACGGACAGGGAAGAAAGTTGTGATTCAAAGGTAGGGAATGCATTTTTTATGCTTTCATCATCGGAATAAAACATATTCACAAGCTCTTTACTCACGTTTAAAATATGTGATTGGAATTCATCTAGTGGAACTTGGAACGTGCCTGACGGATTTCCTATGAAATCGGCTTTAAATTTATGTATTTCTGCAAGTCCTTTTCCTAGGCTGAATAAAATAGAATCTGGTTGCTCGATAAAAGATTGAACTGTGTTACCTACTAACTTTTCGACCACCACAAATTCACGGCTATTTAAAACATGTTTTTCTAATATTGTTGGGATAGGAAGATTCGTATGTTCTTGCAGCAATGTATGTACAGTTTCTAAATGATGGACGTTCCTTGGATCAATTCCAAATAGATTTTTACATCCCCACCAAAAATCATTATTTGGTTCTTCATTCATTTTAGAAGCACGAACGATAACTTCTGTATCTTCTGTTTGAACGAGAAAAACATCACTTGCATGATCTTCATAACCTGGGTGCAAGGCTTGAACGGATAGAATAGGTGAATTGAATAGTTGTTGTAACATGAAAAGACTCCTTTTTCTGTAAATTCCATAAATTCATTATATAACAGATGATGTGTTATGAGGATAAAGATAAAAAGATAGACAGCATACTTACATTTATAGTGAAAACTCATTAAAAATATTATATTTCTCTATTTTTGTATGAATTGTCTAAAAATAATAGTGGTAATACTTGAATGTAAGACTCGTATCTTTAAATCTATGAAGAGTAAAAGTAAAATTAAGCATTCATTTATAAGATTGTGAATCACAATAATGTAGACTATAGAAAATATTTCTCAATAATAAAATGAAGAGAAAAGCATGAAGAAGTAGAATGCATTCATTTATAATAGACTTAAATTAATTAATATAATTAATTGTTAATTTTATTATATTAATTGGATAGGAGAGAATGTTATGGCAAATGTACTCGTAATAAATTTTCCTGGGGAAGGTCATATTAATCCGACTTTAGCTGTTGTAAGTGAGTTAATTCAGCGAGGGGAAACAGTTGTTTCTTATTGTATTGAAGATTATAGAAAGAAGGTTGAAGCAACAGGTGCGGAATTCCGAGTGTTTGAGAATTTTCTCTCTCAAATTAATATTATGGAACGAGTAAATGAAGGTGGGAGCCCTTTGACGATGCTATCTCATATGATTGAAGCATCAGAGCGTATTGTTACTCAAATTGTAGAAGAAACAAAAGAGGAAAAATATGATTATTTAATATATGATAATCATTTTCCAGTAGGACGTATTATAGCGAATATGTTACAATTACCAAGCGTTTCATCCTGTACAACGTTTGCTGTTAATCAGTACATTAATTTTCATGATGGGCAAGAATCGAGACAAGTAGATGAAATGGATCCATTATATCAATCTTGTTTAGCGGGAATGGAAAGATGGAATAAGCAGTATGGAATGAAATGTAATAGTATGTATGATATTATGAACCATCCTGGTGATATTACGATTGTATATACTTCAAAAGAATATCAGCCGCGTTCAGATGTATTTGATGAATCGTATAAATTTGTAGGTCCATCAATTGCTACTCGAAAAGAAGTGGGGAGTTTTCCTACCGAAGATTTAAAAAATGAAAAAGTGATTTTCATTTCTATGGGAACAGTTTTTAATGAACAACCTGCTTTGTATGAAAAATGTTTTGAAGCGTTTAAAGATGTAGATGCGACAGTCGTATTAGTCGTTGGCAAGAAGATAAATATAAGTCAATTTAAAAATATCCCGAAAAACTTTAAATTGTATAATTATGTCCCGCAATTAGAAGTTTTACAGCATGCTGATGTATTCGTGACACATGGTGGTATGAATAGTTCGAGTGAAGCGTTATATTACGGTGTTCCATTAGTTGTAATTCCGGTAACAGGAGATCAGCCATTCGTTGCAAAACGATTGACTGAAGTAGGGGCAGGCATAACACTTAATCGTAACGAGTTAACTTCTGAATTGTTACGTGAGACTGTAAAGAAAGTAATGGATGATGTGACGTTTAAGGAAAATAGTCGTAAAGTGGGAGAATCGCTTAGAAATGCTGGTGGATATCAAAGGGCAGTTGAGGAAATATTTAAATTAAAAATGAAGCCGTACGTAAAGATTAAATAGATGTTAAAAACACACTTACTTTTAATTTGTAAGTGTGTTTTTAGTATTACGTGTTACATGTGTTACATAAAAATAGCGATAAAGGAGAAACTTTTCTGTATATAAATTGATACCTTTGAATTAGTAGTAAAATTACGTTAAAATAATACTAAGAAAATATATAAGTTTTGGGGGTAATGAATGAAGAAAGTATTTGAATACGTATTATTAACAATTGGCTCAATTATAGTAGCAGGTTCATTAGAGCTTATTTTAGCACCTAATGGATTAGTAGATGGCGGGGTAACGGCTATTGCTATTATGGCAAATAAAGTCGCAGGATTGCCGCTTTATGGTGTGTTCTTAGGAATTAATATCCCAATTTTATTATTTACTGCAAAAGTAATGGGAAAGAAATTTTTTATCCGTACATCTTATGCGAATGTAGTTACAACACTCGGATTAATTTATTTAAAACCATTTCCAGCAATTACGACTTCTGAGTTATTAATTGTACTTTATGGTGGAGTACTGTTTGGAATTGGTGTTGGGATTGTTGTTAAAATGGGTGGAGCGATTGACGGTTCGGAAATGTTAGCAGTTTGGATGAATAAACACTTTAATGTACCGATTAGTACATTTTTACTTGCAGTAAATGCAGTTATTTTCATTTTTGTTGCTATTTTATTTTCAATCGAACAAGCGATGTTCTCGTTAGCAATTTTCTATATTGTTACGAAGATGATTGATTTTATACTAGACGGTATTAATCAAGGTAAGAGCGTTATGATTATTTCTGGTAAGAATAAAGAAATAGGCGATTTACTTATGAAAGAATTGCAACTATCTGTTACGTATCTACATGGAGAAGGTGGTTTTTTAGGGGAGCATAAGAGAATCATTTATTGCATTACAAACCGATTCATTTATCCGAAAATGAAAGATCTCGTTCTCTCTGTAGATCCAACGGCTATAATTGAAGCTTCCTATTCAACAGAAACGACTGGTGTGAAACGTCCGGGAAGGAAAGCTAGGTCAGGTGAATAACTAGAAGAAGGCTGTCCAAAAAGTTATTTTGGAACAGCCTTCTTTTTTATTTTGTTGAATTGTTAACATGTTACAAGTTAAACCCACTGTTAACAAGTTTCCTTGCAACTAGGGAACCAAGCGTCTTTCAATAATATAGCCAACGTTTCAATTTTATTTTCCGGAATACTACCAAAGCCGAGTAATACGTATGATTCCTTACGTAAATCATTCACGAAATCATATGGAGAAAGTGGGTATAATTTAACGCTTTGTTTTTTAGCGGATTCAATCAGTTCATTTTCATTCATACTGTTATTTACACATAAAACAATATGAAGTCCGGACTGTTCGCCAAGAATTTGAACATTAGCCCCCATTTCTTTCGTAATGGATTTTACTAACGCATGATGTTTTCTTTTATATAGTGTACGACTCCGATTAAGGTGACGTTCCCAATTCTTGTTTTGTATAAAGTTAGCAAAAGCAAGTTGTTGTATTGTAGCGACTGTTTGTTTGAAAATTCCATGCAGTTCTTGATATATCTTTAAAAGGTGTGGTGGTAAAACAACATATCCCATTCGTAAAGAAGGTAAAAAAGATTTTGAGAAAGTCCCCATATAAATAACGCGTTCATTTGAATCAAGACTTTGTAAAGAAGGAATTGGCTTACCAGCGTAGCGAAACTCTCCGTCATAGTCATCTTCAATAATGTATCCATTGCAATCATTAGCCCACTTTAACAATTCTAATCTTCTAGATAAAGGCATAATAATCCCGAGTGGAAATTGGTGTGATGGTGTAACGTATGCGACATTGGAATTTGTATTGTATAAACTAGAAATATCAATCCCTTTTTCATCCAATGGTATGGGATGAATTTGTCTATCACAGCTTTTAATAATTGCGTGTATACGGTGAAATCCAGGGTTTTCAATGCCGTATTCTTTTGTAGGGCCAAGCAGTTGAAGTAGTAGCCAGAGAAGTGGCTGTGTTCCGGCGCCAATCACAATTTGATCAGGTGAAGAATGTACACCGCGAGAATGATATAAATATGTTGATATATGCTCTCGAAGAGCGAATTCACCTTGAGGATCTTCTTTGGCAAATAGTGCATTTTCGTATGTAAGTATGGATTCTTGTAATGCTCGTTTCCAATTTGTAATCGGAAATGCATTTTGATCAATAAGCCCTTGGCTACAATCATATTCAAATTTTTCTTCTATCAAATTGTTCGTCTTCTTTGCTGCATTTCGTTTTTTATTTGGGATAACGTCAATATCGAAATTTGCTACAAAAATACCACGTTTCGGTTTACTTTCTGCATAACCTTCAGCTAATAACTGTTGATAAGCTGATTCAACAGTAATGCGGCTAATATTAAGTTGTGATGCTAAATTTCTGTGTGAGGGTAGACGTGTGCCAACAGAAATAGTCCCTTGTATAATTTCAGCTTTTATATATTCGTAAATTTGCAAGTAAATAGGTGTGTTATTTTGTAATTGCAATGGGATAGTAAAATCCATATAAAACTCTCCTTTAAAACTGGCCTTATAAAAAACACTTAAACTGCCACTTAAGTAAAGGGCAGTTTCTTTCTATAATAATGATATAACATTTAGAAAATTATTTAAATAGTTAAGGGAGAGTTAAAAATGAATGTTAAAGAAGTAGTAACAGAAGAGCAATTACATGAAGTATTACCTGTTTTACAGCAATTAAGAACGAAACTTTCAAAAGAGGAAACAAGCTCTTTATTTCGAAATATGAAAGAAGAAAATTATAAACTATTTTCGCTGCGTAATGAGGATGATGAAGTTGTTAGCCTTGCAGGTGTAGCAATTTGTACGAACTTTTATAATAAGAAACACGTTTTCGTATATGACCTTGTAACAGCAGAAGCACATCGTTCAAAAAGACATGGGAAAGTATTACTTTCGTATATAGAGAACTGGGGAAAGGAAAACGAATGTGAGTCTATCGTCCTCACGTCAGCATTTTCAAGAATTGATGCTCATCGTTTTTATGAAAGAGAAGGGTATGATAAGGTGAGTTATTCTTTTCATAAAGAATTATAAAAAATAAGAAGAAGTTGTCCCGCAAAATTTGGGAACAGCTTCTTCTTATTTTTTAAGTTATTATTAAACCGTAAATAGGTTGTAAGTTATGGTATATGTATTTGAAAAGGTTATATAGTGTATTTTGTCGAATTGTTTTAATTTAATAAAGAGAATGATTGGAGCGCTTATACTTGAAAAAAATAAAGAAACTATCAATCCCTAATGATGCTAGAGTTATCGTCATATCTGATATTCATGGAGAATTAAATCTTTTAAAAGAAGCACTACATAAAGTTAACTTTAAAGATGAAGATTATTTAATTATTAATGGAGATCTTTGCGAGAAAGGACGAGATAGCGTAGGCGTAGTAAACTACGTTATGAATCTTGTAAAGAACAATTCAAAGGTTCACGTTGTTGAAGGGAATTGTGAAGTTTTAGTTGATGCTCTTCTAAATGAAAATCCTGATCTTATTAATTATTTATGTATGAGAAAGCACTCGATTTTTAATGAATGGCTAGAGCAATTAGGTTTTTCAGTTCATGAGGGCACTTCAATTCGTGAAGTGAAAGAAGCATTGTTAAGTGAATTTTCACAAGAACTATATTGGCTAACAGAGTTGCCAACAGCGATTGAAACAGAAGATTATATTTTTGTGCATGCCGGTCTAGAAGATAGAGTAGATTGGAAAGAAACAGAGCGCAAAAATGCGATAGCAATGCCACAGTTTTTTAATAAATCACATAAAGCAAATAAGTATGTAATAGTTGGTCATTGGCCTGTCGTGAACTATTCTGAAGAAGCACCGTCTAACAATCCAGTTATTGATAAGGAGAAAAAAATTATTGCAATTGATGGAGGAAATGCAATTAAAGAAGCAGGACAATTAAATGCATTTATTATTCAGAGGAAACAAACGGGCGATACGTTTTTTTATACATATGTAGACTATTTTCCAGAGTATGAAGTAATAGCGGATTTTAATGCGAATTCAGAAATGCAGGGCGGAGTGACATATCCGTATTATTACATAGAGCCTATCGAGAAGATGCAAGACTACACCGTATGTAAACAAAAGGAAACGAATAATTTACTCACTGTAAAAAATGAATATATGAAACAACTTGAGTCAAGTGAATATACAGTGAAAACCGATATTTCTTGTGCGCAAATAAGCGTTAGGAAGGGAGATATCGTTTCTCTCATTGATGGTAGCTGTTCAGGATATGATTTAATTAAAAAAGATGGCGTAGAGGGTTGGATAGAGAAAGGGATTTTAGTTGAGATAGAAAAAGTGAAAAATAAAGCATTAAGCTGAAATAGGAGGGATATAACCTCCTATTTTTTTAAAGGAGTAGATTGCTTGCTGTCTTTAATAAGTAAATAAATCGTACTCGGCAGAATGATAAACGTCATTCCTAAAAGAATTGCTAGTATAGCATAACCTCTATAGGGAGCAGAAACGATAAAAGGAAGTATCGCTAAAAAAATACCTGCTAACATCATTGAAATACTACTAATATTTGAAGCTCTTTTTTCAAGGTGCTTATCATTCCATTCTAATGAAACGGTTGATTTAGTCGTATCAATTTTGGAACTGAAATAACCTATTAATATAAATAAAAGCCCTAATGCTAAAAATATGAAATGATCAAGAGGAAGTGAAAAGCCAAGAGCGATGAGGGCGATGACAATATCGACAAAAAATAAGAATAGTAACATTGTGTTACCGATCCAATGGAGAAATTTCTGGTTACTCGCTGCTTTAGATAAAGCTAAAAATACAAAGAATAAGAAGGAACATATAATTATATTTACGATTACAAAAGTGCTTTTATCCATTGTTGATGTAGGCGTTCCATTAAAGTCCCATTTCGTAACAATATTTGATGGTAAGAAGAAATGTAGAATAATATTTGTCGTAACAATAGTGAGAAATAAAGCAATACTAAATCGATTCTTCACTGAATCACCAGCTTTCTAAATCAATAATTGGTATCTAATAACAAAATTATACAATATAATAAATGATATTAGTTTTGATTTTTCTGAAAAAATATTATAATTATATATGAAATAAAGAGGAATGCAGGAGGGAATTATGCAAAACGTTGTATTAAAGGGGAAGAAAGTTACAATTCGTACAATAGAAGAATCGGATATAAAAACATTATGGAATATCATATTTAAAGAAGAAAGCCCAGAATGGAAGAAATGGGATGCGCCATATTTCCCGTTCTCAATGCAAGAATACTCTTCCTATAAAGAGAAGATGCAAACTCGTTTGCAAGAAGAACCACTGTCAAATTTAATTATAGAAAATAACGGTCAAATTATAGGGACGGTCGGATTTTATTGGGAGCATAAACCGACGCGTTGGTTGGAGATGGGAATTGTTATTTATAATCCAACTTACTGGAATGGTGGCTACGGTACAGAAGCGTTAACGTTATATCGAGATTTATTATTTGAAAAGATGGAAATTGGTAGAGTAGGGCTCACGACTTGGTCTGGTAATGAACGAATGATGAAAGTAGCGGAGAAAATAGGAATGAGCTTAGAAGGTAGAATGCGAAAGTGTCGTTATTATAACGGAACATACTATGATTCTATTCGAATGGGCATGATTCGTGAAGAATGGGAAGCGCTATGTGTAACGAAGGGGTGAGAAAGATTGTACGCTATTATTGCTACATTTGATCGTGTGTTTACTCATAAAATTACAGAACTGCAAAATGAATTAACAAATGTAATCGGAACAAATCAACTAGCTGGAGTAGAACCTCATATTACGTTAGCTGATTATAATGAGTTAGATGTTCATTTGTATACGGAGAAACTAGAGGAGTTTATAGCTATTCAAGAAAATATGGATGTAGTAACTTTTCCTTCTGTTGGAATTTTTCCTACTAATGGAACGGTCTTTCTAGCGCCGACTGTTACCAATGAATTGTTAAAACTTCATCATTCTTATCATGATTATTTTAAAACTTTTCATGACAACCCAAATTCATATTACGTACCGGGAAAATGGGTACCGCATTGTACAATTGCAAATAGATTACAGACAAAGCAGTTTTTAAGTGTAATGAAATATATTTATGAGAAATTTGATTTTGTAACAGCTTCAATTGAGAAATTAAAATTAATTAAGGTGAATTATGAAAATGGTTCTGCCATTTCTTCTAGTATATTAGCAGAATATAATTTAAAGAGAATGGAGACATCGAGATGACATATATAATTAGAGAAATGAAGCAAGAAGATATTCATGCTGTACAATCAGTAGCAAAAATAGCTTGGCATGATACATATGAAGGCATTATTCCAAGAGAAATTCAAGACAGTTTTTTAGACGAGGCATATTCTGATGAAAAAATGAAATATCGTCTTAAAAATACGCATTTATTCGTTGCGGAAGAAGAAGGAGAAGTAATAGGGTTTGCGAACTTTTCACCTGTTAGACTACAAAATGAAGCGGAATTAGGTGCGATTTATTTGTTACCAGATCAGCAAGGAAAAGGGATCGGAAGTGCTTTATTACAAAAAGGAATTAAAGCATTAAATGGGATACGGAAATTGTACATACATGTAGAAGCAGCAAATGAAAAAGGAAAACGCTTTTATGAAGCGAAAGGTTTTGCGGAATTAGAGCAATTTGAAGAAGACTTTGAAGGACATATGATGCAGACAGTAAGGATGGTTTTATACGTATAAGGAGGACTAGTAATAAAAATTTTTGATTTTAGTGAAAAAGTAGGAAAACACCTATCAGTATTTCAATCTAATTTCATCATGTCAAAAATATTAAACCATCAAGGAAATATACATATCGGTGCTATGCATTTACACGAGAATGGAATCATCGGTTATCCCGCATTAACGGGCAGTAAGAACCCTGCCTCAAAATTCAGCGAAAGCAAACAAGCTAGGTGGGGGATCAAATGCCCGTAAAAGCCCGATTGGTTCAACTAATAATCAGTGGGGGATGAATAAAACCCCCACTGATTAAAGTTTCACTTTATCAAGAAGCAGTTGTATCTCAACTGCTTCTTATTGTGGACGGGACAGGATATGTATGTGGAGTAAATAAAGAAAAGATAAAGATAGAGGCGGGACAAGCTGTGTTTTGGGAAAAGGGAGAGCTCCATGAAACAAGTACAGAACACGGATTAACGGCAATTGTTATGGAAGCGGAGAATCTTGAACAAGCGATAGTAATGCCTATTATTCAAGGGGAGTTGTGAAAAATGATAATTAAGGCGAATCAAGAAGAGACCAATGAAATATTAAAATATGCGGCTCAATCGCTTTTTGAAGGGACGAGAGGGAATTGTCAATTAAGTACCGAGAAAGCAATTGAGATTACAAAGCCGATTGTAGAAAAAGGAGCATACTATTTAATTATTAAAGAAGAAAATAAAGTAATGGGATGGATATTAATAGGGGAAAATACAGACTATTTTTCTCGTGAAAAACTTGGATTTATATATGAATTGTACGTTTTCCCAGAATATCGCGGGAGAGGATTATCGCGAGAACTGATGGAAGCTGGTATTAAGGAATTAAAGGAGAAGTATTCAGAAATTCGGTTGAATGTATTTGCTGGGAATTTTGCAAAAGAGATGTACGAAGAGTTTGGGTTTGTTGAAAGGCAGGTAATTATGACTTTGAAGTGAGTATTATAGTCTCAATGGGAGAAAATAATGATTTAGTGGCTACTTTATCGCTGAAATTTAAAGTGAATAAGTCCTTATAAATATATAAAATAGATGGTTTTCCTTTATTTTTTAGTAGATTTATAGAGTATGCTTAAAAACAGATAAATTAGTATTATACAATATATCGTTATTATAGTAAAAGATAAATTTTGGAAAAATATCATTTTTTTGTTTAGAAATTTTTAAATTATTGATATAATCAATTTGTAGAATTGATTATTGGTTAATTTTACTATTTTTTAATTTTAAGGGGGATTTAATAATGGCAGGACAAATTCGTATGTCACCAGAGGAGCTTAAATCGAAAGCGACTCGATATGGACAAGGTGCAAATCAAATTGAGGACATTTTACGTCAACTACAAAACTTACAAAATGAATTAAGAGGAGAATGGGAAGGTCGTGCTTTCGAAGGTTTTGACCAACAGTTCAATCAATTAAAGCCAAAAGTACAAAACTTCGCACAGCTATTACAAGAAATCAATATGCAGCTTAATAAAACTGCAGAAGCTGTTGCTAGACATGACGAAGATCTTTCTCGTAATTTCGGTCTACAATAAGACAGATAAAAAGAAATATATAATTTAGCCATGCAACCATACGTTGTATGGCTAAATTACTTTAAAACTAGAGTAAGATACGAAGTCTTTCATTAGATAGACTCGCAGTCGCAGGAGTGATAAGTAGTGAAAAATTTCAAATGGAGCATCTTGTTGTTTATTATTTTAGCTCTTGTACTATCAACAGGGGTCTCCTATTTAGCATTAAATCAAAATGTTAAGAAAGCTAATGAGAATACTACACCAAAAATGACAGTTGCGTTGGTAAATGAAGATCAGGGCACTGTATTTGAGGGCAATAAAATAGCGTTTGGAGATCAATTTGTTAAAAATGTAAATAAAAATACGAAACAAGAATGGTACGTAGTTAGTCGCGGGGTAGCAGAAAATGGATTGAAAAATAATAATTACAATATGATGATTGTTATTCCAAATGATTTTTCTAGGAAAGCAGTTGCGATTGATTCAGAGATTCCGGAGAAATTAACTTTAAACTACAAAGTAAATGCAACTGGGAATAAGGATTTGAAAGCTGAGGCAGAAAATACAGCTTCTGTTATTTTAGAAGATTTCAATAAGCAAATAATCGACGTTTATTTTGCGAGTATTATCGGTAAGCTACAAGGTGCACAAGATAATATAGGTAAAATAATTGAAAAAGGAAACGTTCAAACAACTATGTATAAAAAAGATATACATAGTCCGTTAGCAAATTACACAAATCAATTTAAAACAGTACAAGATTATACAGGTGTTTCTGTTAATAGTTTCAAAGGATTTCAGGATGTTTTAAAAGGTTTCGGTCAAGCGTTAGATGAAGGGAATAAATCAAACAGTACGTACTTAGATGGTTTTAATAACTTTCAAAAAATGCAAACTGATAACAATTTGTTAGCGAATAATTTCACAAATCAATTCAATCAATATATGAATGATATGAATACAGGCGATGCTTTAAAGCAATTAAGTGCATTGGAATCCGCTAATAAAATTATTTCAAATCAATTTACGTTTTCAGAGAAAGAACCGAATATTTTAACTGATGCTGCAGCGATTCAAAAATATTTAGCAGATGTAAAAAAACAAGTGTCTGAATATGATACAGAACTTGCAGGGAAGTTAGAAAGTGATATTCAAGAGACGGTAATTAAGAAGTTAAAGCAATCAATGTCGAATGATGGAAAGCAAGAAATCTTCATAAATACATTAATGAAACAACCAGATGCTCGAATAAAGAAACAAATCGAGAATTTAATTGCGAAATTACCTAGTTTAAACATGGAAGAAATCGGTCAAAGTGATTTGCCAGATACAACGAAATTACAACTGCAAAATGTAATTCAATTTACACAAAAATATAATAAAGAAAATAATTTTTATTATGATCCTGTAAATAAAATATCTTTAGGAAACGCAATTAAAGAAGTAAAGGATAGACTTTATACAGAGGGAATTACATTTAGTGATACTGCGAAAGTAATTAAAATGGAATCTCCGCAAATTTTGAAGATAAAGATTCCAGAAGAATTTAAACTAGATGGAAGTACAGGATTCTTACATATTGATGATGTGGATCGTACAAGTGACTTTCTTCAAAGCGAAGCAGGAGAAATTACAATAGCTCCTCGTAATGAAGGGGATATAAAGATTAGCTTGGATGTGAAGTTAAAAGATCCAAACATCAATATAGATGTTTTCTCTCCTGTAACATGGCAGTGGGAATTGAGCGGGACTCATAAAAAAGAAACTAGTCCTGAAAAAGAAGAACCTAATAAAGAGGATAAAGGAACACAAACTGAAAATAGCAAGGTGGAAAATGTGGTTCATAAATCACAGTATGGCATAATGCCGTTAGTACACAATGCTAAAACGCCTATTATTCAAAAAACAGAACAGAGTAATAATGGTGACAGTGTAAATCCTGATGCAGGAGGAAAACCTGATACGGGAGGGAATCCAGACACAGGAGGAAAACCTGATACGGGAGGGAATCCAGACACAGGAGGAAAACCTGATACGGGAGGAAAACCTGATACAGGAGGAAAACCTGATACAGGAGGAAAACCTGATACAGGAGGAAAACCTGATACAGGAGGAAAACCTGATACAGGAGGAAAACCTGATACAGGAGGAAATCCAGACACAGGAGGAAAACCTGATACAGGAGGAAAACCTGATACAGGAGGAAATCCAGACACAGGAGGAAAACCTGATACAGGAGGAAATCCAGACACAGGAGGAAATCCAGACACAGGAGGGAAACCTGATACAGGAGGAAATCCAGACACGGGAGGAAAACCTGACACAGGAGAGAAGCCAGACACTGGGACAGATAACGGTAGCAATTCAAAAACTATTGAAAGTACAACGAATCAAGTTGTACATCAAAAAGCAGAAGTATTAACAAAAAATATATCTAGTTTATTAATAAAAGAAGCAGTAGATACAGTCGAAAGTTATCAAGGTTTAATGAGCCTTTACGAAATGTATTATGGGATTGATTTAAGAACGAAAGATGTAGGTCCTAAGTTAGAAGAGGGAAGTTTAGATGCAATTGCGACGGACCAATCTTTGTACTACGTATTAAATAAACAAAGCTTAATTGATTTAATTTCAAATCTTGTTTCATCAAGTATTACTACAGAAATAAAGCAAGATATGTCAGGTTTAAAACAAAAAATAAACTCTTATCAACAATCTATTACTAGTGCGGATCAAAATTCTATGCTACTAGCGGAGAAATTAAATGGAACGACGCAACAAGCAACTAGTATGAATGAAAATTTAGGAGAGTATTTAAAAGGTTTAGCGAAATGGCGTGAGAATAGCTTAAAACTAGTTGAAGAGCAGCAAGTATTAACAACAAATCATGCTGGTGAGCAAACAGCTGTTTTATCGTTAGATTCTGGTATTAAATCATTAATGATGCAAAGTCAGTCATTGGTCGAAAGTTCGAAACATAGTTTAGCAACTTCAGACGATGTATATAAAACATTTGATCAAATCAATGGACAAGCAAAAGAAATTCAAGACAGCGGAACGACAATTGTTTCAAAAGCTGATTTATTATTAAACGACTTTACGAAGAAAATGGAAGATGATAAATCATTCTCCAAAAACTTTACGAAAATTTTAGCGAATAGCCGTATTGGAGATCGTCAAAATGAAATGCTATATGACTTTTTAGCTAGTCCAGTTCAAAAGCAAAATGATGGAGTAATTGTAGCAGGTAATGCTTTTACACCTTACTTAATTGTATTAACTTGTTTCATTGTTGCATTATTTACAGCATACGCAATTGCGAATCAAGAAAAGAAACGAATGCAATCAGATCATTTTGAAGAGAAATTCTCATTAATTGATATGAATGTACCAACTACAGTAGTAGCTTTCGGTATATCAATTGTGGAAGGGATTAGTATAGGTATCATTTCTGGGCGTCTTTTAAAGTTCGGTCAGGATCAAAGTTTACTATGGATTGCGTTCATCACATTTATTATGATGGCGTTTGTATTGGTCTCAACCTACTTATTACGACAAATAAAAATGGTAGGTATGTTTATACTATTAGTATTTTTAAGCATGTACCTATTTTTAACTGAGGCAGTTGGAAGTAAAGTAGATCAAATGTCCTCTGTCGGAAAGATACGTCAATTCTCACCGCTTCAGTATATAGAAAGTTTTCTAAATGATTTTATTAGTGGTAAAGATACTGGGAAAGTTATTTTTGTCGTATTGTTTGTAATTGCCATTATTGGATTGGTTAGTAATCTATTTGTATGGCATAAGAAATGGGAGGAAAAAGAAGTAAATGATCAAACAATGGAGCATAGTGGCTAAGTTATCATTTCTCTCTATCCTTTTACTGTTTGTCGCGCTACCGATAAGGAGCGCGGCTGACAGTTATCTTGGTGATGATGGGAAGATTAAGTTTAAAGTGGATCGACTTGAAGAAAGCGACCAAGAAAAAAATAAAAAGGAACATAAGGAAACAGAATTAGATAAAGCATCGATTGAGTTATTTAACAAAGATATAGAAGAAGAAATTGAGAAAAAGAAAAAGAAAGAACAAAAAGATATGGAAGCTTTGCGAGATTCTCTTTTTACAAAACCAAAAGAGAATAATAGTGTTAAAGATACGAAAAATAGTTTGTTTAGCAGTGAATACATTGTCAGAAAAAGTGCAGATGAAGTAGCGAGTAATGAAACAATGAATGAAGAGCCAATTAGTATAACAATAATATTATTATTTGGCGGCGGCATTCTACTTATTTGCATCGGTATTTATACGGTTCTTCGTAAAAGTTGGAGGTAAAGTGATGGCAATACAAACACATATCAATGTGACAGTAGATTTTAGTAAATGGAATGGAAATACATATGATTTGCGTATTCCGAATCATCAATCTATTAAATATTTATTAAAAAACTTATTAGATACGCTAAAGATTGATAATCATGAAGGTTCACATTTTGTAATTAAAGTGAAAAATAAGTCAATTGTTTTAACAGATAATGATCGTTTAATTGATCACCAAATAACAGATGGAGATATTTTGCAAGTTTTATAAAGAATATTTTTTACTTTTAGTTATTTGAAAATAAGTTATTACGGGTTATAAAGAAAAGGAGAAGAGGATAAACATGACGGAAAAAATAATTCAAATTGATGCAATGAACTATCAATTTCAAATAGAAAAAGAAAATTGGAAATTGGAGATGACCAAATCTCAAACACGTATAAAAGACTTCCGTCAATTCGATATAATTACGGGCGAATCATCTGAATTTGTACCATTAACAATAGAAGAAACGGATGATATGTTTACGTTTCTATATCAAGTAGATAAAAAATTATATAAGTGGGACGATCTTAGCCGTTTTGGAAGAAATGAGAAATTAAGACTACTTCGGAATGTTGCGCAGTTTCGTAAATATTTAAATAAACGAATCACGTTCTTTTTACATCCAGACAATATAGTTTTTAATGCTAATTTAATACCAAGTATTATACATAGAGGAATTCGAGATATTGTTCCGCCAACCCCATTATTAGAAGAGCAATTTTTAACACAATATAAGTGTCTAATTATTGCTTTATTCTCCCAAAAACATAACTTTGATGATTTGTATGCTGGGTTACTAAAAGATGCAAAAGAAACAACATTTGAACAGACCGTTGCTCAAATGGAAAGCTTAGATGCATTACTGCAGTTTCTTGATGACAGCTTTGAGAAGGAACAAACAAAAACAGAAAAAAATATGCAGTTAGTACCTAAAAAAAGCTATAAATCATTTAAATACTTAGCTTTTTCCTTCATAGCGGCGACAGTTATTTTAGCTGCTCCTTTAATATATTTCACTTTTATAAAATTTCCTTATCAAAATAAATTGTTAGAAGCAAATGCAAGTTTCATAGCAACTGATTATGACAAAGTCATTACGCAATTGAATGAAGAGGAGTTTGAATCATTACCGATTGCATCTAAATATGAGTTAGCATTTGCATACATTACAGCTGAAAAACTAGGTGAAGCTCAAAAGAAATCGATTATGAAAAACATTAGTTTGAAAAGTGATGAAAAGTATTTGCTGTATTGGATGTATAACGGAAAAGGTAATTTTGATAAATCATTAGATTTAGCTAAGACACTTGATGATCCTCAGCTTATTATGTACGGCCTTGTTAAACAAATTGAATCACTGAAAAATAATCCAGATTTATCAGGGGAAGAACGTGATCAAAAGTTAAAAACATATGAGCAACAATTAGATGAATATAAAAAGAAATATGGCAATTCATCAAGCGATAAAAATTTGTCGGACACGGAGAAAAAAGAGTAAGCACTTGATGAGACAGTTGAAAAGGAGCAGTGAACACGGATGGAGCAACTATTAGTATTGACTTATGGAGACAAAATATATAAGTGCACATTACATCCAAATGAGCAATCAATAGTGTCGATTGGAAAAGAGTGGACAAATGATATTACGAATCCAAGTTTAGAACAAGAAGTAGAGTTAAAGTGGAATAATGAAGTAAATGCTTGGATGGTACAGGATCAATTAATAGAATTCAATAAGGAAATTGAGATTGGGAAAACAAGAGATGTGAGCTTGAAAATCTTTATATCTATTGTTGGCACAACTAAAGTGTTTGATATTGGAACGAAACATTCTCTTACAGTGAGTCAAAACGATTACGATGATATTTCTATTACCGGGACTAGTGTAGATTTAATGCTATCTCGCGAAACGTTGTACGATTCTTTTAAAGTGAACGTGTATGGCGGGGATGTATTTCATAATTATACGAAGTTAAAAGATAGCGTTATGTTGGAATCAGGAGACGTATTATATTTTGATGGTATTTTATTGGAGATTGGTAGTGAAGACATTCAAGTACTTTCTTCAGAAGATAAAGTGAAATCTGCGTTACCTATTTTAGTAGAATCAGAAACGAATTATCAAAGTGGTTATCCAGACTATCATCGTTCACCACGTATTATTTACCGTGAACCAGAAGAGAAAATGACAATTGCAAAGCCTTCAAGTATGCCATCAAAACCAACGGAGCATTTAGCAAGAATCATTGCACCTTCACTTGTAATGATTGTCGTAACCGTATTACTTGCTATTTTCATGAAATATGGAATGTTTATTATCGCATCGATTGCGATGACATTAGTAACAATCATTGTTTCTGTCACATCGTATATAAAAAATTTAAAGCAATATAAAGTCGATATTGTTGAACGAGATAAAAGCTATAGAGAGTATATAAAACAAAAAACGAAAGATTTACATGCAGAAAGTGAAAAACAGCGTCACGCATTACATTATCACAATCCAAATGTAGAAGTAATACGTAATATGGCAGTTCAAGTAAATCCTCGAATTTATGAAAAAACAATGTTACATCATGATTTCTTAACATTTAGCGTTGGAACAGGACAAGCTAATACGAGTTTTGAAATTCAATTTAATGAAGAAGAATTTAGTCAAACGAAAGATGAATTAATTGATATAGCACGTGAACTAAGACAGCGTTATCTATCGTTGGAAGATGTACCAGTTGTAACAGATTTAATGAATGGACCAGTCGGTTATATTGGTCAACGCTCTTTAGTGTTAGAGCAATTACAATTATTAGTTGCACAAACGGCTTTATTCCATAGTTATTATGACTTGCAGTTTATTACTATTTTTCCGGAAGAAGAAAAAGAAAAATGGGATTGGATGCGCTGGTTACCTCATGGAAGTGTTCGCGATATAAATGTACGTGGATTTGTATACCATGATCGTAGCCGTGATCAAGTGTTAAATAGTTTGTATCAAATATTGAAAGAACGAAAATTAAAACTAGATGAAAAAAGTTCTACTAATGAAAAAATGTACTTTGCACCGCACTATGTCGTTCTCATTACAGATGAAAAACTAATATTAGACCATGTTGTTATGGAATTCTTTAATGATGATCCGAGTCAATTAGGTGTATCACTTGTATTTGTACAAGATGTTATGCAAAGTTTACCGGAGCATGTGAAAACGGTAATAGATATAAGAGATGCAAAACAAGGGAACATCATCTTAGAGCAAGGAGAACTTGTTAACCGTCAATTTAAACTAAATCATGTGCCAAAAGGATTCAATTTAGAAGATATTTCACGGGCATTAGCACCATTAAATCATTTGCAAAACTTAAAAAATAGTATTCCAGAAAGCGTAACATTTTTAGAAATGTACGGCGTTGAAAAAGTAAAAGAACTGAATATCACAAGTCGTTGGGAGAAAAATGCAGCGCATAAATCTTTAGCTGTACCACTTGGATTACGTGGTAAAGAAGATATCGTAAACTTAAACTTACACGAAAAAGCACACGGACCACACGGATTAATAGCAGGTACAACAGGTTCAGGTAAATCGGAAATTATACAATCGTATATTTTATCTCTAGCAGTCAATTTCCACCCGTACGAAGTAGCCTTTTTACTAATTGACTATAAAGGCGGCGGAATGGCGAATTTATTCAAAAACTTACCGCATTTATTAGGAACAATTACGAACTTAGATGGAGCACAAAGTATGAGAGCGCTCGCATCAATTAAAGCTGAATTACAGAAAAGACAACGATTATTTGGTGAAAATGATGTAAACCATATTAATCAGTATCAAAAACTGTATAAAGAAGGCTTAGTAAGTGAGCCGATGCCGCATCTATTTTTAATTAGTGATGAATTCGCGGAACTGAAGTCAGAACAACCAGAATTTATGAAAGAGTTAGTTTCAACAGCGCGTATCGGTCGTTCGCTCGGAATCCATTTAATATTAGCTACGCAAAAACCGAGTGGTGTTGTAGATGATCAAATTTGGAGTAACTCGAAATTCAAATTAGCATTAAAAGTTCAAAATACGTCAGATAGTAATGAAATTTTAAAAACACCAGATGCTGCTGAAATTACATTACCAGGACGTGCTTACTTACAAGTTGGGAATAATGAAATTTATGAACTATTCCAATCAGCCTGGAGCGGAGCAGACTATGTAGAAAACAAAGAGGATAAAGAACATTTAGACGCAACAATCTATGCAATAAATGATCTAGGACAATATGAAATATTAAGTGAAGATTTAAGTGGCCTTGGTAGCAGTAAAGAAGTAATAAGCGTACCATCTGAACTGGATGCTGTTATTGACTACATTCACGATTACGCAGAAATAAATGAAATTGAAGCGTTAGCAAGACCGTGGTTACCACCACTTCCAGAAAGCGTATATTTACAAGACTTTCATGCTATTCAGTTCAAAGAAGCATGGACGAAAGAAAAGAAACCATTACAAGCAACAGTTGGTCTACTAGATCAGCCTGAATTACAATCACAAACACCATTAACACTAGATATTAGTAAAGACGGACACGTAGCGGTCTTCTCAAGTCCAGGCTACGGAAAATCAACATTCTTACAATCAGTCATTATGGATGTAGCTCGTCAGCATAGTCCGGAGCATTTGCATGTGTATTTATTAGACTTCGGAACGAACGGTTTAATGCCATTAAAATCATTACCGCATGTGGCAGACCTCATTACATTAGATCAAGTTGAAAAATGCGAGAAATTTCTTCGTCGCATAGAAGACCTATTAAAAGATAGAAAGCAATTGCTAAGTAAATATGGCGTTGCGAGTCTTGAAATGTATGAGAGAGCTAGTAAAGAAGTATTACCAACAATATTAATTACGTTAGATAACTATGATGCTGTTAGAGAAGCTGGATTTGTCGAAGACTTTGAACGCATTGTTGCACAAATTGTACGTGAAGGGGCAGCGGTAGGAATTCATTTAATGCTTACGGCTACACGTCAAAATGCATTGAGAGTACAAGTAAATACAAATATTAAACTACAAATTGCTCTATATATGATAGATGAGGCAGAATCTAGAGCTATTGTAGGAAGAACAGAGTTAAAAATTGAAGAATTAGCAGGCCGTGGTTTAGTTAAAATTGACGAACCAACAATCTTCCAAACAGCTTTACCGACAAATGGAGAAGATGTCCTTACTCGAATTGAAAATATACAAGCTGAAGGAAAAGAGATGGATTCCTTCTGGGATGGAGAAAGACCGAAAGCAATTCCTATGGTACCTGAAGTTCTGGAATACAAGGAATTTATTGCATGGCCAGAAACAAGAAAAATTATTGAAGCAGGCAAACTAACATTTGGTGTAGAGACAGAAAACGTTACGCCTCTCGAATTAGATTTAACGGAAGCGTCTAATATTGTTGTAGGGGGAATTAAGAAAGATGAAGTTGAAAATGTAGTTCATCAATTCCTTCAACAGTTAGCAGACAGTGGACACTTTGACCTAGGTTTAATTGATACAAGAACACGAAATTTCTCAAACTATAGAGAGAGCGCTGCTTTATATGTAGCTGAAAAAACAGGAATTGAGAAAACGATTAAACAAGTTACAAACGCTTATAAATCGAGAGAAGCGGCGTTTAAAGAGGAGCAGGAAGCATCAAGTGAAACAGTGAACCCGGCAGAATTTATTAAGAAATTTAAGCCGATTGTAATCGTAATTGCAGATGTAAATGATATTTTAAGTAATTTAGAAGAAAGCGATATATATAGTTTAGCGGAATTAATAACAAATGGTGCATTTATGGGCATCCACTTCATAATTGGCTGTGATGTCGATTCAATTGACAGTCGATACGACTTAGTTTCAAAAACAATAAAAACGCAATCTCATGTTATTTTACTTAGAAAATCATCAGGCCAAATGGTCTTCGATGTATCTAATAAAGATTTAAGTAGTACAAAGTTAAACCCATTTGAAGGGTATTTTGTTGAAAATCGTTTTGCTACTAGAATTAAAGTGCCAACTATTTAAGGGGGGATTTGCATGGAGATAGAGGAATTAAATAGTCAAAAATCTGGTTTATTAAGTAGTATAAGTCATCAACAAGGGCAATTGGCTGAATTACAAATGAAACTACGAAGGCTAATAACTGCTAAGGGGAAATTTGTAAATAATCTTGAAGCAATTAAACAAAATCAAGAGCAGTTTAAGTCTTTAGAAATAAACGAGAGTAGTTGGAAAGGGCAAAGAGCAACTACTTTTAAAGAAACGTATGAACAACAAGTCATTTCGAATTTAGGGAAGTTTATCGGAGAACTAGGGAGAGTGCAAGAAGACATTGATCAAGCTATACGGCGGCTTGAAAGAGAAATCGCTACATGTGAGTCTAGTATTCTTTCTTTAAGTAGAAGTGTTTCAATGGTTGACGCTAGTATTCAAGTAGAAGTACAGAAGGCGGGGAAATGATAAATGGGGGAAATTAAATTAAATAAAGGGGTATTTGATGCGAAAGTAAGTGATTTGAAAAGTGGTGCTAGTGATTTAGGTAAGACTAAATTTAATGGTATGCAGTTACATCGTACGAATTTAAGTAAACTGAAAAAATATTGTGAAGCGATTGAAAAGTTATCAAAAAAAGTGCAGCAATATGAACAAATACTACAAAAGGATATTAGTAGAATTCAGCAAACAGGACAAGAAATGGTTCAGCAAGATGAAAAGCTTGGAAAAGATTTGAAAGACAGTTCAGCTCACCGTGCTATGTAAAGGGATAGGAGGGGGAAAATATGAGCAAAATCATAGAGTTACAAGAAGTAAAAGAACTGCAAGAGCGGTTTAATTCAAGTGCTGAAGAGTTAAATCAACATTTGGAAACATTGCAGCAAAAAATAGAGGACTTTACACAAATTAACTCTTTTCAAGGGAAAGCTGCTGATACTATTAAGAATCATTTATCTACAGTTCATGGAGCTGTTATCACTGGATTTACAGTTACAACGGAAATGTTAAAAAGTCAATTTCAAAAAGCAATAGAGGAGTTTAACAATGAGGTTGACAGTGATGCAGATGCAAAAATTCATGGAAGTTATTTGGATGATGTAAAGAAAAAAGTTAATGGATATAGTGAGGGATTTAGCCACTCTAATGAAGAGGCGAAAAAAACAGTAGGTACGATTAGTGACATCGTCGCAATTCAATATCCATCATCATCAAGCATCACTGAAGGCGCTGTAAAAAGCCAAAAAGAAATCAGTGATACATTAGAAAAATTAGAGACTTATAATAGTAAGCAAAGTGACCTGCAAGAGTTTGATGAATTAATGCGTAAGATAGATGAGGGAATGAAACAAATAAAAGTGAATAATGGGAATTTGTCTATCGCTTCAATAGGGAAGTTATTAGCTGACACATCAATTGGAAATATCATTAAGGGATTGGCAGATGGCATGACTAAGTTTGATATTGGGAACAAGGGAGCTAAGGCTACTTTAAATGCCTACATACGTATGCATTATGTTACAAAGAAATTGGGTTTGGAAGTCCTTTTTGATCCTAAAGGCCGAAAAGGTAAAGGGGCATATACATTATCGACTCTTAAGAAAGAAGATATGGTTTTAGCAGAAAGAATACTTAAAATGGATAATAAAGATGACGTTTTATTCAAATATTTAAAGGATAAATTAGAATTTAAATTCGAGGGTTTGAAAACAACAAAGGAACAAATAAAAAAGGCACGCAGAAATATTTATAAATTACCAGAGTTTCAAAATTACGCAGATTTTCGGATGGATCGGGTGAACCAAGGATTGCCTACCGCGATTGGGAAAAAAGGACTGAGTTCATTTAAAGCCGCTTGGGCAGACGGCTTAAAGGATATTAACCCTATGAAATGGAAAGAATCGTTTAAAGGCCTGGGTAAAGCAGGGGGGATATTGAAAGGAGCAGGTATTTTTGGAGCGGTTGTGTCAGTTGGAGGTAATGTTGTAGACGCTAAGCAAGGTGTAGATGATAGAAAAGATGGTTGGCAGTTAAAAGATGTAGTAGATATAGCAACAGATTCAGCTGTAGATATTGGAGCAAATGCTGGAGCGATGGCAGCTGGTGCTGTAGCAGGATCGTTTTTCCTTCCGCCGCTTGGTACTGTGGTTGGGGCTGGTGTTGCAGTGGTTGCTACGGCGGGACTGAATTACAAATGGAAAGCACTTGGTGGTAAGGACAATATCATTGATATTACTAAAAAAGGAATTAAAAATGTAACTGGAAAGGTAACAGAAAAACTTAAAACTGTATTTTGGTAATTAGACTACACGAGAGGTGCATATAGGATGATGTGGAATATAAAAGAGGAAGAATTAGATAAATTTAGAATGACATGTAGACAACGTTTAAGCCCTGAAAGTGCTGTGGGATTTATGCTTGGAACAATATTTTATATTTCGATATTTATGTTTGTTATTCTTGTAGGAGGTTTGGATTACTATAACAATTTTTTTGATAGAACAATTGTTAAGACCGAAATTGTGTTATTTAGTATTCAAATTATATTTTTAATTATATTTCTATTTCCGAAAGCGTGTTTTAAACTTCAAAAATTACAAACACTAGTCATATTACTTTATGCGTTTCAACTCGGAACAATATTATTTGCAGTTTCGATTGTTTCTGAAATGGCTGATAATTCAAATGGTAGGATATATACAGGGCTATTATTTTTAGGGGCAGTTATTGTTCATATTGTGTCAACGATTGATACATTTAAACAGGCAAGTGAAGGAGCGTTTAGTAGCGATGAAAGGTCCAGTTCGTTTTTTACTAAAACAAAAGGAAATGTGATAAAGGGAGCTACAATATACGTATTAATACTTCTTATTTTGTTGTGTTTTCAACATGATTATACGATTGATTTTTTAGTTATGTATGTGGTAGGTACTGTTTTAATGTATACGATAGCCATCGGTGCAGCTGAATTTCAGCTATTAGCGTATTGCAGATTTAAATTCCCTTCATTTAACATATCGTGGGAGCAACATAAAAGAGAGTCTCCAAGATATCAAAAGAAAAATAAAAAAGGTAAATCAAAACGTAAGGCGTAAAGGAAATGAGTATAGTAGATTTAAATGTTCGTCATTTACTATAATGTGGAAGGAATATGAAGGAGAGCGTAAGTGACATTTGAAGAAACATAAAAAATATAGCCAAGAGAAAGTATAGTAAAAGGAGTAGTTATTATGAAAATTCAATATAAAGCATTATCACTTTTAAATTTAATTAGTATTACTCAAATTGTAAAAAAAGAAGATTGGTTATTACCTGCTATCGCACTGAGAAATCAAGTTGTTCATAATGGAATATATGCAGTAGGTCCCGTTCTTTTTAAATATCAGCCATTGGAAAATGAACCAGAGTACGGTGAATATACGTATTCTGTTCCAGTAAATGAGCGTGTTAAATTAGGAGAGAATTCTGCATATGAATACGTTGATGGATTAATTATTGAAGAGGCATTAAGTGTTCGATTTACTGATGAAGATGGTGATATTGAGGAGGCTTATAATTTAATACATGAGTTTGCAGAACAGCATCATATTAAATTAGATAACGGTTTTTATCACGTATGTTTAGACGTATACGGTGACATGTGGCTAGATATTTATGCTCCTATTATAGAAGTAGGTGAAACAATAAAATGATAATTGAAGGACAAAGTATTGCATATACAAATGTTGTTTCGAAAGAGTACTATTTTCATTACGAAGATATGGAAGAAGCAATTGAACATTTTATGTCAGAAATTGCAACAGCGAATTTAACAGTAAAAGGTCCGATGTTTTATGCTTTGAAAAATATACCATCTGATGAAAATATGTACGTTGAATTATTCATGCCAGTAAATGAAGATAAAATTCCAACATCAGAAACACTTCAATTTAGGAGCTATTATTATGTTGATGAGATGCTCATGAAACGATATACGGGAGATTATGAAAAATTAACAGAGCAGGTATATGGTGAAATGCTTCAGTATATGGAGGATAATAACCTGAATTTAGCCTCGCCAATTTATCATGTGTTTAGCGGTGATGAGTCTTTACAGTATGTTGAAGTGAAGATTGCTGTATTTAATGAAGAATAATATTTTAAGCTTGTGACTTTTAACATATGGAAACATCATGAAATATCATAAAAGAGATAGTTTTGAATAGGGTTTGGGGAAATAACATAAATAAAACCTTCTCTTCTCGTTAGAATGAGGAGGTTTTTTTATTCTAAAATCTATATGCAATTGATTGAATAGTTCGACATGAGATTTTTCAGTTGGGTCAATCTGTATGGGGAGTAGTTACGTTCTGCAGTTCGCTTTGTTCTTATTTTGAAAGGGAAAATTTATTCGAAAGTCAATTTGGAAAGAGGGAAAGGTGTTATTTTGGATAAAAATCGGAATATTTCGGAAACAGAGAAAAGTTTTTTTGAAAGGACAATAGTATCTATCTATAAAGCGTTAGAATTTATAGTGAAATATACAATGATTCTAATAATAATAATGTCAATATTTGTGATAATTGCTGCTGTTTATTTTAAAATATATGAGGGTATAGGGGCAGGTGTATTTCTCTTAATCTCGTCATTATTTGCATATGTGGTGTTTTTTAAGAAAAGTAAAAATGCCTAAATTAATAGTGAAAATAAAATTAAAAAGATTAACTATAATACGTTATTTCAAGAGGGAAAGTTTTGAATATGGCATGAATGTATAACAGCAAGAAAACCTTCTCTTTTCATTAAAATGAGAAGGTTTTTATATTTAATCTACATGATTTAAATGAATGTAGTTAAAGGTGGGACACTTGAATGCGGAATGTAAAAGAAGATTCAGATAAATTCTAGATGATATGTAAACATCGTTGGAGTCCTGAGGATGCTTTAGGATTTATGATAGAAACAATAAGGGAACGTAATGAAACTAAAAATGCCTAGAGTAACTGGTGACAGTATGAAGTTAAAGAGGAAAGCGAAGCAAGATTATGTGAATTCCCAATTTTTATATGGGCTGTCTTGGAAGGTTCTACAACACAAGTAAGCAAAGGGAAGACTTTCCTTATTATCGTTTTCTTTCTCTTAATTGCAATAGGGTTATCTATGATAGGAAACAAATAAGGGGGAGTGCAGATGTTTAAGAAGAAGGAGAAAAAAACATTTACGTTAGATTGGTAAACACACAAGGGGAAATCATTCGAGAGTTTAATTGTACAGAAAAAGACTTGCGAAAAGTAAAAGAAAATGGTACTGAAATTCGTTTGGTTGGAGATAACTCATATGAGATGGTAGCAACCGATGAACAATTACAAAAACTAGCAAGAGCTGAAGCAGAAATCGAAGCGGAAATTAAGGCATGGGAAGATGCTTTAAATGAGAGTTTGGATGAACGCGAAGAAAGAGAAGCGAGACAGAAAGAATTGAAAGAAAAGAATAAATGGAGTACAAAGAAGAAAGTAATCGTATTTGGACTGATATTTTTTGTATTTATTGGATTACCTATTATCGAAGGGTATCAAAATAGTAAATTAGTTGAAGAAGGTACATCATTAAATGCAGAAATTGTAGGTAGGCATGTAGAGAAGGAATTCATGTTTACACACCCCACATTAGTAGTTGAGGTAGATGGTAAAAAGCATAATGTATGGGTAAGTGAAGAGACATATAACGGAGCAGAGTGGTTAGGTAGACTAAAAGTCATCAAAACAAAAGATGGTAAAGTTGAGAAAGACCCTAGATATGAGGGGAAAGACTTAATTACGAGTTATTAAGCAGTATGTTTTTAGTATTCGCTTCTCTCAAATTAAATAACATTATTATTTGCAAAAATCGAATCCATTAAAATAAAAATCAAATTTTAAATAACTGTAATAACCTCCTAGCATATTGTCGATGGGAGGTTATCAACTTTCTGAAGATACAATTGTGATAACAGTAACGTTTTTACTAAGTGAGTGCAATTTCAGAGAAACAAAAATAGAGTATGAGGGATATGGTTAAGTGAAAGAGAGAAGAATATTTAGAGCTTTTGAGGAGAAAGAAGGCTATTTGTACTATCAAAAGCATTCGGATTATGTACGGCAATTAATGTAGTGATGATATACATACAAGATTATCTAAATTTAGTTATACAAAAGATGAAGATACTTAAAAAAGTTACGAATGTAATGGGAATTTAGTGAATGAAAATTATTTAAACTGTATAGAAGGTGAAAAACTGAATGTGGAATATAAAAGAAAAAGATTTAGATGAATTTAAAATAACATGTAGAAATCGTTTAAGTCCAGAACGCTCCATGGTGTTTATACTTGGCGCAACTGTTTATAGTTCATTATTCATGCTTTTTATTTTTGGAGCATTAGTTAAATTTGGCTGGGGTTATTATCCAAATCTCTTTGACAAAATAATTGTTTGTATTGAATTAGTTTTATATACCTTGCAAGTAATCTTTTTAATTCTATATCTATTTCCAAAAGTTCGTTTTAAATGTCAAAAGTTGCAAGCGCTTGTGATATTATTATGTACATTTCAGCTGGGAACTATAGGATTCACATTGTTTATACTTCCAGCAATTTCAAATTATTCGATTGATCAAATTACATTATTGTATGTGGGTTTATTGTTTCTAGGAGCAGTTTTTGTTCATCTGGTGACCACAATTGATACCTTTAAACAAGCAGAGAGTGGAGCATTTAGTATGGATGAAAGGGCAGCTTCATTTTTTAGTAAAACAAAAAACAACGTAATGATTGGTGTTACGGTATATGCACTAATCCTTCTTATTTTAATTTATTTTCATAATGATTATGAAACAGAGATATTAGTAGGGTATATAGCAGGAACTCTTGTAATGTACGCGGTAGCCATAGGTGCAGCAGAGTTCCAATTATTAGCCTATTGCAGATTTAAATTTCCATCATTTTATATTTCGTGGGAGGAACATGAAAGAGAGCGTCAGAAAAGACTAAAGCTTTATGAAGAGAAGGAAAAAAAGAAAACTAAAGAAATAAAATAAGTTTTGCGTCGAAATGGGGAAAGATGAATGCTTAAAATAAAGGAAGAAGATTTAGGTTTTTTTCAAATTACAAATAAAAACCGATTAAGTCCGGATTATATAAGAATCTTTTATGGGGGAGTTTTTGTATATACTTCTATACCAATGCTCATCATGTTTTTAGGTGTTTTGCTGAACGGTGATAAGATTTCTCTAACTCCTTTTGAAAAGATAGTTGTACAAACTGAGGTTAAGTTGTATGTTTTGGAGTTCGTTTTTTTAATATTATTCATGTCTAAAAAGATTGCTTTTAAATTACAGAAACTACAAACAATCGTAACTGTATTTTATGCTTTTCAGTTAGCGACATTACCTTTCATAGTTATGGTTGTTGAAGGAATATATGATTTTCCATGTGACAATAAAACATTGGTTTATATCGGTTTAATACTATTAGGAGCAATCTGTACCCACATTGTAGCAACGATCGATGTTTTTAGAAAAGCAAAGCATGGAGGATATAAATTAGAAGGACCGGCTGTCTCATTTTTTACTAACACGAAATTATATTTATTGATTGGAATAACGATCGGTGTAATAGTTCTACTTGTATTAATTTTTTTAAACCTTAATTATACATTTGATGAAATGGCAATTTATGTGACACAAACAATAATATTATATATATTCGCTGTAGTATCAGCAGAATTCGTCCTATTGGTGTATTGTCGCTTTAAATTTCCATCATTTAATATTACGTGGGAACAACATGAAAAGGAACGCCAAGAATTTATAGCAAATAGAAAAAGAATAAGAGAGAAAGAACAAAAGCGAAATAAAAACTGAAAAGAAAGTTATAAATGATACTCGTAAACTTATATTGAAGATAGAATGAATACATTATTCATAAATTAACTAGTAAAGGGAGGAATGTAATATCTTGAATAAAGATTCTAAAGCTGTAAAAAAAGAAAAAGGTTTATTTGAAAGTGTAATAGCACCTATTATTGTCGGATTATGTTTATTTTTTTATACCAGAAAGAATATGGAGGTGTATTGGTTTGTGGAATAGGCTTAATACTAATGCTATCGCTGTATTTTGTGTTTGTTAAAAAAAGTAAAAAAGGTTAGTTTAATATGAAATACCAAAAACATTTATTTACTCTCAGTTTGTCTACAAAAATAGAGTTATTACATGATTTTAGAAAAGATGGTGTAATTATATGTGGAATATAAAAGAAAAAGATTTAGATGAATTTAAAATAACATGTAGAAATCGCTTAAGCCCAGAAGATTCTATGGTGTTTATGTTTGGAGGAATAGTTTATAGTTCATTATTCATGCTTTTTATTTTGGTAGCATTAATTAAGATTGGCTGGGGTTACTATCCAACTCTCTTTGACAAAATAATTGTTAGTATTGAATTAGTGTTATATGGTTTGCAAGTAATCTTTTTCATTCTATATCTAATTCCAAAAGCTCGTTTCAAATATCAAAAGTTGCAAGCATTTGTGATATTATTATTTGCATTTCAGCTAGGAACTATAGGATTCACATTATTTACACTTCCAGAAATTTCAAATTATTCAATTGATCAAATTACATTATTGTATGTGGGTTTATTATTCCTAGGAGCAGTTTTTGTTCATCTGGTGACAACGATTGATACCTTTAAACAAGCAGAGAGTGGAGCATTTAGTATGGATGAAAGAGCAACTTCATTTTTTAGTAAAATAAAAAACAATACAATGATTGGTATTACGATATATGTACTAACCCTTCTTATTTTAATTTATTTTCATAATAATTATGAAACAGGGGTTTTAGTGGGGTATATGGCAGGAACCCTTGTAATGTACACAGTAGCCATAGGTGCAGCAGAGTTCCAATTATTAGCCTATTGTAGATTTAAATTTCCATCATTTTATATTTCGTGGGAGGAGCATGAAAGGGAACGTCAGGAATTCTTAAAGCGTTATAAAGAGAGGGAGGAAAAGAAAGCGAAAGAAATAAAATAAGTTTTGGTTTCTGAAAATTCGAATAGAATATATAAGCAATTGAGGATTGTATATAAATCAATGCTATTAAAAATTAAAGCATCTTCAATATAATCTGTACGAGTAAGTAAATATCAGTAAGTAAAGGTGAGATGTATTACTTTCCAAAAAGGAACATAATGAACTTAAAAATGTCTAGAGAAATCAACGGGGTGTCAGTATGAAGTTAAAGAAGAAAGCCAAGATGATGATAGTTCTGTCAATAATAGCAAATTTATTAAGTGGATGTGGTTTTGGGGAGACGAATATAGAGTATGAGAGATTAGTAAAGGCATTGGATGAAGGTGATATGAAGACGGTTATGTCTGCGAGTGATGATGGGTATGCTTATGTGAAAGAAGAGGTTAGGGATAGCACGTTTTGGGCGGAAAATGATAATCGCATTAGCGTTGTATATCAAACAACAGGAGGAGTATACAATATTAAAGAAAAAAAGTTCTATGGAACAACTTTGCAAGAAATTGCTAGTTCATTAAATAGTGAGCAAAAAAAAGAAGAGATTGTATATAGAACTAGTATTAAATATGAAGATAATCAATCAAAAAGTCCAGATCAAAATTTGGATGTTTCGAATGTTCGATTTATATTTAATAGATTAAAGGGAATAGATAGTTTAAGACCCAAAAAAGATAAAAAAAGATTTAGTGAGTCATCCAAGGTAACATATTACTTAACCGAATCGGAATTTCAAGAAATAATTAATGATAAGTTAAAGGCGGACTACGATAAATTTGATGAAGCAATATTATTAATGGAATTTAGTTCGGCGAAAGATTCAAAAGAAAATCCAATGGAATTCACTACAATAAGCATCACAATGGGATATGAAAAAAAGAATAAAGAAGGCCGATTAATAAGGCATGATCAAAAAATAGCAATCTATTTAAATAGTAAAGAAGATAACGATAAAGCTTCTAAAACCCGATATGAGGAGTATGAAAAACAATATTTGAATAATAAGTAATGTATAAAATAAGGGGAAAGGTGTAATTATGGCATGAGTAAAAGGTTAGTTAAAAAAATAGTTATTGTAATGACAGTAACGTTTTTACTAAGTGCGTGCAGTTTCGGGGAAACAAAAATAGAGTATGAGAGATTAGTAAAGGCATTGGATGAAGGGGATATGAAAACGGTTATGTCTGCGAGTGATGATGGATATGCATATGTGAAAGAAGAGACTAGCGAAAGTACTTATGAAGAAAAAGAAGATGGTGAACATAGCAGGATAATATATCAAACAACCCATGGAGTATATAATGTGAAAGAAGACGACTTATATGGGAAAACAACTCAAAAGGTTGTTACTGATATAAAAAATGATAAAAACGTTGGTAGTAATCAAAATTACAAAAAAGAAACGGTCTATAGTACAAATTTAAAAAATGAAAAATCCCGTTCAGTAGCCCAGGATCAAGCTATGAATGTTTCATATGTAAAATTAATGTTTAGAGGATTAAATGAACTTAGTAAATTGAAACCGAGTGAAGATAAAAAAAGATCTAGTGAACCGAGCATAATAAGCTATGATTTAACTGAATTACAGTTTAAAAGCATAATGAATGATAAGTTAAATTTAAAATATGATAAATTTGATTCTGCAATATTGATGATTGAGTTTAATACGCCTAATGATACAAAAGAAAATCAAATGAGAATAACACAAATAACAATATCGGTAAATTATGAAGAAAAAAAAGAAGATAAGCTTATAAAATGCAATCAAGAGATTTCAACATATTATCATACCAGGGAAGATAATAATCAAAGTTCCAAAAAAGAATATGTAAATTATGAAAAAGAGTATATAAATCAAAAATAATATATTTTAATTGAATTTTGAGAACGATAAATGTTGTGAAGATATGAGTAAAGGGGTAGTAAAAAATAGTTATTGTGATAACAGTTATGTTTTACTGAGCGCGTATAGTTCTGGTAAATCAAAATAGAGTATGAGAGTCTAATAAAGGCATTGGATGAAGGTGACATGAAAACGGTTATACTTAATCGAAAGAAGAATATTTGGAACTTTTGAGGAAAAAGAACACTACTTGAACCATCAAAAGGCATTCTGGTTAGATGATTATGGTAATTAATATGGTAATGATATACCTAAAAGATTATCTGGATTTAGTTGTACAAAAATCTATGTACTTAAAAATATTAAGAATGTAATAGAATTTTAGTGAATGAAAATTATTTAAACTGTATAGAAGGTGAAATGTCAGGGTGTGGAATATAAAAGAAGAAGATTTAAATGAATTTAAAAGTACTTGCAACAATCGCTTAAGCCCCGATTGGGCTACAGGGTTTATGTTTGGAACGATGTTTTTTATTTCATTAATAATGTTTTTTCTTATTGGAGGGTTAATAAGGTTTGGTTGGAGTTATTACCCGACTCTCTTTGATAAAATAATTGTTAGCCTTGAGTTAGTGCTTTATAGTCTTCAAGTAATTTTTTTAATTATTTATCTGTTTCCTAAGATGCCATTTAAATTTCAGAAACTACAAACACTTGTGGTACTGTTATATGCGTTTCAGCTAGGTACTATTACATTTACAATGTTGATAATCCCGGGAATGTCAAATTATTCAATTGATCAAATTACATTAATGTATGTTGGGTTATTATTTTTAGGTGCAGTCATATTACATATTTTAGCGACTATTGATACTTTTAGACAGGCAAGTAAAGGGGCATTTAATACGGGAGAAGAATCCCCTTCATTTTTTAGTAAAACAAAGAGGATTGCAATTAAGTGTGCTGTAATTTATGTGTTAACTCTTCTCATTTTAATTTATGTGCATAATGATTATACACTGAAGATTTTTGGATTGTATGCGGGAGGAACTTTAATCATGTACGCGGTAGCCGTAGGCGCAGCAGAGTTCCAATTATTAGCCTATTGTAGATTTAAATTTCCATCATTTTATATTTCATGGGAGGAACATGAAAGGGAACGTCAGAAAAGACTAAAGCTTTATGAAGAAAAGGAAAAAAAGCAAGCCAAAGAAATAAAATAAGTCTTGCTTTCTGAAAATTCGAACGGAATATATAAACAATTAAGGATTGTATAAAAATCGATGCTATTAAAAATTAAAGTATCTTCAACATAATCTGTATGAGTTAATAAATACCGGTAAGTAAAGGTGAACTATATTACTATCAAAATGGGAATGTAATGAACCTAAAAATGCCTAGAGAAATCAACGGGGTGTCAGTATGAAGTTAAAGAAGAAAGCTAGGATGATGATAGTTCTGTTAATAGTATCAAGTTTATTAAGTGGATGTGGTTTTGGGGAGACGAAGATAGAGTATGAGCCATTTGTCAAAGCTTTGGATGAAGGTGACATGAAAAAGGTAATGTCCGCTAGTGATGATGGATATGCGTATGTGAAACAAAGAGGTATATATAGTACATATGAGCAAAAGGAAGATGGAGAGCACAGTAAAACAATCTATCAAACTTCGAAAGGCATATATAATACGAAAGATAAAAGTTTATATGGAAATACAATACAAGAAATTACCTCGGAAGTAGATAATAAAAATTATAAAGAAGAAGTTAATTATAGTACAAATATTAGTTATGAGAATGGACAGGTACAAAGTACGGATTCAAGTCTGGATGTTTCATACGTGAACTTAATTGTAGATCGTTTAAAAGGGATAGGGAAACTAAAGATGAAGCCAGGAGGTGATATAAAAAAGTTTGGTCAGCCTAGTACTGTTGGATATACACTAACTGAATCAGAGTTTCAAAATATTATTAATGATAAGTTGAAAATACAATATGATGAATATGGTGGTGGATCAATCGCATTGCATATTGATTCTAAAAATGGTTCAAAGCAGATATTGGAAGTAAGTATTGTAATAAATTATAAGAAAAGAAATGATGAAGGCAAGTTAGTAAAATACATATCACAAATACATACATCTTTTGATAGTCACCAAGGCAATAACCAAGATGCGAAACAGGAATATATTGATTTTAAAGCACAGTATAATAAGAAGCAGTAATGTTAAGGAGAGCATTTGCACGTAATGATAATAGCGATATAAGTGGAATAAATGTTTCATAAATATAGTGGAAAGAATTTGAGGATAAACGCCCCGATTACTGGAGTAAATGCAATAATTGGGGCCGTTAATCTGTCTGAATTTAGTTTGAATACATAACATGTTTTAGTTAGAGTATTGCTCCGCAAGTAGTTTTTCCATTTTCATAATAACGGTGTAAAGTTTTTGTATAATCTGCTTTTACTGCTAGGTTACAACTATTTCCGCTTATAGAGTCCCCTTATTATCGATACATCGTCCACATTCCAATGTCTTTAAATCCTAGTCGTTTATAAATTCGTCCAGCAGCTGGATTGTTATAAAATAAACAAAGTGTTCGGCCTTCTTTCGTAAAGTCTTGGATCATTTTTTGTAATATGAGTGAAGCGTAACCATTTCCGCGATAATTCGGGTGTGTACATACACCAACTACCATAGCGGATAATGAATTTTCAGCGGAAGTAGAGGCGGATGCGATGATAGCACCGTCTTTTTCAATATAATATGTGCGTCCTGTATTTGTTTTGAGAGCTTGTCTTAATATTTTCTCTGATTCATTAACAACTGGAAATTCAGCAATGTTACCTCGCAATTGCATAATTCGCTCTACATCATCTAGTGAGGCAAGTTTAATTGTTTCATGAATTGGTGTGCTAGGTAAGTTGTTGTCATTTAGACATTCACAAAAATACATTTCATTTTTGACGCCTAATTGTAGACTTGGAGCAGTTTCAAAATTTTCTACAATAGTTGACTTACCAGAGAGTTTAAGCGGCTTATATGTGGAAAGAAGTGCCTCATAATCAGTGGTAATAAATTCTTCTTTACTATAGGGTATAAATGAATCGTGGAATCGGAGTAGAATTGATTTTAATGTTCCATTCTCTTTAAATACGCCCCATAGTTCTTGAAAATCTGTGTCATAACTGAAAGCTTCAATATCTCCAATAATAAACAAGTTAAGGGCTGCTTCTTCTTTTAGGTAAGCGAATACTTGTTCATGATCTTTCTTTGTTAATTTTCGCATCATAACGAATCGACCTCTTTTTTTATTTTTCTAAATATTACAACTTAAGTTTTTTGAAATCAATATAAAATTTTATGTTTAGTTCACAAACTTTCGGAAAAACTAGGAAAGATATGACAAAGGAGGTTATGAACGGTGGATCATCCAATTCAAGGGTTAATGAAAGCAGCAATGGAAAATTTAAAAGAAATGGTCGATGTAAATACGATTGTTGGAGAGCCTGTTCAAACGGCTGACGGTGGTGTGGTGTTAACTGTTTCTAAAGTAGCGTTCGGTTTTGGAGCAGGAGGTTCTGATTTCCAAACGAATGATGGACAAAGAGCGAACGGTAACCCTGCATTTGGTGGCGGTAGCGCGGGTGGTGTTTCGATTACACCAGTAGCATTTCTTGTGGTGAATAAAGATGGAGTAAATATTCTGCATCTACAAAATGCGACACATTTAGCAGAAAAAATGATTGAATTAGCTCCACAAACAATTGATAAAATTCAATCGATGTTCCAAAAAGAAGAAAAGAAAGAGGGAAATCATCATCCTCAAAACCCTGATGAAATCCTTTAAAAACGCCTGCTTATGAGCAGGCGTTTTTTCTTGTAATCACTATGTAATAAAACACATGAAATTGTAAATAGTTTTTGAAGTTTTTTCTATGTTTCTAAAATTTTTCATGTTAAAATATGCTATAGAATTGAAACATATAAAACGAAGGTGGCTAGGTGCTTTGTCTGGAGGATCTGACCAAGTAAAGAATATGATATATATTAATGGTAATCGTCGAGGTCATTGTTTTATTACATCAGGAATTACGTTTAAAGAGTTTGCGAGTAACATCCCTTCACCGCTTCATCAAGTGTTGCTTTTGAAGCACAACTTTGAATGGACGGATTTTCATTATCATACTTTATTTGAATATGTTGAGGAAGAAAATATACATAAGTTAATTCAAGCAGAGATTGATGAATTTGATGAATTTTGTTGGGTAGATTTTGATGATGCAAGCGATTTAGATGAATTAGAGCCGAAAGAAATTGCAGAATTATTATATTTGGCTCACAAAAAAGAACCACTTGCAAGAACATTCTTTCCGCTGTTGAAAAATAGATTTGTTTATTTTTCACATGATGACGGATGGTACAACAAAGTGTATTATCGTAGAATTGCTGATTTTGTAGGAATGTTAAGTAAAGTCATTCCGTATAAACTCGGTGCTTTCGGTAAGAAACGTTTTTCTTTCTTCCAAAAATCAAAAATTTTCCCAGCGATTTCAAAAGAATTGATTATGGGACTGATTCCACTCATGGAAGATGGTCTTTACATAGATCTAGCAGGGAAGATTGAGTCAAGAAGAGGTCTTGAAATTCCGGTATATGTAGTTGGTTCGTATGAAAGTACGGATGAGGTGTTAGATAATATCGATGAATTGAAAGAGGAAGCAACAGAAACAGGTTGGCTCATTTTTGATAAGAAAGAACAAGAGTGGCAATGGGTTGTTGACTAAGAAAACTTGGCGTATGAAGTCAAGTTTTCTTGTCATTTGAAAGGAGTACAAATGAAGAAATATTATACAATTGTGGGTATTATAAGTATTATTCTCGTGGCAATATTACTTATAACTTGTCCGAAAGAATCGGATTTTAAAGTGTATGTACAGGATAAGTATGCGTTGAATTGTAATGAGAGTAGTTTTGAATGCACGCAAAATGTAGATGGTAAAAAAGAAAAACTACAATTTGAAAGTACAGATGCACGAAATGGTGTATTCTTTATGACTGTAAAGCAAACATTTAAAACAGAAGCTGGTGTTTCAAAAGAATATAGCGGAGTAGGAATGTTTGGTACATTTCTTTTTGTTTCAGAGAAGACTTTCTAGTAATAGAAGGTCTTTTTTTTATGCTTATGTTCATATAGATGAAGTAAGACAAGCATAGGAGGGATAGCGATGAAGAACACATGTATCGTTTGCGGCGGTGAGGAGTTTTTTTCCTCAACGTTATATGCACGTACGAAACAAGATTGGGCATATGCACCAAACATGTATCGATTTGAAAAAGTATTTATTGAGCATCGAGATGAAGAAAATTATCCAGTGTTTCAAGAAATTACAGCGAAACATTGTTGTGGATGCGGCCATATTATGTTGTATCATGAATGAACACACCAAGTATGACTTGGTGTGTTTTTTTAAAACGCTGACAAAGCAAGCGGATAAAATAAAGTGAATAAAACAGAAAAACTACCAAAACCAATGGCTGTATATCCAAGTGTTCTTGCTCCGAAATTGACAGCTAATAGGCCAACTAAAATTGCTAGGGAGCCGAGCGTAACTGGATAAAAAGCAATGGAGAATAACGAAAGAAATAAAGCGACATAGCCTACCATTGCACCGGTATTTGTACCTTCTATCTCATTTGCAATTTCTTTACGCTTATGTCTAATTGGAATGCCAGCTGGTGATATTTCAGCTGCATACTCTTCGTTTTTTTCACCACTTTTAAAATGATGATTTCTCTTTCTTCGCATGTACATCCCTCTCTTTCAATTGGGTGTACCTATAGTATCTTTCATAAAGAGAAGAACATGAGTATGAGTTAAACCCAAGTAAAGCAAAAATTGGAGAATAAAGATTCCTTCATTAGCATGTATATCTCCTTATGAAGATAAAACAGGAATTTTGGAAAATGATGTAGAATGAAATGAGTGATAAAGCGTGAAGGTAGGGGAATGTATGACGAAATTTAATTGGCATGAATCAGCAGAAAAGAAATGGGATAGTAGCGCAGAGTTTTGGAATCAAAATAGTCAAGAGATGTGGGACAGTGGTAGCAGAAGTACAATTATTCCGTTTTTTGAACAATACGTGAAGAAAGAAGCACAAGTGCTCGATGTTGGTTGTGGTGATGGGTACGGTACATATAAATTAAGTCGCGCAGGCTATAAAGCAGTGGGAGTAGATTTATCGGAAGTGATGATTCAAAAAGGTAAGGAGCGCGGAGAAGGACCGAATTTATCTTTTATAAAAGGAGATCTTTCTGCATTACCATTTGAAAATGAGCAATTTGAATCAATTATGGCAATTAATTCTTTAGAATGGACGGAAGAGCCATTACGAGCGTTAAATGAAATAAAGCGTGTGTTAAAGAAAGATGGATATGCATGTATTGCAATTTTAGGACCGACAGCAAAGCCACGAGAGAACAGTTATCCTCGCTTGTATGGAAAAGACGTTGTTTGTAATACGATGATGCCTTGGGAATTTGAACAGTTAGCGAAAGAACAAGGTTTTAAAGTTGTAGATGGCATCGGCGTATATAAGCGCGGAGTAAATGAGAAGATGTTAGGTCAACTACCTACAGAGTTACAACAATCGTTAACATTCTTATGGGTATTTATGTTAAAAAACGTATAAAGAAATGAAAGAATTTTTAGGAGGTAAATAAGTGCAGAAAATACAAAAAACTGATACAATATCATCAGAACCAATTAAAGGGGGACTAGGGTATATGACAACTACTACAACAGTGAAATCCGATATTGAAATCGCACAAGAAGCGAGTATGAAGAAGATTCAAGAAATTGCAGCTGATTTAAATATTTTAGAAGATGAATTAGAGCCATACGGGCATTATAAAGGTAAGTTATCTCTTGATATTTTTAAGCGCTTACAAGATGAGGAAGACGGTAAAGTTGTTTTAGTAACAGCGATTAACCCAACTCCAGCTGGAGAAGGTAAATCAACAGTAACAGTTGGTTTAGGTCAAGCTTTTAACAAAATTGGTAAGAAAACAGTAATTGCACTTCGCGAACCATCTCTTGGACCAACGATGGGATTAAAAGGCGGAGCAGCAGGTGGCGGTTTTTCACAAGTCGTACCAATGGAAGACATTAACCTTCACTTTACTGGAGATATCCATGCGATCACAACTGCCAATAACGCATTAGCAGCGTTTATTGATAATCATATCCAACAAGGAAACACACTTGGAATTGATACACGTAAAATCGTTTGGAAACGCTGTGTTGACTTAAATGATCGTGCCCTTCGTAACGTAGTAATTGGTCTTGGTGGACCTGTACAAGGTGTACCACGTGAAGACGGTTTTGACATTACAGTAGCATCTGAAATTATGGCCGTGTTCTGCCTTGCAACAGATATTCAAGACTTAAAAGCGCGTCTATCTCGCATCGTAGTTGCTTATAACTTTGCAAATCAACCTGTAACGGTTAAAGACTTAGGTGTAGAAGGTGCTTTGACACTATTATTAAAAGACGCATTAAAACCGAACTTAGTACAAACGTTAGAAAATACACCAGCTATTATTCATGGCGGACCATTTGCGAATATTGCTCACGGTTGTAACAGTGTTATCGCTACGACAATGGCAGCAAAATTAGGTGATTATGTTATTACAGAAGCTGGATTCGGTGCTGATTTAGGCGCTGAGAAGTTTTTAGATATTAAAGCTCGTGCAGCTGGCATTAAACCAGAAGCAGTTGTTATTGTTGCGACGATTCGTGCGCTTAAAATGCATGGCGGCGTTGCAAAAGATCAATTAAAAGAAGAAAATGTAGATGCATTAGCAAAAGGTATGGAAAACTTACAGAAGCATGTTGAAACAATTCAAAGCTTCGGTGTGCCTTTCGTAATTGCAATTAATAAATTCATTACAGATACAGATGCAGAAGTTACATACTTACAAGAGTGGTGTAATGAGCGTGGCTATGCAGTATCCTTAACAGAAGTTTGGGAGAAAGGTGGCCAAGGCGGAGTTGACCTTGCTGAAAAAGTACTAAAAGAAATCGAAAAAGGTGAAAACAACTACGCACCACTTTATGAATTAGAATTACCATTAGAAGAAAAAATTCGTACAATTGCTCAAAAAGTATATGGCGCAAAAGATATTGAATTTGCTCCGAAAGCACGTAAGCAATTAGCTCAATATGAAGGAGAAGGTTGGAGTAATCTACCAGTTTGTATGGCGAAAACACAATACTCTCTTTCTGACGATGCAACAAAATTAGGTCGTCCATCTGACTTTATCGTTACAATTCGTGAGCTAAAACCATCGATCGGTGCAGGCTTTATCGTTGCGTTAACAGGTACAATGTTAACAATGCCAGGTCTTCCAAAACAGCCAGCAGCACTTCAAATGGATGTAAATGAAGATGGAAAAGCAGTAGGTTTATTCTAAAAGGTTGTAATTCATCTCGTTTATCTGTAAACTATATATACATCAAGTGGCGCCTTTCCATCGAAAGGCGCCTGTTTTTTGGAGGAAATTATGTTTGATCCAACTGCTTTTGACAATTTAAAAGTAATCGTAGAAGGTGCTGTGTATGATTTTGATCTACATGGAGATATTCTTGTAACAGATCGAAAAGATATGATGGATCTTGCTTCATTAAGTCGTATATATCATATCTCATTTCAATTAACAGAACCGTTTGAACCATTAGTAGAAGCAACATTTTCATTATCTGTGGATGCAAAGAACTTGTCTGGTGAAATACTAGAAGTGCCTCAGTTTACACCAGGTTGTGAGATGAAGCTAGCATTTTCATTCCCGTTAGAACAACCAGAAGTAAAATGTGAAGAAATTGAAACATTAATGCGTTCTATATGGGGAAAAGAAAGAATGATTATGCAGAAAGTTTCATACGAATATAATAAGCAAGCGATTTCATATCATAATAAGGTAGAGGTTCTATTTCAAAAAGCGATTACAGAAGACCATGTTGATGATTTAATAGCTGTTATTTCACACATGATAGAAACGGTGCGAACAATACAGCATTTTCTTCAAAAATAGAGATAAAGGAGAAAAACAAATGATAAAAGATATGCAACCATTTTTACAACAAGCTTGGGAGAAGGCTGGTTTTAAAGAGTTAACTGAAATTCAAAAACAAGCGATTCCAACTATTTTAGAAGGACAAGACGTTATAGCTGAATCTCCAACTGGAACAGGAAAAACATTAGCGTACTTATTACCCCTTTTACATAAAATTAATCCTGAAGTAAAACAGCCACAAGTTGTTGTTTTAGCGCCAACACGTGAACTTGTAATGCAAATTCATGAAGAGGTTCAAAAGTTTACAGCAGGAACTGAAATTTCAGGTGCATCTTTAATTGGTGGTGCAGATATTAAGCGCCAAGTTGAAAAATTAAAGAAACACCCAAGAGTAATTGTCGGTTCACCAGGCCGTATTTTAGAATTAATTCGTATGAAAAAGCTAAAAATGCATGAAGTAAAAACAATTGTATTTGATGAGTTTGATCAAATTGTAAAGCAAAAAATGATGGGCGCAGTGCAAGATGTAATTAAATCAACGATGCGCGATCGTCAATTAGTATTCTTCTCGGCGACAATGACAAAAGCGGCAGAAGATGCGGCACGTGATTTAGCAGTGGAACCACAATTAGTACGTGTAACACGTGCAGAATCAAAAAGCTTAGTTGAGCATACGTATATCATTTGTGAGCGACGCGAAAAAAATGATTACGTAAGAAGAATTATGCATATGGGCGATGTAAAAGCAGTTGCGTTTTTAAACGACCCATTCCGTTTAGATGAAATTACTGAGAAATTGAAATTCCGTAAAATGAAAGCAGCAGCTCTTCATGCAGAAGCAAGTAAACAAGAGCGTGAAGCGACAATGCGTGCTTTCCGCGGAGGGAAAGTAGAAATTCTACTTGCTACTGATATTGCAGCACGCGGTATCGATATTGACGATTTAACACACGTAATTCATTTAGAGTTACCAGACACAGTAGACCAATATATTCACCGCTCAGGACGTACTGGACGTATGGGTAAAGAAGGAACTGTCGTGTCTCTTGTAACACCACAAGAAGAGCGTAAATTACTACAATTTGCGAAAAAACTAGGCATCGTATTTACGAAGCAAGAAATGTTCAAGGGATCATTTGTAGAAACGAAACCGAAAGCACCAAAGAAAAAGAAACCAGCATTTACTGGGAAGAAAAAGCCTAGATAAATGATAGGGAAGGCGTAACTATTTGTAGTTACGTCTTTTTTGTTTGTAAACAAGCGATAATGGGAATTGTATTAGTGTTTTTAATGTGCCTATCATATATATGCTTCTACTGGGAGTATCGAAAAAAGGGTAGTTTATTTATTTGGTTTATACGAGGAAATAATATGAAAAAAGTCGAATATTAAACTGACACGAAATAATAAAAAGAAGGTACACATATGGATAGGAAATTAGGAATGTTTTTAAATACGAAACATATTGAAGTAAACGAAGGAATACAAAAAGCAAGGGAATGGGATTTAGAATATATTCAATTATATGCTATGAATAAAAACTTTAACTTAGCTAATATCTCAATGGTAGAATGGAATGCTTTAAAGAAAAGCTTATCTTTTAATGGAATAAAGATTCCATCATTAGCAATTAGTTTTGGAGAAAATGGAATTATGGGAATAGAAGCTGAGAGTGCAATAGATCAGTTTAAATATATTACTGACAGAGGTTTGGGGCTTGGGGCAAAGATCATAACAGCTCATATTGGAAAAGTTCCAGATGATGAAAAAAGTGCCTACTATGATAAAATGCTACGTGTTTGTAATGAAATAGGGGACTTAGCGTTCAGATTTGGAGGATTCTTCGCCATTGAGACGGGATCTGAAAAAGCAATAGTATTAAAACGATTTTTAGAAACTGCAAACTCGAAAGGACTAGCTGTTAACTTTGACCCAGCAAATTTAATAAGTGATGTAAATGAAAATCCGGGAGAAGGTTTGTTACTACTAAAAGATTATATAGTACAAACTCATATTAAAGATTGTAAAGAAGTGAAAAGTGATCGTTCAAGTAAGTATATTGAAGTCGCAGCAGGGAATGGTGAAGTAGATTTCGATATATTCTTCAAAGTATTAGATAAAATTGGATTCGACGGATATAACATGATTGAAAGAAATGATTATTTTGATGAACTGGATGGGATGAGTCAGTCGATAAATTTTGCAAAGAAGTACATACCAACTCAAAAGGAATAACGATAGTATTTGTAGAAAGCTACATAGAATATAAAAACCATTAGGGGGAAATGTAATGATCCATAAAGTAGGACAAATTATGTTATATGTAAATAATCAAGATGAGGCAGTAAATTTTTGGACGGAAAAGGTAGGGTTTCATGTAGTTGCAGAGGAAGATAATAAGCAAGGAATGAGATGGATTGAAATCGCTCCGAAAAGCGGTGCAGAAACGAGCATTATATTACATAATAAAGAAGTTATTTCTAAAATGAGCCCAGAATTGAATCTTGGTACACCGTCCTTAATGTTCTTCTCAGAAAATCTTGATCAATTATATACAGATTTAACAAACAAAAATGTTACTGTTGGAGAAATGGTAACTATGCCTTCTGGTAAAGTGTTTAACTTTGCTGATAGCGAAGGGAATTATTTTGCGGTTATGGAGAAGAACCAATAATAATATTGCTATGTGAAAATCCCCCTCAAATATATTTGAGGGGGATTAAATTTTTGAAGTGGATTTTTCATTAGAGAGTTGTTTAATAAAAAATACTCCTTTTTCAATCGCTGTCTCAATATAGCCAACGATTTGGTCAAACGTAAATACCTGTAAGTCTTCATGCAAATGTTGCTTTGGATACAACATATCTCCAAAAAGATACTTTCGAAAAGCTAAAACGTTTTCTTTAGAAACCTCTTCAATATCCACAATGTGGGCCTCTTGATTGAGAAGAGAGAAAAGCTGTTGTTCTTGATCGTAATGATGAAGCAACTTTGCATTTAACAATTTAAAATCGTTATAGTACAGGGGTGCGATAGTTTCGTCATTCTCTATTCTATTTTTTAGCCAAGGTAGAAAAAATCCACTTAGCCAATTATCATCGGCAATGAGATGGGTATAATAGCCTAAAATAAATGGGGAATCTATATGTGATTCATATTTATGAAAAAATGAATCATAATCTATTCTTCTCGTATAGTTCTTCGTTGTACCGGCATAAAAATGTGAGGTTCCTTTTTCTTTTTTTGAATGAACAGCATCAGGGGCTACAGCTCCAAGTAAGAAAGAAGTCTTATCGTGAATAGATAGTTTCTCAGCAATACCGTTAGCGATAATAACATGCATAATTCGTGATCCCATGAATGCCACCTCTGTTTCCAGTATTCATTTCAGGAAGAGGACTGAACAGTTAGTATTACTTTTCCTGTACTTTTTCTACTTTCGACCCATTCATGTGCTTTCCCTGCATCTTGAAGTGGAAAAGATTTCGTAGCCTTAATTTGTAAACGTCCGTCACGCAAATAACGGAAAACTTCATTTGCAGTTTCTTGGAGCAGTTCAGGACGCTTTTTTCGTGTGGTTCCAAAGCTAAAACCGAGTATAGAGCGGCAACTTGCATGTAAATCTTTCGTTTGAAAGTTACCAATTTCACCGCTAGCATTACCGAAATGAACGAGGCGACCGTAAAAAGCAAGGCAGTTTAAACTTCTTTCAGAAACAGTTCCAGAAATAGAGTCCAAAATAATATTCACTCCTTCTCCGTTTGTCAGTTCATTGACTTTCTCTACAAAATCTTCAGTTTGATGACAAATTACATAATCAGCTCCAGCATCTAAAGCAATTTCTTTTTTTGCTTCACTTCCGACAGTGCCTATAACTGTTCCAGCCTCTAATAGTTTAGCAAGTTGAATAGCAGTAGTGCCAATTCCGCCAGCAGCTGCATGAATGAGTACAGATTCACCTTGTTGAAGCCTTGCAACATTTGCGAGTAAATTATAGCTTGTAAAAGATACGATTGGACAAGCGGCTGCAGTTTGAAAGTCAACTTCATGGGGTAATACGAAAGTAAGATTTTCATTTGCAACAACGTATTCTGCGTAAGATCCATTTTGAGGAAAAGCAATGACACGTTGTCCAGGGTGAATATTTTTCACATGAGAACCGACACGTTCTACAATACCAGTGGCATCTATACCTGGAATAAAAGGTAGTGCTTTATTTCCTTTTTTACCATAACGTGATTTAATATCAGCGAAATTTACACTAGTAGCAACTACGCGAATTAAAACTTGATCTTCTGAAATAGCCGGTATATCAAAATCTGTATATTTCATCACTTCAGGACCACCGAACGACGTTACAACGATAGCTTTCATTATATGTCCTCCTAAATTTGACTATATAAATTATTTTAAATCTTTATCAGAAATTGGAAAATTATATAATAGTTATGTGTGGTTATAAGTGAAGCTTATGAACTCAGTGGATCATTATATTAATTTATATAAAAAACTTTTTCGGAAAAATCGAACGAAATATGAATTACCTGCCAATATATAGTGTAAGACAAAGGAGGGCTGGAATATGAAGGGTGAAATAGATTACGCACATTTAATTCAATTAACTTTATCAGGCAATAAAGAAGCGTATAGCGAATTGTATGATGTAACGATTCAAGAAGTATATAAAACAGCACATTTTTTAATTGAAGATAAAACGGATGTAGATGATGTCGTTCAGGAAGTATACATACAGCTATATGAATCGCTTCGTAAATATGATAGCGGGAAGCCATTTCGCCCTTGGTTAATTGGGCTTGCGATTAAACAAATTCATTCTTATAGAAGAAAGAGGTGGATGCGACTAAGAATTATAAAAAAAGCAGAAGAGCAAAGAAAGCCAGTGCAAATTGATTTTTCTAACGATGTTGTAAGTAAAATATCAAACAAAAAACTAATTGAACTTATTCATAAATTACCGTATAAATTGAAACAAGTTATTATCTTAAGATACTTACACGATTATTCACAAGAAGAAGTAGCACAAATATTACATATTCCAATTGGTACTGTGAAATCTAGAATTCATGCGGCATTAAAGAAACTACGTCAAAAAGAGCAAGTAGAAGAAATTTTTTTAGGAGAGGTAGGGAATGTGAAATGAGTTTAGATTGTAGAGTTAGAGAATCTATACGAGAAGAAGCGAAGGGAATTGTTGCCCCGCCGGAGTTAAAAGAAAAAGTAATTGTTCAAATCAAAATGAATCGCGGGGGAAGTAAGGTGAAGAAACGCCTGATTGCCGGAGTGCTTGCAGCGGCTTTTTTAATTCCGACGACTGGTTTTGCGTATCAATCTATTATGGCGGATGGTATATACGGATCTTTCGAGAATTTAAAAAAACATGCCGGTACGATGACATTAGAGGCGTACATGCGTTTTAATGCAAAATTATCAGAAGCGAAAGATGAAATGGGTTCGAAGGAATATGAAGAGTTTACAAAAGAACTGAAAAAATTAACTAATGCAAAGCTTGTGTACGGAGATTCGAACGGTAATATAGATTATGATCAATTATCACCAGCTAAAAAAGAGGAATTGAAAAAGGTAGTAATGGAGCTTCATCCGTATTTTGATAAATTAAATGGCCATAAATCTAGTAAAGAAGTACTAACTCCTGAAGAGTATGAACAATATATGGAGGCATTAATGTCACATCAAACCGTATTAGTAAAAACGAAATCGAGTGGAGGGATAACGGTAGAAGAAGTGCCTGAGGCGTACAAAGAAAGATTTATTAAAGCGGAGCAGTTTATGGAGTATGTAGATGAAAAGGTGAGATAAGTAGAAAAGCTCATAGCCTAAGCTCTGAGCTTTTCTTATTGAAATGGAAATATATTAACCACCTATTCCTTTTGCTAGCAATAAGAAATATACCAATACTAGTATTACACCATTTAATGCAGTACCAACTATTCCGAATAACCAATTTTTTGATGCTATCGCAAAAATAATGCCGAGTAATGAGAGAATATCTAGTATCGAAATAATTAAAGTTAAATTTGCATTAGGCCCTCTTAGAATAAAGAAAGAAAATATGCTTGCGAGAAACATTAGACACGAGAATCCAAAAAATCTATACATAATAATTCTCCCTTGATTGAAATGTATTTTGACATAGTGCACGATTTTCTTTAGTTTAACATAAATTTCCTAGTGCATATTGAATATTTTCACAATAAAAAACGAGTATAAAATCTACGTGATTTCATACTCATTTTATTATTACTTAAATTTCCTTACCGCATGAATAGCTACTCTTACAAGTAATATCGCACTTATAAATAAACCACCGTAACCAACGACACTTAAAAATTGATCATTTGGCTCTTCCGCATTGTTTGCTAAATGCAATACGCCTACCGAAATCCCACCAAATGCAGTTCCAATAAATGCAATGAGGAATTGTGAGATAAAAGTAGTAATGAACGATGCATTTGTTTCGTCAGAGAAAAAGCCGACCTTTATGGATAATTCTCCGTTTTCTAGTTTTGAACTTAAATCATCTAGTTTTCTAGGAATGCGTCGCATGGCAGGTAACATAGCGAGTAATTCGTTTGTTGCAGCTTCTTTTAAACTAGAATAATTGTTAACCGGCATGAAGCTAGCTGCATGATCTTTCGCAAAGCGCTTCGCTTCGTCCATTAAATTGAATTCAGGATTTAGTTGCAACATCGTTCCTTCTAGCGTAATTAGAGAGCGGAAAGCCCCTGCAACCATTGGATAAAATGCTAATTCAAACTCAGCGATTATTTGAAATAGCCCCTGAATGAATTCTTCAGAACCATTTGTAGAACCATACGTACTTTGGATTAATAATTGACTGATAGATTGTTCTAATCCTTCTTTATCAACATTTGGTTTCTTTTCAACTAATTGAAGCAATCCATCAAGCAAGACATATGAATTTTTGCGCTCAAAGCCGATAAGTAGTCGCTTGAATGCATCTTGTTGTAGTGTTCCTAATCGTCCAACAGAACCGAAATCAAGTAATGCAGGAGTGCCATCACGAAGAATATACACATTACCTGGATGAGGGTCTGCATGGAAAATACCTTTAAAGAAAATTTGCTCTAAAATACAATCAAAGAGTTGCCGTTGTACTTTTTTCGTATCAATTTGTAATTCATTTAATAATGCTGACCCACTTTTAACGCTTACTCCATCTAAAAATTCAAGCACAAGTATTTTTGAATTGCTGTATTCTTGATATACTTTCGGTATTTTTACTTTCGTTTCGCTATTTTTTAGTGAATCAGACACTTGTTCGAAGTTACGAGCCTCAATTTTGAAATCAATTTCTTCTTTCATTGCGATAGAGAAGCCATGTGCTAAATCAAGAAATCCGATATTTTTAGCCCAAGTTGATTTGTTGGAAATCCATAAAGAAAAGTGAATTAAAATATCTAAGTCACGTTTAATTGTCTCAGAAATATTAGGACGTAGTAGTTTAACGACGACATCCTGGTCGTTTTCTTTCAACTTCGCTTTATGTACTTGGCCAATAGAGGCGGCAGCTAACGGTTCCATTTCAAAGGAGCTGAAAATTTCATCTTTTGGTATATGTAGTTCCTTTTTCAATATTTCTTCAACTTGTTTTTGTGATAAACGCGTTACATTTTCCTGAAGGTTTGATAACTCGTGAATAAAAGCAGGTGGTAATAAATCAGAGCGAGTTGATAAAACTTGTCCGAATTTAATGAATACACCGCCGCATTCTTCTAGTGTATTTCGAAGGGAAGTGGCGAGCTTACGATCTGCTTCTGGCGAGCGCTTTAAAGCTAAATATTTACCCATTCCGTGTTTTATTGCAATAGAAGAGACACGCATATATCTTTTTTGTCTACCAATTTTAGCGAAGAATTTTGAAATAGGATTTCGGCTTTCCGTTACTACGTCATCCATTTCGCCACGCCTAATAGGATCAAATAATTCAAAAACTAGGTAACATAGCATCGATACAATTAATGAGCTTCCTAGCCAAAAATATCTATCAACACCGACAACAGATTCATCTTGATAGCGTAAATATAAAAACCAATACAGAGCTGATGTAAGTGAAACACCTAAAGTGGCTGCACTTGCTTGTTTGACAAGATTTAGTTTTGTACCAATTAGTCGACCACTAATAAAAGACATAATGACTGCTAGTAGAAAAAATTGAAAAAACATTGTATCATTCCTCCGAATTTCATTCGATAACTGTATTATACAGGAATATAAGTATTCTAAAAACAAGCCAAGGCAGTACAATCCTTGACTTGCACGATTAAATAAAGTATTCAATTATATTTTTTCATCGTTGCATGATCCTTTTGTATAAAACAATCTAAAAGGGAATAACCAGCTATTAAACTAATAATCGTAACAAAAGTTGTATTTATTAGAATAATATTAACTAAATAAGGTAGGTATTCGGCAAGTGGTGAAAAGAGTAGTGCTGGGGAAAAGGAAATGAATAGTGTAGGCACTGTAATAGCAATAAATTTATCCGGTTGAAAGCTCCAGTTTTGTTTACGCGTTTCGCGATTAATAGATTGAAGGAATCGTAATAAAATGCCAACTATAAGAGGGAAGAGTGTAAAGTAGAATAATCTTGGATAAACGTTAAAGTTCACTTGTGCATCTGTATCTAAATAAAATTGAATTTTTACTCCTACAAATAATAATAAGACGATAAATAATGTGAAGCAGAGGTATAGCATCAATTTTTGCATTATATTCCACCATCCTTTACTCAAAATATATTCAAAAAAAGAAGAGATATACAATAACTACTGTTGTATATCTCTTCTTTTACTGTTAGTTAATAGTGGAGTTTGCTTTTTTTTGCTTCGTGAAATAATCAATAATGCCCATTGCGCTAATTTCTATATCTAGATGTAAAATATTATAAACGGAATGATCTGATGGAACGTTTAACTTTGTAAGATGAGAAGAGATTTTATCCATTAACAAAGTTTGTAAAGCTTTAGTCGCTTCATCGAAATCATTATACTTTTCAAAGACTTCCTTACCAGTATGAACGAAAATAGGTAACCAATATTCCAGTTGGTTATATACTTCTGTAACATTGGATGATGCACCATAATGCCCGAAATAAATAGTATCTACATCCATACTTTGAATGTGATTTTTAGAAGCAATCATCGCATCTGGTTGAAATTGTGAAGGGGACGTTGATGGTAGATATAGTTCTACACCAAGGTCTGCGAGTTCTCTATAATAAATTCCAATTGTATCGCCAGTAAAAATCCCGTTTGTTAATGAATCGTGAATGCTAATATGGTGCTTCGCATGTCCTGGTGTATCATAAAATGTAAGGATGCGGTCTTTTGCAATTTTTAACGTATCACCATGTTGTACAATATGAACACGTTCTTCTTCAATTGGAAGAATTGGATCAAAGAGTTTATCAAAATCTTCTTTGTAGACAGCTTTTGCACCTAAAATGAGTTTTGTTGGATCAATCATATGACGAGCACCACGAGAATGCACATATAACGTAGCATTTGGGCACTTTTCCATCATTAAACCAGCTGCGCCAGCGTGATCTAAATGCACATGTGTAACGATAATGTTTTTAACATCGTTTAAATCAATATGTAATTGTTGTAAGCCGTCTAAAATATACGGAAGAGAAGGGGCTGCACAAGTTTCAATTAAAGTAATATCGTCACCTAATAAAACGTACGTACCTGTTCGTTCATTATGCTGTAAATCGAAATCATCAATAAGATATAGGTGAGAAGATAATTGCTCTACTTTTTTCATAGTTACCACTCCTTATATACTGCATGTTTTTATTATACGCTAAAATAGAAAAAAGGCAGAAAACGAAGCTCGTCTTCTGCCTTTTTGTAATATTATTATTTCGTTTGTTGTTTATTAATAGACATAATGAACAGTCCAACAATCCCGCCTACTAATGGAAGCATAATCTCTCCTGCTAAATTAAAGTAGGAGCTTAAGAATAAACCATTTACATCGATTACCCAGCCAGTAACATACAATAACATCATATATAGTACGAAATAAAACTCGCGATTTGAAATCGTTTCATGTTGTGCAGTTTTCATAATGAACACCATCCTTTTCTTTTATAATGGAATATAAACTGTCACATTTTGTTCACATTTCAATTGTAAAACTTTCCATCATAAAAGTCTAGTAGTTTGTGTCGAATTTTCGAACAGAAATAAAGCGCTATCATTATAACTTATAAGTACGTAATAAGAGCTGTATATTCACGAATGTAGTATAGTATAAACATAGAATGATAGTGAAGAGAGGGGCAAAGACAATGACAGTTTATGATTTTTCAGCTAAAACAATTACAGGTGAAGAAAAATCGTTAAAAGATTACAAAGGAAAAGCACTTCTTATTGTCAATGTAGCTAGCAAATGTGGTTTCACACCACAATATAAAGGATTACAAGAGGTATATGATAAATATAAAGACCAAGGACTCGAAATACTCGGATTTCCTTGTAACCAATTCGGGGGACAAGAACCAGGTACAGAAGCGGACATTACTAGTTTTTGTGAATTAAACTACGGTGTAAACTTCCCGATGTTTGCAAAGGTGGATGTGAAAGGTGATAAGGCTCATCCTTTATATACATACATGACAGAACAAGCACCAGGTTTACTCGGTATGAAAGCAGTGAAATGGAATTTTACGAAGTTTTTAATCGGAAAAGACGGGAAAGTAGTAGGGCGTTTTGCGCCGCAGACGAAGCCGGTAGATTTAGAAGTTGAGATTGAGAAGGTGCTTGGTGAATAATTAGGAGTTTCACTTTATTAAAAAACGTCTCAAAGAACAATGTAGTTCTTTGAGACGTTTTTTAATAAACTCACATTTTCAAGATTAAATAACTGTATCAAAGCCATCTGATTTAGGTAGAGAAGCTGCTTTTTTCATAAGCACTTCCCATAAGTGTACAGATTTCTTCCATTCTTCTGCAGCCTGCTCCTGTTTATACATAGCGTTCTCATAACTGGCAGTAAGTTGTTGCATATCGGCCGAGTTGTAAAGTGTATCGATATGGAGAGCGTATTCTCGGAATGTTTGACTTTCACTCCGTGGTATGCCAATTCTCGCAAATTGTTTTAAAAGTGCACCGTAAGCTTTTTGATAAACAGCATCATTTTTTCGGTATTTATAGAAATGAATAATAAGAAATGTCATCCATTTCATTCTAGTGGTGAAGAGAATGTATCCTATAATACTAATTAGTATCGTAGAGAGGAATACGTACCACCAAGAAAAACTAGTTTTAGAATTTGTGACCTTTTTAGTAGAAGCTTCTTCTGTATTTTCTATTAAACTTTTAAGTTTTGCTTCATTATTTCGTTGTTGTATTTGCTCGTTATTAGAATTATTTGCTTCGCTATTTTGTGAAATAGGAGCAGGCGTATTATTTATAAAATTATAGGGATTAGTAAATCCTTTTGTCGGTTCGAATGGAATCCATCCGTATCCTGGGAAATATACTTCGACCCAAGAGTGTGCGTTATCGTTCGTGATTGTATAAATATCCTCACCTTCTGCAGAGGCAAGTGTATTGTCAAGAGTTCCTTCTGTATAGCCTTTTACCCAGCGAGCAGGAATCCCTGCAGAACGAAGTAGTACAATCATAGACGTCGAAAAATTATTACAGTAGCCGCTTTTTGTATCGAAAAGGAATTGATCTACATAATCTTGGCTTTTGGCAGGGAATAAGACATTCGTTGATTCGTATGTAAAAGAGTTGTCTGTGAAGTAATTTTCAATAGCTAATACTTTATCATATCGGTTGTCTTTATCATTTGTAAGATTGACAGCCAAGTCTTTTACGCGCTGTGGTAATGACTCGGGAAGTTGTGTGTACTTTGTCATAAAATAAGGGTTTGTTTCTTGACCTTCATTTGTTTTTACAGCTTTCAAGTTTTCTATGGAAAACTCAGGGATCTCATATGTTACTTTATACGAATGTAAAGTAGTAGAAGAGTCTTCATTCATTGTATAAATTTTTTCTGAAAACGGGTCAACACTGTATGATACATCAGAAGAAGCCTCAACTGATACTAATCCTGCTGGATAGGTAAGGTGAGGGTAACTTTTTTGCATGGTAATTGTTGCCTCAGTCGTTTCCGTTTTTGTATTTTGTTCGTACCAGCTTACGACGTCGTTTTTATTTTTAAAAGAAATCTTTTTCGGATTTTCAGAAATTTCCCAGCCTTTTCCTGTATAGAAATCTTTTGTTTCTACTCTCCAATAGTGTTTGTTTTGCGTTCGTGCTGTGAAAACAATTGTAGGATCCGCCTTAAAAGGACCACCTAATCGCGAGTCATCTAAACCATACCCAATTGTAGAAACTTTTTGTTCTTTACTTGCTTCAGATGTGTTGAATTTTAAAAAATCCATTGGGTTTGGCCATTGAGGGCCAAATTTTGGAGCAAAGTATGCGATGGTTGCTAATAACACAATAAATATTGTAAGTGGTCTAAGTAATTTTGAGATTTCCCTAGCATAATTTTGTAAGTGTTCACGCTCTTTTATTCGTTCTACTTGAAGAAGACTAAGCATAAAAAATCCGATGACAACAGTTCGAATAATAGCGTAGTTTGCATTGTATAAATGTAAGTTATGAAAAGTTGCGATATAAATAATAGTCAATACAAGAAATAGAAACCCACGTTTTTTATGAATAATCCAAAATGAAGTGAAAGAACTCAAAAACCAAAATGAGAGAAAAAATAAAACCGTCGGAAAAACTGGAGAAATATCTAGTAAATTCCCTTGGAAAAATAGGGAGGAATTTCGAGACATATCAGAAAAGAATGTTGTTAGCCAAGATGGATTTATAAAAGCATTTTTATAATATAGGGAATGAATGATAAATAGGACTGTGACAATTTTTATTGGAATCTGCCACCTCGTTTGAAAAAAAGAGAGAGCGAAGCAAATTCCTATAAATGTTACGAAAATATCTAATCTACCTACATTTGTAATACCTATAAGGGGTCTTAGCCATTCTAGTAAAAGAAGAAATACACATGCATGCATAAAGAATCTGTTCGTATCCCACTTGTATTTTGTTTGTAATGTTATCATTTGCTCACCTCAAAAAACACGTTTGTATACCGGTTTTCATAAACCGTGTTTACAAATATTTGTCGTTTTTTTAGAGTTTCTATTATACTGATTTCTCGGTGTGAAAGTTGATTCGCTTTTTCTTTCACGACAAAAACCATACATTTTCTATTTCTTATAGCAGCACAATCAGCCGCCTTTTGAATATCGGGAGAAAGATTACTGGTCACGAGTATAACCGTGACGGGCTCATAAATTTTTCTTAGTTCCATGTCTACACTCTGGGAGAGCGGGAATACACTGTCTGCTTGCACTTTTGCTAAATGACAAAGGATTTGTTGTAACTGCGTATCTCCATTGTCTAAAGGGAAAATAGTTTGTTCTTTTCCGATAGACACGAATGATGCTGGTGAATTTTGTTTCAAGACAGCCCTTACGATAGAGGCAGTAAATGTGACGACTGATTCGAATAGAGGAGACTCGGTTCTGTCTATGAATATCATGACATTATGGCTGCGCTGTTGTTCAAACTCTTTTGTCATAATATTGTTTGTTCGTGCAGTTGCTTTCCAATCAATCCATGAAAAGCGATCACCAGGTTTATAGTCTCTGACACCGACAGAGATTGTAGAGTCTTTTGCTGAATTTATATTTGCTGAAAGCGCTCCTTGTTCGAAATGATTTTCCAATTGTCGATATGCTATATCTACATACTGGGGATAGACTAAAAATGTATCTGGAACTGAAAAAGTTACTTCTTTCTCTATCATGCCGAATAAATCGCCAGTTTTGACACGAACGCTTGAAAAAGTGTGCTCGCCTCTAGGGATTGTGTCAATAACATATTGAAACGAAATATTTCGTTTCAATCCTGGGAAGAGTACTACCTTATTCATCTTTGTTTGTTTACAACTTATAAATTGTGGTGGCAGTTCATCTTCTATAACTAAATAAAGTAAGGGAAAAGGAAATTTTCTTTTTATTGTAATCGTGCTTACAAATTGTTCTCCTACTACATATCCATTTTGGTTTGTTATTCGCTTTACTTCAGCGTCCCGTAAAGCGTAGAAGGGGAGTAGTAGCGAATAAAGAGCAATGGGAATTATGCTGTAAAACAAAAACCAACTGACAAACCCTCCTTGAAGCATAGCGTACACAAATGTTAAGACTAGACATAAAGGGAGTAGCAATAACTTCATAACGTGATATAGCGCTCGCAGCATTCGTTTCATCAAGGATTCATCGTCCTTTGAGTAGGCACGGTAGTTCGTGCAACGATTTTTGCGATAACTTGTTCGCCAGTTATTCCTTCAAATTTTGCTTCCATTTTTAGAATGAGTCTATGTGCTAAAACGTAAGGAGCTAAAAATTTAACATCGTCTGGAATAACATAATTCCTGCCATGGATAAATGCATAAGCTTGTGAAGCTTTCATTAAAGCAATCGAGCCACGTGGACTTGCACCTAACTGTATAGAACTGTACGTACGAGTCTGATTAACAAGCTTTACAATGTAATGCTTAATTGCTTTGTCCATACTTACTACCCGTACGCTTTGTTGTAAATAAATTAATTCTTCTATTGTAGTAGTGGTCTGTAATTGAGAGAGTGGATTTGTTTTTTCCATCCGGTTTAAAATTTCAAATTCTTCCTCTGGTGTAGGATATCCCATTTTTAGTTTCAATAAGAAACGATCGAGCTGAGCTTCTGGTAGAGAATATGTTCCTTCATATTCGACCGGATTTTGTGTAGCCATGACAAAGAACGGTTTTGGTAAAGGTCTTGTAATGCCATCTATTGTAATATTGCCTTCTTCCATACATTCAAGTAAAGCAGATTGTGTCTTTGGAGATGTACGATTAATTTCATCAGCAAGTACAAAATTCCCCATAATTGGTCCAGGCTTGAACTCAAATTGGAGCTCTTTCGGATTATAAATAGAAACTCCTGTTACATCTGACGGCAATAAATCAGGTGTAAATTGAATTCGCTTATAATCAGCATCAATGGATTTAGAAAGAGCACGTACTAGCATTGTTTTCCCGACACCAGGAACATCTTCTAATAGCACATGACCTTCAGCTAAGAGAGCTGTCAAAGCTAAGATTGTTTCTTTTCGTTTTCCGACCATTATTTTTTCAATATTATTGATTATTTTTTCTACAGTGGGATGTAATGAATCAAGCTGGGGCATCGTAATCCTCCTAATGTTATTATCGTTTTCTAATCAATTTAGTGGACATATTTCTAATTCTATATGTAGATAGTAAAACTTCTACCTTAAATTCTGAGAATATTCAGATTATTTATTTCGATTACATCTAGTATAATTGTTTCCGTAACTAAGGGCAATACAGTAAATAATGATTTGTAGTTTTATGTAAAATAAGACTCGATATAAAATAATAACATTGGGAAAAATATTTTTACATACAATTTATACTCTTTTCCTTATGGCAGTTTTGAAATAATATCAAAACTCTTTTTCTTTTGCAAAATAGTCCATACCTCAAAATACCATTCTCCTAATAATTAAGATTAACCATAATCTTCACAACGGAACACAAGATTTTCTCACAAACTTATTTTCTACTGAATTTTTGACAATCTCTTGAACTGTGCGAAATGTCACATCTGTATTTTACAACCTCTCTTATAGTAAGGGTATGTAAGAGAGACGTATTAAAGGAGTGAACAGTATGAAGAAAAAAACTTCAGCACTAATGAGACGTTTAAAATATTTTTCACCAATAGATCGTTATAACGATAATCATACACAAGAAACATATGAAGATCGCGAATGGGAAAATGTGTACAGAAAGCGTTGGCAGCATGATAAAGTAATTCGTTCTACACACGGCGTGAACTGTACTGGTTCATGTAGCTGGAATATATATGTGAAAGATGGAATTGTGACGTGGGAAGGGCAAGAGCTTAACTATCCAACGACAGGTCCTGATATGCCAGATTTTGAACCGCGAGGATGCCCACGTGGAGCAAGTTTTTCTTGGTACATTTATAGTCCACTTCGTGTGAAATATCCGTATGTACGTGGTGTTCTATGGAGTATGTGGCAAGAGGAATTACAAAATAATGAGTCACCATTAGATGCTTGGAAAAGCATTGTGGAAAACCCTGAAAAAGCACGAAAGTATAAGCAGGCACGTGGTAAAGGGGGATTCATTCGTGTGAATTGGGATGAAGTGTTACAACTCGTTTCAGCTTCATTATTATATACAGTAATGAAATACGGTCCAGACCGAAATGTTGGTTTTTCACCAATTCCAGCTATGTCGATGTTAAGTCATGCTGCAGGCAGCCGCTTTATGCAACTTATGGGTGGACCAATGCTTAGTTTCTATGATTGGTACGCAGATTTACCACCAGCTTCTCCGCAAATTTGGGGCGATCAAACAGATGTACCAGAAAGTAGTGACTGGTATAACTCTGGTTACATTATGACATGGGGTTCAAATGTACCGATGACGAGAACACCAGATGCTCACTTTTTAGCAGAGGTTCGATATAAAGGAACGAAAGTCGTTTCTGTCAGTCCTGACTTCGCTGAATCTACAAAGTTTGCAGATGATTGGATTAGTGTGAAACAAGGTACAGATGGTGCACTTGCGATGGCAATGGGGCATGTGATCTTACAAGAATTTTACGTAGATAATCAAGTGGAATATTTCACAAAGTATGCGAAGCAATATACTGATTTTCCTTTCTTTGTCACATTGAAACAAAAAGGAGATCAATTCGTTGCTGATCGTTTCTTAAACGCTGCTGATATTGGACGCGAAACGAAGTTAGGAGAATGGAAACCTGTTCTTTGGAACGAGAACACGAATGATTTTGCAACACCTCATGGCACAATGGGCTCACGTTGGGATAACGAAAAGAAATGGAACTTGCGTTTAGAAGATGAAGAAACAGGTGAAAAGATTGATCCACGTCTTTCTTTACTTGGAATGGAAGAATCGATTGGAACTGTACAAATTCCGTACTTCTCTGATGATGGAAACAAAGTACTAGAACGTACAATTCCAGTGAAAAAGGTTATGACAGAAGAAGGCGAAGTGTTTGTTACAACTGTATACGACTTAACGTTAGCAAATTATGGTGTGAACCGAGGGCTTGGCGGACAAGAGCCGAAAGACTTCAATGATGATGTACCGTTTACACCTGCATGGCAAGAGAAAATGACAGGAGTAAAACGTGAGCTTATTATTCAAATCGCTCGTGAGTTCGCAAAAAATGCTGTTGATACGAACGGTCGCTCAATGATTATTGTCGGAGCTGGTATTAACCATTGGTTTAATTCTGATACGATTTATCGCGCAGTTTTAAATCTTGTTCTTCTCGTTGGGGCACAAGGAGTAAATGGCGGGGGATGGGCGCATTATGTTGGCCAAGAAAAGTTACGACCTGCAGAAGGATGGCAAACAATCGCGATGGCAAAAGATTGGCAAGGGCCACCAAAATTACAAAATGGTACATCTTTCTTCTATTTCGTAACAGATCAATGGCGCTATGAAGATACACCTGTTGGACATTTAGCATCACCAATTGAAGGTAACTCACGTTATCAACATCACGGTGATTACAATGTATTAGCAGCACGACTCGGCTGGTTACCTTCTTATCCAACATTCGAGAAAAATGGAATTGAATTATATAAAGAAGCTGTTGCTGCTGGGGCAACAACGCAAGAAGAAATCGGAAAATATGTTGCACAAAAATTAAAAGAAAAAGAACTGAAATTTGCGATTGAAGATCCAGATAACAAAAATAACTTCCCGCGCAACTTATTCGTATGGCGTGCGAACTTAATTTCAAGTTCCGGTAAAGGGCACGAATATTTCTTAAAACATTTACTAGGTACAACAAACGGATTAATGAATGACGATAGTGATTCATTACGACCAGAAGAAATTAAGTGGCATGAAGAAGCACCAGAAGGGAAGCTTGATTTACTCATTAATTTAGATTTCCGTATGGCTGGAACAGCACTGTATTCTGATATCGTCTTACCAGCTTCAACTTGGTACGAAAAACATGATTTAAGTAGTACAGATATGCATCCATTTGTGCATCCTTTTAATCCAGCAATCGGTTCACCGTGGGAAGCACGCTCTGACTGGGATATTTTCACTTCACTTTCTAAAGCTGTGTCAGATTTAGCGAAGAAAATTGATCTTGAACCAATGAAAGAAGTTGTTGCAACACCACTTCTTCATGATACACCGCAAGAATTAGCGCAACCACTTGGCAAGATTAAAGATTGGAGTAAAGGTGAATGTGAACCAATCCCGGGTAAAACGATGCCACAAATTCATGTTGTCGAAAGAGATTATAAAACGATTTATGACAAAATGACTGCGCTTGGACCAAATGCCGGAAAACAACCGATTGGTACGAAAGGGATCTCTTGGTCTGCGGAAAAAGAATATGAGCAATTAAAGAGCAAATTAGGAGTTGTTCGAACGGATTCTATCGCGAAAGGTTGCCCAGACATCAAAGAAGCAATCAATGCTGCTGAAGCGGTATTAACACTATCTTCTACAACAAACGGTCATATGGCAGTAAAAGCATGGGAAGCACTTGAAAAACAAACAGATCTAAAATTACGTGATTTAGCAGAAGAACGTGAAGAAGAATGCTTCACATTTGAACAAATTACAGCGCAGCCAAAAACAGTAATTACTTCTCCAGCCTTTACAGGTTCTGAAAAAGGTGGACGCCGTTACTCACCGTTTACAACAAATGTGGAACGTCTTATCCCTTGGAGAACGATAACTGGTCGACAATCTTTCTACTTAGACCATGACATGATGAAAGAATTTGGTGAAACGATGGCAACATTTAAACCAATTCTGCAACATAAACCGTTCCGTAAGTCACGCCCTGAAGTAGAAGGGAAAGAGATTACACTAAACTATTTAACACCGCATAATAAGTGGTCGATTCATAGTATGTACTTCGATTCATTACCGATGTTAACGCTATTTAGAGGTGGTCCAACTGTTTGGATGAATAAAGAGGACGCTGCTGAAGCGGGTGTTGCAGATAATGATTGGATTGAGTGCTTTAATCGTAACGGTGTTGTTGTAGCGCGTGCTGTTGTAACGCATCGTATACCGAGAGGAATGGCATTTATGCACCATGCGCAAGATCGTCACATTAACGTGCCTGGTACGAAATTAACAAGCACCCGTGGGGGAACGCATAATAGTCCAACCCGTATTCATGTTAAACCAACACATATGATTGGTGGATATGGCCAATTAAGCTATGGATTTAACTATTATGGTCCGACTGGGAACCAGCGCGATTTAAACGTTGTAATTCGCAAACTGAAGGAGGTAGATTGGCTTGAAGATTAAAGCACAAGTCGGAATGGTAATGAACCTAGATAAATGCATCGGCTGCCATACTTGTAGCGTAACGTGCAAAAACACCTGGACAAATCGTCCAGGTGCTGAATATATGTACTTTAATAACGTAGAAACAAAACCTGGAATTGGTTATCCGAAACAATGGGAAGATCAGGATAAATATAAAGGCGGCTGGGAATTGAAAAATGGTGAAATTCAGCTGAAATCTGGTTCGAAAATGAAACGTCTTATGAACATTTTCCACAATCCAGATCAACCAACAATTGATGATTACTTTGAACCTTGGAATTATGATTATGAAACATTAACAAATAGCCCACAGCGTAAGCATCAACCAGTTGCTCGTCCGAAATCAGCAATTACAGGCGAATTTATCGACAAAATTGAATGGGGTCCAAACTGGGAGGACGATTTAGCAGGCGGACATATAACAGGATTACAAGATCCGAACGTAAAGAAAATGGAAGAAGAAATTAAAACAGATTTTGAAAACGTCTTTATGATGTATTTACCACGCATATGCGAACATTGTATGAATCCATCGTGCGTATCATCTTGTCCATCTGGTGCAATGTATAAACGTGAAGAAGACGGGATTGTACTTGTGGATCAAAATGCATGTCGTGCTTGGAGATTCTGCGTATCATCTTGTCCATATAAAAAAGTGTATTTTAACTGGCAAACGAATAAAGCTGAAAAATGTACAATGTGTTTCCCACGTATTGAGGCTGGTATGCCAACAATTTGTTCGGAAACATGTGTAGGACGTATCAGATATATTGGGGTAATGCTATATGACGCTGATAAAGTAAAAGAAGCAGCGTCTGTTGAAGACGAAAAAGATTTATATGAATCTCAGCTTACTGTTTTCCTAGATCCAAATGATCCAGAAGTGGCAGCTGAAGCGAAAAAACAAGGCATTCCTGAAGAATGGATTAAAGCGGCACAAGAGTCACCAATCTATAAAATGATTATTGATTGGAAAATTGCTCTACCTCTTCACCCAGAGTATCGTACAATGCCAATGGTTTGGTATATCCCGCCGCTTAGCCCAATTATGAATATGGTGGAGGGAAAAGGTAGTAACTGGCAAGCAGAAGAGATTTTCCCTGCTATTGATAATATGCGTATTCCAATTCAATATTTAGCGAATTTACTCACTGCAGGAGATGAATCACATATTCGTCTTACATTGAAAAAAATGGCTGTTATGCGAACGCATATGAGAGCAATGCAAATTAATAAAGAACCAAATGAAGCTGTACTAAAAGAACTTGGCTTAACGAAACAGGATGTAGAAGATATGTATCGTCTTCTTGCTATCGCAAAATATAAAGATCGTTTTGTTATCCCGACATCTCACAGAGAACAAGTTGCAGATTTATATAGTGAACAAGGAAGCTGTGGTTTATCATTCGCAGGTGGTCCAGGCTCTTGTATGACAATTTCTTAAATAATGGGGGCGGAAAAATATGAAACAAAGTTTACAAACTGCTTTTTCATGTTCTTCATTTCTTCTCTCCTACCCAGAAATCGGGTGGAGAGAAACTTTAACTGAATTACAAGAAGAGATGGAAGCGATTGAACAGGACGATGTTAAAGCTTCACTTACAGCATTTATAAAACAAGCGCTAAATAAAACGAACGATCAACTCATTGATGGTTACGTATATACATTTGATTTTGGTAAAAAGACGAATATGTATTTAACGTATATGAACACTGGTGAACAAAGAGAAAGAGGGATTGAATTACTAGAGTTAAAGCAGCATTATAAAAAATCAGGTTTTGAAGTAACAGATAAAGAATTACCTGATTATTTACCGCTATTGCTTGAGTTTTTTGCAAATGCAAATGAGCAAGACAGTGAACCAATTATGAGTAAATACAAGGAAAACATACAAGCGTTACAAGTTCAATTAAAAGAAGCAGACAGTATGTATGAACCAATTCTTGCGGCTGTTTTACTCGCTATCGATACATGGGGTGTACAGACAAATTAGAAAGGAGAGTTGTCAAAATGATGGATCAATTTCTATGGGTATTGTTTCCCTATAGCATTTTTGCAATCTTTATCGGTGGACATATTTTTAGATACAACTATGATCAATTTGGATGGACATCAAAATCTAGTGAACTATTAGAAAAGAAAATGCTCCGAATCGGAAGTCTATTATTTCACTTTGGGATTATGTTCGTAATTGGCGGTCATGTTATGGGGATTTTAATTCCAGAAGCTGTATACCGTTCAATAGGTATTTCTGAGCATATGTATCATGTAGTAGCAATTAGTTTTGGGCTTCCGGCAGGTGTTGCTTCTATCATCGGTTTAATTATATTAACGTACCGCCGCTTAACTGTAAAACGTATCATTGCAACGAGTACAAAGGGAGATTATATTGCGCTTATTTTATTACTTATCGTAATGCTAGCAGGACTTTCTTCAACATTTTTAAATATCGATTCAAAAGGATTTGATTATCGTACAACAATTGGCCCTTGGTTCCGAAGTCTCTTTATTTTCCAACCGAAAGTTGAATATATGATGGAAGTACCAGTATGGTTTAAAATTCATATTCTTGCGGGAATGGGGCTTTTCGCAGTATGGCCATTTACTAGACTGGTACACGTATTTAGTGCCCCGATTAAGTATATAAGCCGTAGCTATGTAATTTACAGAAGACGTATTCCTAATGAGCTGAAAAAATAATTTAGTTTTATATGTTTCGTAATTTATAAAGAAAGCCGAGATCTAATTGGAGACCTCGGCTTTCTTTGTAGGTATAAGTATCTAAATAAGACGCTAATCAATACTACAAACAGAAGCAGAACAATCTTCACAAGCAATTTCACATTTTAAAAATTGTAAATCGTGTATTGTAATCTTTCCTTTATGAATAGAAATTGTACCTTGCTTTTTTAATTCATTTAACATTCGATTTACACTTTCACGTGAAGTTGCACAGAAATTAGCAAGTTCTTGATTCGTTAATGGTAAATCGATGAGAATCCCATTTTCCTTTAAAACACCATAACTATTTGTCATTCGTATGAGGGTAGAATATAGGGCACCTTTTTTGCCATGTAATACTAAATCTCGGAACTTCGTTTGCATTCTTCTTAAATGTTCACTAATCCATTTCATAAATTCAAATACAAGAGCTGGTTTTTGGAGTAATTCTTTTTCTAACGCTTCACGCTTTATAACGCCTACTTCAACATCTTCAAGGCATTTTGAATTTAATAAATACTTCGCATTATCCGTGAACAATGTTAATTCTCCAATAATGTCGTATGCCGAACAAATTCGAAGTGTTAGTTCTTGTCCGTCAGCACTAAGTTTACTAATTTGTACTTTTCCTGAGTGGATGATATAGAGTTCGGTTGCCTCCATACCTTCCTGAAAAATAAAACTACCTTTTTTAATTTGCATTTTATATTCAACAGATGCAAGTAATTCTTTTAAATCTTGAGATAATGTCATACTGTTTGCCACAGCAATCACCTTTCTTCTTATAAGCAATACATTTCCTATTTTGAGTGTAAATATGATGAAAATGCAAGAGCTATTTTAAAAATAATGTAAAATTTCAATGACCGTAAAGAGTATGGCCTGAAGATGTGAACAAAATACGAACGGATTTGTGAAAAGTTTTTGAATGGGGAAAGTGATGTGAGAAAAGTCACATTGAATATGTAGCTTCTTTTTTATAATAAAGGCAAATAAAAAAATGAAAGCTTACTAAGGATTGCAGCAGAAAAGAAGGGATAGAGATGCACGAGAACATAAAAGATTCTTTAAAGCGGCCACTTCAAGATTTACGTATTTCAGTTATTGATCGTTGTAATTTTAGGTGTACATACTGTATGCCTGCTGAAGTGTTCGGACCTGATTACGCTTTTTTAAAGGAAGAGCTTTTATTAACGTTCGATGAAATAGAAAGGTTAGCGAGATTATTTATAAGTATGGGAGTTAATAAAATTAGGCTTACTGGCGGTGAACCTTTATTGCGTAAAGACTTATCGACGTTAATTGCAAGACTTACAAATCTAGAAGGCTTACAAGATATTGGACTCACAACAAACGGAATTCATTTAGCAAAACAAGCTAAGGCGCTAAAAGAAGCAGGATTAAAGCGTGTGAATATTAGTTTAGATGCAACAGAGGATCATGTCTTCCAAAAAATTAATGGAAGAAATGTAAGTACGAAACCTGTACTGAAAGGAATTGAAGCAGCGAAGGAAGCTGGATTAGAAGTAAAGGTAAATATGGTCGTAAAAAAAGGGATGAATGATAGTCAAATTCTTCCTATGGTTCGTTATTTTAAAGAACAAGAAATACAGTTACGTTTCATTGAGTTTATGGATGTAGGCAGTACGAACGGATGGAACTTTGAGCAAGTCGTTACGAAGGAACAATTAATAGAGAAAATTAATCGTGTATATCCAATTGAGCCCGCTCAGCCTCGTTACTTTGGAGAGGTTGCGAAATTGTATCGATATGTAGGGAGTAATGCAGAAGTGGGATTTATTACTTCTGTTTCTGAGTCATTTTGTTCTTCTTGTACGAGAGCACGTATTTCGGCAGATGGTAAGTTTTTTACGTGCCTATTTGGAGAAAAAGGAACGGATTTGCGAACGCTTCTTCGAGAAAATATTTCTGATGCCTCACTATTAAAAATTTTACAACATACATGGCGATATAGAACAGATCGATATTCAGATGAAAGAACGGTTGAGAGTGCAAGTAAACGTCCAAAAGTTGAAATGTCTTACATTGGTGGATAGTGAAAGGAGGATTTCTTATGCAAGAGCGTTATTCAAGACAAGTGTTGTTTTCTGGAATTGGTGAAATGGGACAAAGAAAAATAAGAGAAAAGCATGTGCTCCTAATCGGTGCGGGTGCACTAGGAGCTGCAAATGCAGAGGCTCTTGTTAGAATGGGAATTGGGAAATTGACAATTGCTGATCGTGACTACGTTGAATGGAGTAATTTACAACGGCAACAGTTATATACAGAAGAAGATGCACACCAGTGTAAACCGAAAGCAATTGCAGCGGCAGAACATGTAAGAAAGATTAATTCTGATGTGGAAATTGTACCAGTTGTAACGGACGTCACAATGCAAGAAATGGAAGAGTTAACGAAAGAAGTGGATCTCATATTGGATGCGACTGACAACTTTGATACGCGTCTACTTATAAATGATATTTCACAAAAAGAAAATATACCTTGGATATATGGTGGATGCATTGGAAGTTATGGTGTAACGTACACAATTCTTCCAGGAAAAACACCATGTTTTCGCTGCTTAATGGATCATCCTATGGGCGGTGCAACATGTGATACAGCGGGGATTATTCAGCCAGCTGTACAAATGGTCGTTGCTCACCAAGTGACAGAAGCAATGAAAATATTGGTGGGTGATTTCGAGGCGCTGCGAGGAACAATGTTATCATTTGATATTTGGAACAATCAGTATCTCTCATTGAAAGTGAATAGGCAGAAGAAAAATACATGTCCATCTTGTGGGAAATCACGAACGTATCCAAGTTTAACATTTGATGCACAGATGAAAACGGAAGTGCTATGTGGACGGAATACGGTTCAAATCCGTCTAGGGATAAAACGTGTTCTTCATTTAGAGGAAATTGAAAAACGATTACATAAAAGTGTACATGTCCAAAAAACGCCGTACTTGCTATCATTTCTAATTGATGAATATCGTTTCGTTTTATTTACAGACGGTAGGGCATTTATTCATGGAACAAATGACGTGAAAATAGCAAAACGATTATACGCAAAATATATAGGCTGAATAGAAAGTGAGTTTCACTTTCCAAAAACGAGGTGAAAAAGAATGTTATTAAAACGTAATCCAATTCCAGTGGCAGAAGCAGTTGCACGAGTAATGGAATATGCTTATCAGGGTGAAATAGAAGAGGTTTCTCTTATAGAAAGCTACGGTAGAACGCTTGGAAAAGATGTTATTGCAGATCATGATGTCCCGCATTTTGATCGCTCTCCGTACGACGGGTTTGCGATTCGAGCAGAAGATACGAAAGAAGCAAGTAGCAGTAATCCCATTCTGTTTGAAGTGATTGGTGAAATTGGAGCAGGTTTTGTTTTTACAGAAGATGTGAAAGCATTTCAAGCTGTCCGTATTATGACAGGTGCGGCAATTCCTGCGGGGTGTAATACAGTAGTTATGTTAGAGCTAACGGAAGGATTTGAAGAAAACGAAAAGACTTATATGAAATTGAAACGCTCCTTTGTTGCTGGGGATAACATTTCTTTTAAAGGAGAAGATGTAAAACAAAATAGCATTCTGGTGAAAAAAGGGACTGTTATTAATCCTGGAGTAGCAGCACTTCTTGCTACGTTTGGTTATAGTACCGTACGCGTTGTAAAACAGCCGGTTATTGGAATTGTAACGACAGGAAGTGAACTGCTTGAAGTACATGAACAATTAAAGACAGGGAAGATTCGAAATAGTAACTCCTATATGATAGCTGCGCAAATTGAACGAGCAGGCGGAGTTGTACGGTATTATGGACAATTCGCTGACGATTTTGAGACGTGTTATAACACTGTAAAAAAGGCGATAAAAGAAGTTGATATATTAATTACAACTGGTGGTGTTTCAGTAGGAGACTATGACTATTTACCTGCCATCTATGAGAGATTACGAGCTAATGTACTTTTTGACAAAATAGCGATGCGACCAGGAAGTGTGACAACTGTAGCTGAGGTAGAAGGAAAATTACTATTTGGTCTATCTGGTAATCCTTCTGCTTGTTATGTCGGTTGTGAATTATATGTTAGACCAGTGATTGGAAAATACTTGCATAGGGAAGATTCGCACATATATCGTGCAGAGGCAATTTTACAAAAAGACTTTCCGAAAGCAAACCCATTTACTCGTTTTGTAAGAGGGAAAGTGGAAATTGTAGATGGGCAATTACAAGTTACACCAGTTGGTTTAGATAAATCTAGCGCAATTTCTTCACTTGCAGAAGCGAATGCATTTATCGTTTTGCCAGGGGGAACGAGAGGATTTAAAGCTGGAATTACTGTTTCGGTACTGTTATTAGAATCAAACAACGGAAGTGAGTGGCCGTGGGAAGAGCCGCTTCGATCATACAAGTAATAGAAAAATAGGTTGCTAACTTATATAAAGATAAGAGGTGCAAAATGACACATACGTATTATGAAGTAATTGATACACCTATTTCAATTGAAGAAGTTACAAACAAAGTAATTCGTCGTGAGTGTGGTGCGGTTACTACTTTTATTGGTACTGTTAGAGAATTTACGAAAGGTCGACGTACACTTTGTTTAGAGTATGTAGCTTATAAGACAATGGCGGAGAAACAGCTTGAGAGAATTGGCACTGAAGTAGGAGAGAATTGGCCGGGGATATATGTCGCTATTACACATCGCATTGGTACATTACAAATTTCTGATCTTGCTGTTGTCGTTGCTGTTTCTACACCACACCGGAAAGCTGCCTATGAGGCGAACGAATATATTATGGAGCGTATTAAACAAATTGTTCCAATTTGGAAGAAAGAGTTTTGGGAAGATGGTGAGTCATGGATAGGTGATCAGTTAGAGAAAACAGCATATGGTAATGGCCAGCCTGGAAAGGAGATGAGAATATGATTGAAGTACTATTATTTGCACATTTGCAAGAAGGAGCAAGTAAACCGGCTTTGCATATAGACTATGAAAATATTACGGTTGCGGAATTAAAGGAAGTCCTCACTAAGAAATACAACATAGCAATTTCAAACGAGATTATGGTCGCGATAAATGAAGAATACGCAAATGAGGATGACATCATCCAAATTGGTGATGTCGTAGCAATGATTCCGCCAGTAAGTGGTGGTTGATTCTTTTCAGCCTAATCATGTTAGGACGTGATTGGGCTGGAGAGAATGAATTTAACTATGCATACATAGGAGGGAACAGGATGAAAAGTCCTAATTTTCAATTAAGTTTACAAACTTCTAATCTAATTATCGGTTTTATGGTATGGGTCATTTTATCATCATTAATGCCTTATATTAAAGCGGATATTCCATTAACTGCGGGACAAATTTCTATGGTCACAGCAGTACCTGTTATTTTAGGCTCTATTCTTCGTATTCCAATTGGTTATTGGACGAATCGTTTCGGAGCAAGAAAATTATTCTTTATTAGTTTTATTCTATTATTATTTCCTGTTTTTTATATTAGTGTTGCCAATTCTATGATGGATTTAATTATTGGTGGATTATTTGTAGGAATCGGTGGTGCTGTATTCTCTGTAGGAGTAACTTCTTTACCAAAATACTTTCCGAAAGAGAGTCACGGTTTTGTAAATGGTATTTACGGTGTCGGTAACGCCGGAACAGCAATTACTTCGTTTTTAGCACCTGTCATTGCAACTTCAGTTGGCTGGAGAACGACAGTACAATGTTATTTAGTTTTACTTGCAGCGTTTGCACTTATGAACTTTTTATTAGGTGATCGTAAGGAGAAAAAAGTGAATACACCACTAATGGAACAAATAAAAGGTGTATATAAAAATGAGAAACTTTGGTTTTTATGTATCTTTTACTTTTTAACATTCGGATCATTTGTCGCATTTACAGTATACTTACCAAACTTTCTAGTATCTCACTTCGGATTAGAGAAAGTAGATGCAGGTATGCGGACAGCCGGATTCATCGTACTCGCAACAATTATGCGCCCGATTGGTGGTTGGCTCGGTGATAAGTTTAATCCATTTAAAATATTAATCTTCGTATTTATCGGTTTAACACTTTCAGGTATTATTTTATCGTTTATGCCAAGTATGAACGTGTATACATTTGGTTGCTTACTAGTAGCATTTTGTGCAGGGATTGGTAATGGTACAATCTTCAAACTCGTTCCAATGTATTTCTCAGAACAAGCTGGTATTGTAAATGGTCTCGTATCAGCTTTAGGTGGACTAGGAGGATTCTTCCCACCGCTAATTTTAACATTACTATTCCAATTAACAGGTCATTATGCAATTGGATTTATGGCGCTATCAGAAGTCGCACTTGCTTGTTTAATCATTACAGTATGGATGTATAGCCAAGAGAAATTGTTAGTGATGTTAAAGAATCATTAATAAGGAAAAAGAACCATCCCAAAGTATATTGGGATGGTTCTTTTAGTAATAGGCTTCAACATGTTTTTATTGATATCTCAATAAACGCTTGTTTTCTATAAGAATGTGTTTTTAAAATGAAAAACAGAAGGCTTATGGAATTTTATTTTAAAATATAGAAGTCAAAAGTTATTCATTTAAAGGGTAGATTAGTGAAGGAAATCTTAAATCTATTCTAAAGATCGAACTCATTTTTAGAATGCAAATATTTAATTGAATCGGGATGTTTAGATGAAAAAAATATAAGTCCACTCAAGATAAACAAGTATCAGGTGTGTTAGGTGGTTTAAGCGACAAGTATGGGATTGATGTAAGTATTCTTCGCATAGTAACTGCAGTATCAGATTTTTTTAGGGCCAAATTTTTTGGTAAGGCTAACGGATATTGTGAAAAAAGTACTACACTAAAGAATACAGTTTAGTTCAATAAGATAAAATTATGAATTTGTATAAATAATCCATAATTTTCTTTATGAGTTATATTTGATATGTTAAAGAAAAGAGAGGGGAGGGAAATGAAATAAGAATTTTTGATGAGCATTTTCATATTATCGATTTCAGTTTTCTGATTATTGAGAACTAAGGGTGTTTTCCGATGAATGAAATGTGTCCACATTTAGTAAAGCGTTTAATCCAACTAAAATATATTTAGAATGAGGTTTTAAATGTTTGTATTTATTATATTAGACGTAATATTACCGATATTAATATTGATGCTAATTGGTGCAATCTTACAAAGAAAGTTCCAATTTAACTTAAAGCAGCTATCTACACTTATTACTTATTGCTTAATGCCAGCGGCTGTATTTGTGAATATATATGATATTCGTATAGAAACAGGTTTGTTGCTCCAGATAATATACTATTTAATGCTTTATAGTCTGAGTCTGATCATAGTAAGTCATTTCATTTCAAAAATATTAAAGTTAGAAAAAGGAGAAAGTGCAGCTCTAAAAAATAGCATTTCGTTAATGAATTCCGGTAATTATGGGTTACCAGTAAGTCAATTGATTTTCAGTCACAATCCAGTGGGGGTTTCCATTCAAATTTTCATTGTTATTTTCCAGAATCTTTTAACTTATTCATATGGGATATATAACTTACTATCAGCAACAAAAACAATCGGAGGTATTATTCAATCATTTCTAAGACTGCCTGTATTTCATGCACTCGTATTAGGGGTTTTCTTTCAATCTTTTACAATTCAAATACCTAATTCTATCTTTATTCCTCTTAGTCAGCTTGCGAATGGTTTTGTTGCAATAGCACTCATATTGCTAGGGGCACAATTATCCAACATTAAGCTTAATTTTTTCCATCGAGTCATAACATGGGCTTTAATTGGAAGGTTACTGATGGGACCATTATTAGCACTTGCCGTAATATACATACTAAACATCGATGGTATTGTTGCACAATCATTATTTATTGCAAGTTCTTTTCCTACTTCAAGAAATACATCAACCATTGCTATGGAATATCAAATAGAGCCTGAATTACATGCACAAATCGTTTTATTTTCAACACTTTTCAGCATTATTACAGTAACTGTCGTTATTTATTTGTCATATATTTTGTTTTGAATATACGTGTTAAAACGAATAGATTTGAGGCGGTAAATGATGGCGGAAATCCCATAGATATGAGAAGAAAACAGTCTATGATATATTGGGTATCGTTTACAATTGTACCATGTCTGATAATCAAGTAGCTTAGCGAAAAAAGACACAATTTCGCTTATAATTGACGTTACATGAGCTTAGTTTGATAGCGGTGGGGTGGGAGTGTCAAGTAAGAAATTTTTCTTTATTGATTTTATGCGGTTTTTCCGCAAAATTGTAACTAAGGGGGATTCCAAGTTGAGTAAACAGAATATCAGCACAACAGTTTCAGGAGATATAATTGTTACCCATCTAGTTGGCAATATAAAAACAGATGATGTGTATGAATGGTTTAATGGTTTTGAGCAGGTTTGTCAGCAATTCATTTCTGAAGGGCGGAAATACAAATTGTTGGTGGATAGAAAAGGATACACGCCAAATCATTTTTCTGTTCAAAAAGTATGGAAAGAGAAGTTCTTCAATGAAATCATTTTGAATAACAGTAAGGCAATTGCATTTCTCCTTGAAGAGGGGGAGATAATGGATTATTTACAACAATCTAATACGAAAGAATCTGTGAGATTTTTTGATGATTATGAACAAGCGCTAATTTGGTTGAATGAATATCCAATATAAAACCTGTATTGAAGCAGTTGCTCTCAAGCAACTGCTTTTTTGTCCGTAATTGTTGCCGTTATTTTTCTTCACAGATTCTTGTCCAATTGTTTGTCTGATCCTAAAAAACGAAACTAAAGCAAAAAGAACAAACGCCTCTAAAAAACGTTTGTTCACAGTTAATTCCTATTTTAGCTAAGTGATAGATTACATTTTATGAGTACGAGAAAGTCTTTTTATAAGTTTAGGAAGGACAGAAGTTAATTCCTGTTTCATACGCTTCGTAAACGATGGGTCCTTACCTGAAGTCGAAATAGTGACAACATATTCATCATTTCGTATAACGCCAGGTGTGTGAAACGATGATGCTGTACCATCACTTACAACGTTAACCCACTGGAAATCATGAGCGGCCTGTTTGACCATCATATTTACAGCATGTTGATTTGTAGCTGCATAAATTAGATGAGCATCTTTAATATCATCATTACTAAAAGTTTTTTGCTTCCAAGTAATATAAGGAAGTTCTTTCATTTCCTCGCAAATCTCGGGGCTAATAACGGTGACGAAAGCGCCTGTATCTTTTAATCCAGACGCTTTTCGATATGCAATTTTACCTCCACCAATGATAACGACCACTTTATTTTGCAGATTAAACATAAGGGGGTACATGTTATACATATATGCATTCCTCCATTCGTTCTAACAATGTTAATTTCATATATGTATCAAACTGTAGGCAATTACAAGTCGTCACGTGATCGTATTTTTTTGTATACAACTTAATTTTTTGAAGCAATAATCCGGTAAAGAGAAGGTAGGGCATGACATATACATGGGATGCAGTTGATGTTATAGTCTTTAGCTCAGCAGTAAAAGAGGGCGTTCCTTTCGTTAAAAAGGAGCATGATACTGGTAGACTGAGTTTTTGTTCGACAGCTGCTCCGATTTGTTGTAACTCATGTATTGGCTGAAAATCACTACTACCTCTCCCTACGAGTAAAACACTACTACCTTGCATTGGCATAGTTTCACGTATTCTTTTCACTACAAGTTCCACCATATGTGGATGTGTACTAAAAGGAGGTACAACTGAAAATGTTATTTGTGGATATTTCTTTTGTAGTTGCTCTATTTCAAAAGGAATATCACGTTTATAGTGAGCTGCTGCAAATAATAAAACAGGTACAATCATTATTTCAGTTACTCCCTCTATTATCGTTTCTGTAACTGCATCCGAAATAGTAGGTGTCGTTAGTTCTAGAAAAGCTATTTTTTGAATTCTTTCGTTTCGCTCTTTCATAACAGATTGAATAAATTGAATGAATTGTTCATTACCTTCTTGTAGCCGGCTTCCATGTCCAACATATACAATTCCTTTCATTGTCTCACCATGTCTTTCTTCATAAGAGTTTCTTGTAATTGATGATCTACGTTATGAAACCCAACTTTATTTGCATAGTGTAAAGTTGGAACGTCGGTATACGAGAATGGGAGAGTAAGAATATTGATAAAGCCAAGGCGTTTTATTTCTGCTAGAAACGTATCAATAGAAGCACGACCTTCAAATACAATGCTATCCCATGAGAATTCAGAAAGAATACGTGAATGAATTTCATCGAAGCGATGATCAATTGTGTACTCATGAGTCATCATATAGGAACCAGCACCAATTTTTTCTTGAATAACAGCAATTCGGTTAATGTTTCGTCCTAAATAAATCGTTGAATTCGAAGAAAATTGCGCAGGTTTACTGAACAATCCATATTGCATGAGCTTTTCTTGAATAGAAAGGTTCATATACTGAAGTTCTGCCTGTAAGGAACGAATATCTTTATGATATTTACTGCATGATTGCATTAAGATGTCTACACTGTCAGCGGAACAAAATACAAGACGATCAACGTTAAAAATCTTATTGATTTGTTCAGAGGTTACTGTGTATTCTTTCTTTTTGAAAGTTGGAATTTGATATATTTCTGCACCGGACTCTTGTAACTTTTGCTTTATTGCGCTTTTTTTATTTGTTGCAGCTGCAAATAAAACTTTCTTGCCGTGCAATGGTTTACGTTCTTTCCAAGAGATTTGATTCCGCAAAGTAACAACATCACCAACAATTGTCATAGAAGGATTAGAAATATTTTCGTTTTTGACAATAGAAACAATGGTAGACAGTGTCCCTGTGACAACGCGCTGTTTACCAGTTGTACCCCATTCAATGACTGCTACTGGCGTATCTTCTTTTTTTCCTGCTTGTAGTAAGTTTTCACAAATTGTAGGTAAGTTTTTTATACCCATGTAGTAGGCAATCGTGTCGCTATTGTGAGATGAATTATATTTTCCATGATCGGTTAAGGGACTTTTTGCATGTCCGGTTAATAAAGTGACACTATTACTGTAGTCACGGTGGGTGAGGGGAATACCTGCATAGCTACTAGCGGCGATGCTAGATGTAATGCCTGGTACAATTTCATATGGAATATTTGCTGCTGCTAAAGTTTCTGCTTCTTCACCAACACGGCCAAAAATAGATGGATCTCCGCCTTTTAATCGGACAACAATTTTGCCCTCTTTCGCAAATTGAAGAAGGTGTGCGTTAATTATTTCTTGTCGCATAATATGATTCTTTGGCATTTTTCCGCAATACATAAGTTCACATGTTTGTTTTGTATAGCTAAGAAAGAAAGGGTTTAGTAAACGGTCATATAAAACAATATCTGCATGTTTTAAACACTCTATCGCTTTTTTTGTAATAAGCCCTTCATCACCTGGCCCTGCACCAACTAAATATACATATCCGTTCATAATTGCACCTCATCAATTTTTATTTAAAAGGAAGCCAGAGGAGGCTTCCTTTCGAAAATTACATGTATAAATAAATGTCACCGTCAATAACTTCTACTTCGTATGTTTGAATACAGCCGTCATCAGGTTTTTGAACTTCACCTGTTAGTAGTGAGATTTTCCAATCATGCAGTGGACAAAAGACGAATTCTCCAGACACAATCCCTTCTGCTAACGGTCCGTTTTTATGAGGACAACGATTTTCTACAGCTCGAATATCGCCATTTGAAAGGCGGAATAGGGCGATAGACATACCTTTCATTTGCACTTCTTTACCGATTTGAATAGCAAGATCTTCCGCACGCATAACTTTTATTTTTTCTTTCGTGTGTATCATTTAGATCACAGCTCCTTATTTCACAGTTTCTACTTCATACATCGCTTTTAATGATTTCGTTTCTAGTGCTTGTCCCCATGCTTCCGTATATGTTCTACGAGCTGTTTGGAAACGTTCATTTAACGTAGTAACCATACTTGCATCTTGTAGTATTTCTTTTATGTGATCGAAGCCTAAACGTTCTGTCCAGTAGGCGGTACGCTCTCCGTAAATACCAGTTTCACGATAATATTGCATGTAAGCTGCAGCGATGCGAAGGACATCATCTTCAGTAGGGACAATCATTACAAAATCAGCTTCACGTACTTCTGTACCACCATTTCCGCCAATATAAAGTTGGTATCCATTTTCGACACAAACAACGCCAAAATCTTTCGTCAGTACTTCCGCACAGTTACGCGGACAGCCCGTTACACCCATCTTCATTTTATGAGGTGTATCTACCATTTCTAATGATTGTTCAAGGAGCATACCAAGTCCTAATGAATCTTTCGTACCGAAACGGCAGAAGCGAGAACCAACACATGATTTTACATTACGAAGCGATTTTGAATATGCATATCCCGAAGTCATATGTAAGTCAGCCCATATGTTAGGTAAATCTTGTTTCTTAACACCATATAAGCCGATTCGGCTTGCACCTGTAATTTTCACAAGAGGAACATCGTACTTTTTCGCAACTTCAGCAATTTTCATTAAATCATCAGCTGTTGTAACGCCTCCGTACATACGTGGAATAACAGAGAATGTACCATCGTGCTGGATGTTACCATTCATTCTTTCATTAACGAAACGGGACGATTTATCATCTTCATATTCTTCTGGAATCGCCATACGTAAATAGTAGTTTAAAGCAGGGCGGCATTTCGAACAGCCGTCTTCATGTGCAAAACCAAGAACATTTCGTACTTCTTTTGGAGATTTTAAGCCTTTCTCGTGAATGGCTGCTACGACTTCATCACGGGATAAAGGTGTACATCCACACATACCGGCAGATTGCGCTGAGGCATCAAAAGCATCTCCAAGTGTATGAGATAAAACTTGTTCCACAAGTGGACGACATTTACCACAAGAACCTGCGGCTTTCGTACAGCCTTTAACTTCTTCAAAAGTCGTTAACTCTTGTTCTAAAATGGCGTGAACGATTGAACCTTTCGTAACACCATTACATCCACAAATCGTGTCATCCGCACTCATTGTAGCAACGTCAAATTCACTTTCTTCACCAGCTTTGTGAAGAAGGGAAGCTGGTGTATATTCTTGTATATCTTCTTCCTTCTTTAACATGCTAAAGAGACGTGTACCGTCAGCTGTGTCACCATATAAAACGATACCGACGACTTTATTATCACGAATTAATACTTTTTTATAGGAACGTTTACATTCATCAAAGATTGATATTGCTTTCGTTTGATCATCTTCATAAATTTGACCAGCAGAGAATAAATCACAACCTGCAACTTTTAATTGCGTACCGACGATACTGCCCGAATATCCATCAGTTTGTAAATTTGTTATATGTTTTGCTAGTATCGCACCTTGTTCATAAAGAGGAGCAACAAGTCCATATGCGATACCGTCATGCTCTGCACATTCTCCAACTGCATAAATGGACTCATCATTTGTTAGCATATAGTCATTGACTACAATACCGCGATTTACAATTAAACCAGCATCTTTTGCTATTTGCGTATTTGGGCGTATTCCGACAGCCATTACGATTAAATCACAATCTACAACTTCACCATCTTCAAATTGAATGCCCTCAACATGGTCTGTACCAAGAATTTTTACAGTTTTCTTTTCCATTAGAAATTTCATGCCTTGCGCTTCTAAATCTTCGCGCAGAAGAGAAGCTGCTTTCGTATCTAGTTGTTGCTCCATTAAGTTTGGCATTAAATGAACAACATGTACGTCCATCCCTAAGTCAATAAGACCTCTTGCGGCTTCTAAACCAAGTAACCCACCACCAATGACAACAGCCTTTTTCTTTTCATTAGCGGTATCAATCATAAATTGTGTATCTTCAATTGTTCGAAATCCTGTTACACCAGGGAGAGTGGAACCTTCTACAGGCAAAATAAAAGCACTAGAACCTGTTGCGATAATGAGTTTGTCATATGTAAGAGTACGATTCTTTTCTGTAATAATAATTTTTTCTTCTCGGTTAATACTTTGAACTTTTTCATTTGTATACAAAGTTATTTCGTTTTCTTCATACCAACTGTATTCATTCATAATGATATCTTGCATATTTGTTTTGCCTTGTAAAACATGAGAGAGCATAATACGGTTGTAGTTTGGATGAGGTTCATCTCCAAAAATAGTAATCTCATATGAATCACTATCATGTTTTAATATTTCTTCCATACAGCGTATGCCAGCCATACCATTTCCGATCATAACTAAACGTTTTTTCATTTTCGTTTCCCCTTTTTCTGTGAAATGTTGAACAAAGGATTATGTTTTTATTATAGAAAATCAAAAAAGGAAGAGATGTGATGTTTATCACATTTTTATAATGATTCACAAATTGTTAAAATTCGGATTTATTCGAGAGGGATGTGTATAGTCTTTACCAAATGAAAGAGCAGGACATAAGTATGTATACTCATGTCCTGCTCTTTATTTATGCTCTCGTAATGGCACGTGGAAATAAAATATTATTTTCTAAATGAATGTGCTCAAATAAATCAGACTCTAGCGCTTCAAGACGTTGGTAAACAAGTCGATAAGTACCGCAAGCTCCTTCTGGAGGAGTAAAGTCATTTGTAACTTTACGAAGTTCTTTAATAATGTTGCCTGCGTGGTTATGTTCATTTTCCAACTCATCTACTATTTTACGTAATTTCACATAGTTTTCGTCAATTGGATTTTGTTCAAATTCTAAAATTAATGGGAAATCTTCTGTTTCTTCTTTAATTAAATGCTGTTCTAATTCCATCTTTAATTCGTGAAATAGCTTATGAATTTGAGCTAAGTGAGGCTGACTTGCTCCGTGGACGCGTAATACTTTCGTCACATACGGACTTAACTGTGGTAATTCTTCATTTAAATAGCGATGATGCTTATTTATAACATAATCAATCAATTCACGATAAGAAGCATTTTTCCAATCAATTTCAGATTCATTTAATCGTTTCGTATTATGATAAAGCGTATTTAATTCTGTAAGTACTTCTGTTGCTGATAAATTTCTTTCATCAATTGCATCAATAAGTGGTTTATTACCACCACAACAAAAGTCTATTCTATATGATTTAAAAAGATTACTAGCTTTTGGAAATTGTGTAACAATCTCACCGACAATAGAAGTTTCAGTAAATGTATGTTCCATATGAATGCCTCCATAAAGTTTGAATGTAATATCTAAATTAAGAATAGCAATAAATGAAAAACAATGTGGTGATTGAAATCACTTATAATGTGTCAATTTTAAGGATAATCAAATGAGTTTTATAAAAGGAAGAGGGAGAGGGAATTCGTCATAATAGTTTCTGATAATAAAAAAGAAGCTTACTAGAAGCTTCTTTTTTACTACTATTTTTCACATGCAACTCCATCGCCATCACGATCAAGATGTGAGTCATAACCTGGTTGTCCTTTATATAGAGGAGCTTTCCCGGCAGCTCTAACTGCGGCACAATTTTTGTAATATGCACTACTAGTATTTCCTGAAGCAGGTTGTGTTTGAGCTTGCTGTGCTTTTTGCTCTTCTTGTTGCTTACGAGCTTGTTCATCAGCCTGACGTTTTTGCTCTTCTTGTTGCTTACGGGCTTGTTCACCAGCCTGACGTTTTTGTTCCTCTTGTTGTTTACGAGCTTGTTCATCAGCCTGGCGTTTTTCATCCTCTTGCTTACGAGCTTGTTCATCGGCTAGACGCTTCTCATCTTCTTGCTTTTGAGTTTTTTCGTCCGCCTCTTTTTTCTTTTCGCTATCTTTCTGTTCTTCATTGTTAGAAGCAATTTTTGTACTAGTTGCTGTCGTTTTTTCAGAAGAAGAATCTGAAATACCTGATAGCGCAACAAAAATGACAAATAATACGGCTGTAATAATAAATTGTTTTTTCGCTACACCTGTTTTCTTAATAACAGATAAGATTGCTAGAACAAGGAAGAATATAAATAGAATGAAACTTAAAGTAGAAAAAAACTCGACGACGGGGTGTTCCGATTTTGTTGTACTGGCCGTTATTAATATAATAGAAATCATAAAAAGAATAACGGTAGGACGTCCATATTGTTTTGCTTTTCCATTTTTCTTAAAGAATGAAATAATACATAAGATTAAAAGAATAAAAGCAATAAAAAATAAAGCTGCACCAATATTACTTAAAATCGTCATTTTCATACCTCAATTTGTAAGATTCTTCTTATTGATTATATAGGAACTTATTGGATATTACACGTTTTATATAAATTTAGAAAGTTAATATTTTTACTAGACTTATAAACATTTATTTTGTATATAAGGAAAAATAGATATATTTCCTATTACGTTTTGAAAGAGATTTCATAAATTATAGTATATCGATTGAAAGGAGGAGATTTGAATGGAATTTCAATTGTTGGTAACTTGTATATTACAAGAAGGTAATGCTTACTTTTTAGTAACGAAGGTAGACGATGTTATTACGTTAAAAGTACCGATTACTGCGGGAGTAGCAGGTTTATTTTTAGCTTTAGGTGTACCAAGATGTTCTTAATTTAAATCTCTATAGTAGAAGGGGAAGGGACATGCCTTCCTTTTCTACTATTACATAATATAATTATGTAAACTTAAATATCATATTTGTGATAGCACGTTTGAAATGGACATGCATATACTATAATGTTTCATTGGATGTTAGCGGTGAAAGGTAGTTTTAATAAGTGCATCCAGTGATGTTTTTAAGTTATGAAAATAAAAGAGGTGCTATTATATATGAAAAGAAAAACATTTGATATTCCAGTTACATTGCGAAGAGAGTGGTTTTTACTAGAGTTAGCTTATTTAACGAAAAAATATGGAATTGAAATTGCAACTAGCAAAATGGATGCTGCACCGTTTTTAAGAGATCAAGTTACAGAATCAAAGATAGGGAAAGGGTTACAATACGATAAATATGATGATGAATATATAATTGAAAATTAAAGGGTAACAACAAAATTAAATTAATTTATAACAAAATATAAAATAAAGCAGATTCTAAATATAGAATCTGCTTTATTATGAAATACTTGTAGTCAACTAACCTCTTTCTAGTGTTTTTCCTACATATTTCTCTTGCGTTATTCCAAAAGATTCACGAAGAATGCGAGCATAATCTTTAGATTCTATTGGTCGTTTATTTTTAGTGCCTTTAAAGGTTTCTGTATAATTTTTATTTGTTAATGATATGTGACCATAAGTAGTTAATTTACAAGTGATAGCCCCTTTATTAAAAGGAGATTCTTTATGCTCTACAATCACTTTTTGAATGTTATTCACTTTTTTCTCATCTATTGGATCTACAGTGAAAGCATAGCCTATTTTCCATTCATTTGAAGGTTCAGATTGTAAGAAACTTGTAGATTCTCCGTTAGCTCCTTTTCTCATTTCTAAAATATGCGTACCTTTTCGAGTATTTCGCTTACGAATTCGATATTCTCCTGTTTGAGAGGAGATGACTTCTCCGTTAAAAGGGACTGGATGTAAAGGGAGATGAGATGCAAAACCTGCATCCACAACATAATCTTTACCCTCATGACTTAATATGATAATGACATGACCATCATCGGGTTTCCATTTATTATCGTACAGATCATAAACAGTACCGGCTACTTTGTATACTTGAAACCCACAATCAATTAAAAAATAATACAATAAGGAGTTTAATTCATAACAAAGTCCACCTCGTTTTTGAATAAGTAACTTTTCTATTAAGTTATCTTTTGAGATATTTTTAATAGTACCAGCCATAATATCAAGATTTTCATAGGGGAGAATCATTCCCATTTTTAAGAGAATTTCATCTAAATCATCAAATGTTATTTCTTTTGCAGGAATTTTTAAGCGTTTAAAAAACTCCTTTTGTAAATTGGTCATCATAAAGTATTCTCCTTTCTTTTTACAGAATTTTCTTCTGCTCACCGATAGGTTAGTACTTCTAAAAAGTTAATTCAAGTGCGCGGAAATTATCATAATATATGTTTCTGAAAATGTGATTGTTTTTTCTGAAATTTCAGTTTAATTTTTAATCGTAGGAAAGTCTTATAATATAAGCTCCTTTAAAATTAGTTTGTATTTAATGAAAAAAAAGTACAGATCTTTATTATATTTTTAAATAACTAACTAGTAATAAAATGTTTTTTTACTAAAATTTTTTCAAGATTTGTATGCTTTATATAAACAATATTGATTTAAAAAATATCTGGATGTAGCTAAGTAAACAATTATTGAGAAACTTTTTTGTCGTATTCTATCAAAAGGAAGAGGTAGAAACAAAGAGAATAACGAGAGTTAAGAAAGAGGGTATACAACTAGTAACCTTCTAAAAATAGGGCTAACATCTTTTTAAAATAAAAGATTAGCTATTATTAAGGAAGGGAAAATATAAAATATTATAAAGAACACCTTCTTTCAAAAAAATAGGGGGAGTAATATGCGACTGATGAGAAGATGTGTGGCCTTACTAATTGTATTTTTTATCATGGCTCCAACGATTAGCACAAATGTACAGGCAGAAGTTGTAAAAGAGCTTGGAAAGGGGTTTCCTGATACAGAAGTATTCACACCTGGAGAATGGTTTTTAGGCCAAAAACCTGCTAATTATGATGAGAATAAACCGCCAATTCTCTTTGTACAAGGAAGAAATGGTAATGCTGATAGTTGGTATGGAAAGACAGTATATCATGATATAAATGATATGTATGATTATGCTTTAAAAGCAGGCTATCAAACAGTGTTTATACAATTGTATGATGCTGCGGGGAAAGGTTCGGCTAGTCAGTGGGATAACGGAAAATTGTTAGCACAAAAACTGGAAGAAATATATAATCATTTCGGTAAAAAAGTTAATATTGTAGCGCATAGTAAAGGTGGTATTGATACACAAGCCGCATTAGTTGAATATGGTGCGAATCGATTTGTTGGAAATGTTATTACACTTGCTACACCGCATCACGGCTCAAATTTAGCAGATTTGTCATATAGTTGGTGGGCAGGGTGGCTTGCTTCTATATTAGGTCAAAAAGATGATGGTACGTACTCGTTACAAATAGGTGAAATGGCAAAGTTTCGTTCAATAATAGATAACAACCCAGCAGCTAAATTAAACCGTTACTATACGGCTACTGGAACTAGCTGGGGGCCAACATTTTCTGCATTATCTATGGGTGGGTTGTATTTATCATCGTACGGTTCAAATGATGGACTAGTAAATGAATGGAGTGCCAAGCTATCGTACGGTACACATTTATTTACAGATTCCAGATTTGATCATGACAATATAAGAAAAGGATCAGCTGTTTTTGCACGAATTGAACCATATTTACGTACGACAAATGTGGGATTACCAGCTTTAGTAGCATCCAGCACTAGTTCAAATGAAAATCTAGAACAATTAAATACAACTTCAAATCAAAATATTTTAGGAGGCGAATTACCACAAAATCAGTGGATAGAGCAAAGTATTTCTGTTGATAAAAAGGCTGAAGGAATAGTTTCTGTACTAACTGCTTCTTCTGATGTTGAAGTACAAATGGTATCTCCAAAAGGAAAAATCTATGCAAATAAAGATAGCGCTATAACTACTAGTGAAGGCGAATCTTTCTTTAATGGGGCGACAATTAGAACATTTAAGTTTGATAAATTGGAAGTAGGCGAATGGAAAATCAAAATGATGGCGAAGCAGTCGAAAGATGCATATTTAGTTGTAAGCGATTACAATAATGGCGCGCCATTTGTTCTTCAAATGCCTACAAAAGTTAAAGTAAATAAACCTGAGTATAAACTGAAAAAATCACCTGTAGCACCTGAAATGAAAGGGGATCTTTCCATAACAGTAAGAGTCGTTAATAAAGAAGGTAAGCTAGTCTCTGAATTTAATGAATTACAAAATGTTAATACGAATACATTTACAGGTGCTTTGAAAGATATAAAACAACCGGGAGTATATAACGTTACGATGGATATAAAAGGGATGAATAAAGAAGGAAAACCATATAATCGTACGATTGTTAAGTCGGTTTATGTAGAGAAATAAGGAAGAATAAATAAGCATAATATAAAAGTGCAGAAATCTTGTGTTAGAAAGAATTCTGCACTTTTTTTGCGTGATGAAAGATAATAAAAGTTGAAGAAAACTATTATTCAATAAAAAAAGATGATGAAATAGCATCTGAATGTGAAGAAATAATTTTAGCTTAGTTTTGTAACTGTTAATTCAACTGAATTTATACCATTGTCACAAGTTACAATACTTTGATGATTAAAACCACTATTATTTCTAAGTTGAAGAGTTGAATTAGCAGGCACTGTAACAATCGTTTCGCCAACGAGTTGAAGACATTCGTTATTTGATGAAGTATTCATTTGAATAGCGAAGTCACCTTGACTATTAGCAAGTGGATTGTTATTTAAAAATATAGTTATGACTGGGATATGTGGAAATACAGGATTTAAAGTAGTATTAATACTGGAAATGAACGAAACTCTATAATCACCAAATTGTCTAAAGTGTATAGTAGTAGGATTTAATAAGGAAACGCCTCCTGCTAAAGGTCCAACGTGATTAAATGGAAAAGGATCGCCAAAAGGAACAGTTATAAATTCAGTTTGTCAAAAAGTTCCGTATGCAGGACAGCTGCGTTTATGTGAATGGTCACATGAACATTTTTTATTTGAATTGGAAGAAGATTTGCATGAGCATTTTTTATACGAGTTTGAAGAATGATAGTATGAACCCAATATATTACCTCCTATTCTTAATAAATTTAAACAACATAGTAGTTTATGAAGATGAATCATAATTGGCGTGTATGCTTGTACTATAAAAGGAGATAGATGTGGAATATAAAGTGGTCAAATGATGAAATGTAGTATTTGGGTATTACCTGTAACACCTTTTGAAGATGATAAGGTTCATAATTTGATAGAAAAATAAATGGAATTTCTAAATAGATTGAAGTAACGAGGAAACGTTTATCCCGCTATTTTCCGAGCAGTAAGACTCCCATCTCAAAATTCAGCGAAAGCAAAGAAGTTAGGTGGGGGATGAATTAAACCCCCACTCATTAAAATTTCAATTTACTATATTTATTTAGTCTGACAAAACAGCAATATTATCTTTCGCTGTATGGATGTTATCATTTGGTGAAGTTATGGCATTTAACTGTATGTATATTAGGTTATTCAGTTTATTTTTTTATTTGCGTAGCTGAGCAGGAAGAAGTCAGAAAATATAGAATAATGTACATATGAAGCATCGTTTGTTTTTGGTGTGAATAGTAATTAAAGATACGCTAAAATATTTAAAATTGTAACGAAAGAGAGATTAAATAATAGAGGGAGCAACTTACATGGAAAATATATTAAAGGTATCTTCAAAATCAAGCCCAAATTCAGTCGCGGGTGCAATAGCGGGTGTACTAAGAACAAGTGGTAATGTGGAAATTCAAGCGATTGGGGCTGGAGCTATAAATCAAGCGATTAAAGCAATTGCGATTGCAAGAGGGTTCGTCGCTCCAAGTGGTATTGACTTAGCCTTCGTACCAGCATTTCAAGAGATTTCTATCAATAATGAAGAAAGAACAGCGATTAAATTAATTGTAGGCCCTAGAAAGAAAAGGTCTTAGTAGAAGAGAGTGTTACTATAAGGGGAAAAGACCAATAGACTTCCCATGTTAGATACGTTATTTTATGTAACCGATCCTTGGGTGTGGACACGGCATTATACCGGACTCATGTCTGTTAATTTCTCCTTAAATTTAGCGTGTGTTCTAGATACTTAAAAATGCCAAATCCTTTGTGATATAAGGGATTTGGCATTTTTGATGTTTTTAAAAATAAACAACCCTAAAACTGCTCATTTAGAAGATTTAGTTTTAGTAGCGGCCATTGAACGTTTTTATGATAGTTTACCTGATAAATAGAAGAGTTTACCAATGAAAAGTAACTGGGGGATTCAAAAAATGAATCAAACTATTTTAGAGAAAGTCCTAAAATTTCGGGATGATAGGAACTGGAAGCAGTTCCACAATCCTAAAGATTTAGCTATTTCTCTTTCTTTAGAGGCGAGTGAGTTGTTGGAGAATTTTCAGTGGAAAAGCAGTGAGGAAGCTGTAGAAACAAAAAAAGAAGACATGAAAGATGAGTTGGCAGATCAATTGGATATTGACTTAGAAGAGATTATTATAAACAAAATAGAAAAAATAATAAAAAATATCCAGTAGAGAAATCTCGAGATTCTAAAAAGAAATATAATGAAATTTAAAAAAGGTGGAATTAAATATGTTATATCTTTTTACTGCAAGTAATGATAGTGCTATAAAAAATTTGGAAGCTACTATTGAAAAAACATATCCTATTTCTACATGTTTAGCAGATTTAGATGCCGATACAGTAACTAAACTTAAAGATAATGAATTACATGAGAATGTATGTATGTGGGGAGCAACTCCTGGTTCTTCAAATGTTGATAGATGGGAAAAGTTAAAAGAGGGTGACGGGATTTTAGCATATTCTAAAGGGGAATTTAAGTTTTTCGGGACAATTTTTGCTAAGACTCATAACCCAGATGTGGCTAGAAAAATTTAGAAAACAAACGATAATGATGAAACTTGGGAATACATCTATTTTATTAAGGACCTAAAACCTGTAAACATTAAAGCAATCGAATTCGCAGCTTTCTTTGGCTACAAATTGAACCATACACCACAAGGATTTACTAATATTGATTCGGATTTTAGTAAAGTAAAGATTGCAGAAGAAGAGAAATCGGAAAATCGAAAAAAACTAAAATGGAATCTGGTAGGGAAGTATGGCCTCGTGATCCGAAAAAAGCTAAACAAGCTATTAAACAGGCAGAATTTAAATGTGAAATAGATGACACACATGAAACATTTGTATCGGAAGCCAGCCGAAAAAATTATATGGAGGCCCATCATCTAATACCGTTAAGAATGCAACATGATTTTGAAAATAGTTTAGATGTTGTTGGAAATATAGTTAGTATATGTCCGAACTGTCATAGGTTGATTCATTATGGAAGAGACAAAGATAAGAAAAAAGTTTTAGAACTTCTCTTTGAATAAAGAAAAGATTCTTTGAAGAAGTTCGGTATTGAGGTATTTCTCAAAGAGCTATTTGGATACTATGGAATTCTAAAATAAGAATATTCATAGCTATAGGGAAGGTAGAATGTTTCATACTTAAACATAGGTATTATTGTGATGGAAATTTAAATTTCGTCTTTTGAAAGTATCAATAATTTGTATTATTTTTATAGGGTTATATATTTTTCTTTTGCTCTGCTGTATAGCAGAGCTCTTTTTTTGTCGTACAAAAGCCACCTATATATGTGAAGTGCACCCCAATTGTTAGGCTGTGTCTAACAATTGGGGTGCACTTCAGTCCTGTCGGGCGGCTTCTTTTAATTTATATTCACCAATTCATCAAACTTAAACTTAGTATTCAAACCAAAAGCATCTGTACAATATATAGTTTTCGTCATCGGTTCAATATGTAATACATTTATGTACATGTCTTGCATCATTCCATCACGATAGTATGAGATATGTATTTCTTCTTCCTCGTGAAAAGATTGCATTAACGCTCTTTCTATTCGTTCCATAGTATCTTGTGTTAAAAAAGGTTTAGGTACTTTATATTGTTCCTCAAACATTCTATGTATTTCCTCGTATTGCTCCGGTATTGAAGCAAACGGATTCCATTTGACCATACCTCTTCCACGTACTACAGGAAAGCCGTTATATTCCATGATGTAATACCTCACTTTTGTTTTTTTAACTCCACTACAAACAAGCGTGTGTTCTTTTTTGGGGTTTGAAAAGGGACCATTTTGTTAACATGAATATTCAAAAATAATTTTTTCAAGTTAGAATATTCAAAAACTTATTTATGCAAACAAGCATGTCATGATAACATTTAACAAAAGGGGGTAGAAGTAGATGAGTGTTGACATTATTTCTAAAGAAGAAATCACAAAATTATTAAACGACTGGTATCAAGCTATGATTTCACAACGTGTATTACAGTCTCAGAAAATAAAAGAAGATATTGCAAATAAAATCAATAATATTAAGGAAGACCAAACAATATTAGTCTACTACGCTTTATTGAATGCACGGTATAAACTGCTAATTCGGGATATGGATAGTACAAAAGATATTCTGGACAAAATCGAGCCTTTACCAGAGTCTACAGAAACATTTTTAGAGTACTATCATCATTTATTTAAAGCAATTTACGCTATTAATAAAGCAAACCATAGTGAAGCAAGAATGCAATTTGAAAAAGCTGAAACGTTTTTAGAGTACATGCATGATGAAATTGAAAAAGCTGAATTTAATTATTGGCTTGCAGTCCATTACTATCACGTATTAAAACCGATCCTAGCAGTTCAATTTGCTACAAAGGCGAATGAAGTATTTTCAATTAGTCCAGGGTATGAATTAAAAACTGCAGCATGCTTAAATACTTTAGGAATGGCACACATTCGACTAAATGAATTCGAAAGTGCAGAGGAATATTTACTTTCAGCACTAGGTACCTTCCAAAAATCTAATGATGAACTTCTTATTAAACGAGTTAAGCATAATTTAGGACTTTTATACGCAAGTCAAAACATGCCAGAGTTAGCAATTAAACACTTAGAGGATTCATTAGAAAATAACGCTAAAACTATGTTTCTTTTAGCAAGAGAACATTTTAAGTTAGGTTATAGTCATATCGCTAATGAATATATTGAGAATGGCTATAAGATTAGCGACTTATGTTATCGTCATCATTTCCGAATTTTAAAAGCAGTACATAACTATGTACCGCAAGAAGAATTAGAAAATGTGGTTATAGAAGGTATTTCGTATTTTGAAAAAGAAGAATTATATGATTGGGTAAAAGAATATGCTTCTCTTTTAGGTGAAATATTCTATGGTTCAGAAAATCATAGAAAAGCAAGCAAGTATTTGCACATCGCTTTAGATGCAGACAAAAAGAGCATAGAAAGAAGGGCGCTAAAATGAAAAAAGCAATCTTATTAATGATGATGTTATCCGCTGTTTTTACTTTTGGTCTTACTAATGCAAAAGACATACCACAAAACGAAGCAATTGAAGTGTTTATGGATCATGGAGAACATATTTAAAACCTAAGGAAGAGGGCGCTTATAGTGTCCTCTTTTTAATATCTATTATTTATATGATGAGGTTGCAGGTACGTCTTTTGGTTATTGTTTGATAAACGTAAGATGTTTCTAAAAATGTGTATACAAAGGTGTATTTTTGTACTGTATATGTTCACGTACTATATAAAAAAGTATGAAAATCTATAAAAATAATTATTTCAATAAAATTTGTTTTAGATATTAAAAAGTGCCAAAACCCTTGTGGTATAAGGGGTTTGGCACTTTTGTGTTTTTTATATTTTATCAAATAAACAACCCTAAAACTGCTCATTCTTTTCCCAAGATTCAACGATATAGTATGGAAAACCTTATTATATCAAGGTTTATAAGTGTTGGTTTTCCTCGATGCTCACATTTTGCTCACATTAAATCTTTTCATTTGTTATCAGGTGTTTTCATTAGATTTTATTATGCTCTCGAAGTTTTCCGCTGCTTGTTGCTGCATGTTCTGTGTGATATGACTATACTTGTCTAAAGTCATTTGAATAGAAGAATGCCCTAAGCGATCTTGTACGATTTTAGGGTGTTCTCCAGCCTGAAGCATGAGTGTAGCGTGAGTATGTCGTAAGTCGTGTATACGAATTCGAGGAACACCAGCTTTTGTATAGTGATCATTTAAAAAGCGATGGGGGGCATCTATATGTAAGGGCGAATGTATCGTATTGCCGGTGAAAATATAGGCCTCTTCATCCAAGTGTATACCCCAGCGGAAAAATTCTTTCTTTTTAAAGGAATAGTAGGATTGTAACTTCCCTATAACAAAAGAAGAGATACTAATGTTTCTATTTGAAGACTTAGTTTTTGTAGCAGCTTTAAAAAGTCCTTTTTCTGTTTTTACAAGCGATTTATTAACCAGGATACGTTTATTATTAAAGTCAATATCTTTCCATGTTAGTGCAAGTAATTCTCCGCGTCTCATACCTGTATAGATTGCAAGTAAGAAGAACATATGGTACTTAATATTTTTTTCTTTTAGATACTGGAGGAATCGATTACATTCTTCGCTGGACCATGTCTTCATCTCACCTTGCTCTTCACGTGGTTTTTTAACCTTATTCATTATATTATCATGTATGATTTCCCATTCTACAGCGTGTTTGAAAATACATCTTAGGCAACGGTGGATATTGCTGATTGTACCATTTGATAATCCTTTTTCCTTAAGTTCAGCATAGTAGCTTTGAATCATTACGGGCTTAATACTTTTAATTTTTTTATAACCAAATGGGGGAAGGATATAGAGCCTAACTAAGCTCATGTCTTTTTCATAAGATGTAATTTTTAATTCAGCTTTACGAAGAGGCTTTAGCTTTTCCCATACATCTAAAACAGTTAATTGTTTGTCATCAAAATATATTCCTTTCTCAATCTCGGTAATCATTGTAGCAGCGGCATGTTGAGCTTCTTTTTTAGTTCTAAATCCACTTTTACTTTTTTGTTTTCTTTTTCCTGACATTGAATCTATACCAATGTCTATTGTAAATGCCCATTTTTCTCCACGTTTGTGAAAGTATCCTTTCATAAGTAAAACCCTCCTTATAGCTACTGAATTGTTGTGGCATGTTGGGAGATTGTGTGATGAAGTTTACTAGCGAGTAATTGATTTTTATAGTGCAGAAGCCTTTTTTTAGCGAACTCAAGTGTGACGTTAAACGTTTCAGCAATAAATAAGGTTTCTAAATGGGTAACAGGGAGTCTTCTTAGCATAAAAGTTGGAATACAAAACTGTAGTGCAAAATTATTTGCTTTAGCTTCTTGATAGTTTAAAAACATTTTAGGCATAGATAGTTGGTTGCCAGAGTGTAAAAGTATATGGCAAAGTTCATGAGAAAAATCTTCCCAATGCTCGCGTTCTGTTTTTCGACTATCAATTATTAAGCTAGCAATTCCATTTCTTTTAATAGCATGACTTCCAAATGGAGCGAAATAAAGCCAAATCCTTAATTTTTTCGCGATCTCAATCATATCAATCTGTTCAGGAACAAAAATAGATAGGGATTGGTACAATTGCTGGATATAGTCTTCGAGTTGTGTAGTGTAATAGGGTTGTGATTGAAACAAAATAATTCACTCCATTCAAATTAAATGAGAACGCATGTTCTTGTTATTATAATATAATAAAAAAGAGATGTTTGGAAGGGGATTAGCATTTATATTTTATGATAAAAATCAGAGAATTAAGATAAATGATTTGTAACTTAACAACTTGTCAGAAATTAAATGTTAGAATACGGTAATAGATGAATGAAATATATGGTAAAGTAGGTTGAGAGAGTGTGGAAATGAAAACAAGCATAAAACAAAAACAAATTATGGAACATTTCAATATAAAAAATAAAATTAAATAATGTATTAACTTAGGTTTTTACAAAGGAGAAAGGAAACGTAATGAAAGGATCTATTTGTTTAATTAAAATTTCAAGTCAAAAGATAGTACCAGCTCTTTGTTTAGAAGAAAAGTCAGATACTTTATTATTTGCTCAGTTAAGAAAGGCAACTGATGAAGATATATTTAATACACAAGATAGAGAAAAAATGGCAAGAGTTAACAAGGGGAAACCTGAAAGGGATCAAATACGGATTAGAGAAAAATATGAAATAAATACCGTCTTTGTCGATCAACCGGAGGGATTAAATTCAAAATCAGTTGTAATGGTTAAAAAGTTATACAAAGTAAAGAAAAACAAAATAATAAAAAATATTGTAAGAGTGTCAGAAGAAATTGTGATAAAGTGTAAAAAATTGATCGAGCAAATTACAGAAATAGCTGAATTGCAAAGAGAATTACAAGCTCTTAAAAAGAAGGTACAACTTGCCCAAATGAATAACGAAAAATACACACATCATGAATTACGGATAGAAGAAATATTGGGGGAAATTGGGTATCCGAGGAGAAAGAAAGGAGCACAAAAGTCATTTCACAATTATAGAGAAGTTCCAAATAAAGGTTATATAAAGATTTATTATGGAGGCCGCTAATAGATAGTGGGTTTAATTGATATATAACCGAGTATGAGAATAATCAAACTTATCATTTATTGTTATTAGTAAGAGAAACCTGTGTAATAGGGAAAATACAGTAATAAATAACTTAACAATTTTGGGGGCTGATTTTATGGGAATTGAAATGCTAAAAGTTGAAGTAACTAATGACCATCTTGCTAAACTTTTAAATACTAAACCAATCAAAGCTTTAGAGGAGTTAATATGGAATTCTCTTGATGCAGATGCTAAAAAAGTTGAATTAATTATAGAAAAAAATGATTTAGGGGGGATGGAGTCTATTATTATAATTGATGATGGACAGGGAATTAATGATTCCCATGTAAAAACTTCGTTCGGAAATTTAGGTGGATCTGAAAAAGCAAAATTGAGATTTAGTCCTCAAGGAAGGAAATATCACGGAAAGCAGGGGGAGGGGAGATATAGGGCTTTTGTGTTAGGGGAGAAAGTAGAATGGAGAAGTATATCTAAAAAGGGAAATCGCTATTTAGAATTTAATATTAATGGCGATTTAGATCAACTAAAGATATTTAGTCTTTCAGAGTCTGTTGAGTCGTTCGGTAGTAATACAGGCGTGAGCGTTAAAATAACAGAATTGACCAATGAATGTAATAAGGGATTACCAGATTCATATGGAATTTATAAAGAGCTATCACAAACGTTTGCACCTTACTTGTTAGCCTACAAGGATATTGAAATTATCATTGATAATTATAAGATTGATCCTGAAGATATTATTGAAAATACAAATGATTATCAAATCTGTGAAATAACTGAAGAGGGGGGAATAGTTAAAGGTAACTTAAGAGTTATAGAATGGAAAAACGGCAATTCTAAAAACCTTTACTTTTGTGGTGAGGACGGAAATACCTATGATGAAGAACCTTCAACCATACGTGCCGGTGTCTTTCCGCATACAGCATATCTTTCTAGTAAAATATTGGATAAACTACATGAAGAAGATAGATTAAGTGTCAGAGAACTTGATGAAACTTTTCTTTTGTTAAAAGAATCATCTATCAAACAGTTAAAAGAAATTTACAGAGGGAAATTAGCAGAAGAGGCATCTGAAGAAATAAAAAAAATAAAGAAGGAGAAAATTTATCCATACCAGGGTCAAGCTATAAATGAGGTTGAAAAAGCTACAAGGCAAGTCTTTGATATATTTGCATACAAGATAAATGAAGTATTACCTGAATTTAGTAGAATAAATAAGAACTCTAAGCAAATTACATATAGACTACTTAGGGAAGCATTGGAGACTAACCCTTCAAGTCTAAGAACAATTTTATCTGAAGTACTAAATTTATCGGTTGAACAACAAGATGAATTGGCTAATATTTTAGAAAAAACTAGTTTAGAATCAATTATTAACACAACTAATTTAATAACAAATAGAATCTCTTTCTTACATGGCTTGGAAGAAATTCTATTTGGTGAAAATTATCAAAAAAGAGTTAAAGAGAGAAGTCAGTTACATAAAATTTTGTTGAATGAATTGTGGTTGTTCGGTGAACATTTTACATATAGTTATGATGATATAAGTTTAAAAAATGTACTAAAACAACATATTAAGCATCTAGGTAGAAGTGACCTGATAGAAGAAATTGATTTTTCTAAGATCAAAGGGTTAGATGATATCCCGGATATTGGACTGGCAAGACAATATCCTATAGGTGAACCTGGGTATTATGAGAATTTAGTAATAGAATTAAAAAGACCTTCATGTATAATTTCAGAAAAAGAATTAAGCCAAATAGAAAGGTATGCTTATGCAATTGAAGAGAACAAGCATTTTGATAAAAATAAAACAAAATGGAAATTGATATTATTAGGGACCAAGTTTGATTCCTTTACTAAGAAGAAAGTAAATCAGCAGGGGAGAGCTCCGGGATTACTATATGAATCAAGTGCCGTTAATCTAGAAGTATGGGTAAAGGAATGGAATCAAGTGATCCAGGAAGCAAAAGGTCAATATCAACATCTGAAAAAGAAACTTGAATTAAATGTTACAAGTAATGAACAAGGTTTAAATTATTTAAAACAAAAATATAAAGAGTATTTACCAGAATAAGTACATTTTAAAATTGCTGTAAATGTTAGAGGTAACTGATGTTATTAGCAATGCAACAAAACACACGCCACAAGCGTGTGTTTTGTTATATCTGACTAGCTACAAGAAAAATGTAAATCGAATTTTTCTTCCATAGTGTGTAATTCGGTGGCTAATTTAGGTTCAGTCTTATAGGATTTTAAATAATGATTTTTAAAATTATCATCATATTGTATAGCCTGTACCCATTTTTCCCAATATATGTGTCTTAATATAAATGCAATAAAATTACTAGGTGTCATAATAAATGATACCGGTATTCTAATTTCGTTATTTTGCCCAATATGGATATGTGAGACTGGATGAACAAGTTCTTCGTATTGGGTCATACTAAAATCATAGCGTACATTAGTTACGTGGTTTTTTAATGTTCCTTCACTAATATATTGATGATAGTCATCTAGGAAAGAAGAGCCGCACTCTTCAATCTGCGTAGGATTCAATCCCATTTCTTTTAAAAACTCTTGATAAGTAGCTACTTCTGAAGGTGATTCATAATATGCATATCTTAAATCTACTATTTGTTCTTGCTTGTTACTAGCGTATCCGAGTTGGATTAATGATCCATCCTCTAAGAGAAGGTTGTAATCTAGATTATCTCTTGCAACTTTATAGAGTTCTCTGTAATCGGTACCCTTGTATGATTCTTTAATAAAAGTAGAGGATAAGTCTGATTTTTTTAAAGAATATGCTTTGGATAGTTCTTCTTGAAACGCTATATTTGTCATGTTGAATAGCTTCTTTCCCTCTTCATAACCTATAAATATTTTAGAGATATTTATACTCATTTTTCATTTTCACCTTGTAGTAGTTTTAGAGCGGTTTCTCGATCAAAACCACCTCCATCTAGTGTATCCATTAAGGCAGCAAGATCACGATTTTTTTTCTCATTTTCTTTAGCTAATTCACGCCTTAACGTTTTAATTTCTTCAGAACCAGGATAAGTAAATTCTAAATTAGGGAATTTTTCTTTAGCTACATTAATTTCATTGATAATGTAATCAAAATGTTTACCTACGCCTGAGAATTTTATCCAAGCTTTGGCTCTTGTAAAAGCTGTAAATATTTTATTACGTGAAACAATATCATAACGACCATTTATAAGTGAATCTGCTCCTATAATATATACCATTGCAGCTTCATTACCTTTCGCTCTATATACAGATGTTAAGGTGGTTTTATTAGGGAGAATAAAAGTATCTCCTCCGTAAGATTCTAAAACATTGTTCACATAAATATTTTCTTTAGCTAAGATACTGCTTAGCATAGAAAAATACCTTCGAGCATTTCTATCATCTAAACAAATAACCATTACGTCTTCTGGGAGTAATTTGTCTTTTTGAATATCATTAATAATGGATTTAGTTACCCATTCTACTTCTTCATTAAAGTTGTCAGCAACATAAGTAGTAATAATTTCATTCATTTTGTAGTGATTAGATATAATTGAAGGACTATTCTGTTCAGGGCGGTGAATTATGGTTTGTTCGCCTTCCTGACAATTACCAAGTTGTACGTCATATCCTAAATCTATCCAATGATCTTTGTCTTCTAAACGTTGCACCATTTTATCGTTATAGACACCAAATCCTAAGGCATGTGAGATTAAAAGAATTTCTCTAGGATTTCGATAACTTTTATGTAGAACAATATCGTTATTTTGATGAGGGTGATGTTGTGCTAGTTCTTCTAAATTTATACCTTCATCTCCAAACTCATTATTAAATAATTGCATTGTTTCCTGTATTTCTATGTTTAAAATGTTTTGTAATTCATCATATGCCCAAATTAGCCTGTCATTTTTAACTAGTTTACGGCAAAGCCAGTAAAATGTTCTAGGGAAATCTTGCCCTTCATCTAAAAGTAAATAATCATATGCAGGTTTAAGGTTTGCCTTTGTTCTAGATAATAGATCATAACACACAAATTCAAAAGGTTTCATTTTGAATTTAGCAGCTTGTACATTTGCATCTGTCAAAGGGAGTGGATTAGTATTATTAGATATACAGGCGTTATAATAAACACCAGGAAGATTTTTTCCACCCCAAGCGTGTTGAATATGAATTTTGTCCCAATCAGGGTCATGGTCTTCACTCATACGATAGAAACGCGTAATTAATTGTTTGACTTGATCGTATAAACTTTTAGTATAGAAAGTATATAAAATTTTTGCTTCAGGATTTTCAATGTGAATTAGTGCAGCTTTCATAGCCAAAACAACTGTTTTACCTGATCCAGCCATTCCTCTTATCCTTTGGGGGCCATCTACAATAGTTAAAGCTGCAACTTTTTGTTGTTTGTCAAATTTCGCTATTTGTAACTCGAGATTACTGAGTATACCTCCTTTAGTTTCTTCATCTTCTTTCTTTATTTCCCTCTTATTTGGTCTAGGCATTCCTCTTGTTCCATCAATTACAGAAAATATATCTCCAATCTCTGCAGGAGAAATTGCTATTGTAGGAAGTGATGATATAATTTGATCTATTTTATTAAGATTATTTGTCCAAAAATTATTGTCTTCATCTACTTCAGAAATTGTATCAGTATAATTTGGTAAATAAACAATTGTATAAATTGGAATTTTTAATTCATTTCTAGTCCTTTTTTTTCTTAAATTTGAAATTTTTATAAGTTTTGATAACAGTATGCTGTAAACAGAATCTGTTTTTTCGTATATTTCATCAAAAAAATCTTCAGTTGCTAAACGTGAGGTTATGTCATCTTTTTGAATGATAATAATGCCATGATTGGGACTTACAATTAAAAAATCCGGATGTAACAACTCTTCGTCAAATTCTCTAAGCGCTGGGAATTTATAATATAAAGTCGCCTCATTTAGGCCTAAAATATCTGACTTGTTTTTCAGATAGTCTACTAACTCAACTGCTTTTTCATCATTGTTATAACTTGTAAAAGGAATAATAACTTCCAAAATATTCACCACTCTCATCTAAATAATATCTGTATCTTGTTATTACATATTTTTTTCATTATTCATTATGAATTTCCAAAAACGTTTTAACTCCTCACGTTTCTCAGGAGAGGCTTCTTTAATATCTTTGAACCAGAGACCTAGTTCTGGATCGTCTATTATGGTATCTACGTCAGATGATTTAGTTTGCTTACAATTAGATACTCTGCCTAATAAAAAATCAGTAGAAACTGAAAAAAGATTGGCTATCTTCAATACAGTCTCCATAGGTGGTTGTTTGGTGTCATTTTCATATGCAGTATATGTAGTACGAGCAACACCTAGTTGATTAGCTACATATGTTTGTGTCCATTCAGCATTTTCTTTCTTTTTTTCTTCTCGTAAACACTTAAGTTTTGTACCAAAGGTATTCAAAGTAGTCACCACCATTATATTTAAATCTTACTTTTAATTATAAACGAATTTTTGTGTTACTAATAGTAACTTAATTAATTGTTCCTTTCGGTAACTTATGTATTGAAATGTTCCTTAAAGTAACTTATAATCTTATTAAGATGTTCTTTTAAGAAATAAGGAGGTAATAATATTGAGAGATTGGTTAAAAGAGTTTAGATATGTAAAAGGCTACACACATGAAGATATTGCAAATAAATGCAAAATATCTAGAAGTTATTACACTCATATTGAAAATGGAACAAAAACACCTTCCGTAGAAATAGCTAAAAAAATAGGTGGAAGTTTGAATTTTGATTGGACAATTTTTTTTGGGGGACATTGTTCCTTAAAGGAACAAAAAATTACGTAAAGAGGTGATATTTATGATCAACTTCGACATTGAATCATTCCGCAGAATTATCCGAGAAGAAGTACAAAAAGCAACCGAACATCTTCAACCAATGAAAGAACTACCACCATTTTTAACTATTACGGAATTAATGGAACTGTTACATATCAAACGTACAAAAGCATCTGAGTTATTAAACCGTTCTGATTTTCCAGTATGTCGTGAAGCAGGGGTCCTTATTCCTACACACCTTCTTTTTAAGTGGATGGAAAATCATACTGACTGGGTAGAAAACAATACAGATTATTACAATCCATTTAAAGAATCCGTCTAATAGTAAATTACCATAGTAAGTTGTCACAAATAAATATTGCTTTAGGTACGAATGGGGGAAGTAAACGATGTCCATAGGAAAAGAAGTTGCTATGGCACGCAAACGAAAGGGAATCACCCAAGAAAAACTCTCCTTAGAAATCCCCGTGAGTCGTGAGTCACTAGCAAAATATGAAACTGAACAACGACGCTTACCAGAAGATTTACGAAAATGCATTACTGAAGGAATTAATGATCCGCAGTTGTTTTTTAAAATGTGGAGTGAAGCAACAGGGGATGTAAGTATCCCGTTCTTCAATGGAGAGCATATAGAGCTTCATCCTACAAGTATGAGGTACATGGTCAATCAAGAAACAAATGAAGCTTTGGAACAACTCGATACGGTATGTTGGTTTAAACCTTCACAAACTTGGTCTGAAAGTGAGAAAGAGGATTTGAAAAAAGTAATGCATGAAATCCTGGATGCTACAGGTTCAATGATGAGCCTCGTAGCGGTCCTATGTGATCAATATGGTATTTCAATGAAAGAAGTCTTTAAGTACTGGAAAGTATCATTACGAGCTAGGAAGTATATAAAAGCTTAATTTAATTATTTTATTGGGGAGGTTTAAGTTATGACAATTGATTATGCAAGTCCAACTTTAAATCAATATAAAACGCTAATTCGTAAGGAAGCCAATTTATATGGTGATATTCGAATTGCAGCAGTTTGTGGAGACTATATGAAAGCTAGGGACCTAAAACAAGAGAAGAAATTAATGGAGATAAGAATTCGAATTATAGAAGCAGCATTTGTTTTGAAAAACAAAAAGAAAAAAGGAAAGGCCACCGCGTAGCCTGCGATAGCCAATCATGACAGTAGATAAATTATAGCATATAACAATTTAGTGCGACAAGCTGTTGTGCTTGTCGTTATGACCAGAAAGATTTGTTAACTCTAACCGCTTAATATACATTACATTCTGGTCATAACGATGCGTACAGTATCAAATTATTAAAAATGGGGAGCAAATTATGAAAGCAGAATGTAATCGTCTGTTCGACTTAGTTCTACCAGGTGATTTTGCTTTTGCAAATGAGTTACATAACTGCATGGTGACATGTATTCATAACATGTTCAATGCTGGTTCATTAGATGAAGCAAATCATTGGGAGAAAGAATTAAATAGATGCGCAAAAGAATTCAAGAGCCTTCGTAATGAAAAAAAGGATCACGATGTATCAAAGAGTTATCGTGTAGTTGTTAAAAACCTTCAAGGGCAGGGAATCAATGCATCAGTAGTTAGTCGAAGGAAATAAAAAATCTATCACTTGGCAGAGTGATAGATTTTAGACTCTTATAGAGAGTCTTTCTAAAAATAGAATTGGATTAAGTATATCAAAGCAAATCAAGTAAAACAATGGAGGATGAATAATATGGCAGTTTATAGACCTGTTCAAGTTTCATATTGGCAAGATGCTTTCGTTTTAGATCTTACACCGGAGGAGAAATACTTCTACTTATACTTAATGACTAATAGCAAAACTTCTCAGAGTGGTATCTATGAGCTTCCACTACGAGTGATAGAAATGGATACAGGATATAACCGTGAAACGGTTGAGAAGCTGTTAGGGCGTTTTGCGGAGTATGGAAAAATCAACTATAACAAAAAGACAAAAGAGATCATGCTACTTAATTGGCTTAAATTTAATGCTATTACCAATATGAATATTGAAAAGTGTGTATTGAAAGAAATCCAGAATATTAAGGATGAGGATTTCTTAATTGATTTTTATGAGAATTGCTTAGAGCTAGAGAAGCAGCAAGATTTTAAAATTCCTCGTATTAAGGAATACTTCCAAGCTCGTTTTGAGTGGCTTATAAGGGGCTTCGAAGACCCTATGAAGGAAAAAGAAGAAACAAAAACAGAAACAAAAGAAAAAGAAGAAACAAAAACAAAAGAAGAAGCAGCAAGCTGCTCAAGAGATAAAAAAGTTGCAGAAGAAAATCCAATAGCATTTTATGAGCAAAACTTTGGAGTTCTTAAACCATTTGTGGCTGAAGGGATTAATGCGTGGATTGAAGATTTGAATGCACAGCTTGTTATTAAAGCAATGAAAATAGCTCTAGAAAAGAATGCACCTAATATGTCTTATGTACAAGGTATTTTAAGAGATTGGCATGCTAAGGGGTATAAGAGTATTACTGATGTTGAAGCTGCACAAACTCAATTCCGTAAGAAATACCAGTCACGTGGTGGGAGAAGTAATGCTCGAAAAGAAATTGTTCCTGATTGGTTACATACACAAGATACAGAAGTGCAATCTCAGTCTGTAAGGCATGATGAAACGGATTTAGAGGGTGAACGTAAACGTTTAGAACAAGTATTAGCTAAATATAAAAAAGAAGCTTAGGAGAATTGTAATGCCAAAGCAGTTAACAATATTTGATGTTGAGCCTGTAGTAGCATTCGATACTGAGAAAGCACACATTCATCGATTAAATTCTAAAGTTCGTTTTACGGATGTAGTTGTTCAAGTACCAAAGCAAGTAAGAGCTACTGACGAATTAAAACCAACAACAGCGCCAAATGATCAGTATGAATTATTTGAGGAATATACAATTGGAATTTGGAGATTTAAGCGAGTGGAAGATAAGCAGTTCGATTGGGAAGAAGCGGAGGAGCTTTGCAAGTCTGCGAGAGATAATAAAGAACCGATTTCAATACGACTTTATTTATCATTAGAACAATCATTTATTCCAGAGAATGTTGTGCAGTATTTATAAGCAAATAAAAAAGTCGAGATTGCTCCCGACTTGCTTCGACAAAATAATCATAACATACGGGAGTGGTCTTAGTGGGAATTATTAAAGAAAAACTTGAAGAAATGACAGCTGAAATAGATTTGAAAATAAACGGAATATATGTTGTTAAAAATGGTCAGGTCCAACTAATAGAACCACCCCAAGGTGGATTTGGTGAACAATCATTTGTATATCAAAGTGGAAAAGTAATTCGTATGGAAGAACGAAAAACACAGTTACTTTAATCAAATTTGAATTTTATTAAAAAGGGGAGATTTAAGTGATTGAAACAATAATAGTGAAGTGGTATTGCAAACATTGTGATTCTTTTAACCGTACAGAGGTACGTGCAAAAGGGAACGTTAATGATGAACATTATCATGGCTTTTGTAAAAAATGTAATGAACAACATTATGTAGTTATGTCAGTTCAATTAGGAGCAATGTAACCTGTAGAAGAAAACTAAACCAAAGCGTTATTTGAATAGAAAAGGGGCAAGCAAAGATAAAATAAGACCGCTCCTTTATAGGAACGGCCGTACAAATATCATGTGCTGGAGGTTGCTCCAAATGGCATAAGATGTTTTCTCTAAAAAGTATGGACAAGAAGTTTTACGGTTATACGTAAAAACGGCAGGCAACTAATTAAGTTACCCGCCTGTTCTCAAGTGGTACGGAGGAGAGAGCTCCGTTTGGAAAGAGTACAGCCTTGGGAAATCGGCTTGCAGATAGTATGTACGATATAAAAAAGATTATTCGTAAAATGAAATATAAATGATTTTTTAATGAAAGTATTATTTTGTAGGATATTAATTAAATCGGAATTTTGTTAAGAGATGAAATGTTGAACAAATGTGAATGATTAGATGATACTAAGGTAAAAGAAAAAGAACCCTTTATAAGGATTCTTTTGGGGAGTCAATCTAACATTCACATTCGTAATCACGATAATATTCATCGCACGAATCATTCCTATCATTGCAGCAGATACAAAAGGTCTTTTTGATCAATACTTCAATGAAATTAATGAATTCGGTATTATTTGTGAGAGTAAGGCTTTGAAAATCTTCTACTTGAAATACTCTTGTTTCATTTGTAGCAAGAGTCGCGATAATTGGTGTGGAAGATTTTCTTGTTTGAATAGTTACTTCGATAGGGAAGGCATCTCCGGGTACAGATATTTGAAGTAATGTTTTATTGTGATTATTAGTGAAATCTTCAAAAACTCTTCTTGAAGTGTCAGGGGGTACGATAATAGTTAAAGGTGCATTTTCGGTTGGTGTAGTTTCTGAACCAGCTACGGTATGAGTCTCGATAAAACAGTTATTTTTTTGATAGTGAGAATTTGATTGTTCTTTATAATACTTGTTACGAGAATCATTTTGATTATTGCAGCAGATACAAAATGTTTTTTGAATAAATATAGAAATGTTGCTATTGATATTAGTATTATTTGTGAGAGTGAGGCTATGGAAATCCTCTACTTGGAATACCCTGGTTTCACCTGCAACTATTGTTACAGTAATCGGCAGACGAGAACTTCTTGTTCGGATAGTTACTTCAATTGGTTGAGAAGTACCAGGGATGCGAAAATCAAGTAATGTTTTATTGTGGTTATTGGTGGAATCTTCAAAAGCAGTTCTTGTAGTGTTAGCCGGTACGTTGAAATTTAAAGCTGTATTCGAACCAGTTATTGTATGGGTTTCGATAAAACAGTTATCTTTTTGATGGTGAGTATACGATTGTTTTTTATAATACTTTTTACCATCTTTATAAAAATAATCAGCCATACTTATGTCGCTCTCCTTTCTTTGAGATATCTCTATATTTTATTAAAAAAAGAATAGAGTGCTTGTACAAAATAAGAAAATCCGCTCTTGTAATTAATTAAAAACGTTATTTGATATGTAAATGTAAGAGCACTCCGGGAAGTGCTCTGTAAAGACTATTCATTCTTAAAAGAAAAGAATATAAAATATTTTATGAATTTATTTTTGATTTTGTGTGTATTCTTTGTACAAAAATTTCATTAGAAACTGAAAACTAGATGCCATAATAGCACTTAGTTTTAAAGGAGTACTTGCACTAGTTTAATTTGATAATGTTTAATTCCAAAGCATTTATTCCATTATCGCATGTAAGAATGTCTGTGTCGCCTAGAAAGCTATTATTAATAAGTTGAAGTGTTGAATTGGCTGGGACTGATAAAATAGTGTCCCCAATGAGTTGAGCGCAATCTACATCCTCTGAATCTCGTATTAAAAGACCGAAAGTAGCTTTGAAATTTGGAATCAGACTGTTATTTAATAATATAGAAATGGTAGGCGAATAAGGGAATGAAAGGGCTACAGTCAAGTTAATCGAGGAAATGAAAGAAATCCGATAATCTCCAGCTTGTGTGATATTAATTGTGGTTGGATTTAACAGAGAAATTCCCCCTACCATAGGGTCAGCCTGATTAAAAGAAAAAGGGGATTCGAAAGGGACTGTAATGAATTCCGTTTGCCAAAAAGTTCCGTAAGCTACTGAAAGTGTTCCAGTCGGCCCAGTCGGCCCAGTCGGCCCAGTCGGCCCAGTCGGCCCAGTCGGCCCAGTCGGCCCAGTCGGTCCAGTAGACCCAGTCGGCCCAGTCGGTCCAGTGGATCCAGTAGGCCCAGTAGGCCCAGTAGACCCAGACGGTCCAGTAGGCCCAGTAGGTAGTGTCAATGGTGGAACAGGTGGTAAAGTAGGTCCAACTAAATTAGGATTTATTGCAGCAGAAGATAGAAACTCGTCCATTATATTTTCACCTCTGAATAGTTAGTATTACTAATAGTAAATGCAGGGATAGAGAAAAGCGAAATGGACAAGTGAGGAATTAGACAATAAAATTTTCATAAAAGTGTTATTTTATTATAGGAAAATAGGTGACTCAGCAATTGTGCCATCCGAGTCACCTAGTACTATCGATCCAAATAATGTTCTTTTTCTATATGTATTTATGTTGATTTCCAAGAGGCTAACTCAAAAACCCCAGTTAAAGGACAAAGAAAATCATTTTAGAGAGTATTAGATTTTATTATGTTAATGCGACAACAGCAAGAGTTAAGCCCAACGTATTTAATGTATTAGAATATGGTCCTACATTAACAGTAAGAGTACTTGTTATACCTGAAGGTGTAGTGAAAATTGCGGGTGCTGATACAGAAGTGAATCCTGCAGTATATCCAAGAGAAGTACCTGAGCCAATGATTGGATTATTATTCAGATACATAGTGATACCTGCCGAATTACCTCCTGGTTGAATAATAACTTGCACTTCATAGATTGCCAAATAGGTTCTTCCACCTTCAAGTAAAACAGTTGTTGGTGGTGTGAATGAGATTGCTGTACCATTAGAATTTACCACGGTATCTAGTGGAATCGCAGAATTTACAGAAACTATTGTTGGGGTAGTTTGAACAACATTTAAACTGTTAGCCGTGGGGGATGGACAAGTGCAAGGTTTGTGAATGTTAGAGTTGTTATCATTTTGGTAATTCACAAATAATCAAACTCCTTTGTGTAAGATAATTTTTTATCTCATATAAAACGTAGCTTTTTTGTGTATCTATATTATTTTTAATAAGTTTGTAAAATTTAGCCGAATAGTATTGGTCAGTCAATTCTTAAAAGTATTTGATACTGTAGGGATTTCAAAGTGCATTCGATAAATATATATGAATGTTTTTCAAGGACATTACTGTAAGTTAGGAAACATAATAAAATAGTTATTGTATAATGACAAAAATTAAAGAACCTGTTAGTTATAACAGGTCCTGTGTACAAGGCGTTCAAGGAATACAAGGGAACTGGGTTAGAGAAACCTTTGCATTGCTTGATTTAATAGTAATGTATTCAAAATAAACAAAAAAATGAATAAAAGTTAAATAAAATTCTTATTTAATTAAAAAATTGCGTACAAAAAATGTACACGATTATATAAAAACTATGTCTTGTGTGCTCATTGCATTTTATGTTTATTGTATGTAAAACGTGACACATCTAAATAAATTAAAAGAGCACTTTTAAAAGTGCTCTATGACCAAAACTAATATTGAAAAAGAACACCCAAGATATTGTATGTCTGCTCTTTAGAGATGTGCGGATGAAAACAAAATCTTTATTTGATGCATAAGAAAAAAGACAACACCCGAAGAGGGATGTTGTCTCAACAAATGTAAAATTCTATGAAAGAAAAGAGAAGATACAATAATATATGCTTGTCCAGTTTAAATGTGAAAAGATTTTAAAATTAAAGAGCGCTAATTGAGAGCGCTCCTTATACCTCATTATAACGACAGTGTCGAACTCACATTAAATAGAAAGGCACTATTATTGTATGCGGAAGTATAAGATTAGTGAATGGATTTAGATAAAATTGTTATTTGAAAGGATAAAACAATCTGGATCATACACTTACAGATATTAAAAATGCTATTTTTTTCTTTGAGAAAGATGGCAAGCCGATGAAAGTGGCGGAAGTAAAGGGTGTTGAGTTTAATTTCAATATCGAAAGCAAATGTAGTGTAGAAATCCCGCAAGAAACTAATGTTAGTTGTAAATTCGAAATACCGGAGAATGTGAAGGGATTAATGGGCATGGGATTCACTCCGCAGCAAGCATGGAATATTCATTTGCGCCAAAGAAGTAAATGGAAAGCACTTCAAGAAGATATAACGAATGAATTAGATATGATGCAATTGCTTGATAAGGTGATTGGTCGAGTTGAGGAATTAGAGTATTTATTAGAAGAAATTAAATGCTATGAAGCTTATAGATGGGATAATGATCGGAATTTTATTGATGCAAGAATCAAGCAAGCTTTTTCATAAAAACGCTATTTTGCACAACAAAGCAGCTAGCTGAAGTAGCTAACTGCCTGCTGTAAATACTATTCCACATGAATACGCAAATTGTAACCACAAGTTACAGATATAGTATAAACAGATTTAAAAATGTTATGCAGGAAAGAAAACCAAATAAAAACTTCATATTGTATTAAGTTGGAATATAAAAGGGCACTTAGTAAAGTGCCCTCGTGACGAGACCGGTTTTATAATGACTATTTTATAAAGAAAGGAACTCAGAATATTATATGTGAATTCAGTTAATTGTGTGCCTTTTTACAAATAAAGAGCAGCTAGCAAAAGCTAACTGCTTTGTTGTCCAACAAGAGCATCACCACAATGCTTTGTAACTTAAAAGTTACAGTTATAGTATAAACAAAATTGAAAATGTTATGCGGGGAAAGCTTAATAAAAATTTCATTTTGTAGAAATAAGGAAACTAAAAAGAGCACCATGCATCAGTGCTCTTTAAGATAGGAGGTAACACTTTGAGCTGGATGATTAGGTTAAAAGTATATGATGTAGAAAAGGAATAAGACCTAAATTTTATTATTAACTCAATATAAAAGAGCAATTAGCTTTTGCTAATTGCTCGGCCCAAGGTAATAGACATAGAGTGGGTATTAGTAAAATTGGCTATTCACGAACCTGTTTACATTGTAACCAACATTTTTAAATATATTCCCTCTTTAAAAACCTTATTCAAACAGTGTTATTTAAAGAGGGGTGAAATAATGAAAAAGAATACTTTCCCTTTATACATGAGATGATTTTTTAATTCTCAATATTATATGAGTGTTAAGACAAAAATGTGTAATTAAAAGAGCAGCTAGCAAAAGCTAACTGCTCTCTGAAAAAACGTTAAGAAGGAAGTTCAGAACTCAAGTGTATTTATAGTATGGACAAGGTTTATAGATTTATTCAAGGGGGATGGATAATGTGCACTTATTGAGAAAACGCGGTTAAAGAATTCTTTAAGAAGCAAGAGTTGGAACGCAATAAAAAGCAGTTAGCAAAAGCTAACTGCATAGTGAATAAGAAGAACGTAATGGTCATTCGTATTCAACCGTGGTGTATCTATATTGTCTAACATGTTTTAGAAATTTATTCAATAAAAGAGCAGCTAGCAAAAGCTAACTGCTCAGGTAATGGAACATGGTTCGAAATGGGGTGTATATAGTATCGACGGAATATTGAGTTTTATTCATCGGATTATGTTATATGCTTGACGATATAGTCTTTTAGTATCAAAAAACCTGCAAGGAGAAACATTACTTCAATCGAGAACCAAAACATATCTTTTTGAGGCTTTTGAAACTCCGCTATTATGGAAAATGTTAAAAATAGGGTAACGATTAATACAATACAGAGTTTAATTATATCGGACATTTAGAGCACTCCTAAAATGTAGTCTTTTTCATTATATAGCTATTTCCAATGTTAAGGAATTTAAAAAGTGTATATGAGAATTTAAACAAAATAATCCTTTTAAAGTAAAGCAAACAAAATATAGTCCGGCTAGAAAACTAGAGGACACCAATTCATTAAAGCAGCAATTTGAGCTGTTTTAGGAATAGGTGTCCTTTTTATTTTGAAAAGGGAGATGAGGAAATGAAAGGGTTAAAGGACCAGTTACGTGAATGGAAAAAGAAATCGAATCAAGCAAAAAAGAAAAAACGAAAAGAGAAATTTAGCACTCGTGAAATTGAAGATTTAATGGGGATGCATAGACCTTGTTATGAACGAAGACGTGGAGCAATCAGACAAAAATAATTCAAAAATAAAAAGGAGTGGTTGTTCATGACTAAACAATTATCTTTCTTACCAAAAATTGATAGAACAGCGACACAAGAGGAATTAGAAGGTGTGTTGGAAAGTGTACGTATACATAGACAATTCGGGATGATGCGTAAAGAAATGAAGGTCACTCCTTCTTATGTAATGCGTGAGCATGGCCCTACACATGCAGTTGGTAAACCGTTAGAAGATGTTGCTATAGCAAATATTCAACAAAGCAAACGAGAAGAATGGCTTGAAAGAATATCATTACGTATTGACCAATTTCTAAATCGATTAGGAAATGGACGTGCAGGAAGCATTCAGAGAGAGATTATTTATAAACGCTATTTAGAAGAAGAGGACGTATGTGATTACATGGTTTATAACGAAATAGGTATGTCAGAGCGCACTTATCGACGTTGGAAGTCCAAGGCGTTTTATAAACTTGCTTTTGCACTTGGATTAGAAGTTTACGAGACAGAAGAAACGGGAGGTAATGAATAATGAATTTCGTTCAACCAATACGTGATCCGGAGCAAATACAGCAGCTTAAAGAGTATTTTAAGGAAAAGAGCTTACGTAATTACATTCTCTTCATTATGGGCATTAATACAGGTCTTAGAATCTCAGATATTTTGAAACTGAAGGTCGGGGATGTCAAAGGTAGTCATATATCAATGAGGGAAATGAAAACAGGGAAACAGAAACGAATACAAATTACAGCAGCATTGAAAAGAGAACTTAAATGGTTTATTGAAGAAAGAGAAGATAACGAGTACCCATTGCAAAGTAGACAAGGTAGGAATCGTCCAATAGGTCGCAGTATGGCATATAAGATATTAAGTGGTGCAGCGGGAGAGTTTGGATTAGATGAAGTAGGAACGCATACGCTGAGAAAGACATACGGGTACCATATGTACATGCAAACGAAAAACATAGCATTACTCATGGAGATATTCAACCACTCGTCAGAGAAGGTCACCTTACGTTATATAGGTGTAAACCAAGATGCAATGGATAAAGCAATGACTAGGTTTAAAATCTAATCTTTGCATTTTCTCTTTTAAATCTAGGGTATCGCCAGCGTTTCTGAAAAAACACGTTAATGGTATAAAAAATTTATACAGTTTTCGGTGAATGCAGTAACAAACGCGAACCCTAAAAACCATGCCAGGATAGGAATATATATTTAAAGGTGAATAGAGTTATAAAACAGAAAAAAAGGGAGTTCTTCTGAGAGTAAGAACCCACTTTTTATTGCTACTGACAATGATAGGATGATAGGTTATGTAAATCTTTCTTGAATACCGTATACATTTTGAAAGTTTTGTAGGAAATATTGGATAATCATACAAGCAATACTATAAAAATCTTAATAGTATTTATTATAACATTGAAAAGGAGCTAAAATATGGAAGACTATAATAAATACTACAAAGATAAATACTACAAAGATAAACACTATAAAGATAAGTATTACAAAGATAGGTGTGATGATGATAAATACTACAAGTATTACAAAAATGAATTCGATGATCATTCTATTGAAATAAATGTAAATTGTTGTTCCGATCATAACAACAATAAGAAAGATGATCATAAGAAACATGATGACTGTTGTTGCAATCGTAAAGAAATAGAGAGGCAAGTTAATAACCCAGCCAATGATGTAGCTAATTTTCCACGCATAACTCAAAGTGAAACAAGCTTAGCGCGTTTTAATGATTTTATACTCTATGGATTTAATGATACTAATAACACTACACCCCCGCCAGAGATACCAGGGACTCATAGCTTTTCAGGATTTGCTTTCTCTAATAATTTAGGTGATACCTGGACTGATGGTGGTCCTGTACCTGTAAATCCAGGAGGATTCAATGACGGTGATCCTGTAATAGCTGTAGATAGAAATGGTGTTTTCTATTATGGTCAAGTTGGGAGAGAAGTTGTAGCAGGAACTCTGCAAGGTGTAATTAGTGTTTCAACTGGAACCGTTAATCCTACTGGAACTATCACAATGAATCTGCCTCAAGTTGTTGGACGAGGTCAAAATCCAAATCCTAATACCGCCTCTCAAGATAAAGAATGGATTGCAGTAGGACCTGATGCTGATAATCCAGGGAATGAAGCACTGTATATTACGTGGACTGATTTTACTGTTAACCCAAGAAGTATTCGCTTTTCAAAATATACAACAGGAGTCAACTTAACACCTATCATTACAGACCAAGTTATTGTTCCTCCGGCACCCAATACTTTTGTCAGTGGGTCTTTTGTAGTCGTAGATAATCGAGGTGTCATCTATGTCTTTTATGAACAAATATTGGAGCCTCGAAATAATTTAAATAATTCTAACAGGACGATTCGAATGCTTAAATCAACTGACGGTGGCAATACGTTTCCGATCAACGTGCCAGTTTCAACACCTTTCTTTGCAGCAGCAAATGAAATATCAAATTGTGCTGGAGATAATCGTCCAACAATACGTGTTGATAATACAAGACTGATTCGTACGAATGAATTCCCACAAGCTGCTATTGGACCAGATGGCACTTTATATGTTGTATGGAATGCTGGTAGAGTTATTGGGAATACGCGTTTTATTGATGTCCTTTTAGCATATAGCACTGATGAAGGAAATACATGGAATGAAGTGAATATCTCTACTCATAAAAGTTTAACCTTTTCGTTTTTTCCATCAGTAGCAGCCAATTGTCAAGGAGCTCATATTCAGTATAATCGTTTTAATGACCGTCGTGGTAGAGTCAGTGGAGTGGGTGATGGAACATTCGCAATATTTATGAAAAGCTTCTCTCTTTTTGATGGTTTAAGTGAAGAGAGGATGGTAAGTACTGAATTTTCTCCAGTGCCGATTACGATTGCTAACCCTGATCCAATACCTTCCGGATGCTATATGGGTGATTACAATCAAATCATTGCAGGTCCCGGAAGTTGTATACTTCACTCTTGGGGTGATAATCGAAATGTTCTAAATGGTCAAATTAATCCTGATGTTTTCTTCAAACTAACAGCTCCAAAGAAGAAACATAACTGTTGCTGTGATTTAGATAGACATGTTTAAAACGAGGTAAATCCTCCATCTCTTTCTCTTCTGAAATCCACTGAAAGTCAATTTCCTTATTTCCTCTTAAATATTTGTACTATCTATAAAAAAGTTATTTTTACAAACAGACTATCTACCAATAACGAATTTTACGTTAACTAGCCTCTCTTGTGCGGGCTAGTTTTTTGCTTAGTGTGTTTTTAAAATGTCGGTGGTATCCCTATACAGTTACTCATAAATTTTATACTGTGTAACTCAAAAGGAAAAGTTTAATCAAGTCAATGATATCAAGTAATTCGGCGAAGGGATTAGTTACACACAATATAAGATATGGGTAAGTGGTAGTATCAAGGAATTGAATGGTGTATATACATAAATATAAAATGTAAGTGGGAGGTAATTGTGATTCATGTTAAATGAAGAACTATTAGAAGTAATAATTAGATATAAAAGGAATACTGGAAGAAATCCTGATGTGTTAAAGCTAAATCCAACTTATTTTAGAAATATTCTAGAAGAATTGAATTATCCACAGTGGATTATAAAAAAGAAAATGACAGAAATGAAAAAAAGTATATTCGGTGTATCAGTGGAATTAACAGATGCAGTGGGAAAATTTGAACTATGAAAAAGTTGGCAGAGTCGTGACCGCTTTTTGGCAGGAAATGTGCCGGTTATTTTGTAATTAACGTGTTATATTTGTATTGTGGGAAGTGGCGGGAAACACAACTCATTATGTTGTTTTTTTAATTCTAAACGGTTCGTAATGATGGCGCATAAAATCCGAAACCAGCAGATGGTAACGATTGAATGATACCGTTATTAAGGAGAGCTTTTGCTCTTCTTCCAGTTACTTAATAATGCATAAAAAGATTGGTGCAGCAATATTAGGTGATTGGAAGAAGGGTAAAACTTCATTTACCTTAATTAAAATACAAATAAATAATTGATATCAGAGCATCCGTAACGGTTGCTTTTTTCTTTGTTATATAGAAATTACACATTAAACGTATTTAAATACTGTTTTAGGTATAACATGAATTGACAACAATATTAGATGTTAAATGTACCGTGAAACTCTTGGAAATACAATGATGGGAAATTATAATGATATTGGTATATTACGGGAGAAGGCGGAATTGTAGGAGTAAAGGGAATGTGCCCAGGTTGCATACCATATTGACCATATGAAGGATATTGAGGTAAATGTTGCCAAGCAGAAGCTGGAGCTACAACAATCCTCATCGGTAAAGGATTCATAATATAATCACTCCTAAAGTAGTATTCATGTAATAGGGTATGCGCTCACTGAATATAGATGTGCACAATCTAGGCCTATAAACATAATAATTAACGAACAGAAAATACGGTTACTAATCTTATGATGTGTCCATTAGGGATGTTTTATTTTTAGAACAAACATGTGTATAGCAATTAGAGCAGGCGCTGCCGTGATCTGGGTGGTGTCTTGTTTGTTGTTAAGGAAAGATAAGCGCAAACGTGTTGCATTTATTATGAGGTGATACATATGGAATTAGAATTATTAAATGATTTAACAGCAGAGTTAAAGACACGAGTTTTATCTGATGCAGTTACATGGGAATTAATTAATATTATTGTATTGGATCATTTAGAGAGAATGACAGATAAAACAAAAATGAATGAAATGGGTATAGGGATGTATGGTGTTAAATGGGAAGATGTTAATTTGAAACCATATGCAGCGCTAGATAATGTTATTGGTGTTAATGATGCTCATCTTATTAGCGGCCTTTCTCCTGGTCATATAAAGAATCTATGTGCAGCAGGTGCTATTGAATCCAAAAAGGTCGGCAATACGTGGATTTTAGATAATGAGAGATTTAGAGTATGGTTTGAATGCTCCCAATTAAACGAAACAAACTCAACACAACCCAAATATTGTAAGGGGTGATGGTATTGTCAAATGTACAATATACTGCTCATGCAAATAATGGTAGTAAAGATGCTACAGAATATGTAAATGCATTAGCTTATATATCTTCATTTTTGTTAGCTTATTCTGATCAGAAAGTTATCGATAAATTGCTAACTCAATCCAATGAAAAAGAAACTGAACTAATTAATGGTATTTTAAGTGGATTGCAACTGCGTTTGTCCGAAAACTAGTGTCTCAAAAACAAAACATTATGAGACACTGAATATATGGGCCTTAAAACCTATAAAAATGGTATAACAAATGTCTCAAAACCATGTCTCAATTAATAATTGATTTTGATACAGGAATTTGATACACTTTTTATATCAAATAACAAGGGATGATGGTGCATGATATTCGGATATGCTAGGGTTTCTACTAAAAAACAAAATTTAGATATGCAATTGGATGAATTAAACCGTTATGGTTGTGAAGAAATAGTTACAGAAAAAGAAAGTGGAGCGAAAAAGGACAGAAAAGAGCTTCAATTATTACTTGGCAAACTTCGTAAAGGTGATACATTGGTTGTTTACAAGTTAGATCGTTTAGGAAGAACCATGCACCAGTTAGTTAATTTATTGCAAGAATTTAATGATAAGGAAATTCACTTTGTTTCTATTAAAGATGGTATTGATACATCTACAACAATGGGAAGGTTTTTATTTCATATATTTGGTGCAATGGCTGAAATGGAACGCGAGGTTATTAATGAACGTGTTGTTAGTGGTGTAGCTGCTGCAAAAGAACGAGGAAAACAAGGTGGTCGCAAACGTGCTCATACTCCGGAACAGATAGAGGGTATGCTAAAAATGGTTGAACAAGGGTTACCTAAAGTTGATGTCTGTAAGATGTTCAATGTTTCAAGGGCAACTTTATATAGATACATAAATGAAGAAGAAAAAAATACGAAAAATTTAAAGTAGCGATTACGCTGCTTTTTTATTTTGTAAAGCAATTAGCGTGAGGTGGTGTAAATGGAGGAAGAAACTATAAACGTTCCTACATGCTCTGTTTGTAATGAGCCGTGCATGTGGACATTAAAAATGCCATTAACTATTACTCATTTTAATAAAACATATCTCCGTGAAGCAAATACGGATAATGCTCATATATGCATTGAGTGTTTAGAAAAGGAAGTGCAAACAATTGGATAAGGGGGCAGGTGTTATGTAATTATGGCCAGACAACGAAGTCCAGACCGTAACAAAGCGTATGAAATATTTAAAGAACATAATGGTGATATTACGAATCGTAAAATTGCCGAATTGTTGTCTACATCCGAAAAAACTGTAAGTGAAAAAACGGTTGGCGGATGGAAATCCAAAGATGGATGGATAGACAAATTAAATGGAGTACTCCATAAAAATGAACGGAGTACTCCAAAGAAAGATACGGAGTACTCCAAAAAGAAACCAGGAGCACCCAAGGGTAATAAGAACGCTGTAAACAATCGTGGTGGAGCCAAAAAGGGTAATAAAAATGCTGTTGGTAATTCTGGTGGCGCTGCTCCACTACGTAATGGTAATGCAGCTACTCATGGTTTATATAGAAAGTATTTACCGCAAGAAATATATGATCTGAAAGAAGAATTAAAAGAAGCAGTTAACAATGATTCATTATCAATCATTTGGGATAGTATTATGCTGCAGTACACTCAAATCATTCATGCTCAACGTATCATGTTTGTTAGGGATAAAGAGGACATGACAAAGGAACTGCGAAAGAAAAAGCTTACCGAAAGCGGATTCGAGGAAGAATGGGAAATTCAATTCGCCTGGGATAAGCAAGCTAGTTTCTTAAATGCTCAATCGAAAGCTATGTCAACGTTAGTAACTCTAATTGAAAAGTATGATAGGTTAGCTAATACAGAGGAACAAAAGCTACGCATTGAGAAACTCAAGAAAGAAATTGCTTCTATTAAAGTTGATGGTGACACTAATCAGAATACTGAAGACTGGAAAGAGTCACTTATGAAGATAGCGGAGCGCAGACGTAAACAAAAGGAAGCTGAAGCTAATGGATAATACGGCTTTTAGTGAATTTATGGAGATTATCGATGTTTATTGGGATGATCCGGTTGCGTTTGCCGAGGATATGCTGAATTTTTATCCGGATGAATGGCAGAGAAAAGTTCTTATGGATTTGGCACAAAGCCCAAAGGTTTCAGTGCGTTCTGGCCAAGGTGTAGGTAAAACAGGTCTTGAGTCAGTTGTTGTTATCTGGTTCCTCTGCTGTAGGCCGAATCCAAAAGTTATTTGTACAGCTCCTACAAAGGAACAGTTATTTACTGTACTTTGGGCCGAAATAGCGAAGTGGTTAGAAGGTAGTGCAGTTAAAAATCTACTTAAATGGACTAAAACACGAGTATACATGATTGGTAGTGAAGAACGTTGGTTTGCTACTGCTAGAACGGCAACAAAGCCGGAGAATATGCAAGGTTTTCACGAAGACTATATGTTATTTGTATGTGATGAAGCTTCTGGTATAGCAGATCCTATTATGGAAGCTATACTTGGTACTTTATCTGGCGCAGAAAATAAATTGTTTTTATGCGGAAACCCAACAAGAACAAGCGGTGTATTTTATGATTCTCATAATCGTGACAGAGATTTATATAAAATACATAAAGTCTCTAGCTTAGATAGCCCTCGAACCAGTAAAGACAATATAGAAGTATTGAAAAAGAAATATGGTGAGGGTTCAGATGTTTGGCGTGTACGTGTACTTGGTGAATTTCCTAAAGCAGAAGCAGATGCATTTATCCCGTTAGAAATTGTAGAGCAAGCAGCATCTTGTAAAGTGGAGCCAACTGGTGAAACACTTGACTTAGGTGTTGACGTTGCGCGATTTGGTGATGATGAAACTGTAATTGTTCCAAGGATAGGAAATAAAGTCTTTAAATTATTAAACCACTATAAACAAGATACTATGGAAACTGCTGGTCATGTATTGAAATTAGCTAAGGAATACATGGCAAAGTACAAGCAGTTAAAAAGAGTGGATATAAAAGTCGATGATAGTGGTGTTGGTGGTGGTGTTACGGACAGATTGAAAGAAGTTATTAAATCTGAACGATTACCATTCAAAGTATATCCGGTTGTGAATAACGGGAAGCCGCTTGATGATGAGCATTATGATAATGCAGGTACAGAAGGTTGGGCCGTTGTAAGAGATTTACTTGAAGAGAATATGAAAGCATTTATACAGGGTGAAGAACCTACAATGGAGATTCCAAATGATGAAAAAATGATTTCTCAATTTTCTAGCCGTAAATACAGAATAACAAGTAGAGGTAAGATTGCATTAGAGCGAAAAGAAGAAATGAAGAAACGCGGATTGCAATCACCCGATAGAGCAGATGCTATAGTTCTAGCCTTCTATAAACCGAAAGTAGTTATGGGCGGTAAGGTTAAAAGAGTGTAGTCGGACATTTATTGTTCGGCTATTTCTTTTGATCTCTATTAATAGAAGAAAGGAGGACACACAAACGGTATGAGCAACAAGAAAACCATTAAGAATGTAAAAGTATTTGGTATTAATAAAGCAGTAGATGACCCAAAAAATAGGGAAGACAACAGTAAGCAAATGACTGTAGATCCATTCGCGCAAATATATGGCGATAAAGGGTTGGTTAAACCACCTTATGATATGTCGGTGCTGTTGGAAATAAAGGAAAGTAATCCAATCCATTCTGCTTGTATTAGCGCAAAAGTCGATGATATTGCAGGTGTTGGTTTCGATTTTGCTCCTTTTGAAGAAGTGAAAGAAGCGAATCAGAAGCAATATAAAAGGTTAAAAGAATTTATGCGGAATTGTAATCCAGAAATGACGAGCTCAGAAATTCTTAGAGCTGTATGGGATGATTATGAAACTGTTGGCTGGGGGATTATCGAAGTTGTTCGGAATCAAAAAAACGAACCATCGGAACTGTACCATATTCCGGCGCATACGGTTCGTGCTCATAAGGATAAAGTCCGATTTGCTCAAATTGTAAATAACAAAGAACGATGGTTTAAAAAGTTCAATTATCCCGATGATTTCTGTCTTGCTGATGGTAGGGCGATAAATGCAGAGGATGTTGCAGAAAGCGGAACAGAAAAAGCTGGAGAAGTAATTGTTATTCGTAAATTCGGTTCGCGTTCTTCTTATTATGGGATACCTAATTATGTTAGTTCTATCGGCTCAATAGTAGGTTCTCAAGCGGTGAGAGATTACAATATTAACTTCTTTACAGGAAAGACAATTCCGGATGCTTTGCTATTTCTTGAGGGTGTTGATGAAATAGATGATGGAACGGAAAATGAACTAAAAGCATTTTTCTCTGCAGAAACAAAAGGAGAACATCATAAATTGGCCGTTGTCCCCGTACCGCCAGGGGCAAAAGCTAGATTAGAAAAAGTTAGTCCAGATGTAAAAGAAGGCAGTTTTCGTTTATATAAGCAGGATAGCGCAATGGAGATATGTGTGGCTCATCGTGTGCCGCCTTATCGTATCGGCTGGGCTATGACAGGCTCATTAGGACAAACAACCGCTAAAGAAATGAACGAGATGTACAAGCGTTCTATTATTGAGCCTGGACAAGGAATATTAGAACATCGATTAAACTATCAATTATTTCGTGTATTTTCTGAAATACTCGGTGGATTAGATTGGTATTTCAAATTAAACGAAATTGATACAGATGATCGTGAAGCTGATATGCAATATGCGGCAGATGGTTATGAGAAACGTATATTAACAAGGAATGAATCTCGTAAAGTAGTAGGTTACGAACCTGTAGCAGATGGAGATACATTCTTTGAAGGTGGTCCATCCGTTTCTCAAATAGAACCAATTGCAAAAGCTGCAGATAATGAGCAAGATAACTTAATTGCTATTAATGCATTTAGGGAAAAGCATGAAGAAATAGAGAAAGCTATGCAAAAGAAGGTAGCTGATTTTTTTCTGAGCAGGGAAAACGGCTTTTAAACCTGCTTCCCGTAATTCGTATTAATAAAGCAGATGAAGAGATTGATTTTGTAATTACAGAAGCAGAAGTTGATGAATTTCTGGATAGTGTTGATTGGGATGAGGAACGACAAATGTTTGTCGATGAAGTCACGGACACACTACAGGATGATGTAACAGAGTTTGTACAGAGTACTATAGCTTCTAACGGTTTACCCTGGATGGTATTAGATCCAATTGGTGACGTTGCTGCAAAATGGGTAGCTACTTACGCTTTTGAATTAGCAAAGGGAATCCATGAAACTACTAAAGATAGATTAAGAGAAACAATGTTAAAGAATCTTAGTGAGGGAATGGGGGTCGATGCATTAAGTGTTTCTATTGCAGATGTAATGTCAGAAGCAAGTAACTACAGAGCAATGATGATTGCACGTACAGAAACTACATATGCAATGAATTACGGCAATTTAATTGCTTATAAGGGCGCAAATAGAAACAAGAAAACATGGCTTACAGGAAATGATGAGCGTGTTTGTAAAGAATGTGGTGGTTTACATGGGGAAACGGTAGATATTGATGATCTATTTAGTAATGGAAAGATGTGTCCGCCGGCTCATCCGCATTGTCGCTGCACAATGATTTCAGAAGAGTAATAAAATACACCTATTTGATTGGGGTTTCATCGTCAAAACGTATACGGCTTTAAATTGGCTGCATGCGTTTTGACAGTGGAACCCCAATATTTATAGGGAAGGAGGTAAAACAATGGCATACGAACTAAAAAACGCCGAGATTAGTTATATTTCATTGGTTACAAAAGGTGCAAATGGTCGTCAATTCGCCATTATGAAGAGTGCAACTGATAAACAACCAAATATATCAAAGCAAGTTCCAATCCTTAAAACAGAGGAAGAGAAGCAGCTGGTTACAGGCGTGGTATACGAACCGGATGTAGAGGATTCACACGGGGACACAATGACCGCAGAGGAAATTGAAAAGGCTGCATATACCTTTATGGAAAATTACCAACACATCGATAAACAACATGATGAAATTGCTGGTAAAGGGACGGTTGTTGAAAACTGGATTGCTAAAAGTGATATGACAGTAGGCGAACAAGAAGTAAAAGCAGGAACATGGCTTATGACTGTTCGTGTTGATGATACAGACACCTGGGAAGAAATTAAAAAGGGTGATGTAACTGGCTTTTCAATGGGTGGATTTGGTGAACGTGTAGAAATCACGAAAGCAGATGATCTTACTCATGAAGAGAAAGGTATTATTCGTAAAATGGTCGGTTTCTTCAAAGGTGAAAAACACGATATTAAAAAAGGAGAAGTAAAAGATCGTTTTTTAGACGAAAGACAGAACCGCGATTTACGTGCCGTTTTTAATTTGTTCGAAGATGTGTTCTATTGGGAGATTTGGGAAAGTAACCCCGATATCGACCGAATGACGGCTGCTCTTGATGATATGAAGGACATACTTTCTTCTATTAAAGGTGGTTATACCATTGCGAAATCAGAAGGCAGTGTACAAGCAGAAAGCATCGTTTTAGAAAGTATTAAAAAAGCGGGGAAAGTATTATCCCAAAAGAATCATACAAAATTAGATGAAGCATTAGCTTTAATTACTGAAATAAAAGAAGCTGCTTCACCACAGGAGGAAGATGAAATGAAAGCAGAAGATATTGCAGAAATTGTTAAACAAGCAGTAGAACCACTAGCTACTAAGTTAGAAAAGATTGAAAAACAGGTGAATGGTGAAGAGGTAGAACCGACGCCAGAAGAGCAAACAGAGGAAGAAAAAGCTGCAGCAGTTATTCAAAAAGCATTAGAACCAATTACAAAGCGGCTTGAAAATATCGAAAATGCTGCTTCTATCCGTAAAGGTTTAGATCCAGATGAAGAGTTCACACCAGGAAAACAACCAATTAAAAAATCTGTATTCGCAAATCTTAACTTGTAATATAAGGAGGAATTATTAATATGAGCACAATGAACAATCAAGATTTAATGAAACGTTTATCAAAAATCGAAAAAACTATTTCAACAGGTTCCCTTTCTAGCGGATTACTAAATCCCGAGCAGAGCAAGGAATTCTTCCGAATGGCATTTGATTCAACACCATTCTCGCAGTTACACCGAAAAGAAATGCGTAAAGCGAAGCAAGGTGAGTTAGACAAAATTGCAATTGGCGGACGTATTCTGCGTAAGAAAACAGAAAACAAAGATGATGAATACCGTGCTGGTGTTAAGACTTCTAAAATTGAGTACCATACAAAGGCTATGCGCTTACCTTGGGAAATTACAGAAGAAACTCTTCGTGAAAACATTGAAGGTGAAGGTTTCGAGGATACTGTAATGACTCTTATGTCAACTCAATTAGGTATTGATTTAGAGGACTTGCATTGGAATGGAGACACTGAATCTTCTGATCCGTTCTTATCGATCAATGATGGTTGGTTAAAGAAAATTAAAAAATCGTCAGAATCTCATATTGTTGACCACGCTAAATTAGTAACTGGTACAGGCGAAGCGGTAGCAGCGAATGGATTTGGTAAAGGTTCTATTTTTGCTTTATCTGGTGCAATGCCAAATAAATATAAAAATAGCAATCTACGTTGGATTATGTCACCGAACCGTAGAGAGAAATGGATTGAGTATTTAACAAACCGTTCTACAGGCGCTGGTGATGCTGCATTACTTGGAGCTGGTGACCAAGTTAATAAACCAATGGGATATGGCATTGTTACTGTTCCATCTTTAACCGATGATGTAATCATGCTTGCTGATCCACGAAACTTTATTGCGGTTAATACATACGAGACTCGTGTCCGTAAAACAACCGAGGGTGAAAGTGCAATCATGGAAGATAAACGATTCTATGTAATTCACTTTGATGACGATGCTGTAATTCAAGAAATGGATGCAGTAGCAATCCTAACAAATATTCCGGATACGTTTGGAGCTTAATATCCAGGCGTATTTTTTATGGAAATAAACCCTTTGTTATTGGGGTTTTGAATGTATACTTTTTTAATATTTTCTTGTTTTTAATGGAAAACGAGATGTAACCAATAAAACCAACAATACGAATGTAAACTTTCATGTAATAGTTTACATTCGTGAAAGGGGTGTTAATTATGAAAGTAGTTACGCTGCGATACGGTGGTACTTACACCGCTTATGGACAAAAGTTTAAGAATGGCCAAGAAGAAACAGTTGCAAATGAAAAAGCTGATTACCTTGTAAGTACTGGACATTTTGAACTTGTAAAAGAAGTCGATAAGAAGGAGAAAGAAACATAATGAATATTACCATGCAGGACATTAAAGACCGCGTAAATGTACAGAAGATGCCTGATACAGTAATTCAAGAACTAATAGATTACTATGCGGTTATTGCTATGAAGTATTTAAGAGTTAAGCCGGAGAATCCAATGAAAGAAATTATCCAAACAAGTAAATTAGCCTGGCTTTCTTTTCCTGCTGAATCTATAGCAAAAGTAACTCATGTTAGTTCGAAACAAGATATGACCGATTCTATTACTGTAAATGGGCGTATTGTTTATGGTTTATCTGAAAATCAGTTATATGAATTCGAATATAAGATACAAGATTATGATGATCTGCAGGTACTTATGAAGAAATGTATTATTGATTTGGTTGTTTCTGCAGTAGTTCGTGCTAACATACAAAGAAAAGGTATGAAGACATCGGAGAGTATAGGAGATTATTCGTACCAGATTAGCCCAGAAACGCTAGATGAACCAGTTACAAACAATAAGATACTCAATGGTTTAAAAGGCTTTAGAGCAAGAGTTAAGCCGGTGATGGCCACATGAACGAAATGTATTTCGATGATGGTGGAATGGATGATTTATATATTCATGAGGTAGTAGTAAAACGAAAAATGAAAAAGAAACAATCCGCTGGTAACTATGCGGAAGTACCAGTGGACGTTTATGAGAAGATGATTTGCCGTGTAACTACTAATTCTGCTGCTGATAATGAGAGATTTAAGCGTGATAAACAAAATTTTGATACGACCTTTAAGATATATGCACCTGCTTCTTACATAATTAAACCCAATGATCTTATTCATTTCAAAAATGAAGATGTGGGCGTTGATTATACATTTGAAGTAAAAGGAGAGCCGCGTAATCCTGCATTTATGAATCATCACATTGAAATTTATTGCGAAAAGGTATGATTCTATATGGCGAATTCAGTAGAAATTGAGTACTCAAGCAATATGGAGCAAGTAAAGACGCATATTAACGCTATGTGTGTTGAAAAAGTCACAGCAGCATCTATTCATTTGCAAAATCAAGTTAAGAAGAACCTCACAGGTAGCCGTAGCGGTAAGCAATATAAAATACCTCATACGAGTCGTAAATATACTGCTTCTAAACCAGGTGAAGCTCCTGCTGTTCGTACCGGTGACTTGCTAAATTCGATTAAATACAATGTTAAACGGTCACAATCAGAGGTGTTGGGTGCAGTAGGGAGCGATTTGAAAAAAGCAATATGGCTTGAAACTGGTACAAGTCATATGGAAGCCCGTCCATTCCTATTAAAAGCGTTTGAAAAAGAACGTAGAGAACTTAAAAGAATGATGGGAGGGTAATACATGTCTAACGCTATTGCAGCTATTAGAATGCTTGTAGAGAACGATGAAATAATAAAAGCTAATCTATCAGAATATGGTGAAGGCGAGGACAAAGGCCCTGCTCTTACATTCCAAACCGCACAAGATGATATGAACATGCCTTATGCAGTTATAAGAATTGAAGCAAATAATCCGGATGACGTTGAAATTATAGACCGAATGATTCTTAATTTTGATGTGTATTGTGATAACGGGGATTATGATAAGGCAAATGCAATTGCTACACGTATTGAGAAGTTACTAGATAGAGAAGTCGGTTTAAAAGATGATGGGATACTTTCTATACATCGTGCAGGTAGTATCCCTGTACCAGATGAAGACCCATCTATCATTCATATAAATGTAAAATTTCTTGTCCGAACCATGCGAACGGACTTGTATTAGGGGGTAGGACAAATGAGTTGGAAATTAATTAATGGTGTTCGTGAAGGGACTACTGATAATTTTGTTATCGGTCCTGGTGTCATGTACAAAGGGTTTAAAAGTGTAAAAGAATTAGGTGAACTTGTAGGAGCGACTACAGGCGGAACTAAAGTGGGTTTTGATCGTGAGTATTATGATGCAGATATTGATGGTGTGTTAGGTAAAATGGTGCGTGGTAAGTGGTTATTAAAAGATGAACCGCATGTAGAACTTACATTAGTGGAGTTTACAAAAGAAAACCTCCAGTTAGCTTTACCTGGGATGACGGTAGATAGTACAACTGAAACTGATTACGATATTATGAAACCTTCAAATGATATTCCTGATTCAAACTATCATGATATTGCACTCATTGGTATGATTTCGGGTAGTGAATTACCTGTTATATTCGTAATTCGTAATGCAATGGTTGTTTCTTCTATTGAGGTGGATCTAAAAGACGGTAAAGGAACGGTTGGTTTGAAATGTAAATTTATCGGTCATTACAGTGAATCTGCACCAACTACACCACCATACGAAATCTATTTACCAAAGAAAAAGAAAGCAACAGTACAAAAAGCACCGGCTACCGCATAAATGGTAGTCGGTTTTCTATTACATAAAATGAGCTAAATGCTAAAAGGAGAGAACAAAATGGCTTCTATTTTAGAAAAAATGATGAATACCGGTACAGAAATTACAATCCTAGGCGAAAAAGTAGCAATGCGCCGATTAAATGTAACGGACGTTTGGCGATTTGCAAAAATTATCTCAAAGGTTGGACGCAGTGCAATGGCTAACTTTGCTGGCTTCGGTAAGGATAAGCAAGAAATGGATGAACTAACTAAAGCTGCTGAATCTCTTCCAGAAGAAGAAAAACAAGCGCAATTATCTGCACTTAAAGAGAAGCAACAACAAAAAGGATTAGAATTTGCTTTCCGTGTTCTAACGATGATCCCTGCTTGCGAAGATGATTTTACAGAGTTCTTTGCTAGTTTATTAAAAGTGAAAGCAGAAGAATTTAGACAGTTCCCTCCGGAAGCAATGGTTGCTGTTATACAGGGCCTATTAGAAAGTGAAGACTTAATGACTTTTTTCAACCAGGTCAAGGGACTCGTGAAAGTTCAGAGCGAGAAATGGAGCCAATCAGCAGTAATTCCAGCAGCAGCTCCGATTCAAGCGTAAATGAAAATTCAGATGAATATTTAGAAGAAGCCGAACAAAACATGTTACGTGCTTTCGACAAGATCCAAAAGCGGTATGGATGGACAGATGAATATGTCTTATCTATACCGTATTCGCGTTTAATGGACCTGTTTTCTCTAATTGCACGAGAAGAGCAGCAAGAAGAACTAAATGAGTGGAAGAAGATGGCGTTCATTGGCTTTCAAACTCGTCAACTTGAAGAAGGTACTACTTTTAATGATTATCTTCAAGCTTTTGGACTAACTGACACCCAGGACGATAAAGAATCATCTTATGAAATGGGTGAAGTATGGACGAAAGAAGAATGTGAAGCGCATGTTGAGCAGATCATGGCCCACTTCCAAGAAGACGAAGACGATGAAGATGCAGAATAAAATGGTTATCGGCCCCGTGAAAGGGGGTGCGTAAATGTTAGCTGAAATGTTCCAACTGTTCGGAACGATTGGTATTAAAGCAGAAGGCGCTTATAAAGATTTACAACAGTTTGAAGATCGAGTACAAAAGACTGCAAATGGAATGCATGATAAATTCCAAAAAGCAGGGGAATCAATTAGTCATGTAGGTAACAAAATGAAAGATGTTGGTACAAACATGACAACGGGCGTTTCCTTACCTTTAGCTGGTATCGGTGCTGCCGCTGTAAAAGTGGCTTCTGATTTCGATACTTCTCAAAGAAACATCCAATCTTCTTTAGGTCTTACTGAAAAAGGTGCTGAAAACCTTGGTAAAATCGCAAAAGAAACTTGGAAAGATGGATTTGGCCAAAGTATTGAAGAAGTGGATCAGTCTCTTATAAAAGTGTATCAGAATATGAAAGACGTTCCTCACGAAGAATTAGAAGAAGCTACAAAAAGTGCTATGACATTGGGTAAAACATTTGATTCTGATATCAATGAAGTAACTCGTGGTGCAGGGCAGTTAATGAATCAGTTTGGTATTTCTTCCAAAGAAGCATTTGATTTATTTGCTGCTGGTGGACAAGAAGGTTTGAACTATTCAAATGAAATGTTTGATAATGTGGCCGAATATGCACCATTGTACAAACAAGCCGGCTTCTCTGCTAACGAGATGTTTACGATTATGGCAAACGGTACTCGTGATGGTAGTTATAATCTCGATTACATTAACGACCTTGTAAAAGAGTTCGGTATTCGGGTACAGGATGGTTCTAAAGGTGTATCTGATGCCTTTGCTGAAATGTCACCCCAAACACAAAAAGTCTGGGATAACTTCAACAAAGGTAAAGGAACTTCTGCAGATGTGTTTAATGCCGTCTTAGGTGATTTAGGTAAGATGGACGATAAAGTAAAAGCAAACCAACTTGGTGTTGCTGTATTCGGTAGATTATAAATTGTGCCGAAATAAAATCGCGGTATAAAGCAAAGAGGGTGCGAATCCTAATTTGAACCGAAGGATATACAAAGTATAGCCAGGGGCAGAGCATAGAAGGTGAAAAGATATAATCCTTCCACGAGACCGCGACACTTATTAGGGGTAACCATATCAAAAAAAGAAAATTGTACGTTTAGACACAAATTGGACATATTTAAAGGTGTTTCTTAATACTCACTCCGTTCCATTTACCATTAACTGACCTTACAAAAAAAGGTCTTATTAATAAAACTTTTAAATCGATTTTATTAATTATAACTATCAATAATTAGTTCTATTCATGTTGTCATAATCGATCATTCTATTAGAGTTGTATATTTACTCATTCTGGAGCTAACTATAAAGAAAGAGAAGCAAAACAAAGGAGTGTGTAATCACAATGGGTGGTATTTTAGATGGTCTAGATGACGTATTTAAAGATCCAGTAGATAGCATATCAGGAGAAGTAAAAAGTGCTGTTGATGGTATTCAGAATGCAGTAAAAGATGGAGCTAAATCGTTAGACGCTGGCCAGGTAGACAAGGTATTACAAAGTTTTACTGAAGATGCTAAGCAATTAGGAAAAGAGGTAATAACTGAACAAGGCCAGCAATATGTTGCTGCGATTGAGGAGCTAAAAGAAAAATTTAAGGAGTTACAAGATCAATTAGATATAGAAAAAATTAAAAGAGAAATATTGGGTAAAGCGGAAGAATTCTGTGAAGCATATTTGAGAGAGAAAGTGAGTTTGCCTGAGGACTTACCAATAAAAACCCACCCCAGAGTTATATTAGATTTTGATCTCAGTTGGATTGATATCAAGATAGAGATTTTTGTTATGAAGCAAGAAGATCCTGACAAATCTTTTAAAGAAAAATACCTGGTTGCAGGAGATATTCATTATAAACAAATGTTTAATGAACCGCTTCAAGTTCCTGATTTTGGTACTCAAACAAATCCTAATTTAGTTCAAAATGAGATGGATAGAATTAAGGATGAAATAGATAAACAAAAGGAGAGAATTATAGCCGAGCTTGTGGCATCTATTATGGGGGATTATGTTCCACCTCTAAAGATGTTAAGTAAATATCTAAAGATATTTTAAACACTCAAATCAGTGCTTTTTTCGACTTGATCTACTTTAATTTTAGCAACATGTCAAAAATCTACAAACAATTTTCTTTTTTTGATATGGTGACCCCTATTAGTGAAAACGTATGCCGAACTTACAGGAAATGAACTGTAAGAAGTAGAGGATAAAAAGCCTTTACGATAACACAATTGACAAAGTGGGAAGACATGGGTGCTCAAGCTGTCTTAGGTCTTAATAATGCAAATGGAGCGTTAGGCGATGTCGAGGGCACAATGGGAAAAATGCAGAAGACGCAGCAAGAAGCTTTTGGTGTTCGTTGGCAAAAGTTAATGCGTACTACAATGGCATCTTTAGAACCATTAGGACAAGCTATTTTAGATATTGCAGAAGTTGCACTTCCTCCAATTATTAAAGCGGTAGAAGTTGCTGCAAAAGCATTTAGTTCTATGCCTAAGCCAATTCAAATTGGTGTTGTAGCAATTTTAGGTATGGTCGCTGTATTAGGTCCATTAGTCGCCATGATGGGCTTTATGACAAGTGGAGTTGGTGCATTTGTTGGTTCATTAAGATTCCTAGTACCAATACTTACTAAAGTACCATTATTATTTACAGGTATTCTTAAAGTCGGCCCTAAACTTATCGGTATGTTTGGTGGAATCGGGAAAGCTCTAGCGCTGTTGGGCAGATCCATGATGACCTTACTGATGAATCCCTGGACGATTGCCATACTAGCAATTGTAGGATTAGTATATCTGATTTACAAAAACTGGGATGACATCGTTAAATACACCAAAAAAGCTGTTAAATGGATTGGTGATGTCTGCTCTAAGGCTTGGAACGCAACTGTAAAAGGTGCGAAAAAGGCATGGAATGGTTTAGGTAAGTTCTTCTCTGGATTCTGGGAAGGTACGAAAAAGGTATTCAGTTCTGCAATGTCATTCATAGGTAAAATATTTACAAAAGCTTGGGATGGCTATGTCAAAATAGTTAAATGGTATTTTAACTTGTTGAAAAATATAATCGAATTCGGTTGGAATGCTATTAAATTCATCTTCAAATTTGCATTAGATGGATTGAAAAAAATTGTAGATGGCACATGGAAATTCATTAAGAATAGTGCCCAAAAGGCAGTTAACACATGGAAGAAAATTTTTACTACTGGATGGAATGCTGTTAAAAGAATTTTCTCTATGGCTTTAGCAATAATAAAGCAGTACGTAAAAACCGAATTCGAAAAAATGAAAAATACAATATCCAGTGTTTTTAATACGATTAAGGAAATTGTAAAGAAAGCCTGGGACGCAATTAAATCAACCTTTACTACAGTATTAAAGTTCTTAAAAGATTTTGTGAAATCTTCTTGGGAATCTATTAAAGATACAATTTCTAGCGTTATGAACACAATTAAAAATGTGATTCAATCGGCTTGGAATTTTATAAAATTTACAATCATTAATGCAGTTCGTGAATTTGTTGGGTTTGTAATTACTAATTTCAACAAATTATATAACACAATAACCGATGTTGTTGGCGGTATAAAAGAATTTATTGTTAGTAATTTTAAAACTATAAAGAAAGCAATCACTGGTGCATTTACAGGGGTTGTAGATACTGTAAAGGATGTATTCAGTAAAGTTGGTTCTATAGTAAAAAATGTAGCAAAAGATGCAGTTAGTTGGGGAAAAGATATTATCGCAGGTATTGGTGAAGGTATGTCCGGCATGGCAGATTGGCTTATAAAAAAAGCTAAAGGAGTTGTTTCGGGAATACCTAAAGCCGTATTAAAGTTCTTTGGTATCCGAAGCCCATCTCGGTTAATGATGGAATACGGGGGTTATATTACAGAAGGTCTTGGTGTAGGGATGGAAAAAATGATTCCTGCCGTAGACAAAGCTTCTGAACTATTAAATAAAGCTGTTGTTCCACCTAAACCAATGAAACTAGTAACCGATGTATCTAATCAAATTGGACAAATGGGCGCACGTTCTGCTGATCTAATCGGTAAAACTGCACATCCATTTGCTGGACAAACCCACGTCGAAAAGAAAACGGATAATGGCGTAACAATTCAAAATGCTACATTTAAAGTCTCTGTTGAAAAACTACAATCTGCAGACGACTTTGTAAAAATGAGAAAGCTGCTACAAAACGTAGTTGCTGACGATCTAATGGGAATGGCGGTGCGAAATGTATGAGTATATTAAAAACATTGCATAGAAGAGCTGGTTCATATCACCTCTTATGGGATGCTACAGAATTAGTAAGTACAATTAAATATACTATTAATTTTTCATGGCCTGGGACATATAACTTTTCTTTTATGTCCCAAGTTCCTATTGGTTCTGATGGTATGTTACCGGATAAACACTTTATTGTTCGGGTAAATGGTATTGAAAAATTTAGAGCAAGAGGTGCTTATGCCTGGGAAGCAAGAGAAGTTTTTGTTGGTGCAGGGCCACAAACAATTGAATTTACAACAATCGGTTACGGTTCTTCTGACGTAGCCTATTTGCGTGATGTTTATTATCATGCATACGGACCTATACCTACAATTGCAATGATTGAGCAAACAAAAATGCCTAAATCATTAGACGGATTAAAAAACTATAATATTATGCATGGTTATCCCCGTTTCCAAAGTAACGGGAATAAAGGATGCGAAGTAGAATTCAATGTTTTATTCAACGATATTAGTTATTGGCGTGATTTCATGAAGGAAATATATCGCCCTCATATTATTACTGGGGATTATGGTACCTACGGGGGTATAATTCCACCAAATGAAGTAGATGCAATAAGAAAAGGAGCTTTAGTTATAGCAAAATGTAAATTAATATCTATGTCACAAGCAGGAGTAGGAGTTGATGGAATGTGAGGGAAGGATCTATTTCTTTAATTAGAATGTTGGGGAGCTATTTCCAGGTAGGGAATAACTCCCCTAATTTAATTGTTTATATGAAAAAAAGAGACTCTTCTACTTACGTCCAAATACAACATCGTGTAATGGGACTAGAAGTACAGGAGAACGCAGATCAGTTTGCTAGTACATTTACTATTACTTTTGCGAATGAATACGGTCAAATGGCTCCTGACAACTGGTATGGTAAGTTCTCTTCTATTCAAGAATGGTTTTATAACAGTGAAGTAACAAATACAAACCAGCTATATCCGCAGACTGAATTTAAGGTGTCTATCGGATACGGTGAAGAAGCTTTACCGTATATACATGGTTTTGTATCTGATGTGAAGGTAAATGCCGAAAGTGGGACAATATCCGTCACCTGCACAACATCATATAAAAAGGTTTTACACAAATCCGTTATCCCAACACCAGGATCAGATGAGATCGTAGCACCAACCGGTAACGTTTATGATGTGGTAAGATTCTTCTTTGAAAAAGCCGGAGTTACATTACATGGTAGCAGAGTAAACATTCCTGGTACCAATCAAAGTTGGATTGTTGAGGGAGCAACCGGTAAAAGATTTCAAAAGTGGGATGAAATTGTACGCGATATTATAGATACAACATTCCATTATATAAAACATGAACCGGATGGAAGTTGCACATTTATGAAGATGCCGGACTATGCAATTAACGAACCTGCAAAATTTAGTTTTAGAGAAGGGGAAAATCTTATCTCTTTAGATATGCAGCTAACTGACCAGGACATAAGTAACAGTATTGTTGTTAAATGCGGAGATTACGCAAACGGATTTCTTAATTCGTTTCTATTAAAAAACGTATCGCAAGGTGATTTACGGGAGGAAATGGTGGAGGTTCCTTGGGCGACAACGTTCTTTGCAAGAAGAGCAGTTGCTGCAGCATATCATTTAAAAGCAATCCAGAAGTTCAGAACGTTAACGGTTGCAGTTGTTGGGGATCCAAGGATTCAATTATTCGATGTTATTTCAGTTTACAATAGAGATTCTGGTCAACAGTGGAATTACTTTGTCAAAGGTATTAATACAATGATTTCTGCAGATGATGGATTCTATCAAACTTTAGATTTAACTGTTAACTATGGGTATGAACCTGCTCCATATACAGATATAACTGGTATTACAGTAAATGTAGATACATTACGATTAAAACTTTGGGACTATGATTATGAAGATGGTGACTTATTAAATATTTATTGCAATGATAAGTTAATAGAGGAAAATTACTTTATACGTAATAATCCTACATACGTTGATATACCACTCGAATACGGTGCAAACATGATTGTTTTCGAAGGGGTACGGACTCCTTTAAAATGGCTTACCGGACGGATACAAGTATTAGATACACAAAACAATATTTTATACGATTATGGTTCTTTACCCGATTTAACATTTAAACGAGTAAATATAGATGAATCAACTGGGTATTATATCAAACGTCCAGCGAAAAGTTGGGCTGTCACAAGGGTAAATTAGGGGTGATCTTATGATAATGCAAAAGAATTTATATGATCCGATTATGTATCTAATGAAAGGGTTGATCGACAGGCAAATATATAACGGCGGTAAACCAATGCCTGGAAATGACCCGAACGATGTATTTAAAGAAGGTATGACAGAAGGCTATACACTTATTCGTGATGGTGCTCGTTTATCCCAAGTTGACGGAGATAAATATCTTCATTACGATCTAGATTTTAATAACCAAGGGATGTTAGACAAGGTTATATTATCCCACAAGATAACAGGAAAGAAGATGGAAATTCAATTAATATACAATGCGCAAAAACAATTACAGCGTGTACAACCGCGTCTACTGGATAAAGGCAGCGGTATACTGTCTGATTTACCAATTCCCGATGTATCGTAATGATGCACGGGAATTTTTTAATACACGAAAAAGGGTGATTACTCTTGTTTGAAACAACCTATTTAGCTGGCGGTCGATTAGATCCGCCTTTTCATCCAACTAAAACAGAACCATTCATACCTGGATTCATTATGGATTCTTTTTCATTCCAAACAAATGAAACTACATATACTGTACCTGCAGATATGGAGCTTTATGCAATAAGTGTAAGTGCATCTATATATGAATTAGATGATAAATGGAGCTTAACTGTAAACGGTAAAACTATGTGTAAAAACATATATACCAAGGATATTCCCGAAGGCATGCCCTTTATGGTTTATAAGCCTTTAGCAGCAGGTAGTACGGTTCAATTTTCATTTAAAAACCAAGGAATCCTTGATAAAACAGTATGGTTTGAATTGCATTTTTTATCATAAAGGAGGGATATCATGAGTTTTGCTGTTACATATATGGCGGGCGGTAGATTTGACGCTCCTTATTTCCCTACAAAAACGGAACCGTATATAGAAGGTAGAAGAATTGGAATAGATGATGCAGTAAAAAAAGATGAATTCTCACTACCGTTCGATACAGAGTTAATTGCATTTTCTATAGCTGCATCAAGTTATAGTGATCGTGATTATTGGAATCTATTTATCGATGGAAAACAAATATTTAAAAATGTTTATGTAAAAGACGTACCAGAAGGATTCAATTTTTCTATTATTAGACCTATTCCGGCTAACGCTGTATTAAAGTTCGAATACCACAATATAACCGGAACATCCAAAGTAGTAAAACTGAATTATCAACTATTAAGAGATTAGGAGCGTGAAACCTATGGCATATATTGAAAAAATAGTATCAGAAGCAGAATTCCATATGGAGTTAATAAACACCATGATTGAAAATGGATGGAAGAAAGTAAGCAGCTTTTACAAGGTTATTTATAAAGCTACGAAATCAGACGATCCTGTTCATAATTATTGGGCTGCAAAGCATGTAATTTTAAAAAACAACGATGGTGGTTTATACGGAATTGTTCAAGCTTGGAAGTGGACCGCAAAGTCTCAATTAGACATTGATTTTTCTAAGCCTGATGGTAAAACTGCATTTAAAACATACTTAGAAAACAACCCACAATATAAAGATCGTTCATGTATGTATTTATATATGATTGAAAAACTTCCAAGCTATCAAGAGGATAGTGTAATTATTATGGGAGCAGAAGACAAGAAAGAGTTCCAATCCATTCTAGATGTAGAATTGGCCGAAGTGATAGCTACAGAAAAAACAGAAATAAACAACGGAAGACCTTATACATATACCGTTTATGAATATACAGATAAGCCTGATTTAATGATGTCTCCTTGGGTTAAATCTACTTTGAGAAACCCTAAATTGCTAAATATAGATGCTGATACAAATTGGTGGCCAGATTCTTTAGTTCGTATTACAGGACAAGTTGATAAAAATAGAGTTGTCCTACTAATACAAGCAGATAAAACGCCAGCATTTGAAAATAATACTGTCCCTGTAACCCCAGTATACATGGGACGCTTAGAAAGCTATGGAAATGACGACGCCATAGCAGATGCTCTTTGGGCTGGAACTGCTTACGATGAAGGTGGAGAAAGTTCTTCTCACAGCTTTAATTTTGAAAGTAAAACGCTATTTAGGGACGTATCGAACTATATGCCACGCACAAAGAAATATCCTAAGTCGCCAGGTAATGGCATTGATAATGTAATTATTAAACGTTCCCGTTTTGGTGCAAGATACCAAGCACATTATATTGCGTGGAATATACCAAGTAATATTATGCCGCCAGATCGGAAAGGTGCTAATGGTGGCCAATATCCTACAGCATGGCAAAGCCACGATAATGACGAATATAAGTATCAATTCAATCCATCTTTATATAGTGGTAGAGTTCATACATCTAGGGCTTATATTGTACATCCAGATGAAGGGGTACGTGGTTATATGCCGTACGTTGTACTTCTCTCCCCGTTAGGTTTGCTAAATGGAGATAAATTAAAAGTTAGAAAAAATACATGTCCAGATACACACGACATCTACAGATTCTTTACCGTGGATGCAATTTCACCAATTACAAAGATGCCAGCTACTGCATATCGTCCAGCAGGATTAGGTATTTTCGAGAAAACAATATAGGGGATGAATATAAATGTGGTTCGATAAAATTGTAAATTTACAAACCTTACCTACCGAATTAGAAAAGTTATTTGTAGATAACGGATGGAAACGTGATCTATTTTTCCGTATCCGAAGAGAAACCAGCAAATTCATAGATGTGCGATTATTCGAATCCACTGGAAGTGATTTGGAGCGTAGAAGATTTGGTTTTGCAGTTGCATACGATACTGCAGACTCTGATTTCGCAGATTCCAGATATGTAGCCACTGAATCAAGATTAGGGGATTTTGGAGTAGGAGATGGTAAGAAAACAAACTTCATTATTCCTACTTCTCCAATCATTGCTAGTTCCCTATCTGTTTATATAAATAGTATCTATCAAGAAAAAAACACTTATACAGTGGATGGTAGAACAGGATTAATTAAATTTAATACACCAGTAGCAAAAGGAGCTAGAGTTACGGGGGAATATCGTTTAGCTAACGATGCCTATGAACCAACGAATGATATTATTTTCTTCACTTATACTCGATACTTTATTGAGAAGGAAGTGAAAATGAGTGATCAAGATGCAGATTTAGGAAATGGTAATGGTACAAAAACAGCTTTTAAATTACCATACCCAGATTTTGATGAAAGCCGTTTTGCAGTATACAAAAACGGGACAATTTTAGATGCAAACAACTATACGTTCACAGGGGATACAATTATTTTCAAAGTTGCTCCTGCAAGTGCAGACAATATAAAGATTGCAGGTACACGTTTGCTAGAATCTAGTAACGGTAGCGATGTAACAGAAATACTACCTGCTAAGACGCAATTTACCGTACAGAGCACAAATAGTGTCCTGGCTGAAATTTTTACATCTATCAATTTTGTGAACGCTTCTCCCTATACAGTACTAAGTTTGACACCGGAGCAAAGATTCACAAAGGACTGGAAACGTGATTCCGTTGTATACATGTACGGTAACGCTCATAAAGATCGTGTTGTAATGTTTATGCGAATTGATCCAACACCAAGCCCTGTACGAGCATTATTTGTTCCATTGTACATCGGAAGAATGTATACATTTGATAATAAACCGCAAAAGAATTTAATTATTATGGGTGGCTGCCGTTCTGGGGAAGAATTCAGCAATTCTACAAAGAAAATTGGTAATGCAAATATGGATTATGGCGAAAATACATCTGGTGGAAATCTTACGCCTGTTTTGTCTCAATCATTAACTGGATCTATGTATCAGCAGCATTACCTTGCCTTTATAACTCATAATGCCGATATCGATAGTGGCCAAGGGAGATTTAATCCTTCTATGTATAGCGGTAAATACCATTTATCACAAATTTATATCGTACATCCTAATGATGGATATGTAGGGAAACTTGACGATGTATACGCAGTACATCCAAAAAATATTCAACAAGCAGATGAGCTTGAAATTGAAAAAACTGTAACAGATGAAGTAATTGGTAAAGGCGATGGAACTAAAAAGATATTCCATTTAGAGCACAAACCAAAAGAAAATACATTGAACCTATTCATGGATTGTAAGGAAGTTCCTAAAACGGATTACGATTATAATGCGGAAGATAAAACTGTAACTTTTAAGGAATACCCTGGCGGTGAAATTCTAGCTAATTATCAAATGGCGCAATTATATCGTTACACATTGCCAACAACAGCAGTTTCTCCATTCACAAGTAAGTTTTCGCCTTTCAATCCAATTGGCCTAGCAATCTATAAAGAAGATATTTAAACAAGAAAGGGGGAAGGCAAAAGATGAACGAGAAAAATTATTCGATTGCTGCCCCTTCTTTATTTATAAATGAAAAGAATCATATAGTTTCTGTTAGTCCAAGTCTTTCTTATGAAAAGACTTATTGTGTTTCTATTTCAATTGCTAATCCTTTTGGTGAAAACGTGCATGAGTTTCCTGTAAGTATGCCGCCTAATTCAAGGTTTAAGGCTGTTAAAGAGGATAATGCAGGTGTATTCGCAACAAAAGTAAACAGAATTAAAGGTGTTTTATCTGATGTGATTAGCCGGGCTTCCAGGGACATTATTGAAATTGATGCAAGCATTACAACATTAAACGCTTTCCATATAGATCGTAACGTTAATATAGATATTTCTGAAATGGAAAACCTCACACAATCAAGATGCTTTGCAATAGATATTACAGATGATGAGTCAGCGCAGCAACGCAGCCGTATTTTTGATATGGGCCATGTGAAAGAAGAACTTGCAGATAAACCATTTGATATGCATGAAATCACAATCGTAAATGAATCTATTATGTCTAGAACTACAGACGAATATGAAATGAATGAAGTCATAGAAGAAGAGCTGCTTCATAAGAAAATTCGTGAGTTTGCTACAGAAGTAGAAGAACTTCCCGAATGGGTGAAAGTAGCTCGTGTATTGTATGGAGAAAAATTCTACGAAAGTATATTGGCAGAACGAAAAGAAAAAGAACTGCAGTCTAATATATTTGAGAATGGCACAGGTGAGATTGTAATTAAAGAGTTAACTGCAGTAACAACACATCCTTTAGAAATGGCGGATAGATGTATTCATGAAGTGGTTGCTTCTTATGAAGAATATGATTTATTTAACGATCTAGGAATACCTGTTTATTTACCTGATTATGATTTATTTGCAAGAATCCAAAGAGAATTAAAAGCAGATTATACAAAATTTGATACTGCAGATAGAAATATTATTCAAGTTGATGGAGGTTCAATATCATTCGAATTAGCTGAAAGAGAACATATAGAAATAATAGCAGCGGTCCCAACAGACGAAACATTTATACGAAAAAACTTATCTTTGGAACTAGAAACCTTTGATATAGAAGATTCAAAAAGAACACAAAATGAAGTAATAGCATCCTCTGCACGATATGAACAGGCAAATAAAATTCACTCATGTCACGAAAGTGAAATTGAAGATGAAACACAATCAATTCGAGTTACAAATGAATTAACTGGGAATTCTATCGAAGTATTGGAATCGATGGATAATAAGGGCCGTGAACTTGCTATTGATGTTGTCAATACTGCAGGTGATTTTGTTTTAACTCGGGATCTTATCGCAGAAAACATCATTGGATTTGATAATGCTACTCGTGAAAAAGAACTGATCCATACCATATTAGACAATGGAACTAATGCTCACAAAGTAGTACCAGAAGTAATAGCAGATTCCATTGAATCACGGGAGTTTAATAGGAAATCACAAAATATTCTTTCATACATTACAACAGATGAATTGAGTACACGAGAAAACAAACAAATTGATGTTATAGAGGGAGAATCCTCTACAGCAGAAAGAAGTGTTATCGAATTAGAAGCCAAAAATGAAGAAATGGATTTATTTGAAGGTATGGGATTACCTGTTTATTTACCCGATTATGATTTATTTGCAAGGGTTAAACGTGAGTTACAAGCAACGACGGTGTTGTCCGATATAATGGATCGTTCCAAAGTTACTATAACTTCTGAAATTGTTGATAGCATTGATATGGAGCGTTGCACCCCAAATATCATTACGGATGTGTCCGGAATAATAGATATTAAAAGACCTGTATTAGAATTAGATTCACAAATCGCTAATGATTATGATGCAGCTGACACACCTGCAAAGCAGTCTTTAATACTAGAACTAGATACATTTGATAGAGATGTAAGTGTAGCAACTGATATAGAAGAATTCGAGCGATTTAACAGGGATACTTGCATAGAAAGTTCAGTGGCGGAATTTGAACCAGCGGAGAAAGTTCTGGGAATTGATACTGAAATCATCGAAAGTGAACTGTTTATTATTAATAAATTCATTGATACCGAGTGCATACAATTTGATGATTTTATTGTTAATAATATTTACCCTACTGAAATCATTGAAGTTGATGAAAATAGAAAAGTTCAAAAAGAAAAACCGAAACTATGGTTATGTCATAGCCGTTCTTCTTGGTGGACAAATTCTAATTGGAAGAAAACAAGATAGAAGGTGATGAAATGGCTACCATTGGCCAAGTGTTAAAGACACCCGAACTGGGGTGGAGAAGATATGACTGTAATTCTCAAAATTTCTCACTATTTGATACAGATTTTGACCTAAGTAGCTCTGACCGATTTTACTCCGGTATTACAAATGGCCAATATATACGATTCAAGTTTTTTGGTAAACAGCTACGTGTTATTGCGGAAGTTTCTAATCTTCCTGGACAAGTTTCTATATCGATAGACGGAAATAAAGATTACTTCTCTTTAAATAGCAAAGCAGATGAAAATTATGTTTTAAAATATGAAAAGCAATTCACGGAACAAGCAATCCGTGAGTGTATTATTAAAATCGAAAACAACAATATATCATTCCATAGGTTTAACGCTTTTGATATTGATAGTTCTGGATACTTAATTGATTTTATGAGAAAAGTCTCTTTATATAAAAAAGAAGCAGGGAAAATATTTATAGAGGATTTCGATTCCATAAACCCGGAATGGATTATATCACCGTCCGAATCTTTTAGTATTGCTGTAAGAAAAGGCTTTATAAGATTGAATCATACAGCAGATAAAGATGTAATGTTACTAATCAACAAACCGCAAGGAGATATAGCGATACAAGTCATTGCTGATTATACTCCCGATGTTGAAGGGGATAAGGGCGGATTGATTATATATCAAAACGCTGATAATAAAATAGAATTTCTTGAATCTCATTCTATTAATAGTTCTAAAGAACACAGGGAATGGCTTGCTACTTCTACTGGTGAACAATGGGACTTTTATAGCAAGGTAGATGCTACCTTTGATTATGCAGATAGCGACAAATTAGAAGCGACTAAAATCGGTGTTGTATTAAAGAAAGGTGTCGCAGATCCATACAAGCCGCTAGATATTGATCGTATCATTATCACGAGTGGCCACAAATTAAAGTTAAGACAACTGTTCCCAAATAACAGGGTAATTTTAAGAGATGAAAATGACACTACAATATCTATTAATCAAGTGGGCAAATTAAATACCGGTATAGATATAAACCTACCATCTTTAGAGTTCCAAGGAACCATTGAAGTTTACGATGAACAAAATAGCCTTATAGCAGAAAAGAAAGCCTTATTTTATGGCGGTGACATCTATAATATGGGTTCTCCTTTAAAAATCATAATGGACTCTAAAGAATTAAACGATACTGATCCAACTAATTTAGGAAATATGATTGAGGGAAAAAGAATCATTAAAATGATGGTCCAAAATGAAAATTCTGTAGCTGTTCATAATCTCAAAATTTCTATTGAGCAATACATGGAAAAGGTGGGATATACGTGGGCAAATATTTCGTTAGATAACTTAGCTTGGGTAAAACAAATTTCAATAAATACATTAAGCGCAAATAGTTCTAGGGAGTTTTGGGTACTGGTAACTAAAGATTTAAACTACATTGGGTTTGAACCTATTTTATTTAACATTAAATTGCTACATGATTGAGGTGTTTACATGGGTACTGAAATGAAAATCAATCGTTACAAAGGAACTGTAGGTGATAGTTCATCGCCCGTACTTATCGAAAAATCTGAACAAATACTCGTACAAAACGGACAAACTCAATACCTTTCAATGAATATGGAATACAACAAATTTGATATTCGAACTATTCATGTAACAAACGACAAAGATGTTGAATCTATTATTTCAATTTTTGATAAGAAACAAAATGGACTACAGATATATAAGAGTAATCAAGAGAAGAAAACTTACGATATATTAGCAATCCCTTGCGAAGATAAAGATACAACAAGCGCTGCTCATGTTTTTATTGAAAACAAAGGAAATGAACCAACTTTATTTACAATAATCATTAAAGCAGTAAGTTTACAATAAAGGAGTGTCTTTTATGACAGAACATATATTCAAGAGATCCACACCATTAAAAAAAGATATATTCGACCTTGTTATTAACGAAATGTTGCGCGTTGGGTGGAAACAGTTAAACGCTAACAAAGAAAATGAAAAAGATATCTACATGATGTACTCCGACGGAAATGACGGTAAAAAAAACATCTTCATAGAATTTAGTCCATATGATGGGAGGGATGTAGAAAATCGTTCCGATAAGTCTAACTATGATATAAGGAAAACTTTATATTCAGATTCATTTTTCAGATTTTGCACTGGATATGATAGTTCGAAAGGCAGAGGGATTAGCGAAGATTATCAATACCCTGTATCTTGGTATAACGGCCGCCGTAGTTACTCTGGTGTTTCTGCTGGAGACGGACCACAGGTTGATCCTTTACTTACAATAGAATTATATACATTCATTGATAAAGAAAAAATTATTATTTGTACAATTCCACCAAGTAGCCTAAGTAGTTACCCAGTAGTATCCTATGTCGGTGTTTTAGAAGATTTAATGCTTGAAGAGTTACACGAACCCTATACAAGAGCATTAACTTGGTATTCAAGCGCCTTTTCTAGTGCCAGCGAATCAAATACAGGGCTAACTTTTAGTAGGCCTAAAAATAGTAATTGGACACAAAAGGTAGCTGCATATCGAAGTATATGGCTCTCTATACCTATTCTAAGAAACCCCAATATTGATAATAATTTCATTATGTTACCTTTTTACATTTCTCATAAGGACTATGGAGTTAGGGGAAAACTTGGCGGTATATACTCTACTGCCGATATAGGGATTGTAAGTGGAGATATCTTGGAGGTGGAAGTGAACGAAAAGGTACAAAAGTTTAAATATGTAAACGCAAAAAGTAGTTATGGATCATTACCTGCTCCATTAGCATTTCGCATAGAATGAGGTGATTAAAATTAATATTTTTAAAGCTTCTATTTTTGATTCAGACTTACAAAAGATGAACAGGTCAGCATTACAGAGAAAGGGCACAATAATCGACAATATCATTCAAACCGGAAATAGAAAAACAGTAAACAGAAATGGATATATTTTCAGAGATAAATCGATTATCCAAAATGATTCAAAACAAGAAGTGAACTACCCTCGTCAAGAACCATTAGAGCATTCTTGGAAGAGACTAAATACGTAAATTCTAAGCGTACAACAGTAGGCTTTTTTATTTTGGTCAAAATTTGAAGGGAGGTGAGAACTTGGAACGAATTCACGAACTCATCAAGGCACTGAATATAAGCGATGTTATTACAAGTACTCAATTTAAAGTAGGTGGTGCTATAGGTGGTGGATTAGGAACAATAATTAATTTGTTATACGGTAAAGCGAACTTAATTTGGATATCGATCTATTGCTGGATTATCATGCTCGACTGGATTACGGGTAGTAAAGCTTCAAAGCTAGATGGAACATACTCATCACAATATGGAATTGAGGGCATCACGAGAACCGTGGTGCTTTTATCATTACCAGCACTTGCACATTTATTTGATATTGCTCTTAAACTACCTGATTTCTTTTTCTTCATGGTAGTCGGTGGATTGAGTTACCACATCTTTAATAGTTTCGCAGCAAACTGTGCACGAATTGGCTGGGAAAAATGGATTCCCGCATGGTTATTAGAAAGTGTAGCATCCGAAATTCAAGCAAAAATCCAAAGAAGTGATGCACGAAAAGAAAAACATAATACCAAATAAAAAATACACGCCTTACATAAGGAGAGCATTGTCAAAAGACGGTGCTCTTTTTGTTTGGCAAAAAGGGGAAAATACACAATGAAAAAACCAAGTAAACTATTCAGCTCATTATTTATGACTCTATTACTCTTATTTTCGTTTGCTACGGCTTCATTTGCCGATAGAGTACTAATTATCCAAGACTTACCGAAACAAGCATATCGCTACGGTTTGGGCGCTTATGAGGGCGTTGTTGCACATAGTACTGCAACACCAGAAGCACCAGCAATTAACATTCGAAATTATGAAGCTAGAACATGGAGAAATGCATTTGTACATTATGCTGTAGATTGGAACGAAACAGTCCAAATTGCTGATACTAAATATGTTGCTTATGGTGCTGGACCAGCTGCAAATAAAAGATTTGTTCACGTAGAACTTTCTGAAACTAGCAACCCAGATAAATTTAAATCTTCTTACGAACGTTATGTAAAACTATTAGCTAAGATTTTAAAAGATAGAGGGATTCATCCAAGCAATGGTTTATGGACACATAAAGATATTACTTACAAATTAGGCGGAACTGACCATGAAGATCCGATTAATTATCTTCGCAGTCATGGTGTATCAGAATCACAATTCAGAGCGGACGTACAAAAGGCGTATGAAGGCGCAACAGTTACAGTTAAACCAAAACCACAAGAACCATCTCAAAACGTTGTAGGCGCAACAGGAGTAGCTTACATTGATGGGTTTAACGTAAACCTAAGAAGTGGACCTTCAACAAATCATGGTACTATCCGTCAATTAAATAAAGGGGAATCATATCAAGTATGGGGAAAACAAGGTGATTGGTTAAATCTTGGCGGTAACCAATGGATTTATAACAACTCATCTTATATTAAATATCAAGGGGAACAAACTACTACTTCAAGTTCTGTAGTAGGAAAACGTGTTGTTTCTAAAGTGGATGATCTTCGTTTCTATGATTCTGCTTCCTGGTCTGATAAAGATGTAGCAGGAACTGTAGATGAGGGACTTGGATTTACAATTGATGCTAAAGTATCTGTTAATGGTTCACCACAATACAAAGTACACAACAGTAAAGGCACAACATACTATGTAACTGCAAATGAAGCCTATGTTTATGTGAAGTAAAAGAGGCCTACTCTATCATGAGTAGGCACTTTTTGTATATATTTTAAACTAATTAAATTAACCACCTGTATGACCGTGCGAGTATTGTACAACTTCTTCAGAGGATACTTGTGTTTCTTTTGGGGTATTTGCATTTCCTAAGATTAAGGTAAAAGCAGTTAATATTCCTAACGAATAAAGAATTGTTTTTTTCATTTTATTGCCCCCCTAAATGATTTTTTCCTTTCATTATAGAACATAAATAAAAATACTCACTTGACTTCACATGATTATTTTCCCGATAGAATGTTAGTGCTAATTTTTCATTATATTCCTTTACATACTCATATATATTTTCTCGTTCAAAATATACATTACCTGCTAATACAATTTTTTCTAATTCTTCCGCACATACACCTTTTGCTATTGCTTGTGAAATTTTAAAGTGATGTTCATATTCTTCATTTTTCAGATCTGTACTAATTTTCAAGCCTTTCTCAAACAACTCTAATGCTTTTTCTTTTTCCCCAATTTTTTCATGTTCACATGCTGCAATCAATATAGCCTTATAATCATTTGGTAATTCTTTAATGACTTCTGAAAGGTGACGAATAGCTAAGTCTGATAGCTTTTGGTTTGCGTACATAAACCCTAAATTGTGACGCACATATAAGATAGCCTGTTCTTCTTTTTGTTTTTGAAATATATTCATTGCAGACATAAAAAATTCCTCGGCTGTTTCAAATTCATTTAAATGTGTACAGATAAGACCAGATACGTTATTGCAATATCCTATATTTAGTTCGTATCCGTTATATTTAGAGAAGATTTCTTCTGCTTTGGACACTTGTTGAAATGCAGGTATATACTGCTGATGGTGACAGTTAAATGTAGCGAGTTTGAAATAAAACTCCGCATGCTCTAACTGATCTGGTATTTCTCTTAGTTTTATTTCAGCCTTATCATAGTAAATTTTAGCTAAGTTGTAATTTCCGACTATCGTCGAATGCATCGCCTTAAAAAAGTAATAGTAGTATATAAGAGAATCATCTGTTGGAATATTAAAAGATTCGATTTTGTTGAAACTATCTTTTCCAATACTTAAACTATCAACTAAATATTGATGACGAAAATCTAATAGAGAGTAGTATAAAAGTAAGTTTTGATCTTCTTCCATATTTTTTATTTTTTTATCAATTTCAGTTTTTAATAGATGTGCATTTCTTAAGCGTCTAGCGCGAATTTCAATGTACCATTCATTCAGCATTTGCATGATTTGTTCATTTGTTTGTGCCTGAACCTCCATACAACAACCTCCTCTTAGAGTGACAATGTTTATTATTTCCATTTATTTTAACACGCCTTTAGATATATAAATTTTTAAAAACTTGATATAATATATACTGAATATTCAGTGTATATTATTGATATTAAAAAGAACTCTTCAAGTCATGAAAGAGCTCTTTTTTTAACTATATTTAAGAATACAGGTTACTTAACTATTTTTTGCTATTCTGTAGAAAAAAATAACTAACAATGTAATCCCCATTCCTAAAATTATTGATATCAATATTACTAAATCATGTAATACATAGAATGTTAATAAACTCCATAATCCTAAAGTTAAAAAAATTAAGGTTAAAAACAAATTTGGTTTAATGTATTTAAATTTTTTCGCATACAGCAGTAATAGCATTATAGGAATAGTATAGATAACAAACATGAGAATGTCTTTTTGATCATCTAGATTCCTAATATCAAATCCTATTACAATGATTACCACTAAAGCAATCAACATAAACGCTATTTCTTTTATTTTTCCGCATTAAACACTCTTTTTTTACAAAAATTCCGAATTTTATACACAAACATATAACAACATAGTATACTTGGATATATTAACCATATATGGAGGGGGTTGTTAAAAAGAATTATTGGGATTTTGTTCATTTTAGTTTTATTGAAGTGTACTCTGGAATTTTAGCGAAAAAACTTTATCAAGAAGGGAATCATGAGAAAGCAAGCCAATATTTTAATATATCTTATGATGCTAAAGAATTACTTCAGAAGGGAAGTGCGTTAAAATGAAAAAATTACTAATGGGATTTTTTAGTTTTGCTGCTGTTTTAACTATTGGAAGTTTTACAGAATCTTTTACATCACAAGCTGATCATGGTAGACCACCTGCACCACAAAGACCAGATTATATTTCTAATGTGGCCGATTTTGATCACGGTAGACCACCTGCGCCGGCATACGAATACGGCGATACTTATATTGATCATGGTGAGCATATCTAAAACAAAAAGAGGACGAGATCTTGATATGATCCCCTTATAGTAGACAGGAAAAAGAAAGCGCATTAACCTGTTTACTATGGAGGGGATTTTTTTATGGGGAAAATTAGAGTCACTTACGATGTAGAATTTAAGAAAAAAGCTATAGATTTATACTTAAAAGAAGGCATGAGCTATAAAAACATTGCGAAAGAATTAGGTATTCATCACTCGGTTGTAAGTCGTTGGGTGAAATACTTTGAAGCTGAAGGTATCAAAGGACTAGAAGAAAAACGTGGAAAAGCGAAAGGGCCAGGTATAGGAAGAACAAAACCAAAAGATCCAGAAGCTAAGATTAAACGATTAGAAGCCGAGAATGAAATGTTAAAAAAGCTCTTAGGGATGTAAAAGGAGGTATGTAAGCTATATCCAAAACGAGAAAGTTTGAAGCTATACTTGAGATGTTAGAAAAGGGGTATACGATTAGCCTATTATGTGCCATCGCTGGTGTAACTAGAAGTGGGTATATAAGCGGACAAAGCGGCACTTAGTGCCTTCTGAAAAACAACTAGAGGACGCTAAAACCAAGAAAAAGATATTGAAGTGTCATAAAAAACTAAGAGGGATTTATGGATATAGAGGAGTGCAAGTGTGACTGAAAGTCACCTATAACCTTCATTTGAAGCATAAGCGCATACAAAGATTGATGAATCAATTAGGCATCAAAGATTTCAAAAGAAATTAAATAATCTGAGTCCATATAAATATAGAACTCAGGTTACTTAGTTGCGCTTTTTAAATCCTGTCTACTTGACAGGGGTCACTGCAGGCATCAATTCCTTGTGTTTCGAGCTGTTTTTTCCAAACAGAAATCGTTGAAGGGGCAGGAATATTAAAGATAGCTGCCGTCTCAAATAAGGACATACCGTTTTCAATCATAAAGTTTAGTACGTCTAGTTTAAATTGTTGTGTGTAATTTGTACATCGTTTTAGAAAAGCTTCCAGATCATTCTGTTTATATTGGTTTACCCAATTCAAAATGATTGTGTCACTTATACCGAGCGATCTACCCATTTCTCGATAACTTTCATTTCCGTTCAAATAACGTAGAACGATTTGTATTTTTTCATCAGCTGTAAATTTAGCCATAGAAAAACTGCACCTCCAATTGTTAGACACAGTCTAACAATTGGAGGTGCAGTTCATTATAGGGTACTCTTTTATGAATCAGTACACCATTCATATATTGTTAATGTTTGTGAGTCATGAACAATTAAATGGTTTAACAAGTAAGGATTCAAGATAATGTATGTAAGATGAGTATAAATCGTTATAAAAAAATAAAGAAGAGCACCATTATATAGTACTCTTCTATGAATCAGTACACCATTTATATATTGTTGATGTTTGTGAGTCATGAACAATTAAATGGTTTAACAAGTAAGGATTCAAGATAATGTATGTAAGATGAGTGTAAGTTGTTACAAAAAATAAAAAAGAGCACCATTATGAACTGCACCCCAATTGTTAGACACAGTCTAACAATTGGAGGTGCAGTTTTTCTATGGCTAAATTTACAGCTGATGAAAAAATACAAATCGTTCTACGTTATTTGAACGG